>NZ_JALBGV010000084.1 GCF_023006505.1 Neorhizobium sp. SHOUNA12A
GTCGATCTCCTGGGGGCGCTTCTGGGCGGCATGCGCCAGATCCAGTTCGGCCTGTGAGCGGGCAAGCGCTGCGCGGGCCGCGGCGACAGCGGCCTCTTCGCTTGACGAGTCTAGCCTGAAGAGCGGCGCGCCTGCTGCGATCGTTGCGCCCTCGGCAATGCTTACCAGGGTGAGCCGGCCGGCACTTTCGGCACCGATGAACAGCGTATCTGCTTCGACCCAACCCTGGTAGGGGCGTGGCGGCTTATCGGCGAAGAGGAAGGGCAGGGCGGCAATGGCGGCGCCTGCGAGGAAAACGATGATGAGGATACGCTTCACTTCGCTCCTCCTTCCGGCACGAACAGGGTTTCGAGAAAAGCGTCGAACAGTTTTTGGGTGTCGAGATGCTCGTAAGCCTCGAACAACGTCGTCCACACGATCGACAGCAGCGCCGGGGCGATGACGATCTGCGGCACGTCGGCAATGGCTGGATTGCGCAGGTCGCCGCGGGCGGCCGCCCGTTTCAGGAGGATGCGCAGCACGCCAAGACCCTTGGAGATGATGTCGCGGTGGTAAAATTCGGTCACGGAAGGAAACATAGGACCTTCGGCGAGGATCAGCCGCAGCAGATGGCGGCGGTCGGTCTCCAGCACCTCGCGTTTGAAAAGAGCGTAGAACATCGACACCGCGAAACGCGGCGCGATCGCCTCGTTGGTTACCAGCCCCTCGATCTCTCCGAGGATGGGCGTGGCGATGCCGGAGACGAGTTCGGTAAACA
This sequence comes from Neorhizobium sp. SHOUNA12A, assembly GCF_023006505.1. GTDB lineage: Bacteria > Pseudomonadota > Alphaproteobacteria > Rhizobiales > Rhizobiaceae > Neorhizobium. Next base: position 758 of record NZ_JALBGV010000084.1, read on the forward strand.
GCGCCTCCTTGTCCGGAAAATGCAGGTAGACGGTGCCCTTGGCGATGCCGGCACGGGCCGCGACATCCTCCATCCGGGTGGCGGCAAAACCGCGCTCGGAAAAGCAGGCGAAGGCGGCGGCCAGGATATCGGCTCGCCGCTGTTGAGGGTCGCGTTTCTCTCTTTTCTTCTCGGGCATCGTCTATATCTTCAGTTATGACTGACTGGTCGGTCATTAACACGGATGAGAATAATTTACAAGCGCTGTAGCGGGAAATGGGGATGTTGGGTAACTCTGGGGGATGTGGTCGGAAACCTTTGGAGGATATCGTGCCGCTCGGCAGGCTGGTGATCTATGCGAAGGACGTCGAGGCGACAGCGCTTTTCTACGAGACGCATTTCGGTTTCAGGGCGATGCGGCTGCCGGGCGACAGGATCGTCGAATTGGTGGCGCAGGACGGTGGCGTCAATATCATGCTGCATCCGGCCGGCCGCGGGCTAAGGAGCGGCCAGGCGATTGTCAAGCTTGTCTTCGACGTCGAAGATGTCGAGGCGTTCTGCCGGCGAAGCGCCGAAAACGGCCTGGATTTCGGCCCCATCCACAAAGCCGACGGCTATGTCTACGCCAACGCCAAGGACCCGTGCCTGAACTCCGTTTCAGTTTCCAGCCGGGCCTTCCGGAAGGCGGGTTAAAGCGGTGCCGCGTCAGCGTCTGCGGGACCTGGTTTGCCGATCCCGGTGAAATATCTTTTCGATTAGGGTATTCTCTTCAAGGAAATCTGAGGATTTCTCGTTTAAAACCATCAGTGGGGCGATTGGAAACAGCGTCCAGCGGTCGCGCGGGCGACTTTCGCTCCCCATATCTGTAGAGGCCGTCCTGCCGTGGTAAGGGTGCGGCGCCGTTGAGAGTTGATCAGTCGCAAGGAGTTCGGACACGATGACGCAGCCCCCGGAAACGGCACTGCAGAATTTCGAGCTTTCCCTGGGGGGCCAGCTCCGCATGATGGGCAAGGCATTCTGGAATGCGCCGGTGCGCAATCGGGTCCTGGTGCTGATCTCGGCATTGCTCATCGTCATCTTTGCGACGACCTATGCGACATACCGGCTGAACGAGTGGAACGGGCCGTTCTACGACGCGCTGGAACGGCGCGACATGCCGGAATTTCTGAACCAGCTCGTCGTGTTTGGCATTATCGCCTTCTCGCTGACGCTCTTGAACGTCGTCCAGCAGTGGCTGAACCAGATCACCGCGATGCGGATGCGCGAGGGGTTGGCGCGCGATCTCGCCGATGTCTGGCTGAAGCCCGGCCGGGCGCTCAAGCTCGGCGGCGCAGGCGCGATCGCCAGCAATCCCGACCAGCGGCTGCACGAGGACACGCGCATCCTGGCGGAAAACACCACGGCGCTGGCGATCGGGCTCGTCAACTCGACGATCCTGCTCGCAAGCTTCATCGGCGTGCTCTGGGCGATCTCGTCGGATTTCGCCTTCCATTTCGGCAGCCGCACCATTTCGATCCCCGGTTACATGGTGTGGACGACGATCCTTTATGCGCTGTTGGGGTCTGTGCTCAGCAACGTCGTCGGCAACCTTTTGCCGCGGCTCAACGCCGAGCGTTATGCGCGCGAAGCGGACCTGCGCGCGGCCCTGGTGCGGGCGAACGAGAACCTGAAGCCGATCACGCTCGCACGCGGCGAGGCAAGCGAGCGCGTCCGGGTGGATTTCGCGATCGAGGGCGTGCTGGGCATGCTCCGCAAGCTCGCCTGGGCACTCGCCAACCTCACCTGGGTCTCGGCCGGGTTCGGCTGGCTGGCGCTGGTGGCGCCGATCATCATCGCGTCGCCGATGTATTTTTCCGGCGAACTTTCCTTCGGCGGGCTGATGATGGCGGTCGGGGCCTTCAACCAGGTCAACCAGGCGCTTCGCTGGTACGTTGTCAATTTCAGCGTCATCGCCGACTGGCGGGCGACGCTGAACCGCGTCTCCTCCTTTCGCCACGCACTGCTGACCATGGATACGCCGGCTGGGGAGGGCGGGGTGATCGCCTATCACCAGACGTCCCGGGGGGAGGGTATCAGCGTTTGCGGCGTCACGGTCTACGGCGCGCCCGAGCAGGGCGCGGCCGGACACGGGGTGCGCGTGGTGGAGGGCGATTGCGCCATCAAGCCGGGCGAGCGGGTGATGATCAACGGCGATCCGGGCGCCGACCGGCATCTGTTCTTCCAGGCGCTGGCCGGCATCTGGCCCTGGGGGCGCGGCGAAATCGGCCTGCCGCCGGTGGGCAGCATGATCCTGATGCCGCAGGACGGATACCTGCCGACGGCAACGTTGCGCGAAGTGATGACCTATCCGGCCGGGCTGAGCAACATCGACGACAAGGCGCTGGCCGAGGCCCTGGAGAGGGTCGGGCTCGACCGCCTCGTGCACCGGCTGGACGAGGTGGAGCGCTGGGACCGGCTGCTCGACAAGGACGAGGAGGCGTCGCTGTCGATCGCCAACGCGGTGCTGCGCAAGCCGGACTGGCTGATCATGGACGACGTGCTGGAAGGCCTGGAACCGGAAACCCAGGAGCGGCTGTTGGGCGTGCTCAGCCGTCTCGAAGGCGTGACGCTCATCTATATCGGCCGTTCGGAAGAGTTCCGGAAGAAATTCTCGCCGCGGCTCTTCCATCTGTCGCCGCTTCAGGTGCATGCAGAAAAGACCAGCGTAGAGGCATGACATGGGCAGGCATATGACGTCGACCAATACCGGGCAATGCGTCGTCTGCGGTCGCACCTTTCCGTTATCGAGACTGCACAGGGCCGGGTATCTGCGGCCGAACCTCGTCGCGATGGTGGCAGAGGAAGTTCCAAGCTGCACCGCCGACAGCTATATCTGCGACGAGGATCTCGGCCGTTATCGCCGCCGTTATGTGGAAAAGCTGCTCGACGAGGAACGCGGCGAGCTTTCCGACCTCGACAAGCGCGTGCTCGACAGTTTTGAAAAGGGCGCCTCGACGGTGCAGACGAGCGCCGTCAACCTGCTCGAGCGCAACCCCACCTTCGGCGAGCGGGTGGCTGACAAGGTCGCGTCCTTCGGCGGTTCCTGGACGTTCATCCTGAGCTTCCTCGGGGTGCTCTGCGTTTGGATGGCGGTGAACGTCGTCGGCCTGTTCGCAGTCCCGTTCGATCCCTATCCGTTCATCCTGCTCAACCTGGTGCTCTCATGTCTTGCGGCGCTGCAGGCACCGGTCATCATGATGAGCCAGCGGCGGCAGGAGGAAAAGGACCGGATGCGTTCGGAGAACGACTACATGATCAACCTGCGCGCCGAACTCGAAATCCGTCAGCTCCATGAAAAGATCGACCACCAGATGGCGCATCAATGGGAGCGTCTGGCGGAAATGCAGCAGATCCAGATCGAGCTTCTGGAACGGCGTGGCGGCGGGCCGGGCCAGAACTAGGCCGGGAACTCTTGTGCCGAATGAGATGGGGTGAACGGCGGCCAGTCCGCTTCTGACGATCAGAAGGACAGGCCGCCGTTCACCGCTACTATTTCAACGGCAGGAACAGTTCCACGACGACATCATGGACCTGCGCGCCCGGGAAGAGGGAGAAGTGCCGCTGGCAATAGATGGGGAAGTCGCGTGCGTCCTCTCCACTGGCTGGAAGCCAATCCCGATAAAGAAAGAGCGCGGCGGGTTCTAAATTGTGGGTATCGTGGAAGACGCGCAGGACCGCACAGCGCCCGCCCGGAATTACGCCTGGTTTCATCTGTGCGTCATCGGACGCAATCGGCAGGTCAGTCCCGACACACAGGTCCATGCTATAATCGGCCGGGATCGCAGGCGTTCTCTCAGAACGGAAGACGTTGAAGGTCGGGCTCGTCTCAGGCGATAAGCCGGCCGCCTTGCGCCAGGCAATGAAGCGCTCGATGGTATCGCCGAGTGTTGCCCGGTCGCCCCGATGCTCCATGATCGCCACCGGCGTCGGGGGGACATCGCGGATAGTCACGTCGTCGTTGGTATAGGTAATCTGCATGAGCTTGCTCCTCGCATTGTTCAAAGGCCCGAAGGCCGCAAGCCACGGTGCCCAGTCGGGCGACTTCCGGAATGATGAAGGCGATTGGCCAAGCCTTTGCCGAAAGGCGCGGGCAAAGGCGTCGGGTGCATCGTAACCGGCATCCATCGCTACGTCCGTGACGCTTGGAGCGTCCTTCGAAGCCAGCCGGTGCGAAGCGTGCTTCAAACGCGCAAGCTGGACATAGCGATGCACGGACACCCCGAAGGTGGACGCGAACTGCCGGTGGAAATGGTATTTCGAGAACGCCGCGACGCCGCTCAACACGTCCAGGCCCAGATCATCGTCCAGGTGCTGGTCGATATGGTCCAGCACCCGCTGCATTCGGGCATGGTAGTTTTCAAGTGGCGCCTTCATAGTCTTCCTCCGTGGCGACAGCATCTACGCCCTTTCAAATATGACGCGCTCGACCGATCTTGCGGTTTGGCATGGATCAGCAGGTGCCTGCCAGCGATGGCGGAAGGGGAGGTGGCAAACCCTAACGCGAGTTTGGCCGGATCGCCGGCTTTTGAGCGTTTGCTCCACCCATTCTTAAAGGGCTGCGTGCTAAATGGTTTTTGCCGCCGGTTAAAGCATCTGCGGTTCCCATCTTTCTAGGATTCCCAGATGAAAAAAGCTCTTCTCATTGGCATGCTCGTCCTGGCCGCTCCCGCGCTGGCCCAGGCGAAAACACTTAAATTCCCGAGCGACGCTCCGATCGCCAGCATCAATATCCCCGATAGCTGGAACCCGAAGGAAACCGAGACCGGCGTCGATGCCACGTCCAAGGACAGCGCCGTCTATCTCTCCGCCGATGTCGCGGAACTGAAGTCGATGGACAAGACGGTTTCCGACGCCATCGATTTCCTGAAGGAGGCTGGCGTCACCGTCGATCCCAAGACGATGAAGGAAACTCCGGTCGAGGAGTTCAACGGCATGCAGATGACCACGCTCGACTGGGACGGCAAGGACGAGAACGGCCCGGTGAGCGTCGGGCTTGCACTGATCCAGACATCGCCGACCGAGGGTCTTGTCGTCACCTATTGGGGAACCAAAGGCGACGAGGAAAAGCATCAGAAGGAACTGGTCGACATCCTGTTGTCGATCAAGCCGATCGCAAAGTGATACTGCGTGCGGCGGCGGTTGTTTCCGTCGCCGCCGTCATCTCGTCGGACTGACCGGCGAAAAGTCAGCCGATGAAATCGTGGATGATGCGGGCGACCTGTTCCGGCATTTCGAGTTGCAGCATGTGGCCGCTCGGCACTTCCATGGATGCCCAGGACGGATCGGCGCGAAGTTTGGCGTAGATGCCGGAAAAGATCTTCGACTGGTCGATATTGGCCGAGACGTAAAGCCTTTTCGTGATCTTCTGATGGTCACCCGACAGTTTGATCTTCTGGATCATCGTCGCGAACGGCTGCGGTGAGCGGCTGGTCATGTAGTGGCGCAGATGTTCCGGCACGCGGGTCGCGTGACGGGCAGGAGGCGGCACCGCCACGCCGCCGAGTTCGCCGGCCATGGCGAGGTTGGCCATCGCCACTTCCGGGCCGAGCAGATCGAGCGCCGACTGGCCGTTTTCCGGCAGGAAGGCGTCGAGATAGGTCAGCGTGCGGATGCGGGCCGCGAAACGATCGGCGACCCCTGTGATCACCATGCCCCCATAGGAATGGCCGACGAGGTCGAACTCCTCCAGGCCTTCCGCTTCGACGAGGCCGCAGACATCGCCGATATGGGTGTCGAGATTGATGGCGCCCGAGAAGAGGTGAGTGCGTTCGCCGAGCCCGGTGAGGCTCGGCACGAAGACCTGGTGGCCCATGCCCCGCAGAATATCGGCAACCGGCGTCCAGCTCGCGCTCGAACCCCAGGCACCCTGCACCAGAACGATTTTGCGGCCGGCCATTCATCCCCTCCCGTCTGAACGATGCCGGTTGTTTCCCATCCGGGTCGGCTGGAGTCAATGCGACAGGTGGGGGGACAGGTTTGGCGGGATACGGCTGTTCAGCCGTTCTTCCAGGTGAGGCGGAAGACGCGGAGCCAGTTGTCGAAGGCGAATTTTCTCAAGGTCGGCTCGTCGAAACCGGCTTTGCGCATGGCAGCGAAGAGATGCGGCAGGCCGCTTGCATCCCCGATCTCGCGTGGCACGACTGTGCCGTCGAAGTCCGACCCCAGCGCCACGCGGTCCACGCCAACGCGGTCGATCAGATATCCGATGTGGGAGACGACGGTGTCGAGAGGGGTGTTTTCGTCCAGATGTGCATCGGCACGGATATCGTAGACGGCGAGGTTGAAGCCGATGACCCCGTCTGTATCGCGGATGGCGTCAAGCTGCCGATCGGTGAGATTGCGGGTGGAGGGGCAGAGTGCATGGGCACAGGCATGCGTGGCGACGAGGGGAGCGGTGCTCAAGGCCGCCACATCCCAGAAACCCCGTTCGTTCAGATGCGCAAGGTCGATCATGATGCCGAGGGCATTACAGGCTCTCACCAGTTCCCTTCCAATATCCGTCAGGCCCGGGCCGGTGTCGGGAGACCTCGGATAAGCGAAGGGCACGCCGTAGCCGAATATGTTGGGGCGGCTCCAGACCAGGCCGAGGGAGCGGAGACCCGCCGTATGGAGGATATGGAGATGGTCGAGATCGGGACCGATCGCCTCTGCGCCTTCCATATGAAGAACGACCGCGAAGGCGGATTCCGCCCGGGCGGTCTCGACGCTGCCGACGTCGGTCGCGAGGCGCATCCGGCCACTTGAGCGGCGGATCAATAGATTGATGGCGGCAAGTTGGGCGTCGATCAGTCGGCGGGCATAACCCTCTTCCAGGGCGTCGGCATAACGAACCTCATAACCATCGTCGGTGACCGTCAAATCGTTTTCCGGCTTGCGCTCCGGATAGGCATGCAGCGCAAACAATCCGCCGACCAGGTGCCCTTCGATCGCGCGGGGAAGATCGAGATGGCCGGCCTCGGACCGGATGAGGAAGTCCCGGCCCCCAGGCTTATAGTCCAGCATGAACTGGACCGCATCGTTATGCCCGTCGAAGACTGCGATTTTTTCCATAAGAATTCGTCCGGTTCCGGGGCAGATTGCTGGCGAGTCTTAGGACAGTTTTGTTACCGCCACATGCCGCGCATGCGGGCGGTGACGTCGATGCGGACCTGGTGGCGGGCCTGGCGTTCGGCGTCGGTCATCTGGGCGACGACCGGCCAGGCGGCGGTTTCGAAGAATTGCAGAAGTGTCGCCGGGATGAAGCGGGTGCGGGCGGCATAGACATGGCGGTCGCCCTGCGACGCCTGGCCGTGCACGAAGAAACGCTGCGGCGTCATCAGATGCAGGTGGTCCTTGGCCCGCGTCATCGCGACGTAGAGGAGGCGGCGTTCCTCCTCGACCTCGGCGGTCGAACCGACGCCGAGGTCGGAGGGGATGCAGCCGTCGACGCAGTTCAGAAGAAAGACCGAGCGCCATTCCTGGCCCTTCGAGGAATGGATGGTCGAGAGGATCAGATAATCCTCGTCGAGCAAAGGCGTGCCGGATTCGGCGCTGGTCGCATCCGGCGGATCGAGCGTCAGTTCGGTGAGGAACCGTTCACGGGAGGTATAGCTCGACGCGATCTGTTCGAGCTGCAGCAGGTCAGCCTTGCGGGTCTCGGCATCCTCGTGGATGCGGGCGAGATGCGGTTCGTACCAGAGACGGGCGAGGCCGATTTCGGACGGCCAGCCCTGGCCTTTGCGGACGGCGGCGAGCATGTCGACGAAGGCCGGCCAGTCGGCGCCGGAGCGCGGCGGGGCGGGGATTTCCTGGAGGGCTGAGAGCGGCTCGGGATCGGCGGTGATCGCATCGAGGATCTTTCCGGCCGTCTGCGGGCCGATGCCGGGGATGAGCTGCATCAGCCGGAAACCGGCGACCCGGTCGCGCGGGTTCTGGGCGAAGCGCAGCGCCGCCAGCATGTCCTTGACATGGGCGCTGTCGAGGAATTTCAGGCCACCGAACTTCACGAAGGGGATGTTGCGACGGGTGAGCTCGACTTCGAGCGGGCCGGAGTGATGCGACGAGCGGAACAGCACGGCCTGGCTTTTCAGCGTCATGCCGGTTTCGCGGTTTTCGAGAATCTTTTCGACGATGTAATTGGCCTGTTCGGCCTCGTCCTTGACGGCGACGAGGCGGGGGCGCTCCTCAGACTGGCGCTCGGTCCAGAGGTTCTTGGTAAAGCGCTCGCGGGCGAGATCGATGACGCCGTTGGCGGCGGCCAGAATCGTATTGGTCGAGCGGTAATTGCGGTCGAGCGTGACGATATTGGCCGGCGGATCGAACGTGTTCGGGAAATCGAGGATGTTGCGGATCGTGGCGGCGCGGAAGGAATAGATCGACTGCGCATCGTCGCCGACGACGGTGAGGCCTATGCCGCCGGGTTTCATCGCCATCAGGATCGACGATTGCAGCCGGTTGGTGTCCTGGTATTCGTCGACGAGGACATGGTCGAAACGGCCGCCGACATCCTGCGCAATCGCCGGCTCGCTCATCATCTGCGCCCAGTAGAGCAGGAGGTCGTCGTAATCCAGCACGTTCTGGGCCTGCTTGGCCTCGACATAGGAGGCAAACAGTTCGCGCAGCTGCTTTTCCCAGGCCGAGCACCAGGGGAAATAGAGTTTCAGCACCTCGTCCAGAGGCGTTTCCGAATTCACAGCGCGCGAATAGATCTGCAGGCAGGTGCCTTTGGTCGGAAACCGGTTCTCGGTCTTCGAGAAGCCGAGTTCGTGGCGGACCAGGTTCATCAGGTCGGCGGAATCTTCCCGGTCGTGGATGGTGAAATCGTGGTCGAGGCCGATCTGTTCGGCGTAGAGGCGCAGCAGCCGAGCGCCGATGCCGTGGAAGGTGCCGGCCCAGGAGAGCGCGTCGGTCATGATGCCGGCATTGGCGCCTAACACTTGCGCGCAGATGCGCTCGACGCGGCGGCCCATTTCCGATGCCGCGCGGCGCGAAAAGGTCATCAGCAGGATGCGGCGCGGATCGGCGCCCGAGACGATCAGGTGCGCGACACGATGGGCGAGCGTGTTGGTCTTGCCAGAACCGGCGCCGGCGATGACCAGAAGCGGCCCGGCGGGGCCGCCTTTGGGGACGTCCGAGCCGTGCTCCACCGCGCGCCGCTGCGCGTCATTCAGCTTTTCCAGATAAGCGACAGCCATGCCCGTTCCCGATGTGTTCGAATGAGCCATAGCTGATTCGTGCGCCTACGCGGAAATCGGCATTGCCGTGCATGCGGCAAGTCACCAGCTTGCATGCGCGCCGCAACATTGCGACCATGCCGGCGGCGGTATTTCCGCTCAGGTGCAACTGCGTTCCGAGGCTGGTGCCGCGATCAATTCGCTCCGGCCCTGTATCTGTTTGTATTTCAAACGTAAATCACGCTTTTGTTATACAGGCTCTCGAAATAAACTTGACCACAAATCTCTGCTTTGGTTATGACGGCCTCGTCAAATTCCTGACTCTCTTGCGGAGGCGATCTTGAAAACTTCGTTCACCTTGGCTGCGGGCGTTGCCCTGGCTGTTTCTGTTCTCGCTCTTTCCTCGCCCGCTTCGGCGCAGGTCAAGGATAGCCTGACCATCTATAATGCCCAGCACGAGGGGCTGACCAAGGAATGGGCGCAGGCCTTCACGGAAGAGACCGGCATCGTGGTTACCATCCGCCAGGGCGGCGACCTCGAAATAGCCAACCAGATCGTGCAGGAAGGCGCCAATTCGCCGGCCGACGTGTTCCTCACCGAAAACTCGCCGGCCATGGCGCTGGTGGACGGCAAGGGCCTGTTCGCGCCGATCGACAAGGCGACGCTCGACCAGGTTCTTCCGGGCTTCCATCCGGCCAACGGCAACTGGGTCGGCATCGCTGCCCGCTCGACGGTGTTTGCCTATGACAAGACCAAGCTGACCGAAGACAAGCTGCCGAAGTCGATGCTCGACCTCGCCAAGCCGGAATGGAAGGGCCGTTGGACGGCTTCTCCGTCGGGCGCCGACTTCCAGGCGATCGTCGGTGCGCTGCTGCAGCTCAAGGGCGAGGAAGCGACCGCTGCCTGGCTGAAGGGCATGAAGGAAAATGCGACCCCGATCCGCGGCAATTCGACGGCGATGAAGGCAGTCAATGCCGGCCAGTTCGAAGGCGCGCTGATCTATCACTACTACTATTTCGGCGACGTGGCGAAGACCGGCGAAAACACCAAGAACGTCGGCATGCATTATTTCAAGAACCAGGATCCGGGCGCTTTCGTGTCGATCTCGGGCGGCGGCGTCCTCGCCTCCTCGAAACACAAGGAACAGGCCCAGGCCTTCCTGAAGTGGGTTACCGGCAAGGGCGGCCAGAAGGTCCTGCGCGATGGCACCTCCTTTGAATATGCCGTTGGCAAGGGCGAGGCTTCCAACAAGATGCTGACCCCGATCGCGGATCTGCAGGCCCCGAAGGTCGAGCCCTCGACCCTCAACAACGCAAAGGTCACCGACATGATGACCGCCGCCGGCCTGCTCTAAAAGCGGTCGATAACAGTTGCATGGAGACATCGCAGGGCGTACCTGCGATGTCTCGTATTTTCGGACCGTCAATGACTTCCATCACAGATACCCGGATCTCCATCGCGCCGCGACACCGCCTGCCGGCGGCATCGTTCTGGACGCTGACGATCGCGGTCGTGGTGGCTTTGCTGGCGCTCCTGCCGCTCGGCTTCGTGTTGTGGGCGGCGGCGGTGACCGGCTGGGAGATGGCCTCGCAGCTGATCTTCCGCTCGCGGGTCGGCGAGCTGCTGGCCAATACCGTCCTGCTCGTCGTCTTCACCATTCCGATCTGCGCCGTGCTTGGCGTTTCGCTCGCCTGGCTGACGGAACGCAGCGACCTGCCGGGCGCGCGTTTCTGGTCCTGGCTCTGCGTCACGCCGCTTGCCGTGCCCGCCTTCGTGCATTCCTATGCCTGGATCGGGCAGTGGCCCGGTTTCAACGGGCTTCCCGCCGGCGTGGCGATCTCGGTCGTTGCCTATTTTCCGTTTCTCTATCTTCCGCTTTCGGCCGCCTTCCGGCTCCTCGACCCGGCACTCGAAGACCAGGCGGCGTCGCTGGGGCTGGCGCCCTTCGCCGTCTTCCGGCGTGTTGTGCTGCCGCAGCTCCGGCTTGCCCTTTGCGGCGGGGCGCTGCTGGTCGGCCTGCATCTGCTGGCCGAATACGGGTTGTTTGCGATGATCCGCTTCGACACGTTCACGACCGCGATCATCGACCAGTTCCAGTCCACCTATAACGGCGTTGCCGCCTACATGCTGGCGCTGGTGCTGGTGCTCTGCTGTTTCGTGCTGCTCGGCCTCGAAGCCTCGTTGCGCGGCCGCAGCCGGTATGCGCGGCTCGGGTCGGGCGTCGCTCGGCGGCCGAAGGTCGCAAGGCTCGGCAAGTGGAAATACGCAGCCTTGCTCGTGCCTGCGGTCACTGCCGCGTTTGCGCTCGGCATCCCGGTGCTGACCCTTGGTCGCTGGCTGATTGCCGGCGGTGCAGGTGTGTGGCGGATCGACGAGGTTGGGCTGACACTGTGGCAGACGCTGGTCATCTGCCTGATCGGCGGGATCGCCACGACCGCCGCCGCCGTGCCGATTGCCTGGCTTTCCGTGCGCCGGCCGACCCGTGCCAGCCGGTTCCTCGAAGGCTGCTATTATCTCGCGAGCTCGATGCCGGGCGTCGTCGTGGCGCTGGCGCTGGTGACGATCACCGTGCGGGCCATGCTGCCGCTCTACCAGAGCGTTGCCACCATCGTGCTTGCCTATGTGGTGATGTTTTTGCCGCGCGCGCTGGTGAGCTTGCGCGCCAGTATTGCGCAGGTGCCGGTCGAGATCGAACAGGCTGCGGCAAGCTTGGGGCGTTCGCCGGGCAACGCGCTGCTGGCGACGACGATCCGGCTTGCGGCACCGGGGGCAGCGGCCGGCGTCGCGCTCTCCTCGCTTGGCATCATGAACGAGCTCACCGCCACCCAGATGCTGGCGCCGAACGGCACCCGCACGCTCGCCATGGCCTTCTGGGCCCTGACCGGCGAGATCGACTATGCCGGCGCTGCGCCTTATGCGGTGCTGATGGTGGCCTTTTCGCTGCCGCTCACCTTTCTTCTCCATCACCAATCGAAAAAGATCGCCGGGCGATGACGCTGCTTACCCTGACCTCCCTGCGCAAACAGTACGGCTCCGTGGCCGCCCTCGACGGCGTCGACCTGTCGGTGACAGCCGGCAGCCGCACGGCGATTGTCGGCCCGTCCGGCTGCGGCAAGACTACGCTGCTGCGCCTGGTTGCCGGCTTCGACGCTCCGGATGAGGGCCGCATTGTGTTCGATGGGCTGACGCTTGCCGACGGCTCGTCCCAGGTGCCGGCGCACAAGCGCGGCATCGGCATCGTGGCGCAGGACGGCTGCCTGTTTCCGCATCTGACGATCCGCCAGAATATCGGTTTCGGGCTGGAGGCGGAGGCCACGGTCAAGAATGCCCGCATCGCGGAGTTGATGGACATGGTCGGGCTCGACCGGGCCATGCTCTCCCGCAAGCCGGACCAGCTCTCAGGCGGCCAGCAGCAGCGCGTGGCGCTTGCGAGGGCCTTGGCCCGCAAGCCGCGGCTGATGCTGCTCGACGAGCCCTTCTCGGCCCTGGATACGGGTTTGAGGGCGGCGACCCGCAAAGCGGTGACCGATGTGCTGACCGCGGCCGGCATCACCACGCTTCTGGTCACCCACGACCAGGGTGAGGCGCTCGCCTTTGCCGACCAGGTGGCGGTGATGCGTGCCGGCCGGTTCGCACAGGTGGGGAGCCCGCGCGAGGTCTATTCGCGGCCGGTCGATGCGGCGACAGCGGCGTTTCTCGGCGAGGCGATCGTGCTGCCGGCCGACATCGCCGGCGGACAGGCAAAAAGCCCGCTGGGCGTGCTGCCGGTCGACGACGTCGCCTATCGCGGCAAAGGCGAGATCATGCTGCGGCCCGAACAGGTTACCGTCATGCAGGACAGCAGCCCGGACGGCAGCAGTGGCGCATCGGGGACGATCACCGACATCAATTTCTGCGGTCCGACCTCGGACGTACGAATCAGGCTTGGCAGCGACCCGCAAGGCTTCTCCTTCCGGCTCGACATTCCGAGCCGCGAGACGCTTGCCGCCGGGGATCGGGTGACGATCGGTGTGGCGGGAGCCGCCCACCTCTTCCGGTAAGCCGGCGTGCCACAACTACAGGCCGCCTGAAAAAGGATCTGTTACTTTCAGGATTCTACGGGGCCTTCATCGCCGAAGGTGTGCCGCGATCTCGTCGTGAATGGCAGGCGAGGAGAACAGGACCGCGTTTCCGGATAGATCAGGCGGAATGTTTTCAGAAACGCCTGCAAGGTGGCTGCGGGTTGCACCAGCCTCCGTCGCGATAAGCCCCGCGGCGGCGACGTCCCACGGGAACAGCGTTTCCGTGTGGGCATCCAGCCGTCCGGCTGCGACATAGGCGATATCCAGAACCGGCGCCGCGCCGCGCCGGATGTCCTGGCACATCGACAGAATTATCCGCACCCGTTCCAGCAGCGGACCGGGATCGCTTTTTTCATGCGGGAAACCGGTGCTGACGATCGAACGCGCCAGGCTATCCGGCGAGGACGCCCGGATCGGGCGGCCGTTCAGAAAGGCGCCCTGGCCCTTCGCCGCGGTGAATGTTTCGCCCAAAGCAGGCGCATGGACGCAACCCGCCAGAACGTCACCATCCATGGCGAAAGCGACCGAAATGCCGAAATAGGGATGTCCCCTTGCGTAATTCGCGGTTCCGTCGATCGGGTCGATAATCCATAAGGGACCTGAGTAATCGAAGCGGTGGCTGTCGGCGTCTTCTTCCGAGAGGATGCGGTGGAGGGGAAACTCGGCCTTGATCGCCGCCTGGATAATCTCGTCCGAGAGCAGGTCGGCGCCGGTCACCAGATCGCTTGGTCCCTTGAAGCGGACCTGGCTGCGGGATGCTTCCCACTGTTCGATCACTGCATTCCCAGCCGCGACGGCGGCTTTACTGGCAAGAGACAGCATCCGGTCGTATTCGGTGCTCAATATCATGTGTCGCAATCCAATTCACGTTTCGCGGATATCGCGCAGCGGGCAGGGACATATTGGAGATACGCCGCTTCGCAGTCGAGGCTTACGAGTGGCACGTTTATGGAACCCTGGAACATTTCTTCGCGTTATCGGACCATCAACGTGAAGGAACAATTCCATGCTGAAATGGGCTCTCATCTTCCTCGTCATCTCGCTGATTTCCGGCTTCCTCGGCTTTTCCGGCATTTCCGCCGCGACGGCAGGGATCGCGAAAATCTTGTTCTTCATCTTCCTTGTCGTTTTCCTGATTTTCGTCGTGCTCGCCTTTGCGGCCGGCAATGCGATTCTCTGAATCTCCTGGCGTCCCGCGGGTGAAGCGCAAGGAATCGGGCCGCTGAAACAAAAAAGCCCCGCCGAAGGTCGGGCGGGGCAAATTGGGGAAAATCCGCATCAGTGACGCGGTGGGTCGCATTTGGCATATTCCATGTCGTGCTACGAGGCGGGTTGAGGCCGATTCGGTACGCTCGAGCGAAAAAAAGAGACCGGTCTCGATGCGGCGAGACTGCTCTGCGCAGATGCGGAGGTCAGGGGCGCGACGGATGTTTCTGGGCGAACACGAGCAGCTTCCAGACTACCGGGCCAAGGACGGTATGCTCGTGATGGATCTGCGGGATGGCGGCGGCCTTGTGGACGACGATCTCGTCGCCGCAGGTCCGGCACCGGTAGATTCCGGCATTCGGCACTTTCTGTCCGGGCATCCAGTCCTTGTCGAAGGCCGGCGCGCCGGTCTGGACGAGATGCTCCAAATTCTTGAACTGCGCCATGCAATACTCCCCTTGATTTTGTAACACCATAACAAGCGCAAATGACCAAATCGCCAGCAAGGCTGGTGAAGAGTTTGGGGCGAAGATGTGCCGTTTTGGAACGAATTCGTTAAGGGAGGGGTCAGAAACGAAGAAATCCGCCGAAGCGGATTTCTCAACGTTTTGAACTGGATGGTGGGCGTGACAGGGATTGAACCTGTGACCCCTACGATGTCAACGTAGTGCTCTCCCGCTGAGCTACACGCCCATCCGTGGCGGCGCATAGACCATAGACTGGTCGGGCCGTCAACAGGTTTTTGCCAGGAAATGCGAAGGTTTTTTGAAGGCCTTGCAGATCAGGGCTTTTGCGGCCGGATTTCCGGTTTCAGGCCGCCAGAAGCTTGTTCACTTCGTCCACCAGATCGCGCAGGTGGAAGGGCTTCGACAGCACCTTGGCATCCTTCGGGGCCTTGGAATCGGAGTTCAGCGCGACGGCGGCAAAACCGGTGATGAACATCACCTTCAGGTCAGGATCGAGTTCCGTCGCCCGGCGGGCGAGTTCGATCCCGTCCATTTCCGGCATGACGATGTCGGTCAGGAGCAGCGAGAAGGGTTCTTCGCGCAGGCGATCGTAAGCGCTCGCGCCGTTGTCGAAGGACGCGACCTTGTAGCCCGCCTTTTCAAGCGCCTTCACCAGGAAACGACGCATGTCGTTATCGTCTTCGGCGAGAAGGATTTTCTGAATCATCTCCAGGACCGTTATCCAATGCAAATTTTTAGAGTTGTCGGTATCTCTTACACTGCCTACGCGCGGTAAACATCCGTTTAATGAGGGTGTAAGAGGATTTGGTAGGGTATAGATAGTATGGACTTCGCCTCGGGCAACTGGCAACATGAGTTCCTGAACAAGTTCGTGACATGGTAAAGGCAGGATGGATTGCAACGTAGGTGATTTTGGACATTTCGAAGTGAGGGAGCCCGCCACGCAGACTATCCCCTTCGTCTTCAATTCGCCTCATAGCGGCAGCTTCTACCCGCCTGAATTTCTCGCCGAGAGCGGCCTTGATTCGCTCGCCATTCGCCGCTCCGCAGACCATTATGTCGACGAGCTTTTCGCCGACGCACCGGAGCTTGGTGCGCCGCTGCTTCTTGCCCATTTCCCGCGCGCCTATCTCGACGTCAACCGGGAGCCCTACGAGCTCGATCCGCGGATGTTCGACGGGCCTTTACCGCCTTTCGTCAATATCGGCTCTATGCGGGTCGCAGGCGGGCTGGGCACGATTCCGCGAATCGTCGCCGAAAACATGGAAATCTACCGCCGCCGGTTGCCGGTCGACGAGGCGATGTCCCGCATCGAAACGATCTACAAGCCTTACCACGCCTGCCTTCGCAAACTGATCGCCCGCACCCATGCCCGCTTCGGGCTTGCCATCCTGATCGACTGCCATTCGATGCCGGGCAATATCCGGCTCTCCGGTTCGGATGTGCGGCCCGACTTCATCATCGGCGACCGCTACGGCACCAGTGCGTCTGCCGAACTCTCCCGGGCGGCGATGCAATTCCTCGACGGCATGGGTTTTTCGGCTGTGCGCAACAAACCTTATGCCGGCGGCTTCATTACCGAACATTACGGACGGCCGGTGCGCGGCCTGCACGCGCTGCAGATCGAGATCAACCGCGCGCTCTACGTGGACGAGATGACGCTTGCCAGGCGGCCGGAATTCCCGGTGATAGCAGCCGCGCTTTCGACCTTCATGCGGCAGATGGCGGACTTCGTCGTCGACTTCGCAGGCGGCGACAGCGCGCTCGCAGCCGAATAACGCCCTCAAAAGTTTTCCACAACAGGTTTGGTCTGCCGCCTGCCGGGGTGACTGGCTCGCCAGCTCGATTGCGGGCAAAAAAAACCGCGCTTGTGGGCGCGGCTAAGTCTAGGGAGGAAACACCCAAGGAGGGTATTTACAGTCAAAGACTGTGCATTGAAGCTATGAGTGCGCTGCACAAATGTCAAGCATCTTTTTTGACTGATTAAATATGCGCCATTTTTGGGCGGTTTGGTGAGTTTTTCGGCGCCGGTCGATTGTTTTTTGATTTTCTGCCCAGGATCACGCGAATCCGGTTTTCAGTTTCAGGCGAGTATCCTAGAAGAGATCACCTCTTCCTCAGCGGATTTCCCCATGCTTCCCGATCGCGACTTCTTCGATGCGCTTGCCGCCGCCGCCAAGGCCGAGACCCTGCCACGCTTCCGAACCGGCCTTTCGGTGGTCAACAAGTTGCTGGGCGGGTTCGACCCGGTGACCGAAGGCGACCGCGCCGCCGAGACGGCGATCCGGGCGATGATCAGTGAGAAGTTTCCCGAGCACGGCATTCTCGGCGAAGAGCATGGCAATGTCGGCCTCGACCGCGAACATGTCTGGGTGATCGATCCGATCGACGGCACGCGAACCTTCATCTCCGGCTTGCCGGTCTGGGGGACACTGATCGGCTTCCAGTCGAACGGCCGCGCCGTCATGGGCCTGATGGACCAGCCTTTTATCGGCGAGCGTTATTTCGCCGACGGCACCCGCGCCTGGTATTCAGGCCCGGATGGCGAGCGCCAGATTTCGGTGCGCGACTGCGGCAGCCTTGCCGATGCCACCCTGTTCACCACCTCGCCGCATATCTTTTCCGGCGACGATCTGGCGAGATACCGTTCGGTCGAGGAAAAGGTGCAGCTGTTCCGTTACGGCTGCGATTGCTACGCCTATGTGCTGCTCGCCTCCGGCCATGTGGATATCGTGGTCGAGAACAACCTGAAGCCTTATGACGTCGGTGCGCTGATCCCGATCATCGAGCAGGCGGGCGGCATCATCACCACCTGGGACGGCGGACGCCCGGAAAATGGCGGCAATATTCTTGCAGCAGGCAGCAAGGCTGTGCATGCGGAAGCGATGAAGCTGCTTTCCGGCAGATAGGTTGGCAGACAGACCCGCGGATCAAGCAGCGGTTTCGGAAAGCCCGAAGCTGCCATCCTGGCCGGGCATGAAGGCCTCGATCGCCGCGAGCGCCTGGGCGCGATAGATATCCTTGTCGTGAAACACTTCGTGGCGCCCGCCGTTGATGGTGATGAGCTGGCCGGCGCGGAAATTGCGCGACAGTTCCTCCTGCGCCGCATAGGGGACGATGGCGTCGAGAACGGGAGCGAGGATCAGGGTCGGAATGGTGATCCTGGTCAGATGCGATTGAGAAGATACGCGGCGAGCGGCCTTGAACGTCTCGTGCAGCCAGCGGGCCGTCGGCGGGCCGATCGCCAGCTCCGGATGGGCGGCGCCGATCTCCATATTGCGGGCGAAACGCTTGCGGTCCGAGGTCAGCGGGTTGCCTTCGAAAGCGCGGTTGCTGCGATCGGTGCCCATCGAGACGCGGCCGAAACCGGTCCAGCTCGCAATCCCGGCAAGCGTGCGGATGAAGCCTTCCGGAACACCCTGACCTGAGAGCGCGATATAGGGGGCTGCAACCGCCATCCGGTTGATGCGGTTCGAAAGCCGCGGGGCGGCCGAGAGCGCGATCAGGGCACCGGTCGAATGGGCAACAAGGAAGAAGGGCAGGCGGGCATCGGGCAGCACGATATGTTCGAGGAAGATCTCGAGATCCCGCTCGTAATCGGAAAAGCGGCGGACATGGCCCTTGCGCGGATTTTTCGTCAGCCGTTGCGATCCGCCCTGGCCGCGCAGGTCGAAGGTCGCGACCCAGAGGCCCATCGCGTTGAGGTCACGGATCGTTTCGAAGTATTTTTCGATGGACTCGTTGCGGCCCTGCACGAGCACGATAGTGCCGATCGCCGGTGATATCTCGGAGCGAAACAGACCGTAGCGCAACCTTGTGCCGCGATGGCCGGTGAAATAGCCGGCCGAATAATTGGCCGGCGCCGGGTTGCCCGGGGTCGGGTGGAGAATGTCGCCGATGGAATCTGCCGCTTCGCTCATGCCGGCCAGCGTCAGCCAGCGGCGGCGGGACGTCAAGGAGATTGTTGTTTGGAGGATGTGATGTGGGTTGGGGTGCGTGCAGGGTTGCCCCTCATCCCCCTGCCGGGACCTTCTCCCCGTTCTGACGGAGAGAAGGACGCAAGTGGCCGGTTCGTCGCTCCCTCTTTTCGCAAGAAGGTAGTGTTTCCCAAGGACCTATGAGGGACGAGGAGGGTGCGGCATATCCTCTTCTCCCCGTCAGAACGGGGAGAAGGTGGCGGCAGCCGGATGAGGGGCAACCGTAACCTGAGAGGTTGCCGCAATCACTGATTGGACGGATGACTTGCGCGGTGGCGATCAAATATGTGTAGTCAAGGCCATGGAGCTCTGCGCGCAATGCCGGCCAGATCGGGGAGGAGACAAGCCATGTATTACGCAATTCTTGCCTATCACCAGGAGGGGGTGGTCCAATCCTGGACCGAGGAGGAGGACCAGGCGCTGATGACCGAGCTGCTGGAGGTCAACGACCGTCTGGTTGCGCAGAAATCCCTGGGGCCGGCCGCGCGGCTCGGCCCGACGGAGCAGGCCGTGACATTGCGGGGCAAGGGCGAGGGTATGGTCATCGACGGTCCGTTTGCCGAGACCAAGGAACAATTGCTCGGCCTCTACGTGGTGGACTTTCCAACGATCGAGGGAGCCATTGCGGCGGCACGGGATCTGCGCCGGGCCAATCCGACGGCGGTCTACGAAATCAGGCCGATCCTGCTTTATCTGCCGGGCGCATCGCTGGAGTCGCGGGCCGAGGACTGAAGCAGTTTTTCAGCAGGAAAAAAGAAGCCGGAATCGCGGGTCTAGGGATACCCTAAGCGATTCCGGCAATTGATGACCGAAGCGAAGGGACGAATGGAGCTTCGGTCGAGAGAGACAGTCTGCCTTCCACTATCTTTTCTATCAAAACGATCATGAACCGGCTCGAAACGGGCTGTTCATGTCAGGTTCACGCGCAAAACTGCGCCGCGAACCGGGCTCTTGAAGCCGCGGAAATCAATCCCCATCTGAACTCTGCGGGCGCCAAACGGGTCCGCCGAACGGGACCGCATCGCCAATGAAGGGATGCGCAAACCCAGATGAAAACCGCAACGTCGCTTCCCAAGGAGGACTCCATGCGTCACGTCGATTTTTCGCCCCTTTATCGTTCCACCGTCGGTTTCGACCGTCTTTTCAACTTGCTCGACAATCGCGGGCCGGCAGACCAGACCCCCAGCTATCCGCCCTACAATATCGAGCGGACCGGCGATAACACCTATCGCATCACCATGGCCGTTGCCGGTTTCGATGAAAAGGAACTGAGCCTCGAAGCCCATGCGAACGTGCTGACCGTGAAGGGTGAAAAGAGCGAAGACGAAACTGCTGCCGAACAGAGCGAATACCTCTATCGCGGCATCGCCAAGCGCGCCTTCGAGCGCCGCTTCCAGCTCGCCGATCATGTCGAAGTGCAGTCCGCTTCGCTGAAGAACGGCCTGCTCCATATCGATCTCCTCCGGAACATTCCGGAAGCCATGAAGCCCCGTCGGATCGCGATTGCCGCAGACGCAGTCGCTCCGAAGACGATCGAGGCTCAGGTCACCCCGCAGCAGGTCAACTAACTCGCTGCCGGGCACCCGGTCGATATAGTCGAGCAAGCCCAATGCGGCCCTTCCTCTTGGGGGAAGGGCCGTTTTTCGTTTTTGGGGGATTAACTTGCTGCGGTCTTTCGCGGACGGCCACCCTTGCGACCATTTTCCCGGGCCGTTGCCGCTTTCGCCGCTGAGCGGACCTTACCTCCGGCTGCACCCAATTGAGCGGCCATCCAGCGTTTCGATCCAAAAATGCCCTGGAGGAGGCCGGGGACATAGACGTCGACGTCAAGTTTCGGCCAATGAAGGCCAAGGCCCGTGGGGCTGATCTCAATCCCGGAGAGTTCATCCGGGGAGGCTTCGGAAAGGCCTTCGATCTTTTCCGTCGGAATAGCCACCTGGACATCAGTGTTCAGTCCGATCACGACGCGGGACGAGCGTCGATCATAACGGGCCGACACAGCATAACCCGCCTCCCGCTGAGCCTGCATACGTTCTTCGGCTGCTCCCAGTTCCTGTTCAGAAATCGCCATGATGGGCACTCCATGCCGCACAAAGAGCGGCTATTTCTTCTGCGAGGGCTTCCTCGATGCGGCGGAGTTCCGTGAGCTTGAAACCGTAGCTTTCCCGCAACTCCAGTGGTCCGCCGGGACAATTCAGGATGAAGACCGCTTCTCCACCGCCCTTTACGTGAACATGCGCGGGACGGTGATCGTTGGGATAGATCACGACGCGCAGGCCAGCAAAGCGTAAAACGGTCGGCATGGCTCAATATAGTAAAACCCAAGCGCTTTGGAAAGCGCCTGAGTTTTACTATCTCTCGTCGTAAAAGGTGAGTAACGCGGCCCCTCAAGCCGCAGCCGGTGCCACGACCATATCCTTCTTCGCCTTCAGGCGGTTCGCATATTTCTGGGCGATAACGGCGCAGGCCATCAGCTGGATCTGGTGGAAGAGCATCAGCGGCAGGACGATGGCGCCGATCGAGGAGGACTGGCCGGAGAAGATGGCATTGGCCATCGGCACGCCGCTTGCGAGCGACTTTTTCGAACCGCAGAAGGTGATGGTGATCTCGTCCTCCTTGTTGAAGCCGAGCGCGCGGCTGCCGAACATGGTGATGCAGATGACGACTGCCAGCAGCGCCATGTCGACGAGGATGACGACGCCGATATCGAGCGCGGAGAAGGTGCGCCACAGGCCTTCCATGACCGCTTCCGAGAAGGCGAGGTAAACGACCATCAGGATCGAGCCGCGGTCGACGGGGGCGAGCATCTTCTTCTTCGAGCGGATCCAGTTGCCGATCCAGGGCTGCAGGATTTGGCCGACGACGAAGGGGGCGAGAAGCTGCAGCAGGATGCTTTCGAGCGCATCCCAGGAGAAACCGGAGTCACCGGTGGTCGACAGCAGGATGCCGGCGAGAAGCGGCGTCAGGAACATGCCGAAGATGTTGGAGCCGGAAGCGGCGCAGATCGCCGCCGGCACGTTGCCGCCGGCCATGGAGGTAAACGCGATCGAGGACTGTACGGTCGAAGGGAGCACGCAAAGGAAGAGGATGCCGGCATAAAGCGGTGCCGCCAGGATATCTTCCGGAATAAATCCGATCATCAGCCCAAGAATGGGGAAGATCGCGAATGTCGTCAGCAGGATCGTCAGGTGCAGGCGCCAGTGCAGGATGCCGGCCACCACTACGTCGCGCGACAGGCGCGCACCATGCAGGAAGAACAACAGGCCAATGGCGATGTCGGTCGCGACGTTGAACCAGTCGGCATAAATGCCATGGATCGGCAGGACCGAGGCGAGGATGACGGTGCAGACGAGAAGGACCGTGAAGCGGTCCGGCAGAAAACGGCTCATGGGCGAGGTTCCTCGGATTTGAGGATTTACCCTTCACTTATCATGAAGCAGAATTCAAACACTAACAGTTATCACGGTAACGGATAGCCATGCTGAACCTTCATCACCTGAATAGTTTCGTCATGCTGCAGCAGACCGGCAGTTTCACGGAAGCGGCGGCCCGGCTGGGCGTCGGCCAGTCGACCGTCACCCAGCATATCCAACGGCTGGAAAAATCGCTCGGCCGTCAGTTGGTGTTTCGCGATACCCATCAGGTAAAGCTGACGGCGGAAGGCGAGGCGCTGCTCGGCTATGCGCGCGGCATGCTGGATATGAACGGCAAGGTCGCCTCGCTGTTCGGCGAAAGCCGGTTGCGCGGGCGGTTGCGGCTCGGAGTTTCGGAAGACGTGGTGGCGAGCCGGCTGACGTCGATCCTCGAAGATTTCATCCGGCTTTATCCGCTGGTCGATCTGGAACTGACCGTGGCGCTTTCCGCGGTGCTCTACCAGATGCAGGACATTGGCGATCTCGATCTGGTGCTCGCCAAGCGGCATATCGGCGAGACGCATGGGCGGCTGCTTTATCGCGAACCGCTGGTCTGGCTGGCACGCGATCCGGACCATGTCCTGTCGCGTGGCGATGCGTTGCCGCTGATCGCGTTTCCGCCGCCGAGCATTACAAGGCGCGTCGCCCAGGAGGCGCTCGACCGGGAAAAGATGGCCTGGCGGATCGTCTGCACCTGCGGCAGCTTGAGCGGGCTGACGGCGGCGGCGCGGGCCGGCATGGGCGTGCTTGTCCAGCCG
>NZ_JALBGV010000085.1 GCF_023006505.1 Neorhizobium sp. SHOUNA12A
ATGCTCTATGGGATGCCGTCGGCGCCTTGATCCCCCGCTTCACACCGGCAGAATGCGCAAACTACTTCAGGGCTGCTGGATATGACCCGGATTGAACAGGATGTGCTCTAGAGTGTCATTTCGCCCCCAGCCGGAACCGACCCCGTGGTGCAGACATTGGAATGCATCTGCAGCAACACCGGCTATCCAAAAACAAACAGCGTATGGCAACGAGTTTATCTCTCGCGACCTGGACCTGTGGGCATCGGGTGGTACCAGATGTGTGCCATCGCCCTTGATCGCCAGCGAGGCAGCCGTCACCGCCTTGACGGCGCCAAATGCATTGCGCTCGATGCAAGGAACCTGCACGAGGCCTGCGATCGGATCGCAGGTCATGCCGAGGTGATGCTCCAGGGCGATTTTGGCCGCATTCTCGATCTGCTCCGGCGAACCGCCCATGACCGCGGCAAGCCCGGCCGCCGCCATTGCAGCCGCTGAACCAACCTCGCCCTGACAGCCCACTTCTGCACCCGAAATGGAAGCATTGTGCTTGATGATGCCGCCCACGGCCGCGGCGGTCAGCAGGAAATTGCGGATATCCTCCTGCGTCGCATCCTCGTGGAAATGCAGGTGGTAGCGCACCGTCGCGGGAAGGACGCCGGCTGCCCCGTTCGTCGGCGCCGTCACCATACGCCCGCCGCCGGCATTTTCCTCGTTCACCGCCATGGCGTAGACGGAGAGCCAGTCATTGGCGAGCAGCGGATTGAGGCGGTTACTACGCCACTCCTCGTTTAACTTGTCGTGGATCGCTCTCGCCCGGCGTTTCACCTTGAGCCCGCCCGGCAAGATGCCGTCGACCTTGAGACCCCGGTCGATACAGTTCGTCATCGCCTCCCAGATGCCGTCCAGACCGGCATCCAGCTCCGCCGTGCCAATCTTCGTCTCTTCGTTGGCCCGCTTCATCTGGGCGATCGTCAGACCAGAGCCGCGAGCCATGTCGAGCATCCGCTTGGCCGACGAGAAGGGGTAAGGCACGCGTGAATCGGAAGATGCCTTCCTGGACGTACGCATTGCCTCCAGTTCCGTATCCGTCACGACGAAACCGCCGCCGATAGAAGAATAGATACGCATCAGGAGCAGCCGCCCGTCGCGGTCGAAAGCCGAAAAACTCATGCCGTTCGCGTGGCCCGGTAGAGACTGCTTCTTGTCGAAGATCAGGTCGTTCTTCGGCTGGAACTCATAGGGCGGATGCCCGGGCGGCGTAACACGGCCGGTCCGCTCCACCCCTGAGATGATCTCGTCCATCCGGTCCGGATCGACCTTGGCCGGTTCCTCGCCGACGAGGCCAAGAATCACTGCCCTTCCCGTACCATGGCCGATACCGGTGAAAGCAAGCGAGCCGTGCAGGCTGACCTTCAGCGCCGCCACATGCGCACCGGTCGGCCTCGGCCATTCATTGGAAAGAATGAGGCCGAGAAACCGGTTGGCCGCCGACATGGGTCCCATCGTATGGGAACTCGAAGGGCCGATACCGATCTTGAATACGTCGAATATGGAAAGAAACATGAGGCGGATCTCTCAACGAACGAGTTTTCTGGAGATAACCAAGCGGAATATCTTCGAGGCCAGCGGCATCCCCTTGCGAGAAATACAAGTTGAATCAACAGCCGGACTTGCAGTGACCATCGTCAAGTGTTGGCACATGGGAGTGCGTGCACGACCAGGAGAGCATATTGATTCAACAGCATATTCCCCAATCCGGTTGCTGGCTTACAGCAATGCCACGATTATCGCCCCTCAACTTACGACCGCGGTCAATTTCCGGGTCTGAGCCAAAGAGGAAAGCGAACCCGATCATAAGGCATGACAGGCTACGGTATGAGCGGTTCCGATTTCCCGCCTGGGCGGTTCCATGTCAGCGGCGAAGTGATGGGGGTCAAGATCAACCTCGTCGGCTCCGCCATCCGGCTGCGCTGGTGCGGCATGGACGTCACCGCCCGCGTGCGTTCGCCCCGCGTCGCCGAACTTACCCGCCTGATGCCGAAAAAACTGCCGCCCGACACCTCGAAGATGCTGCTCTGCCCCATGCCCGGCGTCATCACCTCCGTCTCGGTGAAAGCCGGCGACGCCGGCCAGACGCTCGCGACCGTCGAGGCGATGAAGATGGAGAACGTGCTGAAGGCGGAGAGACAGGGCATCGTCAAACGCGTCTCCGCCAGCCAAGGGCAGAGCCTGGCGGTGGATGAGCTGATCATGGAGTTCGAGTGATACAAATGGCTGACCGACGCTTAAGACATTCCCAAGCGCGTCAGCATATGGCGTTGGTGGTCTTGGCGGCCGTAAAAGACTGCGAGGATGCGGATGCTGAGATCGGCCTCATCAATTTCAAAATAGAAGACTGCCTGGTTTTTCGTAACGTGGCGCAAGCTCGGTCTGAGTTCGCCACGCAGCGTTCCTTGATAAGGCGCAAGCGACAAGGCTTCCATGTCGGTCTCGACCGCTGCAATACGCTTGATTGCCCTGTCGAACGCATCCCGCAAAGGATCGCCGAAGGCCAGGTAGGATTCGACAAGGTGGTCAAAAATCAGCTCAAGATCGTGGTCGGCCTCTTCCGAGCGAATGACCTTATAGGCCATAGGCTTTTCTCTTCGCCGCGATCATCGCTTCAACGCGTCTATGGCTCTCCTCCATTGTCACAAACTTGCCTTCGGCGCGGCGATCCAGCAGTATCTTCAGTGCCGCAAGCTCGGCATCCTTCAATTCGGTCTCTTCGCGCACAAGCTCCAGGCCGCGCTGAACGACAGCGCTCAGGCTTGCATACCGGCCATCCTCGACAAGTTTGCGGGCGAAACTATCTTGTTGATTGGAGATGGAAACGGACGCTTTGACAGACATTGGCGATCTCCCTTTTTTATCAATGTACTACTAGGTAGCACTTAAGTCAATTTCAGTATCTTTTGGAAGAGTGTGATGTCGGACAAAACCGTAAAGGATTGGGAGGCGCTTGCCGAGAAGGAGCTGAAGGCTTCGCCGGAAACGCTGGTCTGGCACACGCCCGAAGGCATCAATGTCAAGCCGCTTTATACCGCCGAAGACCTGCAGGGCATCGATCATCTGGATTCTCTGCCCGGTATGAAGCCCTTCGTGCGCGGGCCGCGCGCCACCATGTATGCCGGCCGGCCCTGGACGATCCGCCAATATGCCGGCTTCTCGACCGCCGAAGCCTCGAACGCCTTCTATCGCCGCAATCTCGCCGGCGGTCAGAAGGGCCTGTCGGTCGCTTTCGACCTCGCCACCCATCGCGGTTACGACAGCGACCATCCGCGCGTCGAGGGCGATGTCGGCAAAGCGGGCGTTGCGATTGACAGCGTCGAGGACATGAAGATCCTGTTCGACAGCATCCCGCTGAAGGACATGTCCGTGTCGATGACCATGAATGGCGCGGTCATCCCGATCCTCGCCTCCTTCATCGTCGCCGGCGAGGAACAGGGCTGTTCGCGGGCCGAACTGTCCGGGACCATCCAGAACGACATTTTGAAGGAGTTCATGGTCCGCAACACCTATATCTATCCGCCCGAGCCCTCGATGCGGATCGTCGCCGACATCATCGAATATACGGCAAAGGAAATGCCGAAGTTCAATTCGATTTCGATATCCGGCTACCATATGCAGGAAGCGGGCGCGACGCTGGTCCAGGAACTCGCCTTCACGCTGGCAGACGGCCGCGAATATGTCCGGGCAGCACTTGCCAAGGGCCTCAGCGTCGACGAGTTCGCCGGCCGGCTGTCCTTCTTCTTCGCGATCGGCATGAACTTCTTCATGGAGGCGGC
Organism: Neorhizobium sp. SHOUNA12A; assembly: GCF_023006505.1. Taxonomy (GTDB): domain Bacteria; phylum Pseudomonadota; class Alphaproteobacteria; order Rhizobiales; family Rhizobiaceae; genus Neorhizobium. The sequence goes on from NZ_JALBGV010000085.1 coordinate 3,810, forward strand.
CAAGCTGCGTGCCGCCCGCCTGCTCTGGTCGCGGATCATGGAGGAGTTCAAGCCGCAGAAGTCTTCGTCGCTGATGCTGCGCACCCACTGCCAGACGTCGGGCGTGTCGCTGCAGGAACAGGACCCCTACAACAACGTCATTCGCACGGCCTATGAGGCCCTGTCAGCGGTGCTCGGCGGCACCCAGTCGCTGCACACAAACGCGCTCGACGAGGCAATGGCGCTGCCGACAGACTTTTCCGCCCGCATCGCCCGCAATACCCAGCTGATCCTCAGCCACGAGACCGGCGTCACTAAGGTCGTCGATCCGCTGGCCGGCTCCTATTATGTCGAGAGCCTGACCAATGAGCTCGCCGAAAAGGCCTGGGCCCTGATCGAGGAAGTCGAGGCGATGGGCGGCATGACCAAGGCGGTCGCCGACGGCCTGCCGAAACGGCTGATCGAGGAAGCTGCCACCCGCCGCCAGGCCGCCGTCGACCGCGGCGAGGAAATCATCGTCGGCGTCAACAAATACAGGCTGGAAAACGAGGACGAGATCGACATCCTGGCGATCGACAACTCCGCGGTTCGCAAAGGCCAGATCAAGCGGCTGGAGGAGGTTCGCCGGCAGCGGGATCCGAAGCGGGTAGCGGCGGCACTCGCCGTCCTGGAGGAAGCTGCGGAAACCGGCGAGGGAAACCTGCTGCAAGTAGCGATCGAGGCGGCCCGCGCCCGCGCCACCGTCGGGGAAATCTCCGATGCGATGCGGCAGGCCTTCGGCGATCATTCCGCCGTGCCGGAAGTGGTCAGCGATATCTATGGACCCGCCTATGAGGACGACCCGGAATACAAGACGATCGTCTCGCGGCTTGGCAGCTACGCCCAAACGCTTGGCAGCAGGCCGAAGATCATGGTCGCCAAGCTCGGCCAAGACGGACATGACCGCGGCGCCAAGGTGATCGCGTCGGCCTTCGGCGATATCGGCTTCGAGGTTCTCGCCGGCCCCCTGTTCCAGACGCCGGAGGAGGCGGCCGACCTCGCGGTCAGGCAAAACGTCCAGGTGGTCGGCATGTCGTCGCTCGCGGCCGGTCACAGGACCCTTGCACCCCAGCTTGTCGAAGCGCTGAAGGCAAAAGGTGCCGAAAACGTCATCGTCGTGGTCGGCGGCGTCGTGCCGCGACAGGATTACGACTACTTGATGGACCACGGCGTCGCCGCCGTCTTCGGCCCCGGCACCAATGTGCTTGATGCCGCAAACTCGATCATCGATATTCTCGAAGGCAAACGAAGGAACGCATGAGCGAACCGTTGATGACGTGGCTTAACCGCATAGCCATCGCTGTGCCAAATCTTGCTCAGGCTGTCGATCAGTACCGGCTTTTGGGGCGAGTTCTCAGAACGTCAAGATCTTCCCGACCGCGGGGTTACTGTTGTTTTCGTCATGCTTGCGAACACGAAAATCGAACTGTTGCATCCCTTGAGGGAGGACTCTCCGATCGGTGCTTTTTTGGAGAAAAACCCGTCCGGCGGAATCCATCCTCTATGCTTTGAAGTGTCCAATATCGTTACGGCATTGGGCGCCATGAACGGGATCGGTGCAAGGGTGCTGGGTGACGGCGGATCGAAGATCGGTGCCCAGGGTAAGCCAGTTATCTTCGCGCATCCCAAGGACTTTCACGGTGCGCTTGTCGAGTTCGAGCAGCACTGTTCAGATTGCGTGAGGAACCCGCATTGAGCGAACAGGAACTTGCCACCCATGAATTGCCGGAGCGCGAGGCGATGGAATTCGACGTTGTTATCGTCGGTGCGGATCCAGCGGGTCTTTCGGCGGCGGTCCGGCTGAAGCAGGTCAATCCGGAGCTTTCAGTGGGGGTGCTGGAAAAGGGTTCGGAAGTCGGCACGCATATTCTCTCCGGCGCGGTGGTCCATCCGGTCGGCCTCGACGCGCTCTTACCGGGCTGGCGCGAGGAGGAGGGCACCCGTTCAGGACCGAGGTCACCGACGATCATTTCCTCTTCTTAGGTCCCGCCCGGTCGATCCGGCTTCCCAATTTCATGATGCCGTCGCTGATGAACAATCACGGCAATTACATCATCTCGCTCGGCAATGTCTGTCGCTGGCTGGCCGAAAAGGCGGAAGGCCTCGGGGTCGAGATCTATCTGGGCTTTGCGGCAACCGAAGTGCTCTATACCGAGGACGGCTCGGTCAGGGCGTGGCGACCGGCGACATGGGCATCGAGAAGAATGGCGGGCCCGGCCCGAACTTCACCCACGGCATGGAACTTCATGGGAAATACGTGCAGATCGGCGAGGGCGTGCACGGTTCGCTCGCCAAGCAGCTGATCGCCAGGTTCAAGCTGGACGAGGGCCGCAGGCCCCAGAAATTCGGCATCGGCCTGAAGGAACTTGGTTGCCCAAACTGATGGCGGTGCCATCATGAGCGCGGCCTCTCGCTGCCGCCTGATTGGCCGCTGGCGGATCGTCGAGGCCGATCTATGGGATCGTGATTATCTCGATCTGGTCCAGCCCGCCGCAATCTCCATCGGGGCGAGTGGCCGGGGCGAAATCGCCTTCGGAGCAATGCAAGCCAGGCTCGATCTCGGTTACAGCCAGTCCACGATCTCATTCACATGGTACGGATTTGACGAAATGGACGAGATATCGGGCGACGGGCATGCCGAATTGCTCGACGATGGCTCGATTGAGATTGCCTTCGCATACCAAAACGGCGACGAAGCTGTTCTAAAAGCCCAAGCCTGAGACTTCTTCAACAGCCTGCTAGAGCAATTTCAGCAAAAGCGGGACCGGTTTTGCGCCCAGGAACTGCGTAAAAACAAAGGCATAGAACATTAAAGGCGACTCAGCTTTTGCCGGAAACTCTAGCATTTCAGATCGAGTTTTGATCCGGCGTGCGGTCTACCGGCCGCGGGGGATACAGCTCCTTCCGTGGGCTACGCGTCGCGGGACCGTCAATCCCAATTTGTGGGATACCGAGGCTGGCGGGTTCTGGCACCATGCCGGAGGATGCTGTGACCGGCTCAGTTGGAGAGGTCAAATCGACAATGGTATGGAGCCGCTGGCGTTTGGGGAATGGTCCATCACCGTGTTCGTGATCACCACGTTTCCTGGTGGTACCGGGGCCTTGGGTATCTGTCGCGACCGGCAAGGCCCGGCTCCCCAATAGACGTAACGGCGAATTCCTTAGCAATTCCGGGCTGGCTGCGAGGCCTGGGTAACTGGCAGAATGCTCCTGCGATTCCGGGGTGATCTGGTGGGCCGCGTCCAACGAGGGGCCAGATGATCCAGCCTTCTCCGACGGAAATCCAGCGTATATTTCCTGCAGGGAAGCATGACTAAACACTTTAGCATCGAACCCGGGCTGGGGGTGAGCCGCAGGAAATAAATTGCCGCCAATGTTGCCGGTAAGATGGTGCGCTGTGGCAGTTGGATCAGCAACGTCAGGCGGAAGCGCGTCACCAAGGTTGAAAGCGTACGCAAAATCGTCTCCCGCTGGAGGACGGACGAAATCGTCGGTCAACAGTTGAGATGTGGAATCTATGTCAAGATCGCGGAAGGAAACCTGTGAATCGAGGTTAGTCAAACCGAATGGATCAGCACCCGGCATACTGAACGGGCCCATTGAGTGTGGCGCCACGCCAGGGTTTGGCACTTCAAGCCCAAGGTCAGGGCTGAAATGAAGGTCGCCGTTGGAAGGCCCGGGGAAGCCATCGATACCGAAATTTTCGAGGTTAGAGAGCTGCTGCGATAGATGGCCAAAGGAAACGGGGGCCAATGAAACAGTGCCTCCCGGCTCTGCCGAGTTCGTCAGCCCTTCGGTTCCAGGTTCCAGATCCCGTTGAAGGGACGCTTGAACCAAGCTGGGCTCCTTCACTTGTCCAATGGCACGGCCCGGGGGGGGGCTTGGAAGCTCTTGTTCTAACAATGCTCCCTCAAGTAGGTGCTTTTCAATAAATTTTCTGAGGCCTGCAACCTCATGCCTAAGGGCTTGATTTTCAAGCTTGAGCTCCTCATTTCGCTGGTTAAGATTTTGAGCATTCTCTTTTTGTCTTTGCCGTGAGTTAAATGCTGCTTGTTTATTTCGCTGCAACCTACGTTGAGTTCTTTGGTCGTCCGTCAATTGGCGCAATTCTTCCCGCGAAAGATCGCGAGCAAGATCCAATACTGTTGATTCTAGTTCCGTTTCCAAGGCCGCGCCTTTCTGAGCAATTGCGTCGATCAAGCTCCCAACATTGTGGGGCGCCCCGAAGAATTCAATTTTTCAAGCGTTTCAGCTGTAATCTCCGCCAGATTCGCGTGTCCCCAGCCAACTTGCCGCTTGAGGAAAGCGAATATCCAAAGGTATCCTGAGCATTCACGGGCGAGAGCAATCCGGCGATCAATGAATCAATCGTGATGTGACGATGCGATGCGCGGCTGATTCAACATCCACAGCGAAGAGGTGGATGATGGCACGGGCATTGGACGATGACCTTCGATTGTGTTTGTTGAAAGCATCTGCTGCTGGCCTTTCGGCCCGGCCGGCGGCGGCTCGGTTCGAGGTTGGCATTGACTAAAAAGGGCGTCTCACGAAAGTCGGAACACAACAGATCTGGCTTGTCAGCCTGTCTCAGGCCTCAACAGGAACCCCACATGGAGAGCCATCACGGCAAAGCAAGAAAACGCATGCTCCAAGTTGAAAGCTATGCTGAGAGGGCGGGCAGAACGAACGGCCGATGCCCTGTGGGATGAGGTCGCTGATTTGGTGCACCGCTTCACGCCGCCGGAATGCGCGACCTACTTCAAGGCAGCAGAATATGATCCGGATTGAACAGGATTTGCACTATCATTTCCGGCGAAAATGGAGTCGCCTCGCCTCCAATGCTCCATGTCTTCGTTTAAGCGATCCGGATGCAAAACCGGCTCCCGCTTTGCTGGAATTGCTCTGACCTATGCCGAGCCGTTTGCGAAGCTCGGCGCTCTCCGTGCGCAGCTTTTTGGAAAGAAGCGCTCCCAGGCGCCCGTATTCTTCTTCGAGCGGGAATGAATTCGGCGTCTGCCGAAATTTGAGATATCGTCGCTTCGACAGCTGACTAAGCCCCGGCCGTCTTCCACAGACAATAAGTCTGGTCAGAAATGCCCACGGACTTGGCCGCATCTTTTAGGGTGTTGCCGCTTGGGACCAGTTCTCGATCCGCTGGAGCGGCCCCCGCTTTTCCCGTGCGTCCAATCCGCGGATTTTCAGTTTTGCCGGCGAGGAAGTTGTCGCGGCAGGTCGCCGGTGGGGGCTTATCGGAAATTCTCTGAGCGTCTTCGTCGGCATGCGGTTCCTCGTCTGAAGCCACACTTTGTTCGACAAGAGAAGGTAAGAGCCAAGCCGAAGCAAATATATCCGGATGGAATAGCGGACAGGCTGATATACCTTTGACCTTAACAGAATAACGCGTGCCAATTTGCGCGCGTTCGAGAATGTTCGCGGATCGAACAGGTAAAGACTCATCAAGCTCGGAACCGTCGTCAGCGGCACCGAGCACAATGACCAAATGCCGCGACCCCCCTTCCGCTCCATCGACGTTCACGGACGACCCCCGCCATCGGATCTTGATCTGGCCTGCCGGTCTGCGAAATCACGTGGGTTTGAGGGGGCTTTTCTAGAAGCCGTCGCGACAGCGAGTATTTGCTCCATGGTTTCCGGCTCCGTTATTGCAGGCCCAGAACTCCGGGAAGGTCCCGATGACGAACGTTCTTCGCCGCCATTTGCTCCGGAAAGAGCCTTCACGCGTGCGACCAAGTCTGCATATGTCCTGCGGGGTGGGGTAGCGCCCGGCGCTGGTCGCCCGTCGCGCTGGGAACTGGAGGCCGGCGCCGAGTGCATTCCGAGGTATTGCTGCGCCTCCGTTGGAATCCGAGGAACAGCGGCAGTGCCGCTTCTCTTGGCCGGCCCCTCGCCACCAAAGTCAAGGCCCGTTTCGATGCCTTGTCGGGGAAGCCCCGTATTTTTCTGCCAGTCGGGCTTGTTCACGTTTGGCATCGTAGGTTTCGGAGGAGATCCCGATGACGAATATCCGCTGGTGCTATTCCCGTTCCATGGCCTGGGAGCGGATGGGGACGGGACGGGAGCAGGTAATCCAGAGCCCTGGCGCAAATTCCCGGACGGCAGCGGTCTTGGGATGGATCCGAACGCCGCGCCCGTTTGCGAGGGGACCGGGATCGCGTTGAAAGGATTATTCGTGCCGAAATTTGGATTTACCTGGGGGCCAGGGAGAGGTGGGCCAGGGAGAATTCCGGTCGGCCCGCTCCCATTGGCTGGCAACCCATTTGCCGGCTGGCCGGGCACCGCCCCCGTTTGCGAGGCGGGCGAGGTCGAGCCGTAAGGACTAGGCATGCTGAAATTTATAGGTTGGCCAGGAAGAGGTGGGCCAGGGAGAATTCCACTCGGTCCCTTCCCATTGGCTGTCCACCCATTTGCCGGCTGGTGGGGCAACGGAGGGTTGGGAAAGGGTTGAGTTCCGGCGCCAGATGTTCCGGGAATGCCAGGCACGGGGTTCCAAGCTGAAGGGCCTGGGCGGCGTGGGTTATCTCTCATTGCGGTTCTCCGCGCCTCCTGAAGAAGCTTTTCAGCTTTCGTGAGATCAACGGTTTTGGTGCTGTCCAGCCACAACCACCTCTTTTTTTCTACCCTTTTCTGGATTACGCCATTTTTTGTTTCCGGCAGATAAGTGATTTTAGTCAAACGTCCAAGTTTACCCCTTTGGCGAATAGCTTTAACACTGCCGTCATTGTCGTCCAGGGTGACTGTCAAACTGCCTGTCAAACCCCGCTTGGCAAGCGTTTCTTCGCTGGTTATCTCTCCGGTTTTTGGGTCCAGATGGGACTGCGATGTCCTGTCTGCCCGACCAAGCCTTTTGATGCTCGTCGTTTTAAGCCGACCGTCCTCGGATTTTACTTCCGCAATTGAAGAGGTCCAGCCCACATGGCCGGTTTGCTTCATGAGGCCGGTTTTTTCGTCGAACTCGTAAGTTTCGCCACGCCTGCCACTGCCACGCGTGATTTCAAACCGGCGCTTCCCGTGCATGTCAACGGAGCCCAGCTCTTCCCTGTGTTGGCCCCAGAGAACGCCGTCTCTGAGACGATTTGTCCGGAATTCCGTCCGAACCAATTGATTTCCCACACGATTGAATTTTTGGAAATGGCGGCCGTTACTGCGTTTTTTCGTTTTTTCGATCTCTTTTCCGGTTTGATCGAAACTCCGTTCGATTTCCTTACTGCTACGGGTGATCCTGGCGAAGTTACGGGTCTGGATGATCTTGGCGACATATGGACGGGGCTGCACCCCTGCCGCCTTCTCCGCCTCGGTCGGCACGGACATCGCGTAAAAGACCCGCGTTCGCCCCTTCAGGCTGCGCTTTTCGTGAACAATGTATTCGGGATGTTCCAAATCATGATAATACCGCTCCGGCGCAAACAGATCGCTATTCTTATCAAAGATATATTTTCTTTGATCCCGCGGCGGCAGCGTGGGCAGATGGCTCAGCTGGTCTGAGACTTTCTTTCGCTTGTCCCTATTGTCAAGGACACTTTTGCTGTTGCGAAAGCGCTGCCCTCTTGCGGTTGCGTCGGCGCCAACACCACGTATCTGGTAGCGCATCCGTTCTCCGGCACGCGCATCGTAGGGTGACTTCGGCGGAGCGTTGAAGCCGGTTCTATATTCGAGCGTCCTTGCCATGAGACAATTCCTTTTGAATACGGAGCGGCCCGCAAACGGGTCGCCCATGTTAAATTCTGGATCCGACGGACGATCTCTGGTGAACGCCGCAGTATATGGTTCTGGAGTATCTTGGCCGGTTAAATTCTGTTAAAGTCCCGAATTCACGCTGTCTGAACGACCGCGACCGCGTTCATCTTGCCCGCGATGTGGGGTTGGCACTACTCGAAACTCGCTCGTCATGTGTTGCGGAATATGCGTCATATCGACGTCCCCATGCTCTGGTTTAACGCCGGCCCCGGAATGCGCGGGATCGTATGGAACATTTGCGGGATCGTATGGAGCATGTGCGGGATTGTATGGAGCATGTGCGGGATTGTACCCGCCATGGTCGAGCGCAACTTGATTGTCGTATCCAGCCGGAAGAGGTGCCCGTGGAGCTGCGTCGTATTCGACATGTGTAGGCCTGATGTCATCGACGCCGAGATGAAAGCTCGTTATTGCATTATAGGCGCTCTCGGGTAACGGGTTGCCGTCTTGCGAGTACGCATTCGCGGGCCGCTGAGCACCGAATCTCCCGCCATGCTTACCGATCGTTGCAACCAGGAAATGTTCCTCAGTGAAGATTCCCATGCGTTGAGCTGGCGGCAGGTGAGCAACATGTTGTTTCAATAGCTCGCTGTCCAGAGGGACATACTGGCCCATATAATGGACACGGACGAGGTCGTCACGCCCGTATTTTTCAAACAGCTCGGGGGGGGCGTTTTGAAAATCGATAGGTTTTTTACCATCCCTTTGCCATTGTCGTTGAGTGGGTGTAAACCAAGATCCCGAATATATTCCCAGTTGGGGAAGAATTTCTCCAAGTCTCTTAGGATCCGTCATTTCGATGGGCATCATAGTCCCAAACTGATCCCGTACGTGAACCGGGATATGATCGTTGTACTTGGGGAGCGGACCTCCCCGCAGTAGCGATGCCTCCTTGCTATCGGGAAATCCACGGAGGACGTACTCGGCATTGATCATATTGCCATTTTTTTCCAGAGTGACCGTGACTTGCGGCGTGTAGGCGCTGAGGGTCCCTTCGACGCGGAGTGCAAGACGTTTGTCGGGGGTGCCCCATTTAGGGCGCGTTTCGAAAAATTTACTGTCATGTGCAGTATTGCTACTGGAGACGACGCCCACTCGGGGAACGTGTTGCCGTCCCTGGTTATCGGTAATCGTAAAATTCTGGGTTATTGCTTTGACCGTTGAAAAGCCATCCCCCGGCGTGCAATAGACATGTATCAGGTACCCTCCATGATTGACCACACAGTCACCCATTCGCGAGCCGGAGGTGATCTTGTTTTGATACTCGTATTGAAACGGGCGCTTTCCACCTGGGGTATCCAGGAACTGTTTTTCTCCCTGCAACTTGTAGAATTGCTCTTGTTGCTGAGTTCTTTCACTGAGAAAAGTACCTTGCGAAACTCTTGCGGGTTTTAATATATTATCCGGTAGGCCATATGCCAGAAGTATATTTTTGGCCCTCGCGGTCATTTCTTTCCTGGCTTCGCCGGGGGGTTTGCCGTTTGCGGCATTGTCCGCTTGCTGGTCATAAAGGTTGTTGTTCAACTGGCTTGCCGCGAAAGCGTTGCCATGCCGGTCTACAAATGTGATCTGATGGGTATTGTAGATCATATCTCCAGTAATTTTGCCGAATTTACTTTCAAAATCTTTGATAGGATACGAGAAGTACATTTTTCCAGCGGGTTGTCCCACGTATATCTTAAATACGCTTCCTTCAAAATCGTCTATAACTCGATATGTTCTGTTTCTATCAGCTTCCGCCAATTCCTTAAAATTGTCTTCAGGTTCGCCCATAGTCTTATTCCTTTGGTATGTATGTTGTTAAAAAATTACTTTTTGGATTTGAGTACTTCGTTGAACAATTCCATCGCAAAAGCGTGATGTTCCTCGGCGATATCGTCGAAATAGGGTTCGCGATCGTCGTAATAATCGTCATCGTCGGGTGTTGATTCCGAACGTACGATCCTCAGGCCCTTGCCCGGTTTCTTCGGCAGTTTTTGTTCTTCCAGCATTCTCATCTCCTGTGGTTTGAAAGCTGTGCGTTCTCAGGCCCGGCATTCTCGCGCGGGAGGATAGGCGAGAGATGTTGCCGAAATGCCGGCCTAACTTCTGTCGTCGATACAATGAAATGTGGGATCTTCATTTGGGTTAGTCAAATTCAACATAATAGAAACTGTATCTGTATTTCAGTTGAAATCATCTAATTTGAGATGGCATCGAAGATGTGGCAGTGCTATCGACGCGCGGCCATCTTTCCTTCCGTGGCCGGCACCAGCACCGCCCGCATGGCCACGGCCAGACCGCGCGCGCCGACCGGCTCTCGGAGCACATGGCGTGATCCCGCCGGCGGCGTAGCACCGATTGCGCGGCAGATAACGATGCGCGGCAGATCGCTCAGGACAGCTGGCAGACCGGGGTTTGTATTTCGATCCGACGCGACAAGCACCATCGCATCGGGCCATGTCTGGCCGCGCGAACACCAGTCGGAAAGCTCCCCAGTCGACGGAAAGCCGGCCGGCTCGTAGCCCAGCGCCGCGATCCTTTCCTCCCACATATGGCGAGATGTTTCGTCGCTATCGACAATCGCGACGAGTTCGCCGCTTCCGGTCGGAATATCCTCCAGCTGCCGGTGGATCATCTGTGGAGCGAGGTTTGCCTCAAGATGTGGGAAGAACATGTCAAAACGTGTCCCCTTGCCCAGGATGCTACTGACATGCATCGATCCTTTCAACGATTTGACGGTTCCGTGCACGACCGACAAGCCGAGCCCTGTGCCGCCCTTGTCTCCCCTGGTGGTGAAAAACGGCTCAAAAATCCGTTGCAGGTGCCCGGGCGCGATACCCGGCCCCGTATCCGTGACGCTGATCCAGACATAGTGTCCCGTCTGCAGATGCCCATGCGACAGGGCGCGCTCCGTCGTGACATCGATTGTGGTGACCTTGAGTTTGACATGGCCCTGGCCACCGATCGCTTCGGCGGCGTTCTTGCACAGGTTGACCAGTATCTGCTGGATCTCGATCGGATGGCCCAGGATGACCAAGAGAGTATCGGGAATATCCAGATGGAGTCTGACCGAGGGGGTGACGCAGATTTCGATATCCGAAAGGATCTCGGTGACCGCCGCCGTCACGTTGAAGGGAAGCGCTGGGTTCCGCCGCAGGCGACCAAAGGCAAGCATTTGATCGACCACCAGCTTGGCGCGATGACCGGCCGTCAGGATATGTTCGACATGGGCGCGTGTGGGAAGGCCTGGAGTAAGCGCAGCCACGGCCATTTCCGCATATCCCATGATTGCCATCAGGATATTGTTGAATTCGTGGGCAACCCCCCCTGCGAGCGTACCGACCGCCTCCAGACGCTGCGCCTCCTCTAGGCGTCGATCCAACTCATCCAGTTCGGTCAGTCGGTGATGTTTTTCTATAGCCAACGCCAGGAGTTCGGTCGTCATGCGCAATATCTGCGAATCGGTTCGCATGTTCCAGTTGGCCAGCCGGCACTCGGCGACCAGCATCACCACCAGTCCCTCATGAGGTTTAGCCGCCGATGCAAGCGCCAATGGCTTTCGCTTGCACACGAGATCGCAGAATGCGGCAAGCGGCGAACCTGGCGCGCGGTGACGCCATAGTACCGGATCCGAAAAAGGTTGCGGCTTTTCGCGCAGGTCGGCGATGAAATCCTGGACCAGCGGTTCAGGCGCATTGGGCCGCCCATCTGGGGTGAAGACGCCGGTCACATCCCAGCTGTCTGGATTCAGGGTGATCAACGAGACGGTTCCAAAGCCGAAAACCTCGGCCATTTTTTTGAGCGCTCCGTCCATGACGATCCGGAAGCGCTCGGGCTCCAGTGACAGGCGGGTTATGGCGTCGTTGACCGACTGCTCTACGTAAAGCCGCCAGCGCAGGCTGTCGGCATAAAATTTCAGGCGAAACGCCAGATAGGTTGCATAGGCACAAAGGCTGAGAGAAATGCCCGAAAGGATGAGCCGCGCCTTGGAGGTTTGCCTGCTCATCTGCCCGAACTGCTGCAGATACGCGCGCTGGAACTCAAGGCTTCCATCGATGCCGTCGGATGCCTGTATCCCGCCGACGATCTCGTCGACGGAAGGGAGGGTGTTCAGGATGAGGTAGCCGTGGTCCAGAAGTGGCTTTTTCAGATCGTCGATGGCAGGCGAGGGGGTATCATGCAGACGCATCAGACCTCGCCGGATCTCTTTGGCAAGTTCCGGGTCCGGCGTATTCTGAAACTGCCACATCTGCTGGCCGAGCTGCTGAACATCCATAAGAGCGACGAAGTTGGGGCCGCGCGGCCGCGCCTGCATTTCCCGCCATGTCTGGATAAAGATCTTCAGCGAATTCTGGATCAGCGCATTGCCGGACTTGAAGCGTTCGATCGTGACCTCGTTCCGATCGAGCGCATTTTTCATAACCTTTATCCAGCCGTCCCGTTCGGTGGAATCGACGAATGAGAGCGAGGCAGTCAGCGCGTCGATCGTCTGTACCTCGGCGCGCATCCGATCGATGGCCAATCCGAGGAAATCGTAGTTCTTGAGGATCCCCGAGCGAGCCTGAAGTACGTCACGCTGCAGAGCGGCGTAACTGAGATTGATGGTTCTCATGGCATTGAGAATCGCTTCGTGGCCATCCCCGTCAGGCCCCCTGCTCATCGCCAGGATCATGGATACCAGACCGGCGACCAGCAGGATGGCGATTCTCATCTGGCACCGTCCCCAGGGTTGGGCAGGCTTCCATCGTCGTAGACGCCGGTCAGGCTTGACAGAAAAGCGACGATGGCTGTGACATCTTTTTCCGACAGCTCCCTGCCGAGCTGCAGTCTACCCATTATGGAAACCGCTTGCGGCAGTTGATCGACCGAGCCGTCATGAAAATAGGGGCCGGTGGCGGTGACATTTCTCAGGCTTGGCACCCGGAACGGCAAGGCGTCACCGTCGGATAGAAATATGCCGAGCTTCTGGGTCATGTTGCCGCCGATATTCGAGCCTTGGTGACAGGAGACGCAGCCATAATCCTTAAAAAGCAGATATCCTTCTATCTGTTCCGCCGAGAGTGCTCCGGTATCCCCGCGCATATAGTGATCAAAGGGAGCGTCAGGTGTGCGTAGCGACATCTCAAAACAAATCAACGCATCGAGAACGGTTTCTCGGGTTGGAGATGAACCATAGGCCGCTTCGAACTGGGCTCCATAAGAAGAGCCGGCAAGTTTCGGAATCAGCGTGTCCCAGGTGATTGCCATCAAATTATAATCAAGCAGGACTTTTTCGTTTTGTGCGGCCAGAGATTTGATATTGCCGCGCCAGCCAAAAGTATGATTGTTCGTGACATTGAAGATCGTCGGAACATTGAAAAGTACTTTGCCATCGGCAAGCCCAATCGCCCGCGACATACGATTAGTGCCACCGGCGGCAAGATCGTGGCAGCTGGTACATGACACGGCGTCGTTACTCGACAGGATGGTGTCGGAGAACAAGGCGCGGCCAAGCTCCACCTTTCGCGCGTCCTGCGGTTCGGTATTCGGCAAAGGAGCGACGGGCTCATTGCGGCTGAACCCCAGCGACAGATCCACAGGAAGAACGGCCAGGAAAATCGTGACCGCATATCGGAAGCGGCGGCGCGTTGGTTTCATTACAGCCTCACCCTTGGTCCTTCAAGCTGGACATCGGTGTCGAAAATATAACCGGCGCCACGCTCTGTTCTGATATAACGGGGATTGGAGGCGTCCTGCTCCAGCTTGCGTCTCAGGCGAAGGATCAGAACATCGACACTGCGATCGTAAATCTCCTGGTCATAAATTCGCGTAGCCAGGAGAAGCTGCTCGCGCGACAGGATCTGACGGGGTTGTTTGAGGAAAGCCGTCAATAGATTGAACTCGCCCGCCGTCAACTTAGTCTCAGCGCCTGCAGCATCTCGCAACCTGCGGTGTTTTGTGCTGAGCCGCCAGCCGTCGAACAGATAGACCTTGTTGTGATTTTCGGCCTTGCGTTCCGGCCGCTCGCGAAGGGCAACCTTGATACGCGCCAGCAGCTCCATCAGCCCGAAGGGTTTCGTGACATAATCCGTCGCACCAAGCTCGAATCCCATCACCTTGTCGGCTTCATCGAGCCGATCACCGCTGATAATGATGATGGGAATGTCGGATTTTGTGCTCAGATTGCGCACGATCTGCAGACCGTCTTCTTCGCCAAGATTGAGGTCTACGATCACGAGATCCGTTTCCTCCGCCGTCATGTGGCGATTTACCTGACGGCTGTTTTCCGCGGCACTGGTATGGAAGGCGTGCTGGGACAGATATTCGACCAGCAGATTTCTCATGGAGCTATCATCATCGACAACGAGGATATTCTTCATCATGGCCGTTCCTTCACCGTGTGCAGCCAACGCTGCGAGGGAGATTGACATCAGCGTAGGTGCTGCTCGCTTTTCCAACAACGTTCATCAGACGCATGACGCAATGCCGGAAAGTATGGGTAGGCAACACCTGTCGCAGGAACGGCGCAGTGCACGCTGACGACATCGGGCCACAAGCGACGGCGCCCGAAGAAAGGAGGTAGGTTAATCTCGAACGAGGCTCGCGGCGTTTGGCTTTCGCTCCAACAAGTCGCGTCGCATGTTCAGAGCCTGCTTTTCGGGGGGGGCGTACGCCCAATTCGCATTGGTCTCCTTCAGATTGAGGAACCCAGAAGTGAGTTCTTTCGCAAAGTCTTCCGATCCCTTGGGATATAAACGCTCGCCGACGCGTGGATAAAGATCCTCTGTAAAGTCGCGGTATGGTGAGCAGGTACGGTCGTTGGGTAATTTTGATTGAACATTCTCCGGCAGGTTGAGCTGTTCTCTTTGGAGCTTGCTTAATTTGCGATAACCTCTCGCATATAGACCCAATACAGAAAAGTTCCCTGTTTGGTTTCCAGAAATGGTATGGTTGAGCAAGAATGCCTGCTCCTCATAGAGAAGCTGACCGAACTTCACGCCGGCTGAGTCGAGTTTCATCTTGAGTTTTTCGCCGCTGACGAACGTGTTTTCATCTGCGTGTACGATAATCTCCGGTAGCTTCAAAAAGCCGCTCCGTAAACCGATTGGCTCGTATAGTCCTTGCTCTCTCATCAAGGTTTTCCGCAGGCCTGGATCGGTCGTTTTCAGGGTCTCGGGTGATAAGTAACCGTTCGGCGTTTTCAGGATCACGTTGCTTTTACCGATAAAGCCGTCAATGTCTTCAGGGCTGATTTCGGTTTTGCGGTGTTTCTTAACGTGTTCTACAAAACGGCGTTTACTGACAAATGTATGAGCATCGATCTGAATAAGACAGCTTGGAAATTCCCGGAATCGTCGTGGTGGAACGGGTTTCCAGGCCCGGGCAGGGTCATCCATTCCAAAATGGAAATCAGGACCTAGTCGATCCCGGACAATGGCGAAAGTTTCTGGATCCAGGCCTTCCCACCAGGCTTTCGGACGCCTGGGCTTCTCGAGCTGTTCGTCTGGTTTATCGCGTTCAGAGAATGTCTTTGGCAGTTCTGCGTCATTTCGATTGCTCGGGGATGTTTTATCCAGAACAAGGTTCTCTGGAGCGCCAAGCAGGCGCAAACGCTTCGAACGATGGTGTCCGTCGGCAAGCTTTCCGGCTTCCTTCCAAAAGTCATCATCTGACAAGATCAAATTGTCCTTGTCAGGCGATTGGGGAGGCAGACTGCCTGACGACATGCGCTTTTGAGCCATAAAATCTCCGTTTGGAAACGACAGTCGAGGATTGGCCGTCAGAGCCGGATCAATCTCGAATATTATCGGTGTTAGACAACCAAGTTTGAATGTCACTCTTACATATGCAACTGTTTTAAATCTTGCGCACGTTGCGTGAAAAAAACAAACTTCCCTGTGAAGTTGTCGAAATGTACAAGTTAGTAATTGTGACGATATGCAAAAAAATGTTGATTACATCACCTACGTTACACTTGAAATAGTTGTGCGTTTGATCGCCATTTTTGAATGGGTATTCTTTATTGCAATAACGCATCAAATATTTTTTGGAGGTATTTCATGAAGACGATGTTTCATCTGGCGTCGGCCGTATTTCTTTCATTGAGCGTAAACGCAAAAGGGGCGGATCTGGTGGAAATGAGCGTCCCGGTCCCGCCTGTTTATGATGAGCCACAGATCGGTCTATGGGAAGGACCTTATGTTGGGATTCACGTGGGTTATGGATGGACACAGGGGATCTTCGGCACCTGTGTGTGCGGGAGCGACGACGAGGACTTCCTTGGTGGTCGTATTGGCGCATTCGCTGGCCGCAATTGGACGGTTTCCAGTGGGTATGTCGTGGGCGTCGAAGCGGACGTCAATTATGATTGGAATAAGAGGCCCCTTTATGGAGCTCGGGTTGGTACAGGCTTTTCCGGCTCCGCCCGGGTGCGCGCTGGATACGCGTTTGGTGACGTTCTTCTATATGCCGCCGGCGGCTCGACGGCGACGAATGCCTATGTCAAAGATCCCGACGATAGTGAAGTGGCGCATGGCTGGACGATCGGTCTCGGCATCGATTGGGCCGCCACAAACTCCACATTTATCCGTATGGAATATCGCTATAATAATTTCTCGCCGGTTTACTTGGCGGGCCTGAGGTCGGATTTCGACCAAGATGTAATCAGTATCGGTATCGCCAACCGTTTCTAGAGCCGATCCGGCGATCAATGAATCAACCGTGATGTGACGATGCGATGCGCGGCTGATTCAACATCCACAGCGAAGAGGTGGATGATGGCACGGGCATTGGACGATGCCCTTCGATTGCGTTTGTTGAAAGCGTCTGCTGCTGGCCTTTCGGCCCGGCCGGCGGCGGCTCGGTTCGAGGTTGGCATTTGCACGGCGATCGGCCGGATTGCAAGAGCGAAAGACGGTGAGCGAACCTCCCGACCGCAGGGTTGGAGGCGGCCGTCGGCACTGGATGCACGCGAGGCCTTCGTCATCGAGTTGATCGAAGAACGCTAGGACGTGACGGACGTGACTCTCGATGAGATGGTCGAGTGCTTGTCCGTCGAACGGCAGGTGACGATCAGCCGAAGTGCGCTCGGTGCCTGGCTGCGAGGCCGAGGATGGATGTATAAAAAAGCGTATGGCCCGCCCGTCTGCAAGAGGATTTTACCGTGTTCGGATCAGTCTGCGTCAACGTATACGGTCTCATGGGTAACCCCCATGGCCACGATGGACATCCGCGCGTTCAGTGACCCAATAAGTCCGCCGGCACCACGTGCCGTTTTTTTAAACGGGCTTTCCAAACGCCGATCGACTGTCAGGCCATCTTCACGATCCTTCCTGCAAACCTCATTGGGCTGCATGCGCGATAGCACGTGGCCGAGCGATTATGCCGTTGCTACTAGGCGGTGTGGGCGGATTGCCGCATGTGGCCCCTTTGGGATTCCTGACTTGAGCTTAGTCTGATTCATGGAGTGCCGACTGATTTGGAGGTCGGCATGAGCACGAAGATGACAGAAGACGATTGGACAGTGGCGCTTGAGGTTTTCCGCGCCTCGTTACCGCGCCGAGGCGACAAGGGCCGCGACGACCGGCTGTTCCTCGAAGCATTGCACTATTTCGCGGTCCACAACATCACATGGGGAGCTTTGCATGTGCAGTTCGGCAAATGGAACAGCGTCTGGAAACGCTTCGATCGGCTGAGCAAGACAGGCACGTTCGACCTGTTTTTCAAGCATCTTGCGTCGTTGTCTTCATCGGCCGATCTGGTGCAGATGTTCGACGCAACGATTGTGCGTGCCCATGTCTCGGCGGCCGGGGCAAAAGGGGGCAGGACGGCCAGGCGCTCGGCAGATCACGCGGCGGTTTTACGACCAAAATCCATTTGAAGACCGACTTCGAGGGCTATCCTATCGCCTTCGACCTGACCGGTGGAGAGAAAGGCGACGCGCCGCACTTCCCGCTTTTGCTCGACCTCGGCCCCGACATCAAGGCCAAGGCAGCGGTTGCCGATAAGGGATACGCCAGCAAGCCAATCGCAATGCAGCCCGGTCGCACGGCATCATTCCGGTGATCCCGCACAACTCCAACGAGAAGGGAAAGCCGGGCTTCTTCGCAAAGGCAATCTACAAAGGTCGCGCGCGCATCGAACAGGCCGTTGGCAAGCTCAAACGCTTCAAGCGGGTCGCACTACGCTGCGAGAAGACGAAGCGCAACTTTGCTGCCATCGTTTCCATCGCCGCCGCATTCATCTTGGTCAAATCCGCCCACACTGCCTAGTGTCCTGTCCCGCAAATAGCTTTACATAAGGTCGCAACGGGCAGAAGATTCGTTATCTGCAAGGAGAACGGATATGGCGCGTATCGGTCGACCGCAAGAACGCATCCTTTGTCTGAGTGAAGGCGAACGCGAGGAGTTGGAGCGCATCAGCCGCTCCCATTCAGCTCCTCACAGCGTGGTTCGCCGTGCGCAGATCGTGCTGGCCTCAGCCGATGGCGAAACCAATACCGCGATTGCCCACCGGCTTGGGACGACGAACCCGACGGTCTGCCATTGGCGTAAGCGATGGTTTGAACAGGGGCTCGTCGGACTTTACGGGGAAGCCCGACCTGGACGACCGAGAACTCATGACGAAGAGAGGGTAGCGCAACTGCTGCGCACGGTTCTCGACAGCAAACCCACCGACGGCACCCACTGGACGGTACGCGCGGCGGCGGCGGCCACAGGCCTGTCCAAGACCACTGTTGGACGCATGTTGACATTGTTCGGCGTTCAGCCGCATCGCTCGAAAAATTTCAAGCTCTCGACCGATCCTCTATTTGTTGACAAGGTCAAGGACATCGTCGGGCTCTACCTCAATCCACCAGATCATGCAGTCGTGCTCTGCGTTGACGAGAAGACACAAATCCAGGCGCTGGAACGCACTCAACCTGTACTGCCGCTCGGTCTTGGGTATCTCGAAGGCGTCACACACGATTACGTCCGGCACGGAACGACCACATTATTCGCCGCCCTCGACATCGCGAACGGTCAGGTTCTCACCCAATGCCGGGCCCGTCACCGACACCAGGAATTCCTCGGTTTCCTCAAGCACATCGAGGCGAACGTCCCACCTGATCTCGACGCTCATCTTGTGGTCGATAACTATGCAGCCCACAAACATCCGAAAGTCCGTGCCTGGCTTGCGGCACGTCCGCGCTTCCATATCCATTACACGCCGACCTATGCATCATGGCTCAACCAGGTCGAGCGGTGGTTTGCGCTCATCACACAACGCCAGATACGTCGCGCCTCTTTCGTTAGTGCCAAGGACTTGGTCGAAAAAATCAACGCCTTCGTCCAAGCCTATAATGCGAAGGCGAAACCTTTTGTCTGGACCGCCACAAGCCAGGAAATCTTCGAAAAGATCGAACGCTTATGTAAAGCTATTTGCGGGACAGGACACTAGGTCATGTTGACAAAGTGTCTTCTCAAATCAGTTATGGTCTGATTCAAAGCTGCTTTTTAGGAGGCAGCGATGGCACGTGGAGACCTAACCGACGCAGAATGGCGGAT
>NZ_JALBGV010000086.1 GCF_023006505.1 Neorhizobium sp. SHOUNA12A
CAGCGGCGGGCTTGGCCGGTGCAGGCTTTGCCGGCGCGGGTGCGGCCTGTGCTTCCGCGGGAGCCGGATCGACGACCGGCGGCTTGATCGGGTTTGCATCGATGATGCCGCGCAGCTTTTCGGAACTTTGGTTCGTCAGGTCGCGGGAAACCCCGTTTGCCCAGATTTCAGCGGCCTTGGTCAGTTCGCGGCTGACGAGCGGCTGGTTGGTCAGCAGCTTTTTGCCGGTTTCCGTGTTGAAGAAGGTAGAGATCGACTTCAGTTCGTCGACCGAGAAGCTCTTGGCGTAGATGGTCGCGGCTTCCTTCTCCAGATCGGCACGGCGCGGCGCAAGCACGAGTGCCTGCTCGTCGACGACGTTGGAGATCTGCCCCTGGAAGTTGGGAGAGGCCTGGATGAACTGAGCCTTCAGACGCTCCGCCAGGTTGGGCAGGATGTTGTCGTAGCGATCCGTAACGTTGAGCGACGCGATCGCATCGCGTGCAGCGGCAAGCTGGGCTTCCGAAACTTCCTGTGCGCGAGCCGATACCGTGAAGGCGCCGGAGAAGAGGATAGCCACAGCGGCGGCACGGCCGAGAACCGCGAATCTGATCATGAGTTTGTTGCTCCTAGTTTATTTCGCCTCGAGCGTCCGCGCTCCAGCCTCACCGGCAATGATCGCTAAGGACGCCATATGGATGAACAGCCCGTGTTCCACGACACCGGGAATGAAATTCAGCTCCGCTGACAGAGCGTCTGCATCAGGAATGCGGCCAAAAGATGCGTCGAAAATGTAGTGGCCGCCATCCGTCGTGAAGACATCAGCCCCCGATTTGCGCAGCTTCAACTCGCCGCTCAACCCCAATCTGGAGGCGGCCTTTTCGATCGCGATCTGGGTCGCCGTCTGACCGAAGGGATTGATTTCGATCGGCAGCGGATAGGCCCCGAGCATGCCGACGAGCTTGCTTTCGTCGGCGATCACGATCATGCGGGCAGACGCCGCGGCGACGATCTTTTCGCGCAGCAATGCACCGCCGCCGCCCTTGATCAGGGTCAGGTTGGCATCGACTTCGTCGGCACCGTCAATCGTCAGATCGAGTTCCGGAAGCTCGTCGAGCGATTTCAGCGGGACACCGAGCTCGACGCAGAGCCGCGCGGTACGCTCGGACGTCGGCACGCCTTCGACCTTGAAGCCCTCGTGAACCTTTTCGGCGAGTAGCCTGACGAATTCGTCCGCCGTCGAACCGGTGCCGATACCAAGCCTCATGCCGTCCTCGACATAGGCCAGTGCCGCTTGCGCCGCCTTGACTTTCATTTCCCGGGCGTCCATCCGCCAAAAGCTCCCCGCTGTTTCGCCGACCCGCTGTTTACACGCGTCTCCCGGCAAACGAAAGTCCCCTCACGGCGGGTTTTACGAAGCCATGGGTTTTACGAAGGTGGGCGAATCTCGCATATTTGCATTTCACGGCAGCATTGCGTAATCCGGGACATCCCCCGAACGACGTTCACGAGGTTCCATTGACCGCTCCACTCGTCATTTTCGACCTCGACGGCACGCTGATCGACACCGCACCGGATCTGATCGACAGCCTCAATTATACGATCGAGGACGTCGGCCTGCAGCCGGTGACGTTCGAGGACCTCACCCATCTCGTCGGCCAGGGCGTGCGCGTGATGATCCGCCGTGCGTTCGAACTGCGCAGAGTTCCGCTCGACGAGCCGACCGCGGCCAGGCTGTTCGACCGCTATATGGAGCATTATGAGGCGGAGATGCCGGGCCGAAGCCGCCCCTACGACGGTGTCGTTGCATGTCTCGACCGCCTGTCGGCCGCCGGCATGCGGCTCGCCGTCTGCACCAACAAGTCCGAACGGCTCGCCTTCCCGCTTCTTGAAAAGCTCGGCCTTCTGGATCGCTTTGTCGCGATGACCTGCGGCGACACTTTTGCCGTCCGCAAGCCGGATGCCCGGCATATTTTAGGCACCATCGAACGGGCCGGCGGCGACCCCGCCACGTGCGTCATGATCGGCGACAGCGTCAACGATATTCTCGCCGCGCAAAATGCCGGAATTCCCTCGATCGCCGTGAGCTTCGGTTATTCCGACGTCGCCGTCGATACGCTCAACCCGGACCGGGTGATCGGCGGTTATCACGAGCTGACCGTGGAAATGGTGGAAACGTTGATTTCGGCCGATGTGAAGCGGGTGGCGACAGCCACGTAAAAAGGCGGCACGAGGCCGCCTTCTGTAATCCAAACTCGATCCCGGCAGAAAGCTCAGCTCTGGGCCGCACGGACCTTGGTCGTCGCGGCAAAGGCTCTCACCGTCGCATCGTCACGGCCATAGACGTCGTCGAAATATTCGACCTTGCCGTCCTTGTTCGGCCAGGCGGTGAAGTAGGAGACATAGACCGGGATCCTGACCGGCACCTTGGTGGCGACGTTCTGGCCGGCGGCAATCCGGCCGTTCACGTCGTCGATCGTCGTGCCGAGCACGGCGGCGGCCATCTTGCGCGGTTCGGCAAGACGTACGCACCCGTGGCTCAGTGCCCGCATGTCGCGCTGGAAGAAGCTCTTCGAGGGCGTGTCATGCATGTAGATCGCATGGCTGTTCGGGAAGAGGATCTTCAGATCGCCGAGGGCGTTGTCGCCCGACGGTGGCTGGCGCACGGAGATCTTGTCGGTCGAGCCGAACCAGTTGACGCTGCTCGACGGGACCGCCTTTCCGCCAATCGACACCTCGTAACCCATCCGGTCGAGATAGCTCGGATCCTGGCGCAGGTGCGGCAGCATCTCGTTGATGATGATCGACTGCGGAACGCCCCAATAGGGGTTGAACTCGACCGTTTCGATCTCGTCCTGGAAGAAATAGGTCTGATTGGCCTTGCCGCCGACCACGACGCGCATCGAAAACTGTTCAGCACCGCGGTCATGATAATAGACCATGAAGGCCGGCTGGTTGATGAAGACGTAACGCTGGCCGAGATCGTCCGGCAGCCAGCGCGCCTGTTCCATGGCGACTTCGACCTTCTCGATCTTGTCCTTCGACGTGTGGCCGACCATCTTGCGCACCGTCGCGTTGCCGATGACGCCGTCCGCCTTGAGGCCGACTTCGGCCTGGAAGGATTTGACGACCTCGACGAGCTCGGGCGTGTAGTCCGGGGTCTGCTGGTAGGCCGTCAGCGTCGCCGCATGCTTGGTCTTCAGCGCTTCGGAACCGGTATGCTGGATGGCGGCGATGATGCTCGCCATATCCGGGCTGCTCTTGCCCGGCTTCAGGAGAATGTCGTCCGGCAGCGAGATGCGCGGACCGTCGTTGGCGGCGGCGGTGCGCAGCGTCGCCAGCTCGGCCTTCAGCGCCTGGAATTGGGGACCCTGCGGCGCAAGGCCCTGGAGATAGGCGGCGACATCGGTTCCGGTCTGCGCGAAAGGCAGGACGAGCGAAAGCTTGACGTCCTTGCGCTTGAAGTCGTGGTAGCCCGATACCTTGTTCGGATCGATACGGCCGCGCACCATGTCCTGCGCAAACATCAGCACCTTTTCCGACAGCGCCAGCTCGAACTGCATGAGGGCGCGGTCGTGGCTGTCGGCGGCGGAAACCGGCGCCGATGCCGTTGCGGAAACATTGATGGGGGTTGCCGCATCGGCGGGCGCGGCAACGCTTGCGGTGGTCAGCGCCGGGACCGGCAGGATGTAGTCGGCCGGTTCCAAACCGTATTCGCCGGCACGCTCGAACAGCGACAGAACGCCCCTCGCCTTGTCATTGACGTCGCCGGCGGTGACCCAGAGAGGCTCCGCGGCCTTGCCGTAGAAGGCTTCAAGAGCGGTGGCAATTTCCGGCGGGGCCGAAACCCTGGCCTCTGTGATAAGGCGCGTACCGTCCGTCGCGGACGCCGCAGCGAAGGCGCTCGTCTTCACAACCCGCTCGGCATCCGGCTTATACGTGTAATAACGCGGCCCCGAGACCTTCGGCAGCGGTTCGGGATCGGCGAGACTGCGCTCGCTCGGCATGCTGGCATTGCCGCCGACACCCGGCAGGCCGTTATCGGCGTGCCTTGGGCGGTCTGCCCCAGGACCACCACGCAAGAGATCGAGAAGGGTCACGGCATGTGCGGGAACGGCGGCTCCGGTAAAAATCGAGATGCCGGACACGAGCGCCAATGCGATCGAAGTTTTTTTGTGTTTGTGCTGCAATGTCGTCCCCGTCACCTGCATCCGCGTCCTGATCCGCGGGCTCGAATATGTATCACGCCATCTAACCGATCGCGCGAGGGATGGAAAGAAACGCCCGAGTGTCCGGCGGGTTTCAGTTCCATCGGAAAACAGCATCGGTGCGCAGCCGGAAGGTTAAGAAACTATTCGTTAAATTTTTACTGACAGCCGTCGACAAGGACCCCTTGAGGGGGCGGATTCTGCTGCATAATTACGCGGTCCGTGTCATAAAAGGCACGACGAAAGCGTACCAAAAAGCCTGTTTCGGCGGCTTGCGGACGTTCAGCAATCGTATAGTAATGCCGCCGGCCGGCTCCGACGCGGTAACGCGTTGTTGATCTTTCAAGACACCGGCAGCGACCACGAGCAAAAAGAGGCAGCGAAGATGGCATCGACCCGCACCGAAACCGACACGTTTGGCCCGATCGAAGTGGCAAGCGACCGTTATTGGGGCGCCCAGGCGCAGCGCTCGCTCGGCAACTTCAAGATCGGCTGGGAGAAGCAGCCGCTCGCGGTCGTCCGGGCGCTCGGCATCGTCAAGCAGGCCGCCGCCCGCGCCAACATGGAACTGGGCGGCCTCGACGCTTCGCTCGGCAAGGTCATCGTCGAAGCGGCGCAGGAAGTCATCGACGGCAAGCTGGACGACCACTTCCCGCTGGTCGTCTGGCAGACCGGTTCCGGCACCCAGTCGAACATGAACGCCAACGAGGTGATCTCCAACCGCGCGATCGAAATGCTCGGCGGCGTGATGGGCTCCAAGAAGCCCGTCCATCCCAACGACCACGTCAACATGAGCCAGTCGTCGAACGACACCTACCCGACGGCCATGCACATCGCCTGCGTCGAAACCATCGTGCGGCACCTGATCCCGTCGCTGAAGCATCTGCACGAAGCGCTGGACGTGAAGGTCAAGGCCTTCTCTCACATCATCAAGATCGGCCGCACCCATACGCAGGACGCCACCCCGCTGACGCTCGGCCAGGAATTTTCCGGTTATGCGGCACAGGTCGGCTCGGCGATCGCCAATATCGAACTGACGCTGCCGGCGCTCTCCAAGCTCGCTCAGGGCGGCACAGCGGTCGGTACCGGCCTCAACGCCCCGGTCGGCTTTGCCGAAAAGGTAGCCGAGGAGATCTCGAAGATCACCGATCTGCCCTTCGTCACCGCCCCGAACAAGTTCGAAGCGCTCGCGTCGCATGATTCCATGGTCTTCGCCCACGGCGCGATCAACGCTGCTGCTGCCGCTCTCTTCAAGATCGCCAACGACATCCGCTTCCTCGGTTCCGGTCCGCGTGCGGGCCTTGGCGAACTATCGCTGCCGGAAAACGAACCGGGGTCGTCGATCATGCCAGGCAAGGTCAATCCGACCCAGTCGGAAGCCTTGACCCAGGTCTGCGCCCACATCTTCGGCAACCACGCGGCGCTCACCTTCGCCGGCAGCCAGGGCCATTTCGAACTGAACGTCTACAATCCGATGATGGCCTATAATTTCCTGCAGTCGGTGCAGCTGCTCGGCGACGCTGCGGTCTCCTTCACCGACAATTGCGTCGTCGGCATCGAGGCCCGGGAAGACAATATCAGACGCGGCGTGGAAAATTCGCTGATGCTGGTCACCGCTCTCAACTCCCGGCTCGGCTACGACATCTGCGCCAAAATCGCCAAGACCGCCCACAAGAACGGAACGACTCTTCGCGAAGAAGCGGTCGGCGGCGGATACCTGACGAACGAGGAATTCGACCAGTATGTCCGCCCGGAGAACATGATCGGTCCCAAATAAGGCGACCTGATTTACAATATAACGAGCAGGCCCGTCCCCCGAATGGCGGGTTTTCTCTTTCGGTCAGCCTACAATGATTAATTCCGACAATATATCAACATTCTAAAGGTGAATATTTCTTCGGGCTCGAAGTCTGTAAACCCATTAGTTTTGAGGGTAAAAGCGGGTATTTCAGAAATGCGAAATAAATTTAAGAATAAGCTCTTCAGCTCGCACCCCTTAATTCTTTTCCAACATTTTTCACATACTACTTCGTTTCATAGCATACAGGTGAGATCTAGTGGGGATCGTCGATGACGACGGCAACAGCGCCGAGAGCGCAATCTAGCGATCTGATCGGCCAGATCATCTATGCGGTGCGATCGATGGGCGTCGCGCCAATCCCTCGTAACTATCAGCTTTTCTACGAGGCCTATATCGGTTCCAATCCTGACCTAACCCGCGATCTGGCGGCGCTCGGAAGCCGTGCCACGCAGGAGGAGCTGGACGCACTTTCGCATCGCTACCTTGGAACGGGCCAGGTGGCGGTCATCGAAGACGCCCATACCAGGATTCTTGGCGAACTGGACGCCCTCCTGAAACTGTTGCGCCAGGAGCAGAGCTCGCTCGAAAGCTACGGCAAGCTGCTTGGTGAAACCGCTCAGCGGATCAACTCCAAGAGCAGTTTTTCCAACGACCTGCTGACCAGCGCGCTGGCGCTGCTGAGCGAAGCGACTGGCAGCACCATGGCGCATGGCGAAAAGACCGTCGGCGGCGTCGTTCAGCGCTCGCAGGAAATGGACCAGGTCCGGCGGGAACTCGACGAATACAAGCGTATCGCCAACACCGATTCTTTGACCCGTATCGCCAACCGCCGGGCCTTCGACGAGCGCCTTGCGGCGACTTACGACAATATGGCCCTGCTGCCGGTCACCGCACTGGTACTGGCCGATATCGACAACTTCAAGAAGATCAACGACAGCTACGGCCATCCGGTCGGCGACAAGATCCTTGCGACGGTCGCTTCCGTGATCCGCTCGAACGTCCGCAAGGATGTCTTCGTCGCCCGCTCCGGCGGCGAGGAATTCGCGATCATCGTCGAAGGCAACACGCCGGAAGAAGTGATGATCATCTGCGAGCGGGTCCGCCGCGCGCTGGAAACCCGGATCTTCCGCAATTCACGCTCCGGCATCGACTACGGCCCGGTCACCATCTCGCTCGGCTTTGCAATGGGTTCGCAGGCGAGTGATCCCGGCGAGCTCTACGCCAATGCCGATACGGCGCTCTACAATGCCAAGAACGCCGGCCGGAACCGCTCAGTCTTCTTCGATGACAGCATGAAGAAGGACTATGTCGGCAAGAGCTGGCTGATCTACAGGAAGTAGATTTCCCTCAGTCGCAGGCCGAGACGCCGGCGGCAGCGGCGATGACCAGCAGTTCCGGGCGGTATTCGAAATGCATGGTGTCGTAGTGATACCAGCGACCGCCCCAGATAAAGCCATGGCGCTCGAATGCCGCGACGATCTTCATCGGAAAGCGGTTTTTGTAGTTCGGGACATTGCCGGGCTTGCCTCCCGACCACAGCCAGTAATCGGCGTGTTTCGTGTTGAGATCGATCGCCGCGCCAAAACCGTGGACGGAGAGATTGGTCTGTCCCGCAACCTTGCGCCAGTTGAAGACGCCGGCCGACGGCGTCAGGTAGGTTTTCAGGCCCGGGTCAGTGGCAAGCTCATCCCGGACGGCGGCGAGCGCCTTGTCGACCCCGTTACGGCTGGTGACCCGCAACGTCTCTCCGAACCATGCGACCGGCACAAGGCTCGACTGCACGGCATTGGCACTCGCGCCACAAAGGCGCTTCATCAAGTCGTCGCTGCGGATGCGTCCCGGATCGGAATCGACCGGCGGGCGGTATTCGCAGGAGCCGGGCCGATATGCCTGAGACAGGCTGTCCTCGACATCGCCCTCTGCCAGCATTTGCGCATGGCTGCGCCTGATCCCGTCGTCGATCGGAATCGGCGCGCCCTCCTTCATGATCAGCCTGCCGTCGCGGCTGGCCACGATCATGTCGGGATAGGCCTTCACGAGGGCCGCGATCTTCTCCTCCAGGCGCAATTCGCGCGCCTCGCCTGGGCCGCAGACGAGGATCGACAGCATCAGGGCTGCCGACCGGAGGAACGGCCTGTCAGTAGACCAGGACATTGACGTAATCGCCGCGGGGCCCTCGAAAGATCTGCACGTTGATCATGACATTCCCGCGAACGACGGCGTTGCGGGCGGCCCGGTCGATGGTACCGCGGCTGATCATGCGCTCGACGAGTTCCCGATTGCCGGCGTCGGCGAAGAAGCTGTCGCTCTGGTCACCGCGTTGCGAGACGCCGAAGCGATGAAAATTTGCGCGGTCCTGGCGGATGATCTGCCACGGCTCCTGCAGGCGCACATTGTTGGAATTGTACAGGTCGGCCTCGCCGATGAAGGCCGTATATTCCTCGATCAACTGGTCGGCCCACGCCGCTTGGGCGCCGAACATCGTCGCAGCCAGGATCACCGCCGCAAAGCCGGTTCCAAACTTCATAAAGTCCCCCGTGCCCGTCCCCTATGGCGGGTCGATTCGATTGTTGCCTCGACCGCTGAAAATGTCCATGAGGCCCCCGACGATGGACGTCTTCTTCACGAAGAAAACGCCGGCGCGCTATCTACCACATCGTCTTGGCGGCACGCTCCGGCCATTCGCGGTCGTAGGTATCCTTGTCGAAATCGGCCTTGGCCGCCTTCAGGAGCGTTCCGGGCGTCGGCAGGCTCTTCGGGTCGACGAAATGCTCCGGGTTCCAGAGTTCGGCGCGCATCAGAGCGCGGGCGCACTGGAAATAGACCTCGTTTATGGTGATGACCGTGACGCTGCGCGGATGCCGGCCGTCCATCTCGAAGCTTTCGAGCAGCGCAGGCTCCACCGAGATCACGGCGCGGCCGTTGACGCGCATCGCAGTGTTCGAGCCGGGGACGAGAAACATCAGCGCCACGCGCGGATCGCGCACGATGTTGATCAGCGAATCGATGCGGTTGTTGCCGCGCCAGTCGGGCAGAAGCAGGGTCGCGTCGTCCTGGATACGCACCGCCCCGCCAAGATCGCCGCGCGGAGAGCAGTCCAGCCCTTCCGGCCCCACGGTTGAGAAGGCGACAAAGGGCGAAGCCTCGATCATCTGCCGGTATTCCGTGGTCAGCGTCTTGGTCACCTTGGCGAGCGAAGCTTCCGAGACGCCGTCATAGATCGCCTTCAGTTCCTCGACGGATGTGATGATGGTCATGGCTCGCCCCTTCAGTGTTAGCGGGCCTTAGCCCGCGTGGGCGACACTATGATGACGTCCCCTGTGGATCAAGCAGCGGCGTCGTTGCCGGGCTCGTCGACGATGGAGGTTTCGCACGACGGCCGGGCATCGCCCGTCAGGAAGGCGACAATGGTCTCGATCACGCCGCGGTCGCTGACGATGCGGCGATGTCCGAGCCCGTTCGCCCATTCGAGCCGCGCCGTGGCAAGCCCTTCGAAGCGGCGGGCGTGGTCGGCGGCGACCTCCTTGTCCTCCTCGGCATGCACCACCAGCAGGGGCGTCCCCAACCGAGCGGCGCTCGCAACCGTATCGAAGTCGTCGAGCGAGGCACCGGCTACCTTTTCCGCCCGCCTAATCAGCAGCGCCTTGACGCGCGGCGGCAGGCCGACCATCCGCGAAAAGTCGTCGAACAGCCAATGGATATGGCTCGGCGCGCCGATAACCACCAGTTTCGAGGGCGAGATCATGCCGACGTCTTTCATCACCCCGCCAGCAGCGAGCATCATGCTCGCACCGCCGAACGAATGACCGACTGCTGCGTCGAAATGGCCAAACCGGTTCTCCGCCGCAACGATCGCCTCGACGGCCTGTCGCATGTTGAGGCTGCGGCCGCTGGAAAGGCCATGGCCGGGAAAATCGAGCACCACCACCTCGGCGCCGTTTTCGGCCAGGCCCGCCGGCAGGGCGGCGATATAGGCGGCATTGGAACCCCAGCCGTGCACGACCAGGTAACGGGGCCGGCCGGGCTTGCCGTCGCCGTTGAAGCGATAGGCCATCACCGTCGATTTTCCGACAGTGAGCGGGATTTTCTGGGTGGCCGCGAGCCGTTCGCGTCCCTCGTTCTCCATCGCCAGAGCCTTGCCGCCTCTAGGACGGCGCGAGGGTGTCAGGCAGAAGAGCCGAAAGGCGAGCTTGGCCGCGGTATCGGGGAAAAGCCGTCCCGAGACGGCAAACGCGAAACGGGTGACCTTGAGTGCAAAGGATGACATAGTGAGAAAACCCGATAATGTTCAATATTGAACAATAAAGTACAACGATGAACAAAAATCAATCCCTCCCTTGGGATCATCCGCGTTTTCGCAGTTGGATTGCCGTCGCCCGCGCCTGCCAGTTGATGCAAACCGTGCTGACCCGCGAGCTCGCCGAACTCGACATCAAGCCGCCGCATCTCGACATCCTGATCAATCTCTACCGGTTCGAAGGGATTTCGCAGCAGGAGCTTGCCCGCAAGCTGCTGGTGGGACGTTCCAACATGAGCATGGCGTTGCCGCAGATGGAAAAGCGCGGGCTGATCGAGCGACGCGGCGACAGCAAGGACAAGCGTGTCCTGCGCCTCTACCTGACCGAGGAAGGCCGCGCGGTGACGGAAGCTGCGATGGGCATCCAGACGGCGCTGATCGAGCGTACGCTCTCCTCCGAGCCGCTGGATCAATGCATGGCGATGGCCGAATCGATGGAGCGGCTGATCGTCACCCTGCAGTCGGAGGTCCGTGAGGACAGCCGCGAACCGGTGTGATCACCGCGTCCGTTGCGGCGGATCGCGCGACAGACCCTTTTCGGCCAGATTGCGCTCATAGTCGGCAAACAGCTCGGCGCCTCGCTCGCCGAGTTCGCGCAGGTAAGGCCAGGTGAAGATGCCGCTGTCGTGGCCGTCGTCGAAACGGATCCGCACGGCGTAATTGCCGGCCGGAGTGATCGCCGCAATGCCGACGTTGCGCTTACCGGGCACGGTCACCTGCTGGCCGGGACCATGACCCTGCACTTCCGCCGAAGGCGACAGTACGCGCATCGTTTCCGCCGACAAGGGATAGGCCGCGCCGTCGCTGAAGGTGACGTTCAGCGTGTGGCGGTCCTTGGAGACCCGCAGTTCCGTCGGCCAAATGTCGCTCATGCTTTTCAGGCTCCCGATTGTCATATGCCTGGCGGAGGATTAGGAGCTACGGCGCTTCGCCGCAAGCTGTTTTGCGTCCAGCATCGTTCTATCTGATCGATGTCGTACACTTGACGCGACGGCTCGAAACGCCCACTTTCAGGGTAAGGGAGAATGCCACGTGAACAGTTTCGCAGGACCGGTCGGAGGAGCAGCGCCGATCATCGCCGACAAGGCGCCGATGATCGATCCGTTCGGTCGCGCGGTCACGTATCTGCGTGTCTCGGTCACCGACCGCTGCGATTTCC
Source organism: Neorhizobium sp. SHOUNA12A (assembly GCF_023006505.1). Classification (GTDB taxonomy): domain Bacteria; phylum Pseudomonadota; class Alphaproteobacteria; order Rhizobiales; family Rhizobiaceae; genus Neorhizobium. The sequence goes on from NZ_JALBGV010000086.1 coordinate 11,445, forward strand.
GCTGCACCTATTGCATGGCGGAAAATATGACCTTCCTGCCGAAAAAGGACCTGCTGACGCTGGAGGAGCTCAACCGGCTCTGTTCCGCCTTCATTTCCAAGGGCGTCCGCAAGATCCGGCTGACCGGCGGCGAGCCGCTGGTGCGCAAGAACATCATGTTCCTGGTGCGTGAGCTCGGCCAGCACGTCAAGGCCGGCGCTCTCGACGAACTGACGCTGACGACGAACGGGTCGCAGCTGGCAAAATACGCCGACGAACTTTACGACAGCGGCGTGCGCCGCATCAATGTTTCGCTCGACACGCTGAACCCGGAAAAATTCAAGGCGATCACCCGCTGGGGCGATTACCACAAGGTCATGGAAGGCATCGACGCCGCCCAGAAGGCCGGGCTGAAGATCAAGCTGAATGCCGTGGCGCTAAAGGATTTCAACGAATTCGAGATCGCCGACATGCTGCGTTTCGCGCATGGCCGCGGCATGGACATGACGGTCATCGAGACGATGCCGATGGGCGAGATCGACGAGGACCGCACCGACCAGTACCTGCCACTGTCGAAACTGCGCGCCGATCTCGAAGAACAGTTCACACTGACCGAAATCCCCTACAAGACAGGCGGCCCCGCCCGCTATGTCGAAGTCCAGGAAACCGGCGGACGTTTAGGGTTCATCACGCCGATGACCCATAATTTCTGCGAGAGCTGCAACCGCGTGCGTCTCACCTGCACCGGCACGCTCTACATGTGCCTCGGCCAGAACGACGCGGCTGACCTCCGCACCGCGCTGCGCGCTTCCGAGAACGACGACTACCTGTCAGCCGCGATCGATGAGGCGATCACCCGCAAGCCCAAGGGCCACGATTTCATCATCGACCGCACCCACAAACGCCCCGCGGTCGCCCGCCACATGAGCGTCACCGGCGGGTGATGTCCGCGCCGGCGGCAAGCGTCGCGGCGGCTGCCGCAGCCGGGATCATTGCGAAATATCGACATGATGCACTCCGTGCGGCAAGGCCACCCGCCCGATCCGCTGCAGCGACGGTGTATCGCCCTTGATCACCCTGAAGACTTCAAGCCCTGCCCCGGTCTCAGGGCCTGCGCCCTGATGTCCCTCGAAAACGGTTGCGAGAAGGTGATCGCCCGTCAGGTCGAAGGTTCCGCCTTCAGGCAATACGCCCTCGAACGTATAGTCGCCAACCTTGTGCAGCCTGCCTGGGCCCGGATCGAACGTCAGAAGCGATACGGCCGCCTCGCGGCCATGACGCGGAGACCCGGGTGGAAAGGACGTGCCGCGCATATTGATCGTCGCGACAAGCCGGCCATCCGGGCTCACCGCCATTCCTTCGGCCGAAACGCCGGTGTCGACCGTCATCAACCGCTCGTGCCGCGCTTCGGACGCCTCGGGATCCGCCAGCCGGACGACGGTCATGGTGGAGGACGCGTTCGGGATGCGGCCTTCAAGGCTGGTCGCAGTGAAATCGCGCCCCCAGTTCGATGTCAGATAATGGCGGCCATCCGGCGTGAAGCGGCCGACAAAAGGATCCCTGCCCACCTCCACGCTGTTTCCCCAAGGCTGCAAGGCAGGCTTCTGATCGCTATCGGCAAATTCGAAGAACGCGACACGGTTCTGCGTGTTGATATTGGCCGCCAGAAACCGCCCGGACGGATGCCATTGAACATTGGTCGCCGTCACGCCACCCCGCGGAGCGTCCAGCGATCCGGTTATGCCGAGTTCGGCCAGATCGAAGCGGGCGACCTCACTGAATTGCCCATCGGCAAATTCGACGATCTGAAGCAGGGCCGCATCGGCGGTATTGGAGACGACCGCCACCCGCTGCCCGTCCGGGCTGACGGCCAATGCCTCCGGATTGATGCCGATCTCCACCGTATCGGCAAGCTTCGGCATCGATGGGTCGGAGAGATCGACGGCAAACAGCCGCCTGCCGGGCGGCAGATCCCTGACCGTTCCGCCGCGATCTGGCCGCTCGCCCAATCGTTCGGTCACGAATGCCGTGCGCCCGTCCGGCGTCAGTTCCAGGATTTCGGGCGCCGCGGTCACCGAGTTCGAGACGGGGAGTGAACCTCTCGTCACGCGGCCATTGGCTATCGAAAGAATGGTGAGCACGTCCCTGTGACCGGCCTCCTTCGGAGCCAGTACGGAATCGGCATAGGTGCGCGCCAGATAGTCGCCGTCGGAGATGACGGCGACGCGACCGGCCGATATCGCGCCGAGGATATCGGCCGATTGTGCAGCAGCAGTATCAGACGCCACGGTAACCAACGAAAGGACCGTGCCCGCGAGAAAAGCCAATGCCTTCATGATCCATTCTCCTTCCGAGAAGCGGCGTCACCTGCCGCCTATTGCCTGAAGGGAGGATAGGGTCCAGTCTGATAGAGTTCCAATCGGAATTCCATTATCTGTGATAGGCAAAATACATCAGGAATGTCGATGGATATTCGCTCCATGGCTTGCTTCGTGGCGGTCGCCGAAGAATTGCATTTCCGCCGGGCGGCCGAGAGGATGCACCTCACCCAGCCCTCGCTCAGCCAGCGCATCCGCGCCCTCGAGCTGGAGATCGGCTCGGACCTCTTTGCGCGCGATCGCCGCAGCGTCGCGCTGACGCCGGCCGGCCAGGCGTTCCTCGAACCCGCCCGCCGGGCGATCGAAAATGCCGACGTTGCCCGGCAGCAGGCTCTACGGGCGTTTCGCGGCGAAGTCGGCCGGCTGCGGCTGGGTTTCACGGTCATCGCCTTCTACGGCATTCTGCCGGAAGCGGTGCAGGCATTCCGGAAGCGCTATCCGCAGGTCGAGATAGAGCTTGTCGAGCTCAATTCCCCGTCACTCGAAACCGCTTTGATGACGGGAACGATCGATCTGGCGGTCCTGCATCCGCCTCTCGCCAATCCGGAACTCGCGATCCATGAACTGCCGGCCGAGCATCTCGTCCTGGCATTGCCGGAAAGCCACCCGCTTGCGATCCGAACCGAGATCCGGCTCCCCGACCTGGCGGGCGAACCCTTCCTCCTCGCGCCTCGCTCGATCGGACCTAGCATCTACGACAGGGTCATCGCTCTGTTCCGAGACCAGGGCGTCAGCCCGCGCATCGTGCAGGAGGTTACGCCCATGACCACCCTTGCAGGCCTGGTGGCGGCGGGGGTCGGAATGGGGTTCGTCACAGGCGGCCTGTCTCGCCTGCCGCGTCCCGGCGTCGTTTTCCGGCCGGTCACGCCGCCGCCGCCATCGTTGCCGATGGCGGCGTCCTGGTTGAAACCGCAGCTTTCCGCAATCGGGCAGCGCTTCCTCGAAACGGTCTCGGCGCTAGCCTGACTGTCCGGGCCTCAGGCAGCGTCGCTGCGGCGGAAACCCGAGCGGCGTTCGTTGGCGCCGGCGTGGAAGCTGATGTTCGGATCGCGCGTCTTGAAGCGCTCGATCTTTTCCGACAGCATTTCCACGCGCCTGCGCAGGCCGTGGATTTCGGCGTTGTTTTCCTCGACCATGGCGGCGTTGCGCTGGGTGATCAGTTCGACCTCCTGCACCGCCTTGGTGACTTCGTTGATGCCGGTCGACTGCTCGCCGGTGGCCGCTGAAATCTGGGACACCAGTTTGCGGACATCGGTGATGTGGGTGATGATCTCGGTGAGCGCCGTACCCGTTTCCTCGACGAGATGCACGCCGTTGCTGACCTGGGTCGAGCTTGCCGAGATGAGGCCCTTGATTTCGCGGGCAGCACCGGCGCAGCGCTGTGCCAGTTCGCGGACTTCCTGGGCGACGACCGCAAAGCCGCGGCCTGCCTCGCCGGCACGGGCTGCCTCGACGCCGGCGTTCAGCGCCAGCAGGTTGGTCTGGAAGGCAATTTCATCGATGACGCCGATGATCGTCGCAATCTTGTTCGAGGAGCGGCTGATCTCACCCATGGCATCGACAGCGCGGGACACGACCTCACCGGAGCGGACCGCGAAATCTTCCGTCTCGTTGACCGAGACGGATGTCTGCTTGGCGCTTTCGGCCGTCGAGCGGACGATTTCGCTCAGATGGCGCAATGCACGCGAACTCTGTTCGAGCGCTGCTGCCTGCTGTTCCGTGCGGCGGGCAAGATCGTCCGCCGAAGCCGCGAGATTGCCGGTGCCGCCGTCGATTTCTTCCGCGGTCGAGCGCACGTCGGCGAGCGTGGCACGGAGCGCCTCGACAGCCTGGTTGTAGGTGCGTGCCATCTCGATGAAGTCTTCCGGCAGGTTCTCGTCCATGCTGCGCTCGAGATCGCCCTCGGCAAGCTTGCCGAGCATGTCGTTGAGCGCCGTCAGCGCCTGGCGCTGTTCGCCGGCAATGCGGGCACGCTCGGAGGCGCGGCGCTCGGACTCGGCGGTCGAGAGTTCGCGGGCTGCAGCGGCATCCTGCTCGAGGCGGACATTTTCGACGGCTGCATCGCGGAAGACGGTGACCGAGCGAACCATGTCGCCGATCTCGTCGCCACGTTCGCGGCCTTCGATCTTGACCTCGAGATCGCCGTCAGCCAGCCGCTTCATCACTTCGGTAACGCGACGCAGCGGGCCGCGCAGCGTTTCCACCAGCATCAGGCCGCCGGCAATGGCAAGCAGTGTGCCGACCACCATGGCGATCAGAGACAGCTGGGCAGAACGCTCGCTGTCCTCCTTGCCGACTTCCTGGGCCTGGGCCACGAAATTCTTGAGGCCGGCCATGCCGCCCGTCAGAGTTTCGGCGGCGGCGGCACGTGCCTTTTTCCATTCGGCGGCAATGGACAGAAGCTTGGCGGTATCCTCCTCGATCGATTTCAGGCGGGGCTGAAGCGTGGTCGAGAACTCGCGCATGGCAGGGTTTCTGGCGAGCTCGGAAACTTCCGCGCTGGCGGCCTTCAGCTTTGCCATGACGTCGAGGACGACCTTGCGCGCGTCCTCCGTCTGGTTGGCGCGCAGCCGCTCGACATAGAGCTGCATGGCGTCGATCAGGCGCAGCGATTCGGCGCTGCGGTCGAGAAGCGTGCGCAGGCTGGCAACCTCTCCCTCGATGCTGGCAAAACGGCTGGCCGCGTTGCCGGCCTTGCTGGTGACTTCCGCTTCCATCTTGGACTGGAATTTCTCCATGCCGGCGACGGTGTCGCGTATCGCCTTTGCCTTTTCCGGAACGTCCTGACTGCCCTTGATGGTGGCAGCAAGAGCAGCGATCGCATCGTTGATCGGCTTCAGCTGCTTGATACCGTTCGGGGTGAGGAAGGCCTGAACTTCCTGGAAGGTCTTGTCCAGAATGCCGAGATACATGTCGGCGGTGCTGATCGCGCCGTCGTCGGTACCGGTCTCCTTGACGGAATTGCGAAGCTCGCCGATCTGTTCGGCGATCGCCTTGTAGGCATAGGCTTCCAGCACCATGCCCTTGGCGAACTTTTCCTTGCCTTCGAACTGCTTTCGGACGTTGGCAACCTGATCGGAAACCCCTGTCGCGACGGTGCGGACATTGTCGATGCTGTCGTCGAGCGCTGCGGCGTTTTCGTCGCGCCTCTGCTTTATCTTCCAGAGCGCGTCCGTATCGGCGCGCATCCTGGGCGCAAGCCCGGTCACCGCGGCGATGCGCTCGCGGTCCCCGGCCGTCACGAGCAGCCCGCCGAGCACGCGGACGCCGCTCTCCTGCTTGTCGATGGCCGCCTTCAAGGCTGCGAGCGATGCATTGTCGGGCTTGCTGTTGAATTCCTGGAGAACCGCCTGGAGATTTTCGAAGTCGCCGATGTTCTCGATCGTCGCACGCGTCACCGTCATATGACCGTTCAGCATGCTGGCCGTATAATAACCCGCAAGGCCTACCCCGGCGATCAAAAGGACCAGCGGGATGACGAAAAGAAGGACCTTGGTGACGATCCTACGGCTCTGAAGAAGACGATCGATGAAAGACATTTTTCCCCCAACTGCAAACCAGAAGCGGCTTCGCGTCAGCGCATTCGCGAAACAGCAACGGCACGATCCCAGCGTCATGCGGGAATGAATGGCTTTCACAATCGTCAAATTCGGTTGAACAACGGTTAATTCGGGACCCTTACAAATCATATTATTACACTGTGTCGGATATTGGAATTTCCCGCCGCTATCCAAAAGAGTACCGCCCGGGAGGCAATCAGGCTGGCGATGCGTAAGTCGTTGCTTTAAGAGACCGGATACCGGAGGAATCTCGCAGATGGCATGGTCTGAAAATTCGCGGGGCGCGTTATTCATGTCGCTCGCCATGGCGGCTTTCACCTGCAACGATGCGCTGGTCAAGTCGGTCACCTCGGAGCTCAGCATCCCCCAGATCATGGCCGTGCGCGGCGTCATGGCGACGATGCTGATCTACTGTGTGGCGCGCTACATGGGCGTGACCCTTTCGGCCAAGGCGGTCATGCATCCGCTGGTGCTGCTGCGCACCTTGTTCGAACTTGGCGCCACCCTGTCCTTCCTCTCGGCACTTGCCCATATCGAATTCGCCGCCATTTCGTCGATCATGCAGGCATTGCCGCTCGCGGTGACGTTGGGCGCTGCCCTCTTCCTGGGCGAGCCTGTCGGCTGGCGGCGCTGGACGGCGATCGGTATCGGCTTCCTTGGCGTGCTGATCATCATCCGCCCGGGTCCGGAAGGCTTCACGCCGGCCGCGGTGCTCGCCGTCATCGCCTGCTGCTGCACGGCATGCCGCGATCTCACCACCAAGCGCATCCAGGCCGTCATTCCTTCGCTGACGGTGACGCTCTTCACGTCGCTCGCCAACACTATTCTCGGGGCGATCCTGATCGTGCCGATGGGCGGCTGGCAGCCGGTCAGCACCTATGCGCTCGGACATCTGGCGATTGCTTCGGTGATGGTGTTCGCAGGTTATCAGGCAGTCATCCAATCGATGCGGACAGGCGAGATCTCCTTCATAGCGCCGTTCCGCTATACCGGCCTGCTCTGGGCATTGGCCATCGGCATTTTCGCCTTCGGCGAACGTCCGAACGCCTATATGCTGGTGGGCGCGGCCGTCGTTATCGGTTCCGGCCTCTATACCTTCTATCGCGAACGCAAGCGGCAGGGCATCGCCGCCCACAAGGCTGCAGCCGCCCCGCCTGCCTGACGACCGGCCGGATGAAGGAGCCGAATGGCAGCGTGAAAGGACAAGACGACGTGCAGCAAAGCCGATTTCTGGACAGACGAACCCCGCCCCATATTCTGACGCTCGTCGTCTGCGCCGGACTAGCCGCCCTCTCGCTCAACGTCTTCCTGCCGTCGCTTTCCGCCATGGCGACCCATTTCGGTACCGAATATGCCGTCATGCAACTGGCCGTCTCCGGTTATATCGCCGGCACCGCCGTGCTGCAGCTGGTGCTCGGCCCTCTTTCCGACCTCTTCGGCCGCCGCCGCGTGATGATCGGCAGCATCCTGATCATGCTGGTCGGCACGGTGATCTGCCTGGTAGCCGCAAACGTCACCGTCTTCATGATCGGAAGGCTGCTGCAGACCGCTGTGGTCGCGGGTTTCGTCCTGCCGCGGGCGATCATCCGCGATACGGTGCCGATGGAGAGCGCCGCCTCGATGATCGCCTACGTCACCATGGGCATGTCGCTGGTGCCGATGATCAGCCCGACGATCGGCGGGGCGCTCAACGACATGTTCGGCTGGGAAGCGAATTTCGCCCTGATGCTCGGCCTCGGCCTGCTGACCCTGACGCTCGTCTTCACCGATCTCGGGGAAACGAACCACCTGCCGGCCACCAGCTTCATCGCCCAGTTCCGCAGCTGGCCGGACCTTTTCCGCTCACGCCGATTCTGGGGCTATACGTTCACCTCGACCTTCTCGTCAGGCGTGTTCTTCTCGTTCCTCGGCGGCGCACCCTTCGTCGGCACGGCGATCTATCACCTCTCTCCGACCATGCTCGGCGCGCAGTTCTTCCTGATCGCGGCCGGCTACATGATCGGCAACTTCATTTCGGGCCGCTACACCCGCCATTTCGGCACGATGACGATGATGATCTCCGGCAGCGTGGTCAGCCTGCTCGGCGTCCTTATCACCGCCGTATTCCTCGTCGCAGAAGCGCCTTGGCCGCTTGCCTTTTTCGCACCGCTGGCGCTGACCGGCGTTGGCAACGGCCTCACCCTTCCAAGCTCGAATGCCGGCATCGTCAGCGTCCGGCCGCATCTCGCGGGCTCGGCTTCCGGGCTCGGCGGCGCGATCACCGTCGGTGGTGGTGCCGCACTTTCGACCCTTGCTGCAACGGTGCTGAAGGACGAGGGCGGCGCCATGCCGCTTCTCGTCGTCATGGGCGTGACGACCATCCTTGCGCTCGTCGCCACCGTCTATGTCCGGCAGATCGACCGCCGTGGAGGCGCGATCCCGACAACGGACGACGAACGATGACCGCACCCGCCGCTCCCCCCGACAAACCTCCCGGCCTGATCCTTGCCGGCGGCAAATCGAGCCGCATGGGCACCGACAAGGCTTTTCTCACGATCGACAACAACACGATCCTCGCCCATGTGGTGCGGCGGCTCCTGCCCCAGATCTCGGAAATCACCCTCAACGCGCCGACGAATTTCCCTAACCCGCTCGGTCTGCGCCTGTTGCCGGACCCGGTTCCCGGCCAGATCGGCCCGCTTGCCGGCGTGCTCGCCGGCCTGCGCGACATCCAGGCCCGCAGCCTTCAATCAACCCATCTCCTCACCGTCCCTTCCGACAGTCCCTTTATACCCGCCGACCTCGTCCCCCGGCTCGAAGCTGAGGCGGACGATCCGAACGCGATCGTCATCGCCGCCTCGGACGGCCGCGATCATCCGGTCTTCGGGCTCTGGCCGGTTTCCATCGCCGGCGATCTGGAAACCTGGCTCTCCGATCCCGACAACCGGCGGATCAAGGCTTTCCTCGAACGTCACCGCATGGCAACCGTCGAATTCCCGATGGTCGAGACGCGCCAGGGGCTGCTCGATCCCTTCTTCAACATCAACACGCCCGAGGATCTTCAAGAGGCGCGTCGTTTCGCCGAGGAGCTTTCATGACCCCTCCCCGCGTCTTTGGCATTTCCGGCTGGAAAAATTCCGGCAAGACGGGCCTGGCGGTGCGGCTGGTGGCGGAATTTACCCGCCGCGGCTATGCGATCTCGACGATCAAGCACGCCCACCACGATTTCGACATAGACAAGGTGGGAGCCGATTCCTTCCGCCACCGGCAGGCCGGTGCCCACGAAGTGGCGATCGTTTCCGGCACCCGCTTTGCGATCATGCACGAGTTGCGCGGTGCGCCGGAGCCGAGCTTCGAGGAGATCCTCTCCCGCCTCGCCCCCTGCGATCTGGTGCTGATCGAGGGCTACAAACGCGAACCTGTCCCGAAGATCGAAGCCCGCCGCCTCGAGGCGAACAACCGCGAACCGCTGGCGCCCAGCGATCCCCACATCGTCGCGATTGCCGCTAATCACCCGGTGACCGACGCCACCCTCCCCGTCTTCGACCTCGACGACACGAACGCGATTGCCGATTTCATCGCACAGGTGACGGGACTTAGCCGCTAGGCCTTGCCCTGGTGTTCTACAAGATAGCGCGTCGCAAGCGCGACATGGCGAGGAATAGGCTTGTTCTTGCGGTAGTCGGCGACGAGCCGGCGCGAGATCTCTAGGGCCGACGCCATGCCGTCCAATGTCATGCCGAGCTTATCCATAGCGGTGCGAAAATCACTGTTGTCGAATGTGACCGGCGGTAGGGCGGCGAGCCATACTGCCGAGAATTCAAGATCCTCCCCCGGCCATTCCAGTGCGTTGCGATATTCGCTAACCCGCATCTGCCGGAAGAGATCATCGTCGTGCCGAAGTGGAATGTAGATGCGGCGGCTTTCCAATGCGGGCGCCAGATCGACGACCTTCGTCTCTCCATCTTCCCAGACAATTCTCACCTTACGCCCGTCGAGCGCATCGGCGTCCGCTATCCTCGGCAAAGGTCCACCAACGGTGACGATCTCTTCACCTTTCATTGAGGCGCTCCCAGGCTTCATTCAACACCTTCCTATTTTCCCGTACCCAAACCAATGCGCGTTCCAGACTTCGCCGATCGATGGAGCCCGCAAGAATTTCCAAGTCGGATAGACGGACCAGGACTTCGTGATCCGGCGTAACGATATGAAAATGAGGTGGATGGTGATCGCCGGCAAAAATCTGGATCTTCAGATTTCCGAGTTTTACGATAGTCGGCATCGCCCATCCCCGCGGCGCCACCAAAAATAGTGCATTATGAGCACTATCTCAAGGTGCAAAAAAGCCGCCGGATCGCTCCGGCGGCTTGGTTTGAGTGTCCGGGACCGTTACCGGTTTGAAGCGACCGGTTTGACCAGCGGCGTGATGCGGCGCACGGTCACGCGGCGGTTTTCCTGTTCGGGACCGTCGGTGCGCACCTTCAGGTAACGTTCGCCATAACCCTGGGTCGCCAGGTTTTCCGGCGGGATGCCGAATGCATCCGTCAGCACCCGGGCAACGCTTTCGGCGCGCTCGTCGGAGAGAACGAGATTGCTGTCGTCGGCACCGACAGCATCCGTATGACCTTCGATCAGGAAGGTTTCGGAAGGATCCCGCTTCAGGACCTTGCTGATCGCGTCTGCGACCTTGCGCAGCGAACTCGCCTGGTTCATCGGGATTTCGGCACTGCCGGTGGCAAACGTGACCGTATCCAGGTCGATACGCGGCACCTTGTCCCGGATGCGGGCGGAGTAGCGCACTTCGTCCATCGAATAGACCCGCTCGACCCGCTCGACCGGCGGCTGTTCCAGGAACTCGTAATAATCCCGGTCCGGCTCGGTCGAGGTGTCGATGATGTAGTTGTCGAGCGGCACGCTCAGCCGCATCGGCGGCAGGTCGTCGCCCGGATCGCGCCAGACGTAGTCGCGGCCGCGGCGGTTATCCATCAGCTCCGGCGAATAATAGAGCACGTATTCCTCGCCGCCCCTGACGATTCGCGAGCGCTGGACGATCTCGCCATAGCTGTTGCGGACGGTGACGATCCGCGTCCCGTCGTCGCGCACGATGACTTCGCGCACGCGGCCATCGCGGAGCTGCTCGTATTGCGGCGCCCGATCGCGATCGTTGTAGAAACGACGGCTGTCGTCATGGCGAACGACGGTCTGGTTGTCGATCGAGATGATCACGCGGCCGCCATCGCGGTCGCGATCGCCGTTGCGGTCACGGCTGCCGCCGAGGCCGGCTGCGTCGCGGAAATCCCAGCCGCGGGGCCGTTCGAACTGCGGACGCTGGTCGAGGCGCTGGCCACGCTCTTCGGACAGCTGGCGGAACTCCTGCAGCTGTTCGCGCGTGGCGCGGGTGCTGCCTTGAGCCTCTGCATCGGATTTCGGTGGCGCCAGCTGCTGCTGGTCGGCCTGCTGCGGAGCCTGACGGCGCGGACGTTCTCCGTCCCGTGGCGGACGTGCGGAAGGCGCCTCCTTGGCGCTGTCGAGCACGGCGGCACCGTTCTGAACGGGCAAGACGACCTGTTCACCGCTCTTGGCCGCGGCCGGATCCTTGGCAAGCTCCTTGGCGCGTTCGACCTGCTGAGGTGTCGTTGCCGTCTCGGGCGCGGTCGGCTGGGCGCCCGGCTGGGCT
>NZ_JALBGV010000087.1 GCF_023006505.1 Neorhizobium sp. SHOUNA12A
GCGCCGCCCGACCGCGTTCCTGCTCGACGAGCCGCTGTCGAACCTCGACGCCGAGTTGCGCGTCTCGACCCGCGCCGAACTCGCCGCCCTCCACGCCCGCCTCGGTTCGACGATGATCTACGTCACCCACGACCAGGTGGAGGCGATGACCCTTGCCCACCGCATCGTCGTCATGCGCGCCGGCAAGATCGAACAGGTCGGCACGCCGCTCGACCTCTACAACACGCCCGCCAACCGCTTCGTCGCCGGCTTCATCGGCGCGCCGCACATGAATTTCCTGGCCGGCGAAGTCACCGAGTTGCAGACCGGCACCGCAACGCTTACGACATCCGGCGGCCACCGCCTTCTCGTGCCGTTCTCGGGCCATTCGCTTTCCGTCGGCGACAAGCTGACGATCGGCATCCGCCCGCAGCACATCACGCTTGCCGGCGACCCCGGCAGTCTCGCGGTCAAGGTGCGCCTCGTCGAGGCGCTCGGTTCCGAGACGGTCATCCATGCGGATCTGAACGGCGAAAAGCTGCTTGCGGTGGTTTCCGGCCAGAAGCCCATTTCGCCGGGCGACGAAGCCTATTTCTCCGTCGCCGGCGCACCGCTGCACCTGTTCGACCGGAATGGGTTGAGGGTGAAGGGGACGTGAACCGCGCCTTGCGGCGGTTCATTAGGATAAGCTGATAACCCGATGATAAGAAGTTGAACGCTAATATGCCCCTGGGGCAAAGCGTCATCATTGGGAAAGATCATGGGCGAGTATCAGAACAGAGCTGTCGCACTGGTAACGGCAAGCGCGGGTGAAAATTTCAGCTTCGACCGGGAGCAACGCAGCCAGGCCTGTCTCGTGGCCGCGATAGAACTTTTTTACGTTCTTGGCGGTTCTGCCGAAGGGCTTGCAACTGCCGCGGCCACTGCTGCCGCCAGGCCTGCCCCCGCCATCGATACCGCAATTGGCGAGCTGATGAAGGAGATTGCCGCGATCGGCGCCATGAAGGATCTCGACATCATGCAGGCAGCGTACAATACGCTCGACCAGCAGATGCGAGCGATCAAGGTAGATCGAGCAAGACGCAGCCGCTACGACCGCTTTTGACCTGCGCGTCTCCCTCTAGAGATAGCCGCTGAAAAAGGCCAACGTTGCCCGCCGCATCTCCGCCGTCTCGCGGTGACCGACGCCCGCTTGCGGCAGAAACACCAGCGCACCGAGCGCCCGGGCCCTCAGATAGGCGGCTTCCGTCTCGGCAAAGGCGCGCTCCACCGCGTCAGGCGGTGTCAGCGGATCGTCCCAGCCGACGCAGATCAGCTGCGACCGCGGCGCCACCAGCCCGGCAATTTCGCCGATAGAGGTCTCGTTGAGCAGCCCCGGCACGGTCAGGTAATGGCCGTGCAGATCATGGGCGCCGATTTTGACCAGCGTCGCGAAATCCGCATAACAACACAGATGCGCCGTCGCCTTCACCCTCGGATCGATCGCCGCCAGGAAATAGGCGAGCGTCGCCCCCATCGACAGCCCCGAGATGCCGATCCTTTGCGGATCGACCTCCGGGCGGCCGATGAGCCAGGTCAGCGCCGCCGCTTGTTCGGACAGCATCTGTCCGAACAATGTTTTGCCGTGCCAGAGCGCCGCCTTGGTCGCGGCATCCTCCGTCACCCCGGCCCGCTCGCCAAACGTCGGCATGTCGATGCAAAGCGCCACATAACCTTCGCGCGCCAGAACCGGCCCCGGGGCGTCGAGTAGAGCCGGCCGGCCGTCGACCAGTTCCGATGCGCCGATATCCCAGCGAGCGCCGTGTGCATGGGCATAGAGGATCGCCGGGCCGCGGGTGAGGAAGCCTTCGCTCGGCCGGGTCAGGAAGCCACGCACTTCCGCGCCGTCGTTCAACCGAAACCGCAACCTTTCGAGAATATAGCCGTCGCGGTTTTCCGCGGAACTGTCCGCCAGCGTCAGGGAGACCTCTTCGAAGGCAAGCAGTTCCTTCAATCGCTCAACCGTGATCGCCATCTTGCCCTCCTCCCGGTGCGCCACCCCTCCCCTCCAGAGAGGATAACCGCGATCTGTGCCTGCCAGATCTTCAAAGACATAGACGAAATCTCATCCCCTCGCATCCCCGCCTTATGGTCTCATGCCTACAATCTGCCCGTCCCGTTTCGGCTACACCGGCCCGCATAACCGGCGAACGGGACCGGTGCCTTGATGATCCGCCGTCATGCAGGCGGATTGCCAGGGGCTGCGCAGAAAATGGTCCTCCTCTCGCTCTGAGGCGGGGCGTGCGTGTGTCGCACACAACCCGGTATGGCATTCCGCAAGGACGCAAGACCATACCGCCGCAGAGGGACCGGAGTTGCGCGGAAAAACAGACCGAACGGGACACGTCGCGTGTCATTATTAAAATTTCCATTCGAGGCACCCGACGTGTCCCGGCCGACCTGAAAACCGCAAAAGCACCAAGGGATGAGTACGCCTTGAGATTGGGCAAGGAAGAACATGGATAAGCCAGATCTTAGCGATTACGAAAAGCTTCGCGCCGAACAGCACGAGGAATTATGCCGCGCCACGGCGTCGATCTGCTTTCTGGACAGCGGCTTCTGCCATTTGCGCGCCTGCCGCCGCCGGCGTGTCTGCAGCGGCCCGATGCTGCCATCGGCGCATCAGATCTGGAAAGTCCGTGCCCAGCAGGAAATCGGCCTGAGCGGCAAGGCCTGCGCCGACCTTCCGCTTTGCATCGCCAATCGCGAACCGCAACATTATGAACTCTTCAAACAGACCTTGCAGAAGCTTCAGCAGATAGCGATCGATGAACCGAACCTCGACGTGCTCCGCGCCTGCATCTTGGTTGCGGCAAGGCGGCGCGCCAAGAAACATCTCTTGACTTCTCATCCGCTGCATCCGACTTCAACAGCGGAACAAGGAGTAGAGCCATGACCGAAGCCGCCCGCACGACGATCGACCAGAGCGAAGTCGACCGGTTTTCCGCGATGGCCGCCGAGTGGTGGGACCCGACCGGCAAGTTCAAGCCCCTCCACAAGTTCAACCCCGTGCGGCTCGCCTATCTCCGCGACCGCATCTGTGAAAACTTCGGCCGCGACGGCAAGAGCCACCTTCCGCTTTCCGGCCTGCGCATCCTCGATATCGGCTGCGGCGGCGGCCTGCTCTCCGAGCCGATCGCCCGCATGGGCGCAACCGTGGTCGGCGCCGACCCGTCGGAAAAGAATATCGGCATCGCCTCCACCCATGCCGCCGAGACCGGCACCTCGGTCGATTACCGTGCCGTCACCGCCGAGCAGCTCGCCGAAGCCGGCGAGACATTCGACGTCGTGCTGAACATGGAAGTGGTCGAGCATGTCGCGGACGTCAATTTCTTCATGACGACCTGCGCCAACATGGTCCGCCCCGGCGGCCTGATGTTCGTCGCCACCATCAACCGCACCTTCAAGGCGGGCGCGCTTGCGATCTTCGCTGCCGAAAACATCCTGCGCTGGCTGCCCCGCGGCACCCATCAGTACGAAAAGCTGGTCCGCCCGGAAGAGCTCGAAAGGCCGATCTCCTCGGCCGGCATGGACATCATCCACCGCACCGGCGTCTTCTTCAACCCGCTGCAGGACCGCTGGAACCTGTCGCCGGACATGGACGTCAACTACATGATGCTGGCCAAGCGGCCGGCGTGAGACAACTTCCAAGGCCTGCCGTTGCTGTGATAAGCTTCGCAAAGCTTCCTTTTGGAGAGACCCGATGGGCGAGGCCGTGAAAATCACCGTGACGCTGGAGCCGGACATCCAGGATTTCGTTCGCAACGAGGTCGAACGCGGATCGTTTGCGTCGACCAGCGAGTATATCGAGACGGTCTTGCGCCAGCGCCAAGAGCGCGAACGCGCACGCCAGCAGCTTGACGCGGAATTGCAGAAGGGGCTCGACGATGTGCGGGCCGGCCGAGTGGTGCCGATCGACGAAGCATTCGCGGAAGTCCGTAGAAGGTTGGGCATCACCAAAAGCGGGCGGTGATGAAAGTCACCCTGTCGCGGGAAGCCATCGAGGATCTCGTCAGGATCGGCGACTATATCTTTCCGTCAAATCCCGTTCGCGCCGATACCTTCGTCACGGAACTGGAGAGCAAGTGCCTCCAGCTGGCGAAAATGCCGCTCGCTTTCTCCAAGGTGCCGCATAGCAGCGCCGCCCATATCCGCCGTCGGTCGCATGGGAGTTACCTCATCTTTTACGAGATTTTGGATGCGGAGTTGGTCGTTTTGAGGATTCTTCACGGCGCCCAGGACTACGAGAGCATCCTCTTCCCCGACGATTGATCATCCCCGCCGCCTCCCGCTCGGCTACACTCTCACTGGCAGCACATGCGCAAGCAGGTCGGTCTAATTCTCCGTATTGCGCGCGGAAAGTTCGCGCACTCGGGCTCGGTCGATGACGATCCTTTCGCCGTTCGGTCCGTAGGGTTCTTTGAAATGAATGAAAGACTTTCGGGTTCGCTGGCCTGAAGACTGGAGGCTCGCGAAATCGAACTCCTTCGACCTCAGCGCCTTTATGAAGAGCGCCGAACAGGCCGAAATTTAGATGACCAGCCGTCCCGTTCATTCAGTTCGCGTCTTCGGGAATGACCGGCAGAGGCGCGATCTCGATGCCCTCGTCGAGGAGGTCGCGCACCTCGCCGAGGCTTGCCTGGCCGATGATGCCGCGGGCATCGGCCTCGCCGTAGTGGATCTTGCGGGCTTCCTCGGGAAACTTCTCGCCGACGTCCTCGGCATTGGCCTTGATCGCCGCCACCGCTTCCTTGAGCTTGGCGATCGCCTCGCGGCGTGCCAGGTCCATCACCATCTCCTGCTTCTCTTCTTGCCTGCGGGCGGTCGAAACGGAGGGCGCCATCAGCGTCTTGGAGATCGCAGCGGAATTGCAGACCGGACAGGTCAGGAAGCCGCTCGCGACCTGCCGATCGAAATCGGCGCTTTCCGAAAACCAGCCTTCGAACGCGTGGGCATTGTCGCAGGAGAGGGAATACTTGATCAAGCGGCCACCTCTCCCGCCGCGTCGGGAACCGCATCGAGCGAGAACTCGCGGGCGTTCTTGAGGTTGGGGATCTTTCCCCGGG
Source organism: Neorhizobium sp. SHOUNA12A (assembly GCF_023006505.1). Taxonomy (GTDB): domain Bacteria; phylum Pseudomonadota; class Alphaproteobacteria; order Rhizobiales; family Rhizobiaceae; genus Neorhizobium. The sequence continues at coordinate 5,085 of NZ_JALBGV010000087.1, forward strand.
CTGCGGCGACTGCGGCAATATCGATGTCGGCGAGCACGACGCCTTCGCCGGTGCCGCCGGCAGACGCCAGCACCTTGCCCCAGGGGTCGACGATCATCGAATGGCCAAATGTCTCGCGGCCGTCTTCATGCACGCCCCCTTGAGCGGCGGCGATCACGAAGGCACCGTTCTCGATCGCCCGGGCACGCAGCAGGATTTCCCAATGGGCCTCGCCGGTCTGGCGGGTGAAGGCGGCCGGCACGGTCAGGATCTCGGCGCCGGCCAAGGCTTCGGTGCGGAAAAGCTGCGGGAAACGCACGTCGTAGCAGATCGCGAAACCGAGCTTGGCGAACGGCAGGCCGGCGACCCGCGCTTCGCTTCCCGGCTCATAGGCCGAGCTTTCGCGCCAGCTCTCGCCATTGTCCAAATCGACATCGAACATATGGATCTTGTCATAGGTGCAGATCTGCCGGCCGCTCGGCGCAAACAGGAAGGCGCGGTTGGCGATCTTGCCGCCGTCGACGGCGATCGCCGTCGAGCCGATATGCAGGTGAATGCCGAGTTCGCTCGCCAAGCTGCGGGCGGTCGAAACAATGATATCGCCCGCCTCGTCGCGCAGCACCGCGCGCATGGCCTTGCGGTCCCGCTGTAGGAAACCGGTCATCTCCGGGGTCTGGATATAGGTCGCCCCGTGCGCCGCGGCTTCACGCACCAGCCGCGCCATGTCGGCGGCATTCTTTTCCGGATCGACGCCGGAGCACATCTGGATGGCGGCAGCCTTGAAAGCCATGGAAGAAACCTCTCAGTTCGCCAGAATCGGGTCCAGCTTGCCGGCCCGGTCGAGTGCGTGCAGATCGTCGCAGCCGCCGACATGTGTGCCGTCGATGAAGATCTGCGGGAAGGTCGAGCGGCCGTTCGCCTTGCCGATCATTTCCTGGCGCAGTTCCTGCGAATAGGTGGCGTCATGCTCGGTATAGGCGACGCCCTTTGTATCCAGCAAAGCTTTTGCGCGCGCGCAGTAACCGCAATATTCGCGGGTATAGATAGTGACCTCTGCCATGATCGTCTCCGGGCGCGACTAGGCGGGGAAAGGCCGCGCGCAATAGTGTTTTCTTCTGTCATATAGGCCCGCCGACAGCCATTGCAAAGGTCAAAACAGTGACCTCCGCAGCGCCGGCTTTCCGCAAGGCACGCGTGGCCGAAGAAACCGTCGCGCCGGTGGTGTAGACGTCGTCGACCAGCACCAGCCGCTTGCCGAAGACGCGGTCCTCATGGCGCGGCGCGACCGCAAAGGCCGCCCGCACATTGTCCTCGCGGGCCCGCGCCGTAAGCCCCACCTGCCGGTTGGTACGCTTGACGCGAATGAGGGTAGACGGCAGGAACGGCCGGCCGGATTTCTGCGACAGATGCCGTGCGAGCTCCGCCGCCTGGTTGAATTTGCGCGAGGCGAACCGCGACCGATGCAGCGGCACCGGCAGGATGGCGTCACAGTTTTCCACGTAACCATCGGAGGCGCGCAGCATCCAGCCGGCCATCATCCCCGCAAGGTCGGTGCGGTCGCGGTATTTCAGCGAATGGACGAGGTCGCGGGCGGCGCCCTCGAAGATTGCCGTCGAGCGCAAACGGTCGAAGACGGGTGGTTCCGCAATCGCCTGCGCCGACAGAATGCCTGGCCCCGGATCATAGGAAAACGGCAGGCCGAGCTTCTCGCAATAGGGCCGTTCGATGAAACGGATTTCCCGCCAGCAGGAGGGGCAGAAGCCCTGATGCGCGCCGGTCCGCACCCCGCAGCCGGGACAGATCGGCGGATAAACGAAATCGCCGATCCATCTCGTCCACCCCGCGGCGAACGATGTTAAAAGTCGCAGGGCATTGACGTTCGGCTCGGCGGACATGACTTGACAATAGCGGATGGAACGCGCCTTTGCGACGGCAGAATACGAGTGGACGACCATGGAAATTCTCTTCGACGAACAGCTGGTGAGTGCCCGCCGCAGACGGGCGATAACCACTCAGGACAACAACGCCGCCTTTCTTCTGGATATCGCCGGCCGCGAGCTTGCAGACCGGTTGGCGGTCGTCGAGCGCCGCTTCGAGACGGCGGTCGAACTCCATGGCGGAACCGGCATCGCCGCCCGCGAAGCGCTTGCCACCGGCAAGATTGGCACCATCCGCCGGATCGAAACCGACGAGACCTTTGCAAAGCCCGGAGATGCCTTCACGGCCGCTCCATTGGAGGACGTGCCGCTCGAACCGGATTCCGTCAACCTGGTCCTGTCGCCACTGTCGCTGCATCTGGTCAATGATACGCCCGGCACGCTGATCCGCATTCGCCGAGCACTGAAGCCGGACGGGCTTTTCCTGGCGGCGATCCCAGGCTCGGGCACGCTGCAGGAAATGCGGGACGTCCTTCTGTCCGCCGAGGCCGAACTGACCGGCGGGGCAAGCCCGCGCGTCATTCCATTTGCCGATGTGCGCGATGTCGGTGCTCTGCTGCAGCGGGCGGGCTTCTCGCTGCCGGTCGTCGATGCCGAGACCTACACGGTGCGTTACGACTCGCTGTTCCCGCTGATGCGGGATCTGCGGGCCATGGGCATGACCAATCCGCTCGCGGGACGCAGTCGCGTGCCGGTGACGAGGCGTTTCTTCGTGAGAGCTGCAGAACTTTATGCAGAGCGTTATTCCGATCCGGACGGCCGCATCCGCGCGACATTCTCGATCATCTACGCATCCGGCTGGGCACCGCACGAAAGCCAGCAAAAACCGTTGAAGCCGGGCTCCGCCAAGATGCGGCTGGCCGACGCCTTGCGCAAGGAAACGGAATAGAAGCTTTAGCGGGTGGCGTTTTCGTAGGTCGTGGCGATCCCGCCGAACATGTTGTTCATCAGGTCGTAGTAACTGCCGAGCGCGATAAACAGCGTCACCGCCAGAATGGAAACGATGAGGCCGTATTCCACGGCCGTCGCGCCGCTGTTATTATTCAGAAGGAACCTGAAAAGGCGCATGAACTGACCTTTGGATCAAATGGGAGTCCGGCCTCAAAGTCCCGGCGTCAGCAGTCGCTGCCGATGCCATAGCCTTGTACGATGCAGACCGAACCGGGCGTTTCCTGCAATACGCTGCGCCGGATCGTATAATGTCTTGCTCCCTTTTCGCCGGGCTTGATGGAGCCCGTGCTGATCAGGTCGAAATCTTCCTGGACATGCGCCAGACGGCGCTCGTCATTGCGGCTGGCGAGCATCGGCGTCACGATCAGCGAAAGAGCGATCGCGGCCGTCCCGAACAGGAGTGCGATATTCAGCGCGCCGGTTTTGCCGGAGCCATGCGTCGTCCGCTGACGGACCCGCACAGTTTTCCAGAATTCCTCGTCCATGCCTTCTAAAGCCTCATCAACGCGTTACCGGATAAGCCTTGAAGGTGCCACAATCGGCTAAACGATCCCTTAACGCCGTATGAATTCGGCGGCTCTAATTTTATCGATCAGAGGAGATCCTGCAGGATCGGGATCAACGGCTCGTCGGCCGGCGGCATTGGGTAGTCCCGCAGCGCGTTCGGCCGCACCCATTTGATCGCCTGCCCTTCCCGCCCCGTCGGAATGCCTTCGAAGCGACGGCAGATGTAGAGCGGCATCAGCAGGTGGAAGGTCTCGTAGGTGTGGCTGGCGAAGGTGAGCGGCGCAAGGCAGGGGATTTTGGTCTGGATGCCGAGCTCTTCCTCGAGCTCGCGCACCAGCGTCTCCTCCGGTGTTTCACCCGGCTCGACCTTGCCGCCGGGAAACTCCCAGAGGCCGGCCAGCGACTTGCCTTCCGGCCGTTGCGCCAGAAGGATGCGGCCGTCGGTATCGATCAGCGCGCAGGCGGCGACGAGCAGGATCTTGCGGGGGTTGTCGCTCATGCCCGGCTTTCCTGCCGCCAATAGCGGTATTCGTAGGCCTTGCGGAAGCCGAACTTCCGATATAGCGCCAGCGCCGGTTCGTTGGTCGAGACCACCTGCAGCCAGGCCGACCGTGCACCGCTGATGCGGGCCCAGCGCAGCGCCGAGGACAGGATCTCGGTGCCGAGACCCTCGCGCCGGTGCGCCTTGGCGACGGCAAAAGAGATGATGCCAGCCAGATCGTTGTCCTGGACGCAGAGCGCTACGGCCGCGGCTCCTTCCTGCGGATTCTCCTTGATGAAGAAGCCGGAGGTCGGCTTGATCGAACTCAGGATCTCGGCAAGCGCCGGCTTCAGCGCCGGATCTTCGTTATCGATCGCCAGGCTCGCGTCGCAGAACCGGCCGATATCGTGGCTCGGCAGGTGATCGAGCGTGTCCGGCAGTTCCAGTTCGGTGAGGCTGACGGTCAGGACGTCGACGGTCTCGAACGCCCGCCAGCCGGCGGCATTGAGGTGGTCGATGAGCTTCGGAGGAGCAAGCGGCGTCTCCCGGACGACCAGCTGCCGGCCATAGTCCTCGAACCGCTTGCGCGCCTTCTCGAGCCGCATCGCCATGTCGCGGTGATCGGACGGGTCGAGCGGCACGATGCAGTTCAAGCGCTTGGAAGGATGACCGCCGGTCAGCCGCACCTGCCAGCTGCCGTCATAAACGACGGAAGCCGCCGGCCAGGCTCGAAAGCCGACGGCTTCGAGCCGCCGGACCAATGGCAGATCGTTCTGAGGAGATGATGCTTCGTTCAATTCCTGTCAGCTCCGGTAGTCGCCGTTGATGGCAACATATTCCTTGGTGAGGTCGCAGGTCCAGACGGTCGCACGGCCGCTGCCGAGACCGATATCGACCTTCACCGGAATGTCCTGTTCTTTCATGACGGCGGTGGTCGCTGCTTCGGAATAGGCCGGATCGCGCTCACCGTCGACGGCGACGCGCACGTCGCCGAACCAGATCGCCAGCCGGTCGCGGTCGGCCATTTCGCCCGACTTGCCGACGGCCATGACGATACGGCCCCAATTGGCGTCTTCGCCGGCGATCGCGGTCTTGACCAGCGGCGAGTTGGCGATCGACAGCGCGATCACCTTTGCCGCGGCATCGCTTTCAGCGCCGGTGACGGTGATCTCGACCATCTTGCGCGCACCTTCGCCGTCGCGAACGACCTGCAGGGCCAAATCCTTGAGCAGGTCATTGAGCGCGGCGCGGAAGCTTGCGAGACGCGGATCGTCGGCGGTCTCGACACGGACCTGGCCATCTTCGGCGGCGGCACCGGTGGCAAACAGCATCAGCGTATCGGAGGTCGAAGTATCACTGTCGACGGTGACCGAGTTGAAGCTTGGGCCGACGCCGGCGGACAGCAGGCTCTGCAGTGCCGGCGACGCGATGTCGGCATCGGTCGCCACGAAGGACAGCATGGTCGCCATGTCGGGGGCGATCATGCCGGCGCCCTTGGAAATGCCGTTGATCGTCACCTTGACGCCGCCGATATCGGCGGTGCGGGTCGCGACCTTCGGATAGGTGTCGGTGGTCATGATTGCTCGTGCCGCTTCCAGCCAGAAGTCGCCGGTGGCGCCGCTGTTCATGTCGCCGAGCACGCCTGCGAATTTCGTTGCGTCGAGCGGTTCGCCGATCACGCCGGTCGAAGCGAGATAGACCTCGTTCTTGCCGCAGCCGACCGCCTCGGAGGCCGACTTAGCGGTGACTTCAGTCGCAGCCTTGCCCCTGACGCCGGTAAAGGCGTTGGCATTGCCGGAATTGACGACCACGGCGCGCGCCACCCCGTGCGACAGATTGGCGCGGCAGAAATCGACCGGTGCCGAGGGGCACTTGGAGCGGGTGAAGACGCCGGCGACGGTCGCGGGCTTGTCGAACACCATCAGCAGCACGTCGGTGCGGTTCTTGTACTTGATCCCGGCGGCGGCAGTCGCCATCCGCACGCCGCGGATCGCCGGCATGTCGGGATAGGATTTCGGAGCGAGCGGCGAAACGGAATCGGACATCGGATAATTACCTGGCTCAAATAGGAAAAGGGCCCGGAAGATCCGGGCCCGTCGTCAAATGATTACTGCTGCACCGGGACGTCGCCGTCCTGCATCTTACTGACGTCTTCATATCCCTTCTTGAGGGCCGCATCCTTGATGTCGATCTTCTGCTCGCTCTTGGCCTTGGTGATCAGAGCCACATACTTGTCGCGCATCACCAGCTGCTTGACCTGGTCCTCGACCTGGTCGAAAGCCGGTGCCGGAGCATCGCGCGTGTCTTCCAGCTTGATGACGTGATAGCCGAACTGCGACTTGACCGGCGTCTTGGAATATTCGCCCTTCTTCAGCGCGAAAGCGACTTCCTCGAATTCCGGAACCATGCGGCCGCGGCCGAACCAGCCGAGATCGCCGCCTTCATCCTTGTTGGAATCCTGGGACTTTTCCTTGGCGATCGCGGCAAAATCCTTGCCCTTGTCGAGATCGGCGATGATCGCCTTGGCCTCGTCCTCGGTCTTTACGAGGATGTGGCGGGCATGCACCTCTTCCTGCTTCGGCAGGGAAGCGATTTCCTTGTCGTAACGGGCCTTGACCTCCGCCGGGGTGGTGGCGTCGATCACATGCTTGCGGAAATAGGCGTTATGCAGCTCGCGGTCGGCGATATAATCCATCCGCTTCTTGAAGTCCGGGGTGTCCTTGATGCCTTCGGCGAGAGCGCCCTTGGCGAGCAGCTTGACGTCGATGGCGCCGGAAAGGGCTGCGACCTTCTTCTGTTCGTCCGGAAGCTGGGCGAGCTGCGGATCCAGGTTCTGGACCGCAATCTCCAGTTCCGACTGGTGAATTTCGAGGTCGCCGACCTTGGCAACGACCGGATCCTCCGCCGCAAAGGCGGGAGCCTGGCAGAGGATCGCGGCGGCCAGCGCGGCCGTCATGAGAAACTTGTGGCGCAACATCGATAAAGACCTTTCGATTAAGGATACCGGTTTCAGAACGTCTGATTCCAGCCAGAAAACCTTCACAAACACCGGATTGTGGCCATTCTGTATCGGCCGCCACCGTTGACATCATTCGACCCCCCTCTTATCTGTCACGCAACTTCGCGTCCAGCAGAGTTTCCGGGCGTGACAGGTCATTTTATCGGTATCAGAAACCGATGGTTCGACCGGTCCCGCGCCCCCATGGGACAGATTTCAGAAAGGACCATTCGTATGGTCAGCCTTGGCGGCATCGCCCGCAAATTGTTCGGTTCGGCAAACGATCGTCGCGTGCGCGGCTACCAGCCGACTGTCGACGCCATCAATGCTATCGAGGAGAAGACCAAGGCTCTCTCCGACGAACAGCTTGCGGCCCAGACGGTCGAGTTCAGGAAACTGCTCTCCGAGGGCAAGACGCTCGACGACATCCTGGTTCCGGCCTTTGCGGTCGTGCGCGAGGCTTCCCGCCGGGTGCTCGGCATGCGCCCGTTCGACGTGCAGCTGACCGGCGGCATGATCCTTCACGACGGCGCGATTGCCGAGATGAAGACCGGCGAAGGCAAGACGCTGGTGGCGACGCTGGCGGTCTACCTGAACGCGCTCGCCGGCAAGGGCGTCCATGTGGTCACCGTCAACGACTACCTCGCCCAGCGCGACGCCCATACGATGGGCAAGCTCTACGGCTTCCTGGGCTTGACCACGGGCGTCATCGTCCATGGCCTCAGCGACGAAGAGCGCCACGCCAATTATGCCTGCGACATCACCTACGCCACCAATAACGAACTGGGCTTCGATTATCTGCGCGATAACATGAAGTACGAGCGTAGCCAGATGGTCCAGCGCGGCCACAATTACGCGATCGTCGACGAAGTGGACTCGATCCTGGTCGACGAGGCGCGCACGCCGCTGATCATCTCCGGCCCGCTCGACGACCGTTCGGAACTCTATAACACGATCGACGCCTTCATCCCCGCACTGACGCCTGATGACTACGAGATCGACGAAAAGCAGCGCTCTGCCAACTTCTCCGAGGTCGGCACCGAAAAGCTCGAGAACCTGCTGCGTCAGGCGGGCCTGCTGAAGGGCGAATCCCTCTACGACGTCGAGAACGTCGCAATCGTCCACCACATCAACAACGCGCTGAAGGCCCACAAGCTCTTCACCCGCGACAAGGACTATATCGTCCGCAACGACGAGATCGTCATCATCGACGAATTCACGGGCCGCATGATGCCCGGCCGCCGTTATTCGGAAGGCCAGCACCAGGCGCTCGAAGCCAAGGAAAAGGTGCAGATCCAGCCGGAGAACCAGACGCTCTCCTCGATCACCTTCCAGAACTATTTCCGCATGTACGGAAAGCTCGCCGGCATGACCGGTACGGCGCAGACGGAAGCGGAAGAGTTTGGCAACATCTACAAGCTCGAAGTGGTCGAAGTGCCGACCAACCTGCCGATCCAGCGTATCGACGAGGACGACGAGGTCTACCGGACCTTCGACGAGAAGTTCAAGGCGATCATCGAAGAGATCAAACAGGCCCATGAACGCGGCCAGCCGGTCCTGGTCGGCACCACGTCGATCGAAAAATCCGAACTGCTGGCGACTATGCTGCGCCAGTCGGGCTTCAATAATTTCCAGGTCCTGAACGCCCGTTACCACGAGCAGGAAGCCTATATCGTGTCGCAGGCCGGTGTGCCGGGCGCCGTCACGATCGCCACCAACATGGCCGGCCGCGGTACCGACATCCAGCTCGGCGGCAATATCGACATGCGCCTCGAACGCGAACTCGAAGGTATGGAGCCGGGTCCGGAGCGCGATGCACTGGAAGCGGCAAGCCGCGAAGAGGTCAAACAGCTCAAGGAGAAGGCGCTTGCCGCCGGCGGCCTCTACGTGATCGCCACCGAGCGCCACGAAAGCCGCCGCATCGACAACCAGCTGCGCGGCCGCTCCGGCCGTCAGGGCGACCCGGGCCGTTCGAAATTCTACCTGTCCCTCCAGGACGACCTGATGCGCATCTTCGGCTCCGACCGGATGGACAGCATGCTGCAGAAGCTCGGCCTCAAGGAAGGCGAGGCGATCGTCCATCCGTGGATCAACAAGGCGCTCGAACGCGCCCAGAAGAAGGTCGAAGCCCGCAACTTCGACATCCGCAAGAACCTTCTGAAATACGACGACGTCACCAACGACCAGCGCAAGGTGATCTTCGAACAGCGCATCGAGATGATGGATTCGGAAGACGTATCCGAGACCGTCGAGGACATGCGCAGCGAGGTGATCGAGGTTCTGGTCGCCAAGCACATTCCCGAACGCGCCTATGCCGAACAGTGGAATGCCGCGGGCCTTCGCGAAGACGTCGGCCGGATGCTGAACCTCGACCTGCCGATCGAAGACTGGGTCAAGGAAGACGGCATCGGCGAGACCGATATCCGCGAACGCATCACCGAGGCTGCCGACAAGGCAGCGGCCGAGCGCAAGGAGCGTTTCGGCGCCGATATCATGACCTACGTGGAGCGTTCCGTGCTGCTCCAGACGCTCGACCACCTGTGGCGCGAGCATATCGTCAATCTCGACCACCTGCGCTCGGTCATCGGTTTCCGCGGCTACGCCCAGCGCGATCCGCTGCAGGAATACAAGGCGGAAGCCTTCGAGCTGTTCCAGGCGCTGCTTGCCAACCTGCGCGAGGCGGTCACCGCCCAGCTGATGCGCGTCGAGCTGGTGCAGAACCCCGAGCCGCCGCAGCCGCCGGCGATCTACGACGAACAGCATGTCGATCCGACGACCGGCCTCAACCAGGTCACCGGCTTCGACAGCGAGAACTTCATCGCCGCACCGGCGGACCGCCGTCCGGAAGATCCCTCCACCTGGGGCAAGATCGGCCGCAACGAGGCCTGCCCCTGCGGATCCGGCAAGAAATACAAGCATTGCCACGGCGCCTTCGAACAGGCCTGATTTTTCTGCGAAAACCCTGTCCTTTCAACGCCGCCCCTCCCCGGGCGGCGTTGTCGTTTCCGCCGCGGGACCCGCGCGACCGTCAATCCTTTAACGTCTGGGCGAACCCTTTCTTAACCCTGCTGTGGCAACACTTTTGCCCATTGTTCCCGTCGTCGTTACGAGTATTGCGTGCCCATCATGGCGGTTATCGAAACAGCGGAAAGATTGCTTCCGCCTGGTCTGAGGACCCGGCTGGCACCGCTGACGCGCAAGCTCCAATCGATCCTGACCGATGACGACGAGACGGCCCGCGCCCAGCGCCGCGCGCTGACCGCTTTCGTGATCCGCGTCGCAAGCGCTGCCATCGCCTTCGTGTCGCAGATCGTGCTCGCCCGGCTGATGGGCGAGTTCGAATACGGCATATTCGCCTTCGTCTGGGTTCTGGTCGTGCTTGCCGGCAATCTCTCCTGCCTCGGCTTCCACACCTCCGTCATCCGTTTCCTGCACCAGCACAGGGCGCGCGACGAGGTGGCGACGGTGCGCGGGCTCAATCTCGCCGTCCGCCTGGTGGCGCTCATCTCTGCAAGCACGGTGGCCGGCCTCGGTTTCCTGTTCCTGCATGTCTACGGCCACACGGTCGAGGCCTATTACCTCGTGCCGGTGTCGCTCGCCTTCTTCACCATCCCGATGATCGCGCTCGGCGACGTGCTCGACGGCACCGCGCGCTCGAACGGTTGGACGGTGACGGCGCTGAGCCCCACCTACCTGATCCGCCCGACCCTGATCCTCGTGTTCATGCTGGCCGCACTCTGGTTCGGCGCCGACCACACGGCCGTCACCGCCATGCAGGCAGCCCTTGCGGCAACCTATGTCACGACGCTCTCGCAGCTTCTGCGCCTGACGCTGCGCCTGCGCCGGCTTTACGGCCCTGGCCCGATGCAGTTCGAGATGGGCGCCTGGTTCCGCTATTCGCTGCCGCTCTTCCTTGTCGACGGCATCGGCTTCCTGCTGACCAATGCGGATGTCGTCGTTGTCGGCCTTTACCTGCCGCCGGACCAGGTCGGCATCTATTATGCCGCGGCAAAAACGATCGTGCTGGTCCAATTCGTCTACTTCTCGATCAAGGCTGCCGCCGGCCCCCGCTTTTCCGCGATCATGGCCGAGGAGGACATGACGGCGCTGGCCGCCTTTGCCGGCCAGACCGCGCGCTGGAGTTTCTGGCCGTCGCTTGCCGTCGGCCTTATGGCGCTCGCTTCCGGCGAGCTGCTTCTGTCGCTGTTCGGCAGCGCGTTTACGGCCGGCTATTGGCTGATGGCGATCCTGTTTTGCGGTATCCTTGCCAAATCGATGGTCGGGCCCGGCGAGGTCCTGCTCAGCATGGCCGGCCGCCAGAAACTCTGCGTCCTGCTCTACGGCGTGACGCTTTTGGCGAGCATCGGCCTCAATATCGCGCTGATCCCCCGCTTCGGCCTGACGGGTGCGGCCATGGCCACGGCGTCGGCGATGATGATCGAGGCGATCCTGTTGCATATCGCCGTCCGGCGCACGCTCGGCATCGTGCTCTTCGCCTTTGCCGATCCGACGCCCTCTGCTCCTTCAAAGGCTTCCTGATCATGGCGCAACCTCCATTCAGCAGCGAATTCGAGGGCAATGGCGGCGGCCGGATGAGCATGGTCCAGGCGTTCCGCGCCGAGCGGCCGGATGCCGATACCCATCTCCAGGTCGGCCGGCCCGGCCGCGAACTCTGCCTCTATCCCGCCGCCTTCGGTTACGACCTGCAGGAAGAACTCGAATTCCTCTCCAACCGCGCGCTCGAGCCGAACATCTTCTTTTCGGCCCGGCTGCTCGCCCCCGCCATGCCGCGGGTCGAGGACAAGCAGGTGCGCCTGGCGCTGATCCGCGACGAGATCGGCGCGCGCAGCCGCATGCGGCTGCTGATGCCGTTCACTGTCGAGAAGCCCGGCTTTTCCGTCGGCGCCTCGATCATCCGCGCCTGGGCCAATCCCTTCGGGCCGGTCGGCACACCGCTCGTCGACGCGGAAGATTCAGCCGAGACGATCGACAACCTTTTCGACGCGCTCAGCATGCGCGAAGCCCGCCTGCCCTCCGTGCTCGTTATGCCGGACGTTCGGCTCTCCGGGCCGTTCGCGCAGCTCGCCAAGGCGGTCGCGATCGGCCGCAACCTGCCGGTTGCCGTTACCGATCCCCATCTCCGACCGATGCTCGAAAGCCTGCTCGACGGCGAGGCCTATCTCAAGCACTCGATCTCGTCGCACCACTACCGCGAAATGCGCCGCCTGTGGCGCAATCTCGGCAACAAGGGCTCGCTCAGCTATTCGGTCGCCCGCCAGCCGGAAGAGATCCGGTTGCGGATGGAGGAATTCCTGGCACTCGAAGCCAAGGGCTGGAAGGGCCGCAAGCGCTCGGCCTTGATCAACGACCGCTACCGCGCCGCCTTTGCCCGCGAAGCGATCACCAACCTGGCGGAAATCGACGCGGTCCGCATCCACACCATCGATTTCGACGGCCGCGCGATCGCCTCGCTCATCGTCTTCATCATGGCCGGCGAGGCCTATACGTGGAAAACCGCCTACGACGAGAGTTTTTCCCAGTTCTCGCCCGGCAAGCTCTTGATGGTGAAGCTGACCGAATGGCATCTCGACGACGCCAACATCGTGCGCACCGACAGTTGCGCGGTTCCCGACCATCCGATCATGAGCCGTTTCTGGGAAGAGCGCGAGGAAATGGGGACGCTGGTGATCGGCCTGCGCCAGAACGGCGACCGCGACGTGCGCCAGGTGGCAGCCCAGCTTCACCTCTACCGCAACACCCGCAACATGGCCCGCATGCTGCGCGAGAAGATCATGTCGCTCGCCGGCCGTTCGGAATAATCACGCCGTAACGATCACTCGGCGGCTGCCTTGTCGCGCAGCAGCCGGCGGATGACTTTACCACTGGTGGTCAGTGGGATGTCGTCGACGAAGGCGACCTCACGCGGATATTCATGCATCGACAGCCGCGTCTTCACCCAGTCCCGGATTTCCGCGGCGAGTTCGTCGCTCGGGCGATAGCCGGGTGCAAGCGCGATATAGGCCTTGACGATCTCGGTGCGGATCGGGTCCGGCTTGCCGACCACGGCCGCCAGCCGCACCGCCGGATGGCCTGTCAGACAGTCCTCGATCTCGCTCGGCCCGATGCGGTAACCGGAGGAGGTGATGACGTCGTCGTCCCGCCCGACGAATTCCACATAACCGTCGCGGTCCTTTCGTCCGAGATCGCCGGTGATTAGCCAGTCGCCGACGAACTTCGCTTCCGTCGCGGCCTCGTCGTTCCAGTAGCCGAGGAACATCACCGGATCGGGTCTGCGGATGGCGATCTGCCCCATCTTGCCGGCCGGCAGCTCGATGCCCCTGCCGTCGACCACCGCTACATGATGGCCCGGCACCGCCCGTCCGATCGCTCCGCCGCGCGACACACCGAGATTGGCAGCCGAGGACAACACGAAATTACATTCGGTCTGGCCGTAGAATTCGTTGACCGTCAGCCCCAGCGCCGCCTTCGCCCAGTCATAGGTCTCGCGGCCGAGCGCCTCGCCGGCCGACGCGATCGTCCGCAGCTTGAGATCGTATTTTTCGAGCGGGTTTTCGACGGATTTCAGGAGCCGCAGCGCCGTCGGCGGAATGAAGGCGTTGCGCACATCCATCTCGCTCATGATGCGAAAAGCCATGTCCGCGTCGAATTTCTGGGCCGGCGAAGAGACGACCGGAATGCCGAGCATCAGCGCCGGCATCAGCACGTTGAGCAGGCCGCCCGCCCAGGCCCAGTCCGACGGCGTCCAGATCCGGTCCCCTTGCTGCGGCGCAAATTCATGCGCCAGCTGGAAACCCGGAATATGGCCGGCCAGCACCCGATGGCCGTGCAGCGCCGCCTTCGGCGGGCCGGTCGTGCCGGAGGTGAAGATCATCAGCGCAGGATCGTTCGGCCCGCTGTCGACGACCTTAAACAGCGGGGGATGGGCGGCGATCAGCGCGTCGAGCGCCAGCAGGCCTTCGCCGGATGGCGTATCGCCGGTGACGATCACATGCCGCAGCTCCGACAGCTTTTCGCTTAAGGCTGCCAGCCGCGACAGGCCGAAGGGATTGGTGACGATCGCCGCAGCACCCGATGCCTTCAGCCGGTATTCGAGCGCCTCGGCCCCGAACAGAAGCGCCAGCGGCAGGGCGATGCCGCCCATCTTGTAGATCGCCACATGCGCAATCACCGTCTCGAAACTTTGCGGCAGAAGAAGTGCGACGCGGTCGCCAGGCTTGAGGCCAAGCGCGACAAAGGCGTTCGCAAGCGAGGCGGATCGCCCGGACAGCTCGCCATAGGTCAGCGCCCGATGAGCACCATCCGGGCTGAAATGCTGGAGACAGATGCGCTCCGGAAATTCTTTCGCCCAGGCATCGCTGACCACCTCCCCCATGTTGAATCGCTGCGGGATCTCCCAGGCGAAATCGTCAAAAAGGTCTTCATAGGAGGTGTGGGCAGGCAGTTTCATGGGCAGCGCTTCTATTTTTGCTGCACCAGCTAACATCCGGGATGCTTAAAATACAAGGGGGACACGGGAGGGGACCTGACATGGCGGCCTCCGGAGGCCCAGGCGGCACGCATGTTCCGGGAGGCGCCAAAGACGGCGATCTGCCGCCGAGGATCGGGAAAAACGACATCGAGTGGCCTTGATCCGGGACAATTTCGCAGCTGCGAGGCATGCGGGATTGCAACCTCACTTCACCCTTGCATGCCGGTGCGGGCCCGTGATAGAGCGCATACCGCTACCCAAGTGCCCCGTTGGCGGAATTGGTAGACGCGCCTGACTCAAAATCAGGTTCCGAAAGGAGTGCTGGTTCGATTCCGGCACGGGGCACCACATCTCTTAAAAGCTTTGAATTGGTTCCGATTTTCCGGCGCAGGGACCGCGCGCGCGGAGCACTGGATTGAAGTGACGAATGAGCTCGGCATCAAATGGGAGAAGTGGCGCATCCGCGTCTGCCGACAAGAATGCTTTAAATATCTTTAATCGTTAAGCGAAATATTTTCCGCCTCCCATTACATACTACAAAACTATGCCGCAACCTCCGGCTGTTCCCGCCTCGGATTATTCTAAAGATCTAGCCAATTTATGGAACGGTGCGCTAAGGTAATAGCGACCAGATACACTAGCGATTTTCCGCAGAGGTTTTTAGCCATGCTTTACAGTACAGGTTATAGCGGCCCCTCAGGTACTTCATATATGTTTGTCGATGCTGCTTCCCTGCGAGGTTATACGGCGAACATTTCAAGGCGCTTCTTTAATGAATACAAATTTGAGTTTGACTTAAAACGTGTGGCATCGGGGTATAGTCGCGTCTTTTATTATGACGCTCTACCGATTAGGGAGCGCAATGAAGAAGAGGCCATATATCTAGCACGCACTGCCGAGCAACGTGAGATATTGGAGCAAGCTGCGGCTGTTGACGGAGTGCATGTTTACGAGGGGGACGCGCATCGCCGAAAAAATAAAAGCCCGGGTGGGTTGGAGCAAAAAAAAGTCGATGTCATGATAGCGGTCGATATGCTTACCCACACCTTCCGCCGCAATATGCATCAGGCGGCGCTGTTAACTGGTGACAATGATTTCAAGCCGTTGGTTGACGCCTTGGTGAGAGAGGGTATGCAAGTCACCCTATGGTATCCCCCAGGCGAAACCAATAAAGAGCTTGTAAACGCTGCGGACAGCCGGCGAGCGCTTGATCTGCAAGTGCTGTGGAACTGGATGACCGATGAAAGCCGCATCAACTTCCGCATTCCTCAGCCTGTCAATATCAATCCATCAATAGAACGAGGCGTTCTTATTAGTGAGTGGGTTCATGAAAGCGTCAGATTTCAACTGAGGAAGGACGGCGAACAGTATGTTGTCTTAAGAGACGGAGATCAGCTCAACCGACTGCGCGTTACCCATGAAAATTATGATCTGCTTTCCGCTTTTTGTGTGGGAATGGGGTATCCGTTGCCGAGCCTTCAAACAAAGGGCTGAACATGTCCTTCCCGAGAGAAGGGTGACAGTTCATACCGGAGAGCGGCCGCACCAAGCCCTTGACATGGCTTGCCCGGCAGAGCGCTACCACGCTTCACCACGACCCTATCGCGGCCTGCCGGAGCTCGACTATCCGGTCCACGACCAGACCGTGACCGTCACGACATGCGGCCGCATCTGCTACAAGCGAAAGAAGATCAATCTTAGCCGGGTCTTTGCCGGACAGGCCGTCGGAATCAAACAGGTCGAAGACCGTATCTGGCTCGTCAGCTTCATGGATTACGATCTGGGATATATCGATGACGAGACATGCAGGCTCGAACCACTGCCGAACCCTTTCGGCTCAAAAGTGTTACCTATGTCTCAGGAATAAACCTGTAACCCATGCGTCCAGAACGGACCGTGGGGAAAATGGCGCACCCGACAGGATTCGAACCTGTGACCTTTGGAATCGGAATCCAACACTCTATCCAGCTGAGCTACGGGTGCTAACCTGAAAGACGATGACTCGTCTCCGTCCGATGGTGGTTCTTAACTCAGGATGTTGCCGGCATCAATCGCCAATTTGCGGCGGATGCAAATCATCTGGTGGCGGCGTTCTATTTGTGGCATCCGCGGCTTCCGGCGGTCCTTATCCCATGGTCCCGGCACTGGCCGTTGCCTTGTCCCCGGAAAGCCCGGTCTTCAATTCAAGATAATTTGTCTTACCGCGCCGCCGCATCTGCTCTAAGTGAGGCCATGGCACCCCTGCCGGTCGAAACCATTTTAGGAGAGGCGCATGGCGCTGACAGCTTCCACACCCCGGTCCCGCGTCGGCATAGGCTATGCCATCGTCCTGACGCTCGGCATGGCGGCGACGGTCGGCGGGGCGCTGGCTTTCCAGTATATCGGCGGCTATATCCCTTGCGCGCTCTGCCTTCTGCAGCGCAATCCCTATTATTACGGCATTCCGGTCGGCATTCTGGCGATCGTCGTCTCGATGATCGGCCTGCCCGCCTGGGTCACCCGCGCGCTGCTGGTCGTCATCGGCGTGATGATGCTGGTCGGCGCCGGCATGGGCGTCTATCACTCCGGCGTCGAATGGGCCTTCTGGGAAGGTCCGGCAAGCTGCGGCGGCGGGGCTGGCGTCACCACCAATGCCGGCAGCCTGCTGTCGGACCTGAACACGGTTCACGGCCCCTCCTGCACGCAGGCAGCCCTTCGCGTGCTCGGCCTCTCGTTTGCCGGCTGGAACGTGATTGCCAGCATCATCCTGGCGGCCATCGCATTCGTCGGGGCCAAAAAGGCGGCCTGAACAACCTGATGCGGAACAATCCGGGGCCTGGCTGGACCGGGCCCCTTCCGTTTCCGGGCTATGCGCCGATCGCTTCGATCGGCCCGAACACAGGGCCGGCGTCGCGCGGATCTCTGGAACAAAATTGCGCAGACCTGCCGCTGACAAAGGCTTCGACGGCCTCTAAGATTGTGGCATGAACTTCTTCGAGAGCCTGCTCGTCCTGCTGCTTGTCGCGATCGTGCTTCTGCAGATTTCGCGCCGGCTTTCCGTGCCCTATCCGTCGATGCTGGCGCTGGCGGGTGCCGCGGTCGCGCTGGTGCCGGGCATGCCTTATATCTCGCTGGACCCGGAAACGGCGCTCGCGCTGTTCATTGCGCCGGCGCTGCTCGATGCGGCGTTCGATTTTCCGATCGGGATTGCCCGCCGGTTCTGGCTGCCGCTGCTGGTGTTTGCGATCGGCGGCGTATGCGTGACCGCGGCTGCCGTCGCCTTCGTCGGCTGGACGGTGGCTGGATTGCCGATCGCAGCGGCGCTGGTGCTCG
>NZ_JALBGV010000088.1 GCF_023006505.1 Neorhizobium sp. SHOUNA12A
CGTCTTCTGGTTGATCCCATACCGCTTCGAAAGCGCTCTCAGGCTCTCTTCACTATTCTGTATTGCTCGACGGACTGCCTCTGTCGTCGTGGCGCTCCCATGTAAAACCTGACCCATAGTGCTTCCCTCCATGCCAAGGAAAATGATGCACCATCAAATGCCGGGATCAAACAGCCTAGCGCCTTAGATCGGTGCGCATTGATTCCACTGGTCCGCTAAACGCTACCTCACGTTAGTGCGGAGAAGTCCAAGGTAGGCTTCGCGCTTCTCCTGATAGAGCCTATCCTGCGTCAACGCCCGGCGGGCGTTGAAATGGTCAATGACGGACTTCAACAGCGATCCAAGACCAAGACCAAGACCAAGACCAAGACCACCGATTAGCGGCAATATCCAGTCCATCAAGTCCCCCTCACCAAATCTTCGACCATCGTTTAAACGCGGCAATGTCGGCCCTAGTCAGCTTGAACCATTCCCCCCGTATCCGCTTTGCTGCGAATCGCCTGTGCCAATATGCTTCGACGCCTACCGGGTCGTCAGTGAGGATCGAATGGACAAGCTCTATCTCCCGCGGAAGCTCGATCTGGATTTGCCGCCCCCGCTTGTTCAATGATTTAGTGTAGCCAATTTTGTAATCCGAGCCATGGCGCTGCATATAGACGTGGCCGACGGCACTTTTGGGCATGTCGACATCTTCATTCCTACTCTGGCGTGGCGGAACATACGAGCGCGCAAAGCCCGCAACTTTCTGCTCTCCGTGCCGTTCAGCGTAGTCCGCAAGTGCCGACGCCAGTTCAGCCATTCGCCATCGCGCAAGTATGGTCTTCGGTCCCGGCGCTTCCGTGCGATTGCGCATTTCAAATTGGATATCACCGGTGGACGGAAAGCGTCCAAGGGCCTTGGCGATGCTTAAAACGGGTTGCAGCAGGTCATCATCGGAGAATGCGGTCTGTAGGGAATTGGGGGCAAAACCGGCTTCCGTTAATGCGTCACTCCACTGTCGCCAAAATCTCCCGCGCCATTCATGTGGCTTTATTCCCGTCTCCGCCTGAAATCGTTCGCTGCCCGGGGCTTTTCCGTCCCGCTCTGCAATGTTCTTTATTTTGGAAAGAACGTCCTGCTTTATTGCGTCGAGATTCATCATCGCCCCTCATGCTGAGGTATGATGCGCATTTGAGACGAAAAGAAAAGCTGCGACCTTTACCGGCGGCTCGCATCAGGGTGGACATCGCGTTCACAGCTTCTCGCGGAACGCACCCATCGCAATCGACTTCTCTTGGTCACCGGGGAAGAATATCAGCTCCGAGCGCGACAATTCGCTCCATTCCGAACGCCCTACAGCCTCCGACCCGTGAGACATATCAGGCGTTTGGCCGGCGAGCGCATCGGCGTGCCATCGATCATTTTGGGAATCTTTTCCAACACTTCGTCCCCGCTCCTCAACCCGTTCCTAAAATCAGGTCCTGAAATGCCGGCCGGCAGTTAACCGATCGGCCGGGCTTGAAACCGAGGAGACAGGAATGGGAAAGCGCCACTTCAGACACGGAACTAACGCCACAGGTGCCGGATGCGTTCGAATCGGCGGGGGCCGGACGGCGAGCGTTCGCGGCGGGAGGAGATGATGCTGGATCTTGGACTTTCCCTGACCGGTCCCGGCACTTTTTCCATCGGCGGCGGTGAGCCGCCCGAAGGCGACGGGTTCACCCTGATGGATGCCGAAGGCAATGCGCTTGCCGACGCAGAAAACAATCAGCTCACCATCAGCCAACTCACGATCCGCCGATTCATCGGCCTGGAGGACTGACATGATGCCATCTCGCCAAATTCCGAAACTCTACATTCCCTCCGATTCCACCGAAGCGGCGATCCGGGCCGTACATGCGGCAGCGGTCGCAGCAGGCGGCGGAGGCACTATTCTGCTGCCGGATGCGGTGATTACGCTCACGGCGCCGCTCCCGGTCGCTTCCGGCGTCGGTTACCAGGGGGTACAGCCGGTGCTGAACTATCTGAACGACACACTCCCGGACAGCGGATGGGATTTCGCGGGTGGCACCGTGCTTACCGGCGACGGCTCGTTTCCCGCTTTTGCCGCCAATGACGTCGACCTTGGCTCGCCATCCGGAACGATCACTGCCGACTGCATTACCGGCTGGCGATGCGAGCATATCGGCTTTACCGGCTTCACGCGCGCCATCAGCATCGGCGCAGTGAACAATATCGGCCTGCAGTTTTCCGCCATCCACGATCTCTTCATTCGCGACTGCAGCGACTGGGGCATATTCCTTGCCAATTTCATGCACACGGACGTTTGCCGGGTCTGGACGCATCTCTGCGAAAACGGCCAGTATTATGCATCGTTGCTGTCGGGCTCGACGCTGATGCCCGGAAACAGCCGCTTCGATTCGCTCTTCAACATCATTCCGGCCGATGGACGGGACAATCGGCTCTGCCGGGGTATCGTATTCGAAGCCGGCGGAGACGGCGCTCGTCTGAACGAAATGTATGTCGACCGCATCCAGAACAACGCCTTCAACCGGGCCGAACTTGTGGCCAGCGCGACCTTCTCGAACGGCTCGGCGAATATCGCCGTTGCCGACGGCGGCAAATTCCGGGCGCGCATGCCGGTCGCGTTCACGAGCAGCAATTACGGGATTACCGCCGGGCGGGTCCATGTCGTCAAATCGGTGAGCGGCAATACGATCCAGATCGGCAAGTCCTTCACCTCCCCGGCCACAATCGCGTCCGGCAGCGGCTCGCTGACGCTCTCGTCCTGGGGCATGCCCTGTTTTGAACTGGGCACCAGCAACGAAGGCGCGTTCGTCTCCAATTCACGCTTCTTCGGCGTGGATGCGGAAGGCGGCTCCGGCGCCGGGATTTACGTGGAGAACGCGCAGGGCTGCGACCTCAACATCTCCGAAGTGCCCGGCGACAAGAATGCCGACGTCGTCGGGCGCGCGACCGGCTTCAGCCGGTTCTACAGCAGCAACACGACGATTACCGATTTCGACACAGCCTCTGCCACCAGCCAGTTTCACGGGGCGCGCGGAATTGGCCGCCACGCGATGCTATCAGGTCTGTGGACCGATCAGACCCGCAACGGATTGGCGGCATTCAACATTCGCGGCGACGCAGGGGAAAACCAAGGCGATCTGGAAGTCAGGGGCGGCAACAGCTTCATCTATCCCCGCTTCGGAATGGGAATGAAGTCGACGCTCAAGACCGCAAACACCGTGCTGCATCCGCTGGATGCCGGCCTCGTCACCTTCGACGCCGCGTCGGCCCTCGTCTGCACGCTGCCCGCGATCACCAATTCGTCGGATGCGACCTCGCTGGTGGGGCTGCCGTTTCATATCGTCAATGCCGGATCGGCGGATCTGACGGTCAATACCAACGGCACGCAGCTCTTCAACAAGATCTCCGGCAAGACCGGCTATATCCTGAATGCCGGCGAAAGCCTGCTGGTGGTCGCCGCCGAAGGAGCGGGCTTGACGCTCTTCTGGGCCGCCTTCCCGAGTGTCGGCGTCGCCTGAACCGCTGCACTTCACGGGCTGTCGCTTCAGAGCGGCAGCCCCGTCAATCGCGCCAGCGCCGCGCGCTTTTCCTCAAGCGTTGCCAGCGAGCGGAGCGACCGGTCGAATTCCATGACCTTCGCGCCGACGAGGAAACGGTACCAGTAACCCTGCAGGACATGGTAGATCAGCCCTTCGCGGCCATCGAGGAAGCCGAACTGGCCGATATAGCGGAACAGGAAATAACCGAGTGCGGCGACAGGGAACGGAAGCCGGTTATAGATCTGCTCCTTGATGCGCCGCTTCATGGTGGCCTGTCGCGACGACGCTTCTCTCGATAGTCCTAAGTCCTCCGGAAACAGGCCGTAACGTCGGCCCAGCACATCGACAGCTTCACGGGTTGCGTATCGGTTATGTTTGCCCGTGAAGAAGCTGAGATCGTTGAGATTGTGATCAGAGAACGGCGCGTCGAAAAGGATTGTGCGGCCGCCCTTCACGACGATGTGCTCGTCCATCCAGCGGTCCTCGACATGTCCCTGCCCCCGCCGCCAGATGCGGGTGAGGATGAGCGGATACCGTCCGCCATGGCGGATCCAGCGTCCGAGGAAGATGTGTCTTCTCTTGAGGTTCACGCCTGCGACATCGGCAGCGAGAGCGGGAAGCTCCTCAGTGATCTCCACCGCCAGTTCAGGTTCGATCACCTCATCCGCGTCGAGCCGCATGATCCAGTCGGCCGTGATCGGCGCATTGTCGAGCCCCCACTGGAACTGCCTGGAATAATTGATCCAGGGGTTACTGAGGACGGTTGCGCCGAGCGACCGGGCAATCTCGACCGTGCCGTCGGTCGAGAAACAATCGATGACGAAGACCTCAGACGCGAAGGGCGCGACGCTTTGCAGCGCGCGGGCGATATGGCGCTCTTCGTTATAGGTGAGGATGAGGACGGCGAGGCTGGCCATTCGACGACGTGTCCCGATCAGGAGTTCGACCGCACCGGAAAGATGCTCGGCCTGTCCTGCTCGAAGCGCCGCCGCAATTCTCGGGCCGGATTGCCGGCATAGATCGTCCAGGGATCGAGGTTGCGGAAGGCAACGGCGCGGGCGCCGAGCACCGCGCCCTCCCCGACAGTGACGCCCGGCCCGACAAACGCTTCCGCAGCGATCCAGGCATTTGCATCGACGACGATGGGTCTCGTGACCAGCTGGAAATCGGCATCGTCGACATCATGCGTGCCGGTGCACAGATGGGCGCCCTGGGAGACTGTTGCGTGGATGCCAAGTTCGATGTGATCCATGCAGTAGCAGTTCACACCCCTTCCGAGACAGGAATACGCGGCCATGGCGAGGTTCGGCGGATACCAGACCTCGACGCCGGGATAGATCCGCGCCGTCCGGTCAATCCGGGCTCCGAAGCGCCGCAGCAGAAACCGGCGCCATGCAAACAACGGCACCGGTGTCCAGCGGCCGAAAAGGCTCCAGACGAGGGTCCACGCAAGTCGGAACAGCCGATGCCCCAGCGGAAAACTGGGGGCTCCCAGCCGCGGATTGGAGGTCTTCGCGTCAAGCGGCTTCATGAAGGCCTCGTGGAGAGATAGAGCGCAGAACGGTAATGAGATCGCGGGCCGCCGCCTCGATGCGGAAATGGCGTTCGAAGCCCGCGCGGGCATGGGCGCGCATGGCGCTTTTGTCGCCGTCAGAGAGGGCGAGCCAGGATCGGAGAAGGCTTTCGATACCTTCCAACGTGTCGGGGCCGACGAGGCCGCCGCCGCTCGTTTGCACTTCACGCCAGATATTGACCTTGTCGGTCAACAGGACCGGGGTTGCGCAGGCCATGGCTTCCGCGACGACGATGCCGAAATTCTCCTGATGCGACGGCAGGACAAAGGCCTCGGCAGCGCGGAAGGCGCCCCATTTGGCGTCGCCCGCCAGCATGCCCGGCCAATGGATGCGATCGGCGATGCCGGCCTTGGCGGCTTGGGCAATCAGTTGCGATTTCAACCCGGATTGGTCCGGCCCCGCCATCACCAGGTCGAGATCGGGATTGGACGCGGCGATCTTCGAAAAGGCTTCGACGAGGAGGTCGCAGCCCTTCTTTGCGTGGAAACGGCCGAGGAACAGCAGGAACCGCCTATTCTTCAATTCCGGCAGAAGCCGGTGGAATGCGGCAAGCTGGCTCTCTACCCCTGCCGGCGGATCGGCCGTGCCGAAGGCGACGATACGCTCCGCGTAACTATAGCCCCGGAAGACGCCGCGCGCCCGGCGGCGCTCTTCTTCGCAGGTGAAAAGGACCGCCGCTGAATCCCGCAGGACCCTGCCCTGCCAGGCGAGCCAGAACGCCTGTTTGGCGAGGTGTTTGAGCGGCTGGGTTTCGCGAAACCATGGATCCATCATGCCGTGGGTGAAGACGACATAAGGCAGGCCTGCTCGCCTCAGGGCCGACCAGCCGCCGACAGAGGCATGGTTCCAAAGGCCATGGATGATCGTCGCATCGAAACGATCCGCGTTCGCGGCGATCCAGCGTGCCAATTCCGGCGTATAGCCATATCTCTGGGTCCATCGCCCGCAGGCATGAACGGGGAAGGGAAACTCTTTCACGTAAGCCGCCGATGGTTTGTCCAGCGTGACGACTTCCACCGCATGGCCTAGACGCGCCATCTGTAGTCCAGTCAGCCGCAGCGCCTCGATCGGGCCTCCGGTTCCGGGATCGGCGCTGGCGATGATGTTGAGGATTCTCATGGCAGCTCCGCGATGATTTTTTTGAGATTTCCTTTGAAGTGCTCCATGAGATATTGGGACCGCACCTTTTCAGCCCCCGCCCCTCCCATCGCCGCTGCCATGCCCGGATCGGCGAGAAGCATTGCGATTTTCGCGGCCAGCGTTTCAGTATCCGATGGGTTCACGGCAAACCCATCGACCCCATCGGTGATGATCTCCACGGCCGCATCCTGCGTACCGCAGATCACCGGCAGGCCGTGCAGCCAGGCCTCCAAGAAAACGATCCCGAACCCTTCCTTGGACGAGGGCATCGCGAACAGGCAGGCTTGCGCATAAATCCCGGCCAGCCTCGCATCCGAGACACGGCCAAGGAATTCGACCCTGTCCTCGACCGCAAGCTCCCAGGCCAACGACGCCAGTTCCGATTTGAGCGGCCCCTCGCCGACGATCTGGAGGACACACTCCAGGTTCCAGCGCTTGAGCAGAGCCACCGCTTTGATCAGGGCGTCGATATTCTTACCGCGGTCATGCTGATCCAGCCGAGCGACCGTCAGGATGTTCCGGCCGCTCTTTTGGGGCCGCCGGTCGATGTCGTCGACGGCGTTCGGAAAGAGCGTGAATTTTCCAGCGGGAAGGTTGAACGCCTTCTGCATCCGGCTTGCAGTGAAGGTGCTGACGGAGGCGATCCGGCTGAGGGCTCTCGCCATACACGGCTCATAAAACCGCATGCGGCGGTAGGCCGGATCGTTCCAGACCTCGTCGCCATGGACGAAGAGCACGAGCTTGATTCTTGGAGAGAGCAGCTTACAGATGAGCCCGACAGGCAGAAGGTTGATATGCCCGAGGAACAGGATTTTGCAGTTGAGGGCAGCGACAGCCGAATGAACGATGAAGCCCAGGCGCCGACGGCCAAAGGCACGGATTGCGGCCGCCGTGGTTTCGGGAATGTCAGCCTTGCCATCGCGCATGATGTGGATGGCCGGCCGCTTCCAGCCGTTGTCGCCGGAGATTTCCGCCAGGGCAGCGATAACCCGTTGGTTGAAGCGCTGAATGCCGCCTATCCGGCCGTAAGTGTCCAGGGCCAGAAACAGAATGCCGAGATCGTGCGCCTCCGTCTTTCTCATCGGACGCCGCCTCGCGTTATCTCAGCGACTTGGTCGACGATCCGCCGGGCCAGGACCTCGTTATAGGTCCCGTTCGCGAACGTGCGCCGGTGGCCGGCATCGGCGATCGTTTGGCGTCTCCTGTCATCCGCCAGCAGGCGTTTGCAAGTCTGCGCGCAGTCATCCGCTCCGTCGAAAAAGACCGCTTCCTCACCCTCCTTGTAGAGTTGTTGGTGATGCGGAGTGCGGGGCGCACACATGGCGGTGCCGATGGCGGGAATTTCGGCGGAGCGCGTCGTATGCAGGTCGGCATTCTGGCCGTTCAGCAGAACCAGAGCAATTTTCGCTTCGGCGATCGCTCGTGTGTAGTCGGAACCTTCAAGGTGATCGGAGCGGATAAACGGGCGGAGCAGCCGGTATTCCGGCGCTCTTTTCCATCGGGACCCGTGGATCGCGAGCGGCACGCCCCTTTCGACCAGCCGCGCCATGAAGGCGCCGCGGCCGGGCATCCATGTGCCGACGAAAGCGACCTCGGACGACCATCGGCTTTTTTCCTCCAGCGTCGGCGACAAAAGGCGATGCACGACCTCGTCCGCACACTGCCAGATCGTCTCGATCCGTCTTGCACCTCTCCTCGCCATCATCTCCTCGATGCCGTTACGGCGCACCGCGACGACCAGATCGTAGTGCGGGAGGGTGCGGTGAAAAATGCTCCAGCGAAGGCGTTCCGAAGACGGGTTCAGATAGGGATTGTCGGCGTTGTAGTTGACGACGATCGGCGCCGCCGTGCGGATGACGTTCATGGCGGCTCGCCCGACCACGTCGCCGCAATCCACCAGGGCAAAATCGAAACGCTGCCCGCCGATCCGCCTGCCGAGCCCCTTTGCCACGAGGCGATCGATGCCGGGGCCGCCTGCCCTGTTCAGCCACGGCGCCCAATGGGAAGGCAGAAGGGCATAGGGCGACAGGTGCAGAACATCGAAGCCGATACGCCCGAATGCCGCTGCCCGCTGGAGGCTGGTGCCTGATTCTGCGCCGATAAAGAGGAGCCTCATCTCAGCTTCACGCCCCTCGTCAGCCAGAACATCAGCGCGTAGAGCAGCACCGTCTGCGGCACCGCCCGGACAAGGTTGCCGGCCTGGACCGCGACGGATTCGTCCATGAGGCCGTTCATGAAGAAGCGGACGATGCAGATGCCGGCCAGAGCCGAAAGCAGCACATGTCCGTCCCGCATCCGGATCGTCAGCGCGTCGCCGACAATGAAATTCGCCAACGCGAAGATGGCGAACACCACCACGTAAAACGCGCCGAGCACGACGAAGCCGTCGGCGATCGACGAGCCGGTGCGGTATCCCCCCAGTTCATCGCCGGTCACCAGAAAGTTGTAATAATCGCCGGACGAAAAGGCGTTGCCGGATTTATCGAGTTCGGGTGCGAAAAAATTCAGGACCGGCGTCGGAAGCAGCAATAGCAGCTGATTGAAAGCGTTTTCACGCGCCAACCCCTCACCGGTCTGCGACAGCGAAAGGCCAAGGGCGATGTTATGGTCGATGTATTTGGTGGAGACGAAGCGGGCCAGAAGCGGGTTGTCGACATAGATCTCGTTATAGCTGCCCTCGGCCAGGATCCGGTCCGCCTCCTGCCGGGACTGCAGCGCCTCCCCATCGAAATACGTGCCGATGGTCGACAAGACGAGATCCTGCGATGAGATGTCCGAGCGGTCGTCGCGGGCAATGACCATGGCGGTCGCCAGATCAGAGAGGATGCCGGCCGGGATGGGGCTGAGCAGGACGGCGACCGCGAGCCAGATCACCCGCCGCCTCGTCAGGATGAAACGCCCTATCATCACTGCGATGGCGAGGCAGATCAGCACGGTCAGGACGTTGACCGCGAACACGCCGCGGCTGTTGCGCGCCAGTGCGATATAGAGTGTCAGGGCGCTGTAGGCGGTCAGCGCGAGCCAGTTGACCGAGCGCTTTTGGTCCGTCGGATCGATGAGGTAGCTGGCGATAGGAATCAGGAAGGGGGCGACGGAGAATTGCGACAGGCCAGCGAGCAGTTTGAAAGCGATATCGCCGAAATTGTCCTCGCCCCAGCGGTCGGCGTTCGTATACCAGGAGGCGAACGACCCCAGCAGCCCCATCCACCACAATTGCCGGTTTGTCGGCGAGTGATAGAGGCCGAGCGGCGCAAACATCCTTTGGCGGATCGCCATCGTCGCGATCCGCATCACCCGCGACTGCGCATAAAACCAGTGCAGCGCCATCGCCCATAGCTGCAGAAGTGCCAAAACGGAAAAAGTGACTACCGGCGCCTCGAGGTTGAAGGTGATCGGTTTCCAGGCAAATGTCTGGACGATCAGGGCGGCCAGGCTCGAATGGACCTGAAAGCCGAGCACTACCAGCGTCGAGATCGTAAACCGTTCGATCCGTCTCGGGTCGGTGCAGTAGGTGAATGCCCAGGTGCCGATCAAACCGACCGTCCCCGCACAGAACGCGTTGGTCATATCAGGCGATATGGCGAACTGGAGCATCGTGCAAAGCAGGATCAGAAAGGCGGCGCCCCAGCGGGCTTTGGCGACGAAGCGGGAATTGCCGCGGCCCGGCCGGGGCATCGTACGCATGCCCAATATCGCATTGCCGTCCGCCGAACTTCCGCTCCCCGTCATGGCCGATCCCCCGTGAGAGCCGCCCGCTTGCGGGAGAGGTTTGGAAAATGCCTTTGAAGGATCGCCCTCATGTGGGCCGGCAGGGACCGGTAGGCCATCCACGCCGCCAGCAGCGAGCCGATCACGGCGGGAACGGATGACAAGCCGACCGACTGCGGCCAGATCGCCATGGCGAATAGTCCGGCGATGGCCGAGATGCAGCCGCAAGCGGATATGGCAAAGGCATGGATTGGGAAGGTCAACCGCAGCTTTCGGAGCACGGCGCAGGCGGCTCCGGCATAGATCAGGAAACTGGCGCTCTCGGCCGCCAGGAGCGAAAAGCCGGCGCCCGGCAACCCCCATGAGGTCAACGTCAGATAACAACCGATCGCCGTGATCAGCAGAGAGGTGCCGTTCGCGACGATCTGCGGCAGCAGGATGTTGCTCCCCCGGACAATCGAAACCATCGGCTGGGCGAAACCGTAGACGATGATGCAGGCGCAGAGCGAACCGAACAGCAGTGGGTCGAGGTGAAAATTGCCACGGGTCCACCACAGGAAAAGGCCGGGCGATATCCACTGGAGCAGAATGCACCCCGGACCGATGACGCCCAGCACGAAAATCCAGCTGAGGGTGACCGCAGCTTCCGCCGGCTCGCTCTTCCCTTCCCTCAGATAACGCAGGAGCTCGGGCTCGACCGGACCTGCCAGCGCATTGATGCCCTGCGTCGCGATGTTGGATAGCGTCCGGGTCGCGGTGAACGCACCGAGAAGGCTGACGCCGGCGAGCGGCGCGATCAGCAGCCGGATGCCCTGCTGGTTTCCGACGGCGAGCAGTTCGCGAAGCGACAGGAACAGGCCCCTCGTGAGGTTGGACCAGCCCCTGCGCAGATCGGGGACGGCGAAGCCGATTTCTTCGCGCCGCCAGAGACGGAAGCAGTCGACATGAATGGCGATGTTGACGGCCACGTTGGCAACCGACGAGGCGATGACAGCGTCGAGGACGTCACCGCCGGAAAGGACTGCCGCGAGGGCCGCGAGGTTGATGCCGACCAGCAATGCAAACCGCCACCACGCCATTCTCGCGTAATAGCCGAAAGGGATGAGCGCCCGCCCGAGGATACCGCCGACGGAGCTGGTGACGAGCCAGGTGAGCGCATAGACGGTCATCGAGCCTGAAAGGTCGTCCATCAGCTCCGCAGGAACAAAATCTCCGAACAGCGCGTCGGCCCATCCGAAGGCCGGGACAGCCGTCCAGAAGCACAGGAGTATCGTTCCCAGCAGAATGGCGGCCGGGATGGACGAGGCGAAGTCCCGTCTTACGGCATCCCTGGTGCCGAGCCGTTGGAACTCGTAACCGAGGTAGTTCTGATGGCCGAGGTCGAAGACGACGGAGAGGGAATAAAGCGTCTGCAGCAGGACCCAGAGCCCGAATTGCTGTGCCGACCACCAGCCGAGCATGATCGGCACGCTGATCGTCTGGATCAGGATATTGGCGGCAAGCAACGCCCCATTGGCGATCGAGCCCGAGATTAGCCGTACTGACACACTCATCGAAAACGCGACCTACGGCTACACGGTTGACCTTCTCAATAATTTTCGCGCGACGATGCGAACGTCCGTCGCATGGTCGGCAAGCATGTTTTCCAGGAAATCGATGAAACCAAGCGGCGCGGTTTCCTGGTCCGGGTTCATGAAATGGGAGGCGAAGGCGGGTTGCCTGCCGGGAAAGCGGATCGCCTTTGGCCAGAATAGCGGCGTGACCGGATGGAGGTAGGAATGGGCGGGCGTCCATCCCAGCCATTTCAGCCGGAACCATTTTTGCGCATTCACCTGATGCGCATGTCCCCAGCTGGTGATCTTTTCCCACATCTCGGCGTCGCTCATGACGTAGCCGTAGTGGTAGCAGGGCGCATCGATAAGGATGGTCGCAGCGGGGGTGGTCTTTCGGGCCGTATCGAAGTGAACGCCGCTTTTGCAGCGGATCGCGAACCCGGCGTTGACATCCCTGATCGAGTCATCGCCGCTGGTCAGCACCAGTTCGGGCGTTTTCCAGAAATTGTGCCATGGCGTCAGGATGCGGTCATACCTGCCGTCCGCCGCCATGAATTTGAGCAGCGTTTCCCAGCCGCTATCCAGATAGAACTCGTCGGCATCCTGGATGACCAGCCAGTCGTAACCTTCGCGGATTGCCCGGTCGAGGCAGTCGTTGCGGGTTTCTTCCTCGGTTTCGAAGTCGCTGCAGATCACCTCGATCTCGCAACTCACGCCCTTTGCGCGGGCGAAGGCGATCGCCTCGTCCACCTTTTCCCTGGTCGTGGGGTTTGTCCTCGTGGCGCGCGAGCCGGGCAGATAGGCCCACGGACGCTCGGGCCGGACGATGAAGATCTTGTCGACGAAACGGCCACAGTTCTCGACAACGTGCGGCAGAAAACGATCGACGTTGTAGGCGAGGACGTGGCCGGCGACCCTCATGGACTGCCGCCGTCGATCAACTGCTTGATGGCGATGATGGCAGGCCGTTTCGACAGGCTCTGCACGAGAGCCGTCTGGGAATGCGGCTGCCATTCGTCCCGCTCCGACATGGCACGGACGATGTTGGCTGCCAGGTTTTCCGCATCGTTGGGCGGAGTAAGATAAACGGCGCTCCCGACGAACTGCGCCAGCTCCGTGCCCTCGTCGGCGGTGACGAGGACAGGCTTTCCCGAGGCAAGCATGCCGCCGAGTTTCGACGGCAGCGTCAGGTCGGCGGCGCTTCTGTCCTGCGGCAGCACGTGCAGATCTGGCATGTTGAGGAACGCGTTCAGCCGCGAATAGGGCTGGAAGGCCAGGAAACGGAGATTCTCAAGATGGCCGTAACGGTCCTGAAGTTCCGGCTTCTGCGGCCCCTCGCCGGAGATGACGAAGTGAATGCGCCGCTCGTCTTTCAGACGCTCGGCCGCCTCGAGCAGTACGTTCAGGCCCTGTTTGGCGCCGATACTGCCTGAATAAAGAACGACGAAATCCTCGTGGCCGAAACCGAGTTCAGCCCGGTAGGGGCTGACGTCTTCCATCGGATGGAATTGAGCGAGATCCACCCAGTTGCGGACAACGGATAGTTTGGCGGCCGGAACGTGCTTCAGGGCGAGGCCTTCGGCCATGCGGTTGGAAATGGTGACCAGCTGGTCGAACCGGCCGAGCACGCCGCGCTCGAAGGCATGGCCAAGCCTCTTCAGCCAGGTCCTGGAACTCAGATGCCCGACGGCGAATGCCGCATCCACTTCCATGTCATGGACGTGGAGCACCGTGCGGGCGCCGACCAATTTGGCGGCAAGCTGTGCCGCGGGCGCGGCAAACAGCGTCGGCTCGACGCAGAACACCGTGACCGGGCGATGCCGCAGGATCTGCCAGAAGACCAAAGGCGCCGAGGTGAGCGCGAAGGAGAGCGGCGCCAGAAGCCGCCAGATACCTCTCATCTTTCGTCGCAGCAGCAATGGCGACCGCAGCACCTTGATGCGTCCTTCGATGCCTGAAGAATAGCGGTTCCGATATCCGGCCTGGACCGACCAGCCGGGATAATGCGGCGGGGTGGTCACCACCGTGACGTCCATGCCCTCGGCGGCGAGATATTCGGCGATTTCACCGGTATATTTGCCGACGCCGGCCGTTTCCGGCGCGTAGTTCATCGCATAGACGACCACGCTTTTGCGTGGCGATGTGGCAGCTGCCGTGGCCAGCCCTGGTGCGGCGTCGAACGTTTGTTCGCATTCGTCGCTGAGGGGCTGGGCGGCTGCTGTCATCAGGCAGCATCTCCGCGTTTGCGCTCAAGATATTCGCCCTTGAGGAAGGCTTGGTAGGCATCGGTTATGCCTTGCTCCAGCCCGATCCTCGGCGACCAGCCGAGCGCCCGCAGCTTGGCCGCGCTCATCAACTTGCGCGGCGTGCCGTCGGGTTTGGTGAGATCATGAGAGATATCCCCCTGGAAACCGACGACCTTGGACACCAGTTTGGCGAGTTCCAGAATGGTCACGTCCTCGCCGGAACCGACATTGACATGGGTTTCCGCCGAATAGGTCTTCATCAGATGGACGCAGGCGTCGGCGCAATCGTCCACATGCAGGAATTCGCGGCGCGGCGTGCCGGTGCCCCATACGGTGATGTCCGGAAGGTGGCCGGTCTTCGCCTCATGCGCCTTGCGGATCAGCGCTGGCATGACATGGCTGGATTTCAGGTCGAAATTGTCGCCGGGGCCGTAAAGGTTGGTGGGCATGGCCGAGATGAAGTCGCTGCCATGCTGCTTGCGATAGGCCTGGCAAAGCTTGATGCCGGCGATCTTGGCGATTGCATACCATTCGTTGGTCGGCTCCAGCGAACCCGTCAGCAGCGACTCTTCGACGATCGGCTGATCGGCGAATTTCGGATAGATGCAGGACGAACCGAGGAACATCAGTTTTTCGACGCCGACCTTGTGGGCGGCCTCAATGATGTTCGCCTCGAGGATGAGGTTGTCGTAGAGGAAATCGGCCGGATAGGTGTCGTTGGCGAGGATGCCGCCCACCTTGGCGGCCGCCAGGAACACTGCGTCCGGGCGGTTCTTCTCCATCCAGGCCTCGACTTCCGCCTGGCGCGTCAGATCGGCATCACCGCGCGACGCCGTCAGGATCTCGCAGCCCTCCGAGGCCAGACGGCGAACGATCGCCGAGCCGACCATGCCGCGATGTCCCGCGACATAGACCTTCTTCCCCGCAAGGCTGTAGATCGTCTCAGGCATGGGAGAGACCCTTGTTGCCACCCGCGGTCGGCACGTTGCGCGCCATCACCTTCAGGTCTTCCCGGACCATTTCGGCGATCAGCTGATCGAGGTTTGTCTCGTGCTTCCAGCCGAGCTTCCGGTGCGCCTTGGTGGGATCGCCGATCAGAAGGTCGACTTCCGTCGGGCGGAAATAGCGGGGGTCGATCGCCACGACGCATTCGCCGGATGTCGTGTCGTAGCCCTTCTCCTCGACGCCCTCGCCGCGCCACTCGATCGGCATGCCGACCTTGGCGAAGGATTTTTCGACGAAGGACCGCACCGTGTGGGTCTCGCCGGTTGCCAGGACGTAGTCGTCCGGTTCGTCCTGCTGCGTCATCAGCCACATGCCGCGCACATATTCACGGGCATGACCCCAGTCGCGCTTGGCGTCGAGATTGCCGAGAAAGAGGCGTTCCTGAAGGCCGAGATGGATGGCGGCGGCCGCGCGGGTGATCTTGCGGGTGACGAAGGTCTCGCCGCGGATCGGGCTTTCGTGGTTGAACAGGATGCCGTTCGAGGCATGCAGGCCATAGGCCTCGCGGTAGTTGACGACGATCCAGTAGGCGTAGAGCTTGGCGACCGCATAGGGCGAACGCGGATAGAAGGGCGTCGTTTCGCTCTGCGGCACTTCCTGCACCTTGCCATAGAGCTCGGAGGTCGAGGCCTGGTAGAAGCGGGTCTTCTTGGAAAGGCCGAGGAGCCTGATCGCCTCGAGCAGGCGCAGAGTGCCGGTGCCGTCGGCATTGGCGGTATATTCCGGCGTCTCGAACGAGACCTGCACGTGGCTCTGAGCGGCCAGATTGTAGATCTCGTCCGGCTGGGCTTCCTGCACGACGCGGATGAGGTTGGTCGAATCCGTCATGTCGCCGAAATGCAGGATGAAACGCGGGTCTGCCACATGCGGATCCTCGTAGAGATGCTCGATGCGGTTGGTGTTGAACGAGGAAGAGCGCCGCTTGATGCCGTGGACGGTATAGCCCTTGGACAGCAAGAGTTCCGCAAGGTAAGCGCCGTCCTGGCCCGTTACCCCGGTGATCAATGCTACCTTGCCGTTGCTCTTCACATTTCCAGTCATCATATCCCCCTAACGGAACCCGTCAGTCTTTAAGTGAAACGTGCACGTCTATCCGCGCAATGTGCCAGTCGCAAGCACTGAGAACACCATTGTGATGTCCCCCGGAATGCGGCGAATCCGAGACATACAGTGATTCGTAGCATCTCGGGCTTATGCCAAACATTGCAGTGAAACGCTTCAGAAAAGATCATCGGCTGTCGTCAGGCTTCTCCCCTGCCGTTTTGATCCTGGTTGCGACCCCGATGGAAACCGGCGTCGGATCAGGATGCGTTTCATGGTAGTACTGCGTGTAACGCGACGCGTAATAATCCGACGAACCGTATCCCTCATAAAGCTTCATTCTGGCGGCATCGACCTTGTTGAGGATGACGCCGAGGCAACGGCCGGCGATCTGCGGTTCCGCATTCAGGGTATCCTTCACGGCTTTTCGGGATGTCTCGCCCCATTCGACGACCATGATGAAGCCATCGACACGCGGGGCGATGGCCCTTGCATCGACGACGGGCCCGAGCGGCGGCAGGTCGAGGACGATATAATCGAAGTCGCCGGCCATCTGCGCCAGCAGCCTGGCCATGGCGGCCGATGCCAGCAGTTCCGACGAATGAGGTGTCCGCCGCTTTACGACCGCGGGCAGGAACCTCAAGCCGGTCTCCGGATCGATCAACATCGCCGAGGCCGGCGTCTGGCCTTCCAGCAGCACTTCGAGCAGCCCCTCTTCCGTATGCTGGCCCAGCGCCCTGGTGGCACCCGGATTGCGAAGATCCGCATCGATCAGCAGTGTCCTCGCACTCCCGGCCAGCGCCTGGGCGAAATTCATAGCGATCGTCGATTTACCCTCGCCCGGCAGCATCGAAACGATGCCGATGATCCTGTGCGGCCTGTCGATATGGACGTCCGCCGCGATCCGGGCGCTGCGCAACGTTTCGGCAAAGGCGGAAGACGGATGCGCCAGCGCAAAGGCCGATAGCCCGTTCTTCCTCCAGACCTCCCCCTTCACGGGCTCCGTCGGGGAGCTTCCGCCCGGCTGCGGTTCCACCAGTGGTACCGAGCCGAGATATTCCAAGCCCAGAACATCCCTCACCTGTTCGCCGGTGCGGAAGAACCGGTCCCGAAACTCGCGGAATGCCCCGACCGCTCCGCCGACGCCGCAGCCGAGCGCGAGGCAAAGCGCAAGCACCAGCGACAGCCGCGGCTCGCTGGCGGTTGCCGGCGGCACCGCACGGGAAATGATCCGCGCTTCCGTGACGGGAAAGGACTGCTGCTGCACGGCCTCCTGATATCGCTGCAGAAAAGTCTGATAGAGGTTCCGGTAGGTTTCCGCCGCCCGTTCCAGTTCCCGCAGCTGTACCTGCGTTTCCCCTGCGGTGACGC
Source organism: Neorhizobium sp. SHOUNA12A (assembly GCF_023006505.1). GTDB lineage: Bacteria > Pseudomonadota > Alphaproteobacteria > Rhizobiales > Rhizobiaceae > Neorhizobium. Next base: position 17,187 of record NZ_JALBGV010000088.1, read on the forward strand.
TGATGTCGGTGGCGTTGCGAACCCCTTGCGTGATCTGGCGCTCGCGCGACCGGGCCACCTCCAGCTCGCTTTGATAGCTCCTGGCGATCCGCCTGATCTCGTCGAACATCAGCCGGTCATATTCCGCCATATCCTGGCGAAGGCGGAAAGCCTGGACATGGTCCGGCCCCAGCCGCCTCGATATCTCGGCCTCGCGCTTCGACGAGTCCAGGTATTTTTCGCGCAGCGAACTGATCACCGAACTGTCCAGCGCGTCGGTGACGATCGCGTCCCTCTCGCCACTCGCGATGATCGCTTCGATCCGCTCGGAACGCGCCCGGGCTCTGGCGGTATCGGCACGCGCTACGATCAGCGCGCTGTTCATTTCAGTAAGCTGCTGGTCGGAAACGAGCTTGTCATTGGCAACAACAAGGCCGTTGGCGGCGCGAAATCTCTGGACTGCCAGATCCGATTCCAGCGAGCGCTGCCGCAGTTCCTCGATGCGCTCCTGCAGCCAGGTGCCGGCCCGCCTTGTGGCATCGTATTTGGCATCGAGCTTGTCGGTCAGATAGGCATCCGCAATCGCGCCGGCGACCGCTGCGGCAAGGCGCGGCGATGTGGCCGTGAACGCGATTTGCAGGACATACGAACGCCCGACCCGCGAAACCTTCATATTGCCGAGAAGGTTGGCAAGTGCCTGACGGCGATTTGCCTCGATCTGATCGAGACCGGACTGGCTGTCTCCTCGCAGCCATTGCCCGACCTGAAGCATCGACCGCAAGGCCGAAGCCACGGCCAATATCAGGTTGCGGCGGGCGGCCATGAATTCCGGATCGTCCTGCAGCTTCAGCCTGTCGACCGCCGACAGGCCTATCGTCTCGGAACGCAGCAGCTCGACCTGGCTGAGGACCGAGGCCTCGTCGTCCATGACACCGCCGATCGTCGACAATTGCTCGACGACCTGCCGGTTGCCGCGGTCGATCAGGACGCTGGTCCTGGCGGTATACCGAGGCACGGCGGTGAGGAGGTAGCCGATGCCGAGTGCCAGGAAGACCGCGACGCAGAGGCCGACCACCCGCCACTGCCGCCGAACGATGGCGATGAGGCCGTCCATGTCCAGTTCCGGAGCTTCCTCGTTGTGGGGCTCCGGCTGGTGGCGAGTGAGAAAAACCGGCCGCTGGTTCATCGCACCACCCGACAGATGCGCGCAGCAGCCCAAACCGACCCGGAGCGGCCGCACGCGGCCTGGATGTCAGTCGCGCCAGGCATCATGACTACTCGCGATATCCCGGGTGGAGGCGGTGACCGAATTGAGGATGGTAAGGAACTTTACAAGCTCGACCGCATCGGCCGTCGATACATAGATCACGTCCTTGTCCTGCATGGGAAATTGCTGGACGGCGAAGAACGCGGCCGGGTCGCGCAGATTGGCGCGGAAGACCACCGGTACCTCCCGCGCTCTGAACCGGCTGACGTCGAGGCCGATATTGCGCAGAAGATCACGCTCCACGAGGCGGTAGAGCAGGACCGATTGCGGTTCCGCCTTGTCGTCGAGCAACCCGCCGGCCTTCGCCAAAGCCTCCCCGAGCGACAGATTGGAATCGTCGAAATCGAAGCGTCCGCTTTCGCCGGTCAGGCCGAAGGCCAGGAAGGTCCGGCGATTGCGATCGACGAAGATCGTATCGCCCGGCTGCACATAGATATTCTCCCGCGGATGCTCGCTCAACGTCCGATAGGCGACGGTGACGCTGCGGCCGCGGCGCTGGAGCGTGACGGTCGCCTCTTCCTTGGGGATGCTCAAACCGCCTGCCTCGGAAATCACGTCGATGATGCGTTCGCCGGCTGGGCTGAGCTCGATCTTCTTCGCCTGCTTGACGTCGCCAAGGACCGATGCGCCCATCGAACGGCTCGTCACCGTCGAGATGACCACCTGCGGCTCGATGGCGCGGTTGGCCAGCCGTTCTGCAATATCGATCTGCACGGCATCGACCGGACGGCCAGCGGCCTTCACCTTGTTCGCGTAAGGGACGCTCAATGTGCCGTCACGACCAATCGTCTGGTTCGGCAGGGTAATGTAATTGCCCGGACGGGCGCCGGCATCGGCGGGAATGAACAGGCCGCCGCTCTGCGCCTCGAACACGGAGACCTGAACGACATCGCCAACACCGAGTGTGAGCGGCGGCGGGCCGCTGCTGCCAGAGCCGAAACCGGCGCTCAGGTTAGGACTGGTCGATTTCGGCAGATGGGCGAGGACGGACTGATTGATGTCGACGAGCGCATAGTCGATGCCGACCCTGTTGCCGGTGGCGGTGAAAGCCTTCACGGTTGCATTGGCTTCAACGGCGGAGGGATCCGGACCGGACCTCGGGAGCCCCGTGCAGCCGGACAGAAACGCAACAGTAGCAAGCGTTAAAACAGCACCCAACGAACTAACCATACGCCCCGCCATACAACCCAAAGTATGGTATCGGTTTAGTCGATGGGCGGACCCGGTGATTCTAAGGGGTAAGCAGGCGGCGAATCAAAAATCCGCGTACTGTTGCGAATCAACCACATGGTTGGTTAATCGTTGGTTATCCACAAAATACACTCCCCTTGCCATGAACGCCGCTGAGCGGCCTTGTCAGGTTCGGAATTGTCTCGCAGATGACGGTGACATTGCCGATACCCGCATCCAGAGGTCTGGGCTTCGGACATTGTTAACACTCCTTCGGGCATCCACTTCTCATTGTCGGCAGGATCTTCCATATCGGGCGGATGGCAGTAAGCATGTTAAAATTGACGGATTGGTTTTCAAGACGCCGGCCAGCCAGATCGATCAGGCCCCGCCGCCGCCGGATCGATCTCGGTACCAACCCGCCCTCCTATCCGATCTACGCGATCGGCGACGTGCATGGCTGTATCGACGAACTTCGGGACGCCGAGGCCCGCATTGCCCATGACATGTCGGAGAACCGCCGTCCCGGAATGGTCATTCTGCTCGGCGACTATGTCGATCGCGGACCCGCATCGAGCCACGTCCTCGAGCACCTGATCAGGCCCAGCGAACACGGTCTGAGGCGGATTGCGCTCTGCGGCAACCATGACGATATTTTCATGAGGTTCGTGGACGATCCGGAACGTTATTCCGAATGGCTGGGAATGGGTGGCGAACAAACGCTGCTATCCTACGGCTTGGACCCATACCAGTTCGGCGCGCGCGGCAAGAAGCGCGGCACCAGGTTCGGCGACTTGCTGATGGAAGCCGTGCCTGTGCCGCACAGAAAGTTCCTCGCCAATCTCCCGGTCAGCCTGACGATCGGCAAACTCGTCTTCGTCCACGCAGGCCTGAGGCCTGGGATACCGCTCAAACAGCAGACCGAGGAAGACATGCTCTGGATCCGGGACGCCTTTCTTGCGACCGGACCGCAGCTGCCGCTTCTCGTCATCCACGGACATACGCCGCAGCCGGAACCGGATTTCGGACCCGGCCGGATCGGCATCGATACGGGCGCCTATTATTCCGGCAGGCTGACGGTCCTCAAGATCGACGGCGGCCGCTTCTCGTTCCTCTAAAATCTGGATATCGGGCGAGCCGACACCTCCAAACAGCAGAGGCTTGATCATCGAGCCAGAGAAGCGTGTTATGTCGGCGGCGGGGGCCGAATGCCGGGCCATCCCCGATCGGAAGCGGAGCCATGCCGGAGGAGGGTAAGGCAGACAGACTGACACCAACCGATCGGCGCCGCGGGCAGCGTTCGGCTGTTCTGGTTTTCGGCTTTTTCCTTGCAGTCGTGCTGGCCGCCCTCGTGACGATCGTGCTCACGGTCAACAATGGCCGGAACTACAAGCGGCTCGTCCGGCAATTCGCGCTGGAGCAATACCTTCTCCCCGCGCCACCGGCGCCACCCTTGCGGATCGACAGGCATAGATCGCTGCCACCGGCGGAACACTATCCACCCTGGCTCCTCAAGGCGGGCCTCGAGCGGATGGCGGTGTTCGAGAAGACCGAGGTGCTTTCCGCCGACGAACGCTGCGATCTGCTACGAGACGACAGGGGCACGGCACCTACCTTCACCCGTTCGGGTCACGATTGGGAATGCCTGTTCTTCGAGGAATTCGGGAATGCGCCTGAACCGACCGCGATGTTCATCCAGGTCCGCGGTACGGAGCCCGACATGGTCAGCAGCTTTCGCATCAAGGTTAGCCTGACGGACCTGACCATGGAGCTTGCGGTGCTCAGTGAAGCCATTCGTGCCACCGAGCGGTTCGGCCTGCCGATGACGCCCGAAACCCGAAGTTATCTGATCGAGAAACTTGCGGGACGCACCGAGTTCAGCTCGATCGTCGAAAACTACCGGATGACGTTCAGCCGGGAGATCACCGACGCACGGCGCTATAATCTGCTGATCCTGCCGCGCCGACAGACGGCCGGCTGTGGCGAACGCCCATCGGCCCCGCCGGACAGATGGGCAACGCCGACCTATCGCATGCCGGTCGGCTGCCTGGCGTTGCGCAGCCCGTCTCAGCCGCAATCCGCCTCTTAGGTGTTTAGGCTCGCTCCAACTGGATGAGGTCGAGCCCGCCCCCCAGCTCGCGGCGCGCCGTCTCGACCAGGCTCATCTGGTGGGTAAAGAGCACGGTCTGAAATCTTTCGCCGGCGGCGGCCAGGGTCCGAATGCCGGCCGCAGTTCGTTCGTCGTCGAAGGTCTGAAAGATGTCGTCGAGGATCAGCGGCGCCGGCTCGTTGCGACTGCAATAGTCCTCCAGGAAGGCAAGCCGCAGCGCCAGATAAAGCTGATCGCCGGTGCCTTCGCTCAAGCCAGGAAGCCGCACCTGCTCGCCGGTTTTCCGTTCGACCGCGAGCTGCAGCTCGTCCTTTTCGTCATAGACCTGGACGAGGCGCGAAAAGCGGCCGCCGGTCAGATCGGCGAAAACCTGCCCTGCCCGCTGCATGACCGGATCGGCCTGGCGTTCGCGATAGGCTTCCATCGAGCTGGCCAGAAGGCCGGCCGCGAGCTTCAGCACCACCCAACGCCGCGCCAGCTCCTTTGCCTCCACCTCGGCGGCGAGCTTCTGGAAGACGGCGCGCTCGGCACCGATGCCGGTTTCCAGCTCGCGGCGGCGCCGCTCGCTATCGGCCTGGGCAATGCCAAGCGCCTTCATCCGCTCGACCTGCCGGGCATCCTCGGCATCCAGGCGCTCGATTTCCAGGCCGGCGGCGATCCTGTCGAAGCCGACGAGTGCGGCACGGGCCTCGTCTTCGCTTGCGCCATCCGCCTGTTCGACGAAGCGGCTGCGGCATTGCGCGAGACTGCCTTCCAGCCGGTTGCGTTCGCGAAGATCACGGAGAAGGTCGTCGGCCTCTTCGATATCCTTGGATGCTGCGGCGGCAAGCCCGCGCAGGTCCGCTACCAGTCTTTCCGCGTCGGCCGCGTGCCGGGCAACGGCAAGCTCCGCGCGCTCCAGGGCCGCGGAGAGGGTGGCTTGCT
>NZ_JALBGV010000089.1 GCF_023006505.1 Neorhizobium sp. SHOUNA12A
CGTTCAACTTCTCCAAAGCCTCCGCTGCCTGACAGACCCGGATATCGCTTCGCGAAAGGGGCTGGTTCAGAGATACCGCCTACGTCAATGTGCATGGAAAATCGCGCTTACCCTTGATGACACGCTGCAGATCGACGCGCCGCCAGCGGACCACGCCATCGACGGCCGGGTCTGGCCCCGTCTCCACGATCTCAGCCAACCCCACCTTCTGAGCCGCAGACAAGCGCGGCTCTGGGCCGGCGTGCCACACGTCCTTCAGCCCCTCTGGACCGGCTGCGTTGAAACGGTGGACCCAGTCGCGCAGGGTTTGCCTGTCCATGCCGCCGATCCGGGCCGCGTCGGCACGGCTCATTCCATCCACAACCGCCGCCAGCGACAACAAGCGCCGGCTCTGATTGACGTCCGTCGTCACCCTTGCCAACCGCCGCAAGTCGGCCGGTAGGTAGTCTGTGCGTAACTTCACCGCTGATCCCATGGCGCGAATCTCCTCGCACCTCACTGAATCAGCAATCGAAGCCTATTGGAACCCGGAGAGTCAGGTCCTGGGCCCGCTGGTATAACTGATCTTCGGACGGTGATACGCGCATGGTTTTTAGCGATGCGACACCGGCGGGGAAGGGCTGTTTTGCGAAGAGCGGCACAAAGAACCGGTCCCAAAGCGAAGAGAGTGGATCATGCGCCAACGCAGAAAGCCGGCTGCGTAGCGATCCTGGATCTTCCGTGAGGAATAGCAAGACGGCCAGAGCAGTCTGCCGATGAGGCGTCGCTGCGGAGGGATCGAGCAAAACCGTCGAATATCGATCTGCATTATATGCCGCGGGCGCGAAGGTCGGGCCTAGAGGTTTTCGGGCGTTGCGACACAGCCAATATTACAGCTGTAGCCCGTTCAAAAACGAATCCGGAACTCGCGACTTGTGGAGTCATCCGCGCTTCGCAATGATGCTTGGACTCTTAAAGGATTCCTAGTGCAGGAAGGATACCACAATGTCAGAAGCTCTCTTCGATAATCATGGCGGTGATTTCCTCCCGGTCGAGACCGCGCTCGGTCTACTGTCGGGAAAATGGAAATGTATCGTTCTCTTCCAGCTGCTGGATGGCACGGCACGTTTCAGTGAGCTGCGCCGCCGACTTCCGGCCATTACACAAAAGACGCTGACCAACCAGTTGCGCGAGCTGGAGCAGGCGGGGCTGATCGAAAGGCGCGTTTATGCGCAGGTGCCGGCCCGGGTGGACTACACGATTTCGCCCTTCGGATTGACGTTGGAACCCATTCTCCGAGCGCTTCAGGGTTGGGGCCAATCTTTTGGAAAGATACGGGAGCAGATCCTGTTCCCGGGTCCGGGCCAGATGCCGCCTTCACCAAGCTGTGACGAAGAAACCCGCTTAGGCTGACCTTGCCGGCCAGGCAGGCTGCTGTTCGACGTATAGACCGAGATATATTCGGAAAGGACAAACGCGCAAAAGAAAAAGGCCCCCAACGACCAAGCGGTGGAAGCCCTCATCTTATTTCCTAGCAAGAGTAAGAATCGCATTTCCCTCCGCCATAGTCAAGACGTCTGAGCGCCTCTGGGTGAACGGCTTCTTTTGCCTTTTTGAAAGGTGACGGAAATGGAAATGGCACATGTGACGACGCCCTTCGGTCGGCGGCCGATGACGCTTGCTCTGGTAAAAGCTCAGATGGATGCGGTCAATGCACCGCCGGAGCGAATAATAGATAAAGAACGAACAATAGATAAATGGCAGGTATTGCGCGATATCTGCGACGCCCGTACGAGATTGAAATTGCGCGATCGCGCGCTGGCGGTGCTGAGCGCACTTCTGTCCTTCCATCCCGAGGCCGGTCTTTCGTCTGCGGATAACCTGATTGTCTTTCCGTCCAATGCCCAGCTCTCGGCCCGTGCCAACGGCATTGCCGGCACGACGCTGCGCGAAAACCTGGCGATCCTCGTGCAGGCCGGCATCGTCCTTCGCCATGACAGTCCAAACGGCAAGCGGTATGCGCGCAAAAGCTCGAGCGGACGGATTCAGACGGCCTACGGCTTCAGCTTGTCGCCGCTTGTTACCCGCGCCGCCGAATTTGCGGAGCTGGCACAGGATGTTGCGGCCGAGCGGCGGCATCTGGCGATCCTGCGCGAACGGATTACGCTTTTGCGTCGGGATATACGCAAGCTGGTTTCCATTGCTCAGGAGAAAGACAGCGGAGACCGCGACGGAGACGAATTGTCCGTCCTTGAGATGAAATACGCCGCGTTTATCGCGGACATCTCCCGGAGTGGATCACTGGCGGAACTGGCGGTCACGGAACGCGGCTTGGCCGACCTCAAGAAAGAAGTTATTAACCATCTGGCCATCCATTGGAAATTACAAAAAGCCGATGGCAATGCCGACGAAATCCGTTGCCACATACAGAATCAAAATACTGAATCCTTAATTGAATCTGAGCACGCTTGTGAAAAGGAACGGGGCTGTAATGTCCAGATGGCGACTGGCTTGGCGACGGCCGGCAGGGTGGCAAGCGCCGATCGGCCCCTCACGTCGTCCGGAACAAACGCCAACCCATTCATCGGGACCACCTCGGCGGCGGTGAAGATACTGCCGCTCGGCCTAGTCGTCCGATCCTGCCCGGAGATCGTTGCCTATGGGCCGAAGGGCCGGATAGAGACCTGGCGCGAACTGATGTCCGCAGCGGTCGTGGTCCGCTCGATGCTCGGCATCGGTGCAGGTTTATACCAGGAGGCGTGCGAGGCGATGGGGCCAGAACATGCCGCGGCCACGATCGCCTGCCTGCTCGAGCGAGCGGGCCATATATCTTCACCCGGCGCCTACCTTCGCACGCTGATCCGAAAGGCGGGTTGCGGCAAGTTCTCCCCAGCTTCGATGCTGATGGCCCTGGCCAAAAAGCGCGGTGGCTGAGGTTTGGTAAGCCAACCCCGTGCAGGTCTTTTTGTCGGCAGGATATATAGGGGTGTAAACGTGCCGATATTGCGATTATCAACTACTGCTCGGACATTGGGCTTGGCGCATAGATGGGTACAGCTGGATATCCAATCACCGGGTTTTGGGTTGGGCAAGAACGTTCGTGTTTATTGTTCACAATCTGCGATATTTGCTATAGAAAACCATGAAATCCAAGATTTTTTGTGCAGTTTTATTCCCGATGTTGAAATCGGTAACTTGAGCGGCCGGCGTGTTGAATTCGCTTTTCGGCTTATCGCTCTGTCCCGTTGCCTTTTTTGTCCTCCATACGCAACGCGGTTAAGGCAGCAGGAGATTTCCCAACGGAGTATCGGCCTTCAACTCGCGCGACGCAAAATCAGCGGTCGCGATAGCGACTGAGAACGGCTTGCCGCTGATCCGGAGCTTGCGGAGGTTCTGCTGACGCACTTCAATCGTGTTTCCGATGGAAGAGCCATCGACCATCATCACCACTTGGATATGCGTCAGGAGGATAGCGAACCAGGCAGACATGGTCATCCAGCTTTCCCTCGGGGAGACAAAGGCGTCGGCAATTCCCTCGGAGAAATCGGCAATTGCCTCGGACACGCAGCCGGGGTTCGTGGCGTTACAGCCATTGTGCCTTACCGCATTTTCGAATGCCTCCTGCTCCTCTTCGGTCGTCTGCTCACCACTGCCGAACCGAACGTCGAAGGGCTGTGGCCCGGGACAAGGCTTGAGTTCGAGAAATTTGAGTTCTTTCCCGTTGATCGTGATTGGCATGTCGATGCCGCCCTTGATCGTCCACTTGCCCTGGATCGGCGAAAGTCTACAGCTTCTCAAGTCAACCGCTCCCCAACATGGCACTCCTTGCTGTTCTAGCTCGGCGGATGTCGCGAAGCTGAAGTGGCCTTTGAGCAGGTTGTCGTGTCCGTCGCGATTATTGACGCAAATGATTGGTTGCTTGTCGATCGTCATGCGAGAGGGCGAGGTCTCATCCACGACGGTGTAGTCGGGGTGTTCCTGACGAAGCAGTTTCGCTGCGACATTTGGCAGCGTTTGTGCCTGGTACAACCACGTCGTTTCCCCTTGAGGGGAAGGTTTGCCCGGTATCCTCCACGCAGCGCGCAGCTTTACGAGCTCATTAAAGATTATTTGCGCCCTCTGGGCGCCCATCGATGCAGAATTCAAGAGGGCGCTAACCGTGACAATGTCGGAGGACGCCATGGTGCGTGATTTTGCTCGTGCTGTAATACAAGGACGTCGAGGCGAATGTGCAGAGGGTGGTAGCAGGTTTGTTGCGGGCGATGGAGCTTAGGGATTGTTTTGGAGCCTGCGGAGTGCCTCTCCCGAAACGGGAGGGAGACGGGCTGGCTTTTATGCGAGGAAGGCCGGCTGATTGCTCAGGCGTGATTTCCCTGTCCACGTCATCGCCACGTCAGCAGCATTTCCGGGTGACGTGGCAATGACGCTGGCGGGCGGCAACGGGGGCCGAACCTCGACAAGGGCGGCTGTGCAGGGCATGGAATATCCGCGGTTGAAAGCAGCTAAACGGTCAAGGGGAAAGTCAGGTCACGGACGATGCATGGAGCGTTTTCAAGAGCTGCAGAGAACGATCATATTTCAATTTTCCTGATCTGCCAGAATACCCTGATCTGCTTGAATACTATGGAAAAAACGATGTGGTACAATTTGTATGCTGTTTTGTGCTGGGGGTTGAACTCCTGAACATCCACTCAAGCGATCCCATTCACGCTGGTCTCTTCCTCAGGAGTTTTCCCAAGGGAGTATCGAGCGTCAGGTGATCCACCCAAAACTCATTCCTCACAACGGCCAGGGTGAACCGCGTGCCCGAGCCCGGAACCTGATAGGTCTTGCTGTCAATCCGACAGCCGTTGACCAGGACGACGAGGGGAGTATTTCTCGGGTATAGTATGTTGAACCAAGGAGCCATGGTCGTCCCATTCTCCATTTGGGAAATATAGCCGGCTGCCTCACCTCGCATGATCTCGAAAATCGAAAGAGATAAACAGCGGAGGTTGTGGCTTCGGTCGGTCAGCTTCCTAACTTCGTCCACGAATTTTTTTTGCTCTTCGCGTGTGTTCATCTCGCCGGTGTTGTACAGAAGCCGCATATTGGCTGGATCATAGGGCTTGAAGTCATAACGGGCAGGGACGTCATTGATCGTAATCTTCCGGCCGATGCCGCCTGAGATCTTCCAGGTTAATTTCCCGGTGTTTTTCTGACGTATGGTGGATTTGATGACGACGACGCCCAAATCCCACGTTCCTATTGTCGTCGCGAAGTTTAAGCTGCCTTTGAGAAAGTTCGCGCGTCCGTCGAGCGCATCGACTGCGATGATTCGTTTCTCACGGTGGGTTATGTTGTCGTAGGGGACTGGGTTGGGTTGCGAGATATCCTCATCGCCTACGACATGGTAACCATCGTATCGCCAACGAAGTCGTTTCAACATAAAGTTCGACAGCTCTGTCGCCCAGAGCCAAGTCTCAGTCTCTTGAAGATTGCCGATCGGCTCGTCAGGCTCGCTCCATTTGGGGGTCAATCCCTTAACCGAATCAAACCACCATTTCGCATTCTCGGCGCCTGCCAGAGCGCATGTCACAAGATCATCGAGTGTAACCGTTGTGCAGGACGCCATGGTGCAGGGCGCTAAGCGATTTGGTCCGGGTCGATGTAGGGCTGATGATTGCCGGCTCGCAGGGCGGCGAGGCCTCGGTGACTGTTTGGACGAGCCTGTAGGGTGTTTCTCTCGAAACCGGAAATGGGCCGGCTTTTTATGCAAGGACGGCCCGCCGACGGCCCAGGCGTGAATTCGCCTCCACGTCAGCACCAGGTCCGCAGTCTGTGGGATGACGTGGCCTGACCGCGCATACTGACGTGGCATGGGGCGGGGTCGGAGCGTGCGGCGGCAAAACATCAGCTTTCTAAATCAAGCACGGTGCACGGGCATTGGGCTCTCCTGCGGGCTCCCATGGGCAATCGGACGGAGATCCATTGACGCGTGGTTAAACAGAGGCAAAAAGCTGCAGAGACGTACGTGTTCTTGTCTTGATCTGCTGTGCTAGCTAAAAACAATCGATCCAATATTTTCGCGCAGTTTTTGTGCCGGGTGTTGAACCCGATTTTTATGAGTGGCAGATTGTCGCCGTGTTGAACGTTTTTCCATTGCCTCCTAACCCTGATCCTCCTCGGTTCTCCTGATACGCAGCGCCGCTAATTCTGCAGGAACTTCACCAACGGGCTGTCCGGCTGCAGCTTATCCTTCGCGTAATCCTGCGTGGCGATGACCAAAGAGAATGAGCCAGCCGGGCTGAGGTTCTTGATGATGTTGTTGTCGGCGGGTTGCCCATCGACCATGAAAACTGGTTTGTTTTCCTCCTCCTGCTCACTTTGCATGAAGATGGCGAACAAGGCGCCGACGATCTGCTTGTTCACTCGCAGGGCGAGACAAGCGTCGGTCATACCCAGCAGGAGTTTGATAGCTGAGACAGACACGCAACCGCAGTTCACGGCACCCTCGGCAAGTTTCTTAAGCTCCTTCGCCAATGCGTCTTGCTCCTCCATCAGCCTGTCGTCTGACAGCGACGTTTCGCCAAAGCTGAATTCCATACGGATCTTGGACGGATCATAGGCCTTTGGTGGCTTGGGTGACGTGTCGCCGAGTCGAATGGGATGGCCAACGCCGCCCGTGATGGTCCCTTTAGCGGAAGAGAGGTGTTGAGCATCAGCCGCTCTCAAGGCAATCACTCCGAAATACGGCACCCCGTTTTCGACCACCGCGACAACGACTGCATAACTCTTTGTTCCATGCCAGTAGTTTTCGCCTCCGTCGAGTGGGTCGATCCAGAAGCCGGATTGATCGGTGGCGATCAGGACATCACCGCTGCCTGCACGGGCGACGGGCGTGACGGAGTGTTCACGATAGATATCGCGAATACCTTTGGTCATGTCAGCGCGGAGCGTTTTTTTGACCCAAGCGAGATCCACAGGCGCTCCTCCGCGCTCTTCTGGCACGAAATAATAGTTCGCAACATTCCGGCCTTGATGGGCGAAAGACACAATGTCGGCAAGCTTCACACGGGCTGCGGAGGCCATGGCGCACGGTGTAGCACTTTTGAAATGGGGGTTCGTCTGCCTGGCTGTGATGGCGATAGTTGAATGAAATTACCACTCAGGTTTGGGAAAGGGGCTTTGGGGGTATGTCTAGGCGCGGCCGTGTTTCCGATCGTGGGAAGGAGGGCTGTTTTTATACTTGAATGCTGCCTCACACCGCGCGGAGGGTCTCGCGTGGAGCGACCCTGGCACCACGTCAGCGGTTTTCCGGGATGACGTGGCGGCTGACGTGGTATGGGCAATACGGGTCGCACATTCGTGCGTAGGGTGGTCAGAGAAACATGCGGTCACGGATGTTTACAGGACACTTTCGAAAGATTGCAGAGAACATTCGTGTGCTTTGCTCATGATCTGCCGTACAAGCTATGGGAAAAAGACAAAAGATCCAATTTTCGCGCAGTTTTGTGCCGGGTGTTGAAACCCGTTCCTGCAAGCGGCAATTGCCGGCGTGTTGAACGCTTTTCACTGTCCTCCTCCCCCGATCCGTCCTTGGTCTTTCGTGACGCGCGGTGCCGTTAATTCTTCATGAGCGTCATCAATTCACTATCCGGCTGCAGCTTATTCTTCGCGTAATCCTGCGTGGCGATGACCAAAGAGAATGAGCCGGCCAGGTTGAGGTTCTTGAAGAGGTTCTCGTCGGCGAGGAGCCCATCGACCATGAAAACCGGTTTGTTTTTCTCCTCCTGCTCACTTTGCACGAAGATGGCGAACAAGGCGGCTATCATCCACAGGCTCAATCCACGCGCGAAGAAAGCGTCGATCTGACCCTGAAGGTAGTCCAGAGCTGAGAGAGACACGCAACCGTGGGGCCCGGTTCCCTTGCTAAACTCCTCAACCGCCTTAATGAATGCGGCTCGCTTATCTTTGGCCATTTTTTTGCCAATGTTGAATTCAAGACGGATGTCGTCCGGATCGTAGGTCTTTGGTGGCTTGGGTGACTTTTTGTTGTGCTCAATGGGTTTGCCAATGCCGCCTGTGATGGTATATTGAGGGTAGTCGATGTGTTGCTCGTCAGTCGCGTTCAAGGAAATCGCCCCGAGATGCGGCACCCAGTCTTCGACTGCCGTGACAGCTGTAGCGAAAAGCTCTTCTCCTCTCCAGTAGTTTCGATCTCCATCGAGTAGCTCGATCCAGAAGCCGGATTGAACGGGGGTGATCGGGCTATCATCGCCGTTTGTATCGGCGGCCACGAGCGCGGTGGAGTGGGCAGGATAGCCGTGAATGCAATTGACGAGGACGGAGAGAATCTGTTGCCTGACCCAATCGACATCTATCGGTGGGTCGTCGGAGGCGCGCGGCCGGTAGTAAAAGTCCGCAACTCCTATGCCTGCCGAGGCGAAATGCGCGAGTTCCCCAACCGTCACAGGTTTAGACGCCATGGCGTAGGGTGTTGCGTTGTTGAGAATACGCGTGGTTTGTCTGGCTGTGACGACTGATCGAAATTATCTGTCCGGTGCTGGCAGCGGACACTTTGGAGGTCTGTTCGGACGCGCGCTCAGTATCGCCCATACGGCGAGCAGGGGGCGGCCTTTTATGTCTGAGTCTGCCTCGCACCACGCCGGTACCTCGCGTGGGAGCGACCCTAATGCCACGTCAGCGTTTTTCCGAGGTGACGTGGCGGCTGACTTGGCGCGAGCATAGTGGCAGAGCACATCAGGCTCGAAATGCCTATAAAAGTCGGTAACCGTCCCGTCTTTCCGTTCACAATTCCTCAAACAATCGGACCCGCCAGACATTCTGATTAAAACAATCAAACGCACCAAACCTTATCGCATCCATCGCAGCGCCCGCTTCCCCCGACAAAATGTCCGAGTGCAAATTTATCCAGTCGACGGCCCACACCATTGGCGCCGATGTCATCGGCATTTCCCAGGAGGGCAGCACTGTCTTCCAGATCGACGATCTGGGCGAGGCGCACCTCTCCTATTTCGGCCCCCTTGGCAAACATATCCTGACGGAGGGGAACATCCTGTTGTGCGATAAGGGCTTCAAGAGCTTCTGCAATATCGACGGCAAGGCGGAACCTAAGATAGTCCGCGTCCCTGATGGCGCGAAATTCAACCCTAATGAGAAAAACGCCATGGTTCTGGCGCGCGCCTGCGGAGGACATCCCGTTACCAAGACGGAAAACGACGATCCGTGCAACAAATTTTTGACGGAGCTGATGGGTGTCGTCGGTCGCGTCGAGGACAGTTGCGAGATCGCCGATACGGCCCATGCCTGATGGATGACCGCCACTTACCTGCTTCTGATTTCAACATATCAGAATGTTCAGGACAGGTTTCGCGAGAACGAGTGCGACAACAACTCGTCAGATCGATTTGCCCTCCTCTGTTTGAATTTCGTAATATTGTGTGCGCCACATCGAAAACAATAAATTCACAAAAAGATATTCCTGTCCTGATTAACTTTTATTTCGGTCACACCTCCGATATCTCCCCCGAATTACATAGCAGATAAAATAAACAATGTTTCTGCTGAGTTTTCCTGGCCACCAGCCATGCGATTCCCACAGATATGTGCTTTTCCGATCTTCTGGCCCAAGCGTGAATGCCTTCGACGCCTTTTGAAATCGTGACAATCCGGTCATCACGATGACATTTTATGATTTTGCAGGATATATGATGATGTGCTGTACGAAACTACGTTCGTTCGTTTGTTCGCTGGTTTGAATGTCAATCTGTCAGCCGGTTTGTCCATGGAAAAGGCGGGGGTATTTTCCTGTCTTATAAGCGGTTGATGCGCCGCCGCCCTGAGCCGCGACGGGAGTTTTTTGCAGGATATATAGAGCTGTAAACGCCTCGTCATGAGAGGTCTCAATCTATGTTCTGTGTCTATATTTCGATATTTAACACGTCACTTCACCGGAGGTCGCGGAAATAGGTACGGATATCTTGCAGAGAACGTTCGTATTTCATAAATCTGCATACTTGCTATGGAAAAAAGACAAAAGATCCAATTTTTCGCGCAGTTTTTGTGCCGGGTGTTGAAACCCGGTTCTTGCAAGCGGCATTACCGGCGTGTTGAACGTTTTTCACTGTCCTCCTAACCCTGATCCTCCTCGGTTCTCCTGATACGCAGCGCCGCTAATTCTGCAGGAACGTCACCAATGGGCTGTCCGGCTGCAGCTTATCCTTCGCGTAATCCTGCGTGGCGATGACCAAAGAGAATGAGCCAGCCGGGCTGAGGTTCTTGATGATGTTGTTGTCGGCGGGTTGCCCATCGACCATGAAAACTGGTTTGTTTTCCTCCTCCTGCTCACTTTGCATGAAGATGGCGAACAAGGCGGCCGTCATCTCCGAATTCAATCCACGCGCGAAAAAAGCGTCGATTTCACCCCGCAGGTAGTTAAGAGCTGAGAGAGACACGCAATAGTGGGTCTGGGCATTCTTGCCAAGCTCCGCAACCGTCGCCTCGAAAGCGACTCGCTCATCTTTTTGCGTTTTTACGCCAACGATGAATTCAAGACAGATGTTGGCCGGATCATAGACCTTAGGTGGCTCGGGGGGCCCGCCGTCGAGTTCAATGGGGCTGCCAATGCCGCCTGCGATGCTCCACTGAGGGTCCGCGAGGCTTGCCTCATGGTCAAACGCGTCCAATTCTTCTTGGTTAGTCGCGTTCAAGAAGATCGCCGCGAGTTGGGGCACCCCGTCTTCGACTGCCGTGATAGCTGTAGCGAAAATCTCTATTCCAAGCCGGTAATTTGGAACGCCGTCGAGTGGCTCGATGAAGAAGCGGGATCGATCAGGTACGATCGGGTCATGACCCCAGATTATCTCGGCGTCCGTGGGCGCGGTAGTGCCGGCAGGATGGCCTTTGATTTGTGCGATCAGGTTTTTGAGAATCCTTTGCCTGACCCACTCGGCATCTATAGGCGGACCAAGGTGGTGTCGCGGCTGGTAGTGAAGGTCCGCAACCCCTTTGCCTAACGCTGCTAAATGCACGAGGCTGGCAAGCGTCAGAGGTTCGGACACCATGGCGTAGGATGCTGCGTTGTTGAGAATACGCGTCGTTTGTCTGGCTGTGACGGTGACGACTGATCGAGATTACCTGTCAGGTGCTGGCAGCGGACACTTTGGAAGTGTGTTGGACGCGCTCAGTATCCCATAACGGCGTGGAAGGGCGGCCTTTTATGCCTGAGTGCTGCTTCACATCGCACCGATGGCCTCGCGCGGAGCGACCAGAAGCCACGTCAGCGTTTTTCCGAAATGACGTGGCGGCTGACGTGGCGTGCAGGAGGATGGGTACATCAGGCTCGAAATGCCCATAAAAGTGGGCAACCGCGCCTTTTTTGTTCACAACCTCCAGACAGTCGGACACACCAGACATTCTGCTTGAAAACAATCAAACGCACCAAACCGTATCGCATCCATCGCAGCGCCAGCTCTCTTCGGCAAAATGTCAGGGTGCACATATTTGAAAGCGTCGGCCAGGGAGGCCGAGAGCGTTTTCAAACAGATTCCCGCGGTAGGCAGCACTCTCTTTCGTTATCATGGCTACCTGCCCGAGGATGTCGATGTTTTAGACAAGCTTGGCAAACATATCCGGACGGACGGGAACATCCTGTTTTGCGATCAAGACATCAAGATCTTCTGTCATATCGACGGCAAGGGGAAACCGGAGATAGTCCGCGTCCCTGCCGGCGAGGACTATCCCATTCCGGGGGTGGAAAACGCCAAGGTTCTGGCGCGCGTCTGCGGAGGACATCTCATTACCAAGGCGGAACGCGACGATCCATGCAACGCCTTTTTGATGAAGCTGATGGGCGTCGTCGGTCGTGTCGTGGACAGCAGCGATCCCGTCGATACGGCCCATGCCTGATGGATGACCGCCACTTCCCTGCTTCTGATTTCAACATAGCAGAACGTTCAGGACAGGTTTTGCGAGAACGAGTGCGACAACAACTCGTCAGATCGATTTGTCATTTTGTTTGAGTTTCACAATATTGTTTGCGCCACATCGAAAACAATAAAACTATAAAATAGATACTATTGAACTATATTTCAGTAATACTCCAATATTTACCGCGCGTTACATATCAGATAAAATAAACAATGTTTCTGCTGAGTTTTCCTGGCCACCAGCCATGCGATTCCCACAGATATGTGCTTTTCCGATTGTCTGGCCTCAGCCGGAAACTATGTTCTGCCCATCGTCCACGCTTTGATTTCAATAGGTTGATATTTGCCACGTCACGGAAGGTCAAGGAAATCAGGCACGGGTGTTTACAGGACACTTGTCAAAGGATTGCAGAGAACATCCGTATTCTTTGTTCATAATCTGCCGTACTAGCTATGGGGAAAAAGACTAAAGATCCAATTTTTCGCGCAGTTTTTGTGCCGGTGTTGAAATCCGGTTCTTGCAAGCGGCAATTGCCGGCGTGTTGAACGCTTTTCACTGTCCTCCTACCCCGATCCATCCTTGGTCCTTCGTGACGCGCGGTGCCGTTAATTCTTCAGGAACGTCATCAATGGACTGCCCTCCTGTGTATGGGGCGTCGCGAAAGCACTTGTCGCGATGAATACGGTGAACGGCTTGTTCTGGTCCATGCGCGGAACAGCACCGCCAATATTTTTGCCGTTGATCAGAATTTGCGCCTCGCTGTCCATGGAGAGCCTGAGCACGGCGGCCATGCCGGTCCAATCTTCTTGCAGGGAGAGAAAGCCGTCGAAGACGCCCAACAGAACTCGGAGAGCTGAAGGTGGCCCGCAGGTGACCCTTTCAGCCTCCCCGCCGCAATCCTTGACAGCTTTCTCGAAAGCTGCCTGAGCGGTCTCGGAGTCCTGCTTGCCCAAGTTGTATGCCAGCCTGATCCCCTTCGGATCATGGTCCTTGAGCTTAAACTTGGCGGGGATCTCATGATTCATCTTCATCTCCGTGCCGAAGCCACCCGTGATCGTCCAAAGAAAGGTGCCAATTTCGTTCAAGAGGCGATCGGAGACGAAGGACAAGGAAGTCCACATCAGAGCTTTTCCTTTCTGTATGGTGATGGCCGTTGTCCATTCCGAATTGTCCCGCTTATAGCTGGCACCATCGTCAATAATATGGATCGAAACAATGACCTGGAGGTCGAAGACCGGATCAGGGTAACTGATCGGAACAGGGTAACGGTTGTCGCATGTGAATCGGATATTCTCGCTGGCGACGAATCTGAAGAAGTCATTTGGATAGAGTTCCTTGAGCTGTCGGATCAGATCCGACAAGAACTCCCTTTTTGTCTCTGTGTCTGGCCCATTCGGGTTGTCCTCGAAGTGGGCCTTCCATTTATTGCGGGTTTGGCGCGTTAATTCCGAAAGGTTTCGACGCAGGAGTTTAAGATCCTTCAGACCGAGCGGCGCTGCGGGTAACGGGGCCATGATGATGGTGATGCGGACACGCAGAGCGGATTGTTTGTTCGTCGATCGGCGCAGGTTTTTGGATTGGTTGGTGAGCGTGCCCGAATGTCTGTTACGAGAGGCGAGGTGTGTGGCTCTTTATACTATGGAACCCGGCTGATTGCCTCGATGGCTGACGTCAATTTTTCGGATGACGTGGCAGCTGACGTGGCGTGCGTATCGGGATAGCGACATGTGAGGCTCGAAATGCCGATAGCGATGTTTCTGCTGAATGTCCTGACGACCGGCAATGCGGTTTCCGACACCCTGTCCATAACGTGAATTGTCCCTGATGCCTTTGAAATTCATCCAGTCGGGCTGTTTCTGGGATACCTTCTGATTTCGCAGGATATATGATCATGTGATGTATGAAACTACGTTCGTTCGTGTGTTCGTCGGTATGCACATCGATCTGTCAGCCGATCTGCCCATGGTGACGAACTCCGGTTATTTTCCTGCCTTAAGCATGGTTGAAGCGCAGCTGGCCTGAGACGCGCGAAAATGTTTTGCAGGATATATAAGAGTGTAAACGCCTTGGTATGACAGGTCGGAAACTATGTTCTGCCTCATCGTCCACGTTTTGATTTCAATAGGTTGACATTTACCACGTCACGTCATGGAAATCATGCACGGGTGTTTACAGGACACTTGTCAAAGGATTGCAGAGAACATCCATATGCTTTGTTCACAATCTGCCGTACTAGCTATGGGGAAAAAGACAAAGCTCCAATTTTTCGCGCAGTTTTTGTTTCGGGTGTTGAACCCGGTTCTTGCAAGCGGCAATTGCCGGAGTGTTGAACGTTTTTCTCAATATCCCGTTTCCCGATCGCTTCTGCTCATTGCTCTGCCAGGCGACAAGTTTAGCCGACGGGTCTATGGAGACGGCGCGATCCTAGTTCATGCGTTACCAAGTGGAGGCGAAACGACTCATTCCGGTTCAGTGTTGCAAGCGTGGAAGGCTGCGGCGCATCGTTGTTGATGTAGAAGGACATCTCAGGCAGTATCCTTCGTGAAACCGCCATCAAGGCGACGGTGGTCACCCATCTTGCCTTCGTGACAAAAAAGCCATCGAGCTCACCAAGCAAGACGTTGAGAAACGAACTTGACATGCAATGGCTGAGTTCGGCTTGGCCCAACTCGTGAAAGAATTTGGTGGCGGCTAGAGAATCCTGTTGGCTCGTATTGTATTCTATGCGGATGTCGGCGTCGTTATACTTCTTGGTACGAAGTTTGGCCGTGGGCTCAGAGAATGTGATGAGCCAGTTGTCGCCGCCGGAGATGAACCAGGGATGCTTGCCGATCTTGCGCATCACGCCAATCACTCCCATGATCGGGATCATTCCTCGGTGCAGCGCCATGGTAAACCCCCATCCATTGCCGCCCGCCAGGTAGGCAGCTTCGCCGTCGAGTGGATTGACGGATAGAACATCCCGTGTCGCCTCAAATGGAGGGTAGATGGGCCCGGTGTTGGTGGAGTTGACTACTCCGCCCACGATGAGACACCCATTGAATTCCTCCGCGAGCTTATTCAACATTTCCGTCTGGCAGGTATTGAGGACGTTATTGCCCACTCCCAAAAACATGTTCGGTTGGATATTCAGCAGATTATCCATGTAATTTTTCGCGTGAACCATGAGTTCATCGGGATGGGTGGGCACCTTGTACACGGCAGCGTCTTGCGGATACTGAATAAAATCCATTTTGGGCTGTGCGGACGGTGGCCGCCGTTTGATCGACGGACGCTGGACTTTCGGGGTGGTTCGGGTAGCTGTGCTGATCGCCTTTGTCCAGATGATTTTTCGCGATAGTAGGGATGAGTGGGTCAAGGTTTCCACAAGCGGAGGCGGGTTGGCTTTTATATGCACGGAAGGCCGGTTAATGACGCGAGGTGATTTAGAAGGCCACGTCAGCAGTTTTCCGGATGGCGTGGCAGCTGACGTGGCGTGCGGATCGGGATAAGGACACGTGGGGCTCGAAATGCCTATAACGATGTTTCTGGTGAATGTCCTGACGACCGGCAATGCGGTTTCCGACATCCTGTCCACAACGTGAATTGTGTTTCAATAGGTTGATATTTGCCACGTCACGTCATGGAAATCATGCACGGGTGTTTACAGGACACTTGTAAAAGGATTGCAGAGAACATCCGTTTGCTTTGTTCATAATCTGCCAGACTAGCTATGGGGAAAAAGACAAAGCTCCAATTTTCCGCGCAGTTTTTGTTTCGGTGTTGAACCTGATTTTTTGTTCTTTTCATTTGCCGGAGTGTTGAACTCTTATCCGAAGGGGAGACGCGCTGCGGTCGGGCATTGTTGAAAGGCCCGCATTTCCCATCGTGTTGAACGCGTTCAGCATCTTCTTACCTTAGCCTTTTGTTGCCGGCATCTTCGGTGCGAGGCAGCGTCACTTCTTCAGCAGTCGTTGCAATGGCCCCCCGGTTAGCACTTCGTACTCCAGGTCAGGCGTCAGGATCGCCACCGTAATCGGTTTGTCCAGGTCCTTGGGTGGGGTGTCACAATCAATGTAGTCGCCGTTGACCAGAACAAGCAACTCTTCCCGGCGCCGGATCGCGAAGAACGCGACCAGGCTCATCCAGTCCTCCTCCAGCGAGACAAAGCCGTTGAATTCGCCTGAAAAAAACTTGGTTGCTCCAGCCAAACCGCCAACGACTTCTTCCGCCTTCTGGTCGTACTTTTTGATCTTGGCTACGAATTTGTTCCGCGTCTCTTCCGGAGTTTGCTTGCCGGGGTTGTAGGCCAGGCGTATTCCGATAGCGGCCTTGCCGATGATCGGAGGCGGCCGCCTGCCATCCTCGTTGATCTTGATGTCCGAGTCGACGCCGCCCTGTATCGACCAGATGCGTTCGTTCGTGGCTGTCTGAAGTTCGTCGGACACCACGACAATCGCCCCGGCAAGCGGCGTTAGTCGTTTTTGTACCGCAAGAGCGATCGTGCAGCCGAATTTCTTGGTCTGGTAATCAAGGTCGTATTTCGTGTACAACGTGAAGATCAACCGGTCAGTGTCGATGAATTCGGCATAAGTGCGTGAGCAGTCCGTATTTGTAACTTCGTTACTGACGAAATCGCAGTTGCGATACGTCTTTAGCAGCGTTTGCAGCAGAGCTTTGCTCGCCGCGACGTTCGGCGCATCGAAGGGATCTTCTTGTTCATCCGCGTCCTGGTTTTCGTCTGCTTTCGCCAGGAATTGCTGCTCGGCGATCTGCGCCCACACCCACGCGTAGTGCTGAAGGTGGGTGGGGGAGATACCTTCCATGTCCATCATTGTGTGCGGTGTGCGGGTGCTGGCTCAGGCTTGTGTTTGTGTTTGGAAGACAGGCAATAAGCACGGCGTCCCGGCGGTGGGATCGCGGGTTGGTAGAGGCGTGGGCGATGTTACGATTGATTGCGCCGGCCGGAATGAGGTGCGGTGGATTGTTTTGGGGAGATTGTCCGGGCAAGACAGACGCATGTTTTTCCGGATATGGGTCTGCTTATATGCGACCGGAGCCGCCTGATTGCGCGGTGATGACGTCAGCGCCACATTGGCGGATGACGTGGCACTGCGGTCCGCCACGTCAGCGTTGACGTGGATCCAAAGGTCTGCTCGGCTATAAAGAGGACCGCAATGCCCATCCTTTTCGAAAGATCATAATCCCCACAATCACATTCCGAACCACAAATTCAACCCAACCCAATCCATTACAGACAAAGCAAACATTCTCAATTACCCACCCCCGATTTTTTAAAACCCACCCATTTTTTCATCGTATCAATCCCCCAAGTCAAAATGTCTACCGCTGGAGCCACTGTGCCCGTTTCTGCGAAAAAGGCTCCGGCTGCAAAGGCCGCGCCTGCTGCGAAGCCGGCGCCTCGCAAGCCCGACGCAGACGACGGAGATGATAGCGATGTTGAAGACCGCGATGCTAGCGATGTTGAAGACCGCGAAGCTAGCGACGATGAAGGCGACGACGATGAAAAGATCGGGACGCTAGAAGAGAAGGTAAACGACATCGTGGAAAAAGCCGCTGCCAAGAGAGCCGAGAGCACGGTGAGGGTTAATCCGACCTTCCATATTCGTCTCACGAAGACGCAGCGCAAGCTGCCCGAAGAGAAGCGCGCAAAGGCGTTGGAGGAAAAAGAGGCTGTGGCCGTGCGCCTTGGCGGTAGGCGATTGAACGGTGAAGGAAACTATTGGAAGATTCCGGCGCGCTGCTCTCAAGAGACATTGACGAAGTTGCAACCTTTCCTCGGTTGGCCGGTTCCGGACGATGCGCCAGCCAAACATAAGAAAAATCAATTGAAGCGAGAGCAGCGAGAGGTGGTCCTGGAGGTGTTGAACAGTAGGGGGTGGAGGAAGGTGTCAGGGAAGAAGAAGACGAATAGGACCCAGAACCAACCAAACCCGACCGCGAGGAGGGACAAGGGAGGGAACAACAAGCGCCGCTAATGCTTGGAGGCAGCGCCTCAGGGAGGGATTTTCGCGGTTACTCTCATTGCATTTGGTCCTCTTTCACAGTCTTTTCTGTTTGCCGAATTTTTGCTCTTTTGAAAACGCTGATCAAGCGCTCGGAAGAAGGATGGCGGTGGGAAAGGGCGGGCCTTCGACCTCCACTCCTTTAGCATTTGTCATTCCGGTTATCTGAGCTCCATTCCCTTATAAATACAGTCATTACCTCTGCGATCATAAGCTTGCGAACGTGACCATGCTGCCGCTCGTGCCTGTTCTCTGACCTTCCACCGGCTGATCTCCTCTTATCGCCGAATGGTTTTGATCCTTCCCAACTGGCTATTTATCGGGTTAAGGCGCTCCGATTTATGATTTGCAGGATATATGGGCGTGTGATGTGGGAAGCTAGGTTTATACGTACGTGCGTTTGTACGTTCATTCCTGCGTGTATCTGTCGATCGATACGTTAAATCCCACCTGGTTTTATCCGCGCTGCAGGGCACGTCCGATGGGGCAACGTCTCCTTGCTTCCTGCCGATGGAAAGAACCTCCGGAGATTTTCGCGGCCGATCCCTGCCATCGGTCATGTCCGAACGGGTTTGCCTGGCAAGCCTGAGGGTTGAGTTGCAGGATATATCGAGCTGTAAACGCACGCGACGTCACGTCATCAAGGACAAAAATCACGCAGGCATGTTTCACCGAAATTTGCGAGAGGTTGCAGAGAACGTGCGTGTTTCATATCTGCGGTACTAGCTAGCTACGGAAAAAGACAATCGATCCAAGTTTTTTTGCAGTTTCATGCGGGTGTTGAAACCCGTTTTGCGAAGGGTGTTTCCTATGTTGCGATCGAGCGCTGTTGAAGGCTCTTATTTTCCAATCCTCCTGTAATCCCTCAAGGCGCCTCCCGGAATGGTTGCAACGCGATAGCGGCCCTCGCGTTGCCGGCATTCCCCCCTTACTTAAACGATTGAAGCTTCTCCTCCATCTTGGGGTAAATATCAACGTAGCCATACAGGCCGAGAGTGCCAGCCGTGACGACCTCGGACAGCTTGTCGAACTCGCAAAACTCGACCAGCCCGAGTTCGAACTTCACCCATCGGGCAATGTGAGTGTCGTATGCCTTCCGCACCCTAGCGGCGACGAACCGGGCTTGCTCGTCGGTAAGATAGTGCGTCGGATAAGCCAGGTCGACGTGGAACTGGCAGTCTATCGTCGCGCTATGCTCCATTCCTAAAACTTCGTCACAGGCGCTGCGCATGCCCCAGAGCTTGAGTCGTTCCTCATGATTGTCCGGTTCAATGAGGACACTGAGGCTCTCGCCCATGACGATGCCAGCGGGACGAACGAGATATTTATTGGCACCGCCGAACCGGCGCAGGCCCAAATCGAATAAGGCTCGTCGGGCTCTCGGGTGCTTATTGATGTCAGATGAGCATAGCCCGTCTTGAACGGTCATGTGCAGGCTGTCGCGATCGGGAAAGAGAAAAAAATCCTCAAGCTTCGCAATCTTCAGCGCGTCTTTCAGCTCGTCCCGCATCGCCTCAAAAGCGGCATGGACCGTTTCGTTTCGAAGAAGACGCAATAGGAACTTGTTCCCATAGAAGGGAAGAAAGCTGCCCGCTTTCAGCTTCCCGTCCGAAACGAGCTTCGGGCGATCGAGGCCGCTTCCTTCTCCTGTCAAGACCTTGATGACGCGAAGAAGTTGTTGCCCGCGATCGTCGTCCATGGTTGCTGGTTTGCGGCGGGTTACAAGGTTTAGTTGAGGCGTTATTTGTTTGATGAAGGCGGAGAAAGATCGTCAGCTGGTTGGCGCAAGGGGCAAGAAACCGGTTCGATGAAATTCCGGCGCAATCCCGGCTTTATGTCGATTTCGCGAGGCGGGAAAAGAGGCCGCCCAATGCGGGCGTGCGAGTTGCGACAACAATGACGTGGCCTGCCACGTCAGCAGCTCGGCCACGTCAGGCCGGGCAGGGTAGATACGCCATGACGTCCGAATACCCTTGAGCACCGGGAAAGAAAGTGCCCGCAGCCACGCTTTCATCTCACTGTTGACCACTGAGATCCAGAACCTGAAGGATATATCGAGCTTTGGCGTGATGCGTCCGAACTTTCCGATTACAATGGATTGAGGCGCGCGACGATACGTAACCAAGGGGCGAAAAATCAAGCGGGCATGTTTCACCGACAAGAGGCTGCAGAGAACGTGCATTGTTCATATCTGCGGTACTAGCTAGTTACGGAAAAAAACAGTCGATCCAGGCGATCCAAGTTCTGATAGTTTTGCGCCGGATGTTGAACCCGGATTTTATCTGCGTGCCAATTGCCGGAGTGTTGAAACCCGGTTTACGCAATTTTCCCCGAGCTGTCCGTGCTCTTTTCTCTCTACTGGAGCTGCGCCACCAAGTCCTTCATGATAATGGGCAAGGCAGTGCCGTCCTTTAGGTAGCTATCGAAGAAAGCTTGCGCCGCGATGACGAGGTGGAACGATTTGTTGAGATCCGCCGCGCGGACAAAGTCGGCGTCGACGCGCTTGCCGTTGATCATCACAACGAAATACATCCGCCAGAAGATCGTGATCCACGGACCCATGACGGGCCAGGTTGCATTCACCGTGACATGGACGGGGCGCGTGCCTTTCAGCATTAGGATCAATGGCACGGCCGCACATTCGCTCTGCGTGATCTCGAAGCCAGTGATCCGCTTAACAGCAAGGAATGTGTCTTTCATCTCCGGGGTCGTCTCCCTGCCCAGGGTGTATGCGAGGTGGATGGGCCAGGAACCACAGTCCGCCTGAGGTAACTCTGGATGATTTTTCGCGTTGATCCTGATGGTGAAATCAGGTCCTCCGGCGATGAACCAGTCGCTCGGTCCGAATTCCTCCTTAAGTTCGGCGGATCGGACGGCAACCGCGGCCATCGTCGGCAACTTATTTTCCGACACCATCACGGACACCGCGAAATCTTCTTTGGGCCCAGAGGAAAGGTCGCCCCCTTCGAATGGACAGACTGTAATGACGGTTCCTGAAGCGACGTTCCCAAGGTAGGTGGGTCCAGGCGTTTGTGACAAAGAGCGATCGCTCAGGATTTCACACCCGGAATAGGCATCTTGAAGCGATTGGAAGGTGGTGTTGGGCAACACGAGGCCGATGCCGACGGCAAAAACCGCAGGGTCATGCGTTTCGGCTTCGATCGGCCTGTTCACCTCCTGAAAGACAGAACCCAGCCTGTACAAGCCTTTCATCGTGTGAAGGCGGAGTTCGTGCGCCGACTTCGGTAGAACCGGTTCCTGGCTTGCCATGGTGTCGGTCTTGAACAATTGGAAGCTGATCGATGTTGCGGGCGCGGCGGCTATGACTGCCTGCCGGTTGTCGGGCGATGGTTTGGGGAGCTTGGGTGGTTGTGAGCGCCGTATGGTTCTCAAAAGAAGAAGACGGGCTGGCTTTTATTCCTGAAAGGCCGGCGGATATCGCACCGAGGCAACGTCGTGCCACGTCAGCATTTTCCAGATGACGTGGCCGCTGACGCGGCGCCCCGTCGGGATCGGATTAAGGGGTCTGGTGACGACAATTGCAGGGATCTTCACCGAAATGCGGGAAAAGTCATTGACGCGTAGTTCTTGTTTTATTTCCGGGGCTAATCAAAGGGGCGCTAATTCAATGTGGGCTGACCACAATTCCATAGAAGCAGATTTTGAATGTGAAAGAGCGTAAGTTGAGTTACGGCTCGTACCTTGTGCTTTTGGCACTGATTTCAAATCGCAGGTTGAATGCGACTTTCAAGGGGATAGGTGAATAACGGGGGACGACTTCAGAAAACAAAAACCGCGAGCTCTTTTCCGTCAAACCGATCCTCACGCAGATGCGTCCTCGACCTCTGGGGCCTCCGTGCCAAGTTCGGTGTAACCATCGTATCCGAGCGTACCAATTCGCGTGAATCGGCCCATGTCCTCGAATTTGTAGAATCCCACCCTGCCGAGCTGCATCAGGGCAAATGGAGCAATGTGCCGATCGTAAGCAGCCTGCAGTTTGGGGGCAATGTCCTGCGCCACTTCGTTGTCGAATTTCTTCTTTGGATAGGCCAGGCTGATGTGGAATTCGTAGGCCGTCAGGTCATTGCAGTTGGTCTTCGTGGCCTTATGAAGAACGTTGCGCAGGTCCCAAAGCAGCCGTTTCTCGCTATCGTTGGCCCCTTCCACGACGATACGGAGGCTCTCGCCCATAGTGAGCCCAACAGGGGAAACGCGATATTCCTCTGCTGCGGACTTTTTCTCCAGAGCGTGTCCGAAGCGGGCCGTTGCCGCGTTGAGTTCATCCTGCGGGATATCGGTTAAACCCTCGAAAGCAGTGATATGCAGGGTGTCTGCGGGGAGAAAAGCGAAGAATTTGTCAAGGCCCGCCGTCTTCAGCTCAGCCACCATGTTTGTGAGAGCGCCATGGACCCCGGGATTATCGGCAAGGGGGAACATG
>NZ_JALBGV010000008.1 GCF_023006505.1 Neorhizobium sp. SHOUNA12A
TCGTGCTGATGGCTGCCGGTTACCAATACGGTTTGGCCAACCAGGGGGTGGAAGGGATAAGTGACCCTTGCTTCGAACGTCAGAAACCCGGCACCATGAACCCGGCTTGGATGCCGGGGCTGAGAACTGGGCGACCGTCGCCTCGCTGATCGAGACCTGCAAGCTCAATGCCGTCGAGCCGTTTGCGTATTTGACGAGTATCCTCACCGCCATTGTGAACGGCCACAAGCAAAGCCAGATCGCCGACCTATTGCCGTGGAATTGGATGAACAAAGCAGCCCACGTTTAGCGGCCTTTTTGGTTCGAAGGGCCGAATCTATCTGTTCTCCGCAGCTCAATGACGGGGTCATGAGGCCGAACAGTTATGGTGCGCTGGCTCCGGTAAGTCCTGCCAAGATCAGAAACAATTTCAATTTCGCAAGCGACCTTGGCTGGGGCAACGATGGAAACCTTGATGCTTGCATTCGCGAGCCACATCTGCGGCATCGAATTGGCCTCCATCATTCGCAGAACCGCGCCTCGATAATACTCCTCTGACGCAGCGATGACGCGACTGTCAGGAGCCTCAGTCGCGTCCATCAGATTGAGCTGAAGTTGGCCTTCGCCCAGACGTTCGAGGAGCGCAACGTACTGGCCCAGGGACCAATAACCATCGTGATCGTTGTACCGGCTAACAAACGTTCCGAGGATGTCGTGGCAAATCCCGTTAAACTGGTTTCTTCTGGACATCTGAAATCTGACTCTCTTGCCGCGAGCAGAGCATATAGGAGCAATCCCGATAGCAACGGCTCTGGCTCAAGACAATGTGGGTCTGAAACATCGGTTACGGGGCACCAAGCGTTGAAATCAATCCACTAGCGGCGATTTGTCTACTCCTCTTTGCCTCCGAGGCGAATAGCAGATTTCGTTCGAGATGTGCAAACCGGAGCCTTGAGGAGTCAGGTCAGGCGATCCCTCCGCACAAGAGTACGTGTATCGGGACAGTTCGCGCCCCGCATTTTATGTGGGATAGGGTAGCATTCCCCCCTGTGGCGTCGGCACACTAACCTTCGAAAGATCTGGGTTTCGTCGGAGCTCTTCAAGGGGCACGTTACAGGCAGGGAGTTCACCCTTAAAAATATGGCGGGTGGTTTTGATCGGAAACTTGCAGCAACGGCGTACAATATCGAATATGTGCTCGGGTGTAATTGTTTCCCCCGCCCGCCAAGCTTCTACCTGGACAGTTTCGTAATCGAGAAGAACACTGGGGATCACATTTAAGCCGAGTTGCAAAGCAACCGCCAGCCGGTGATGGCCATCCATAACGAACAGCGCGTCTTTTTCGACCATGATCGGGAGGGTCCAACGGCCCGCCGTCAGAATTTGTTCGCGAACTTCTTCAACTCGCCGGGGATCCGTTTCTTCAGTGGGAATCAAAGTGAGTGGGATAAGCAATTGGTATGCCATCGGTATTCACATCTCCCGTTGATCTACGGTTTGCTTGGCTGAAGAATAAAATTGCAACTCTCCCATTATCCACATACAGCAAAAAAATGCCAAGTGTCATTGAGGAATGCAGCTGCCTTTGGTTCCGCAGTCAAGCTGTATCAGACCTCCCCGCCGCCAGAGGATTTGTAAAGCAATAGCGCCTATCGGGCGGGTTAACTTTAGTAGGCGCAACTGGCGAACAGGCCGATTGATTCTTCATCGCTCATCCGGTTCGCTTGCCGCCGGCAAGCAGGGACATCCGCCTGGCAGCAAGCTTTCTGCCCATGGTGAATGGATCAGCGGGCGCGTGTCTCTTCATGGCGAAGTGACCTTGGACGAGTTGTGTATTGAATTGGCTGAGCGCGGTGTAAAAGTCCACCGAGCCACGGTCGGGCGGTTTCTGCACCGGCTTGGGCTGAGCAATAAAAAAAAGCCTCAAGGCAAGCGAGCAGCGCAGACCGGAGATCGCCAAGGCGCGTGATCTGTGGATCAGCCGCCGAAAGCGGTTCTTCAACAAGGCATTGTCGCGGCTCATCTTTATCGATGAGACTTCGACGAACACACGTCTGACAAAACGCACCGGTTGGTCACGCAAAGGCAACCGCGTTGTCGCCTATGCTCCCTTCGGGAAATGGAAGGCACAGACCTTCATTGCCGGACTGCGCTGTCATGGTCTCACGGCTCCCTTCATCGTCGATGCGCCGATGAACAGTCGCATCTTCGAGACCTGGATCGACGCGCTTTACGAATGGACACGCCTTCCAATGACCCGGCCGAATGAAGATGGCTTTCGACGTTGGCTTTTGGCACGCCGTAGTCTGCGGAATCCAGATGCCATCGCCTACTACTTCGCAAATGCTCCTGCTGAGACGACATTAGCTGAACTTGCGGCCGCTGCCGGATTGCGCTGGACAATCGAAGAATGCTTCCTGCGTGCGAAGGATGATCTGGGTCTTGACCATTGCGAGGCTCGCTCCTGGCATGGGTGGCATCGCCATATGAGCCTGGTGATGGCTGCGGCAGCATTCCTTGTGAAGGTCAGCGCTCAGCAACGCCGCCACGCGTTTGGCAAATGGAACGAAACGAGTCCAGACGACCGGGTTGGGGCTGCAGCGTGATCCTTAGGCTCAAGCAAGTCCATACAACCACGGAAATACTGCATTTGATGGCGATGGCCCTGTCGCGATCGGTCTCAGTTTCCCTCATCTTGCGATGGTCTCGATGGCGAAGGCAGCACAAGTTGCAAGCGGCGATCGCTCATCGGAGAGGGTATTATCACCATAAAGCGCAACTGTAGTACTAGAGCGGAGCGCGAGCGTCAGAAGGCGATCCTGGAATCAGTCGACGAGCCGGTCAACGTGATCGAGCTGCAGCCGAAGGCGGTCCAGCGATTCCGCGAGGACATCGAAACGCTCTCTCAGATTGTCAGGGAGAATGGCGGAGAGATATCGCCCGAACTGGCACTTCCGTTCCGGCAGATGGTCGCCGCCGTGGTCATCGAGCCGAGACAGCCAGGAGAGCCCTACGCCCTGAATATCAAGGGGTACCTCTCAAAGCTGATCGGCGACGAGCATTCGGTGATTAGACTGGTAGCGGGAGCGCGAATCCATGCCCAGCAACGTCTTTTGCTTGAGCGGTTTATCGCACTGATTTCCGCCAAAACCGCACGCCATGTCTGCTCAAAAAAATGAACGATAAACTTCCATTATCGGTTATATTTGACTTGCTCGGCACAAGCATGCAACGCAGAGTGCGCTGACTGCCACTACGTCGCAGGTGGAGGTCGTCGCGGCATCCGAATATCGGGCGCTTCAGAACCAGGTGAAAGAGCAGCAGCGCCTCCTCGACAAGAAGAGGATGGAAGGCGAAATCCTCAAAGAAGCGCTCGAATAGCATCAGGGTCAAAAAAACCACCGGTTGCGGCGCGCTAGCGTTCCGGCAGGCATCGTGCAACGATCCAACCTGGGTCCGACAAGAGCTGGCCCGCGAATCCCATCGGGAATGAACAGCCAGCTTCGCGCGATCCGTCACAACGGTCGCTCTGCCGGCCCTGCTATTGGCGAAGGAGGCTAACTACGGTCACAATCGCCCTGCTAACGCTAAAGGTCTGCAGTGCAGACGCAGAAGGTACCCACGCTCGCGGGTACCTTAAATTTTGCACCAGCACCGTTCATCATCATCAACCACGGTCACTCATTCGACAAGCAAATATGTGCGTTCCCCCGATCTGAAAGATCGGGGGAATAAATCAGCCATTCTCAACTGCCTATTCCAGTTCGGTGTCTTCCACCGTGATGCCGGACTGGAATGTCAGAAAGCCGGGAATGTTGGTAAAGCCCTTGACGTTCTTGCGAAGGCCGAAACTCTGGTCGCGCCACATCAGATAAACAAAAGGCGACTGCTCCAGAGCACGGTCGACAAACTGGCCGTAGATCTTCCCCCGCTCGGCCGTGTCGAGCGTGACGCGCCCCTTGTCCAGGAGATCGTTGATGGCCGGATCGTTGAAGTAGGCTGAGTTGTTGAGCCGGACCAGTTGCTGCCCACCGTAGAAGAAGTTGCTGAGCCAATCGGGGTCGGCGATGTCGCCTGCGGTGCCCGCGACAAGAAAATCATAGTCGCCGGCGTTGTTCTTGGCGATGCGGCCGGACCAGTCCGGAAGATCAAGCTTCGCCTTGATGCCGATCTTGGCGAGCTCCGCCTGCACCGCGATCGCGGTATTGTTATGGAAGCCGTATTGGGCGGTCGACAACAGCCGTGCCTCGAAGCCGTTCGGATAACCCGCCTTCGCCAGCAGTGCCTTCGCCTTGGTAATGTCGTAGCTGAAGTAGTTGGCCTTCTCCTTGGAATAGCCCATGTATCCTTCCGGAACCGCAATTCCGTAAATCGGCGTGCCCCGACCATTGAAGGCCGTGTTGATGACCGTGGCGCGATCGATGGCGTAAGATACGGCCTGCCGCACCTCCGGCTTCGAAAACGGCTCGAATTTGGTGTTGAACTGCAGCATCATGAAAGGGCCGGTCGTGCTTGCCAGCTTCAGATTGGAATCGGCTTCGATCGAGGCGGCGTCCTTCCACGGAACGTAGTCGATGATGTCGACGTCGCTCGATTTCAGCGCATTCACGCGGGTATTTTCGTCGGCATAAAAGACGTAGTGGACGTCATCGAGGTGAGGCCTGCCCTGCTTGTAATATCCGTCGAACTTTTCGACGGTCAATTCGCGACCACGTTCCCATGCGGAAAACTTGAAAGGCCCGGCGCCAATCGGCGTTGCATTCGGATCCTTGCCATGATCCCTGATCCAGGCGGCGGGCACGATGGCCGATTCCGGAAGCGCCAGGTAGTGGATGAGCGGAACGAATGGCTTGGAAAGCGTCAGCTTGACTGTCTTGGCATCGAGCGTATCGATCGCTTTGATCACACCCAGCTCGTTTCGATAAGTCGCCTTGCTGTCTGCTGCGGTGATGCGCTCGATGGACGCCTTCACATCCTGCGCGGTCACCGGCGACCCGTCGTGGAATTTGGCGTCCCGCAGCTTGAACGTATAGGTCAGTGCGTCTGTGGAGACCTCGTAGGATCGCGCAAGTTCCTGCGACAGCTTTCCATCAGCGCCGTAGTTGACGAGGCCGCGGTGAATGGCGAGCCGGATCGTGCGGGCCGGCGTTCCCGCGTTAATGGTGCTGTCGAGCGTGGAAGGCTCGCCGGAGAGACCGAAATAGAGAGTACCGCCCTCAGCAGCCAGAGCCTGATGCGCGGAAACGCTGGATGCGAGGGCGAAGATAAGCCCGAGAACTGATTTCTTCATGCTGTACCCCTTTTTTGCTTGTGCTTGTTTATTCGTCTTTTCCATGTCGGCTATTCCTCCCTGAGACGTGGATCGAGAATGTCGCGCAACCGGTCGCCCACCACGTTGATGGCGAGCACTGTCAGCGCGAGAAGAAGGGATGGCCAGATGACATACATCGGGTTCTGGCCGAGATAGCCGCGGGCGGTCCCGATCATCTGGCCCCAGGACGGTTCCGGCGGCACAATGCCTAGGCCAAGGAAGCTCAGTCCCGATTCAAGGAGAATCGCCGCGGCGACCGTCAGCGTCGCCTGGACGACCAGCGGCGACAGGATGTTCGGCAGAATCGCCGTGAAGACGACACGCCGCACCGAGGCCCCCATGGCATGCTCGGCTTCCATGAACTCCTGGCGTGTGACCTGAAGCGTGGCAGAATGAGCGACACGGGCAAAATGCGGGATATAGAGCACGCCGATCACGACGGTCAGGCTGAGAACGTCGCTTTCCCAGAACCCGACCGCGAGCAGCGCAAGCAGAATTGGCGGAAAGCTCAACATGATGTCGACGGCGCGCATGATCAGAAAGGACAGCCACAAACGTCCGTAAGCACCTGCGATTCCAAGGAAAGTTCCGAACACAGCGGCGATCACCGTGGCGCCAAGCGCTACCATGAGGGTCGGACGGATGCCGATAAGAAGCCGGCTCAGCAGATCGCGGCCGAATTCGTCGGTTCCCAGCCAGTGGCTGGCGGAGCTGCCCTGGTTGACGGCCTGCGGGTTGAGCATGAATGGGTCGTGAGGCGCGAGCCAGCCGCCGAAGATCGCCATCAGAAGGACGATCGCCAATACGGCAAGACTTGCGACGAATGCCGGCTGACTGCGAGCGACGCCAAGGGTGCGGGAGGTCACGTGCGTTTCCTCCTGATGCGCGGGTCGAGCAGGCTATACAGCAGTTCGACCAGCAGATTGATGCAGATGAAAAGCGCAGCAATGGCAAGCATCGCGCCCTGGACCAACGGATAATTGCGGGCCGATACCGCACCCACCAGCAGCGTGCTGAGCCCCGGCCAATTGAACATTGCTTCGACGAGCACCGTGCCGCCCATCAGGTTGCCGAGCTGCAGCCCGATGATGGTGACGATCGGGATTGCCGCATTGCGCAGCACGTGCTGCCAGATGATGCGTCGCTCCGACATGCCCTTCGCCCGTAGCGCCCGCACGAAATCCCGTCCAAGGATTTCCAGCATCGATGAGCGCGTCATGCGTGCAATCGAGGCGGCAAGGCCGAATCCGAGTGCCACCGCCGGGAGGGTGAGCTTGCGGAAATGCTCAAGTGCGTTTCGCGAAATGTCCGTATAGCCGCTGGCGGGCAACCAACCGAGTTTCAGGCTGAAGAACAGAACCAGCATCGTGCCCAGGATGTAGACAGGCACAGAAATCCCGATCGTGGCGACGGACGTCAGGATCGTATCGCGCAGACTTCCACGCTTGAGGGCAGCGGCAATGCCAAGCGGAACACCGATCAGCGTCGCGATGATGATCGCCGCGAAGGCCAGTTCCAGCGTGCGCGGCAGGTTGGAAAGCACATATCGCGAAACCGGATAGCCGTTGGCGAGCGACGCCCCGAAATCAAGATGCAGCGCCTTCCACAGCCAGACGAAATACTGCGACATGACAGGCTGGTCCAGGCCAAGCTGGTTGCGCATGGAGGCAACGGCTTCAGGCGAGGGATTGCTGTCGGCGCCGAGCAATAACAGCACCGGATCACCCGGCATGATGTACATGACCGAGAAGATCAGTGTGGCGATTACCAGCAGCTGGATGAAGGCCGTCAGCAGCTTTCGTCCAACAAGCAGCAAAGCTCCGGCAACAGAGGCGTTCATGCGACCCCCTTTCCGACACGGTCCGAACCGATGGTCGGCACCGCATCGAGCAGCATCCGGGTATAGGCTTCCTTCGGATTGGCGAAGATTGCCTTCGCCGACCCGTATTCGACGATGCGGCCCTTCTGCATGACGGCGACCGTGTCACTGATATGTTCGACCACGGAAAGGTCGTGGGAAATGAAGAGATAGGTCAGGTCGAACTCCACCTGCAGATCCTTGAGCAGGTTGAGCACCTGCGCCTGTACGGAAACGTCGAGGGCCGAGACAGCCTCATCGCAGATCACGAGCGACGGATTGAGTGCGAGAGCCCGGGCGATGGCAATCCGCTGTCGTTGTCCGCCGGAAAACTCATGTGGATATT
This sequence comes from Neorhizobium sp. SHOUNA12A, assembly GCF_023006505.1. Taxonomy (GTDB): domain Bacteria; phylum Pseudomonadota; class Alphaproteobacteria; order Rhizobiales; family Rhizobiaceae; genus Neorhizobium. Next base: position 7,495 of record NZ_JALBGV010000008.1, read on the forward strand.
TCGCCGCCGCGGCGGCTGGCAGACCGACCGCTTCGAGCAGGCCAGCGACGCGGCGGCGACGCATGGGCGCAGTGCCTTCCCCGAAGATAACCAACGGCGCTTCGACAAGCTCGGCGACGGTCTGGCGCGGATTGAGGGAGCCATAAGGGTTCTGGAAGACCATGGCGATCTCACGCCGGAACGGCCGCATCTCGCCTTCCGAAAGTCTGGCGATATCTCGTCCCTTGAGCAGGATTTCGCCGGCGTCGGGGCGATAGAGCCGCATGACGGCGCGGGAAAGGGTGCTTTTACCGCAACCGGATTCGCCAACCAGCCCAAGTGTCGAGCGCGGTGCAATGCTCAGGCTGACACGGTCCACAGCCCGCATTTCGACCGGCACCGCAAGCGGTGCAGGCTTGATCCAGTAGGACTTGACGAGATCCCTGATCTCGAGCAGCGGCGTAGCGTTCGCGTCCGGTGCCGCCGCGACATTGCTTGAACGGACGCGCGGTTCGGGTCGGACGCTGAAAACGTTGCCAAGCGCGTCACGCTCGATCACTGGCAGGCGGTCATGCTGGCCGCCGGGCGTCGGCATCGAGTCTATCAGCGCCTTGGCATAACTGCTCTTGGGATTATTGAAGAGATCGGCGGTGGTCGCCTCCTCTATTCTGTCTCCGGAATACATGACCACGACCCGGTCCGCGACTTCGTAGACAACGCCAAGGTCATGCGTGATCAGCAGGATGGCTGCCCCCACCTCCTCGTTAAGGCCGCGCAACAGGTCGAGAACCTGTTTCTGCACGGTCACGTCGAGCGCCGTGGTCGGTTCGTCGGCAATGATGATGCGGGGTTTGCAGGCGACCGCCATGGCGATCATGATGCGTTGACATTGGCCGCCGGAAAGCTCGTGCGGATAGGCACGCATGGCGCGCTCGGGATCAGGAATCCTGACCTTCTCAAGAAGTTCTATCGCCTTCTGGCGCGCCTGCGCCTTGCCAACCGTTTCGTGAAGCCGGATCGCCTCGATGATCTGGTCGCCGCAGGGGAAGATCGGGTCGAGCGACGCCATCGGATCCTGGAAGATCATCGCAATATGCCTGCCGCGCAGCTTGCGCAGTTCACCGGGTCCGAGTTGAAGCATGTCGATGCCGTCGACCAGAACCTCGCCGCTCGTGACTATCGCATTCGGCGGGAGCAAGCCCATCACCGCAAGCGAGGTGATCGTCTTGCCGCTACCGCTCTCCCCGACCAGACCGAGTATTTCGCCCGGCCCGATGGTGAAGTCGATATTGCGCACCGCGGACTTCAGTCCGTCGCGGGTCTTGAAAGCAATCGAGAGGTTCCTGACTTCCAGCATCGCGCCTCCGATCAAGCCGTGACTTGCGAGTGGATGGGTGCCGGATAACCGAACGCACCCTCGATCCGGCAGATCTCGGCGGCAAACTGCGAGCCCTTTTCCATCGCGGCGTGGATGGCCTGCGGCCCTACATGCTCGCCGCGCTTCCAGCCACGGGCAGCCAGCGTCAGCAGCGTCGCGGTGATGAATGCATCGCCAGCGCCAAGCGTATCGACGACATCGGTGGGTACGGGCGCAACGGACACGAAGTCCTTGCCATTATAGGCAACAGCGCCCTCCGGCCCGAGGGTCGCGAGCGCCAGGCCGCAGCCATGCCCGACGACCTCGCGCAGGACTTCCAATGCACGGCCACGCCCGACATCGCCTGCCGACAGGGCGGCGAAATCGAGGTGCGGCGCCACCGGCGCGATCAGGTCCTCCACCTGCCAGCGATAGGAGAAATCATAGGACAGCAGATGGCTGCCATTCTTCAGCGTCGCGAGATGCTGGTTGAGGTGACTGTAGCAACTCGTGTGCACCAGTGCGAATGCGGAGAGGTAGTCGATATCGCCCTGACCCGGCGTGAACGGATTTTCCCGCGCGACGCCACCTCTATTGGAGAACACGAATTCCCGGTTTCCGTCGACGACACGCACATCCGCATGGCCGTTTTCGCCTTCGATAATACGGCTGTGCGTTGCCGGCACGCAAAGCGCTTCAAGCGTGGCCCGAACATGCCGCGCGGCGGCATCCGTACCGAAGGTACCCAGAAATGCCGCATCGGCGCCAAGCATCTTGGCATAGACAGCAAAGTTCAGGGCATTTCCGCCAGGATACATCTTACCGGTGTTGAGATAGCGGTCGACAACGTTATCGCCGAGCCCGAGCACCTTGAACGTGTTGAAAGACGTGTCGGGCGTGATCATTTTTCGGCCGCCTTCTTTTCATGCGAGACATAGGGCGCGACGGAGAAACCGCCCGCCCGCGGAGGCGATGCCGTGCCGAACCGCGACGAACTCGCGCGAGGCAGAAACAACCATGCGGGCGGGCGCCTGATCATCAGTAGTCGACCTTCCACATGTAGCGGCGCACGGACAGCGGATGCTCGCGCAATACCGACAGCGTGTGGGCGAACCAGTACCAGGTGACGCCGATCACGAAGGGCGACAGCAGCGGTGAGATGTCTTCGTAGCGGCCGGCGTCGAAAGTGATGATCTTGTCGGTAACCCGGCGGGTGAACTTCAGCGCGCGCTGGTCGATCTTGCGGTTCTCGCCATTGTCCATGAGGAAGACATAGGCCATCTCCGGATCGGCAACTTCGAAGGGACCATGGCGAAATTCGCCCGAATGGATGTCGGATGCATCAAGCCATAACATTTCGTTGAAGATGCAGATCGAATACTGGTAATTGAGACCCGAGAGGATACCGCTGGAGAGCACGTAGTAGATGTTCTCGTCTTTGTAACGGCGGGCGAGCTCCATGCCACGCTCGCGCTCGGCATCCTTGATGTCGTGCAGCTTGGCCGGCATCGCTTCGAGGTCACGCAGCAGTTGCGGGCCGACCGGGCTGCGGAGGTGCTTTAGCAGGTAGGCGGCGAACAGATAAGCGATCATCGTCTTCGGCATGCCCGGCAGCTCCTTGCTGTAGGGCAGAAGGTAATCGCAGATCTTTGCCAGACCGCTTTCGTGGCCGGAAGTGAGCGCGACGGTAACCGCGCCGGTAGTCTTGGCCCAGCGGGCGGCAACCACGGTGTCTTCGGTCTCGCCGTTATGTGAGGTGAGAAGCACGACAGCCTTCTCGTTTACAGGCTTCGGGCGGCGCGTTTCGAACTCGGTCGAGTTGATACGCTCGATGCGCAGGTCGCAATACTTGTCGAGGATGTACTTGATCGGTTCGATGTAGGAATTCGAGCCGCCGGCGCCGACCAGATAGACGGTGTTGATTTCACGCGACGAGAAGATGTCGTCCACCAGCTTTTCGGCCAGCGGGTTGCCCTCGCGAAAGGTCATCTCCAGGACGCCCTTCAGATAGTCACCTTCCAGGTAATTCGGGTTCGGAGCGGACTTGATCTCTTCGTCGCTTGGCGTCAGGTTTTCGAGAGCCATGATAGTTTATTCTCCAATCAGTTCAGGACGCGCGACCGAAGCCGCCGCCGCCCGGCGTTTGCAGGAACAGGCTGTCGCCACGGTTCATGAGGATATTGGTGATCGAGATATCGTATTCGGTCACAGTGCCGTCGGCAGTGCCGAATTTCAGCCGCGCAACCTCGCCCTGTCCGCCGCCGAAGACCCCGTCGGCTGGAGTACGCAGTCCCTCGCAGGAAGCGTTGGCGCGTATGCCATCCGTCATGGCGACGACCTCGCGGACGATGCCCATGCCGCCCGTGGTATGCCCCTCGCCGCCCGACCCGTCGGCCAGTGCATAACGACGGACCATCAGCGGATATTCGATCTCGAGTGCTTCGGCCGGCAGGTTCGACGTGTTGGTAATGTGAACCTGAATGCCGTTCATGCCATCATGATCGAGGCTTGCGCCGGCACCGCCGCCGACCGTTTCGAGATAGACGAAGCTGCCCTGGCGGGTCTTGTGCGGCCCGAAGAAGATCATCGTCGCGTTCATGTCGGCGGAAGAGGCGAATACCTTTTCCCGGGGCAGAACGTCGGCGAAGGCCTGGAAGACGGCGCGCACTACCCGTTGGCAACTCGTCGAGCGGATGCCGACGGCGGCGGGAAACTTCGGCCGCACCAGTGTGCCCTCCTCGGCAATGATCGAGACTGGCAACGCCATGCCTTCATTCGGCGGAAGCGACGGGTCCAGAAGCGCCTTGATCGTGTAGTAGCAAGTGGCGTCGAGGGCGGTCTTGGGAATGTTGACCGCGCCTCGCGCCTGACTGTCGGTGCCTGTGAAGTCGAAGGTAATCCCCTCACCTTCCACTTTGATGGCGACCTGGATACGGCAGGGCTCGAAACCGACGCCATCGCCGTCGATGAAGGCTTCGCCTTTGTAGACGCCGTCAGGCATTTCCTTGATGCGCTTGCGCAGCCGGCTTTCCGAATACGCGATCAGGTCCTCGATCGCCTTCTCGACCGTGGCGATGCCGAATTGGTCGGCAAGGGCCACGAGCTTCCGCTGCCCAATTTCGTTGGTGGCTATCTGCACCTTGAGATCGAGGATGCGCTCCAGCGGATCGCGGCTGTTGGTGCTGATGAGTTTGACGATCTGCTCATCGAGCACGCCCTCGCGCGCGATCTTCAGCACGGGAATACGCAGGCCCTCGGCAAAGATGCTGGTCTGGCTCGGATCGCAGGAGCCGGGCACGCCGCCTCCGACGTCGGAATGGTGACCCAGATTGGCGGCGAAGAAACAAAGGCGGCCTTGATAAAAGACCGGCGTGAGGATGGAAATATCCGGCGTGTGCGAGCCGCCCGCCAGATAGGGATCGTTGCAGATGAACGCATCGCCCGGCTTGATGTCCTCGAGCCTGTAGTTCTCGAGTACGGCCGCTACGCCGCCCTGCAGTGACCCCAGATGCACCGGAATGTGCGATGCCTGGACGACGAGGCGTCCTTTACCATCGAACAGGCCAACGGAGCAGTCCTTGCGCTCCTTGATGTTGGTGGAGAAGGACGAACGCACGAGGCTGAGCCCCATCTCGTCTGTGATCGACATGAACCGGTTGGAATAGACCTCCATTTCGATGGCGTCGAACTCGCGCGGTGGTTTGACGTGCTGCTGCATCACACACGGTCCTTCACAAAGCTGAGGATGATGTTGCCATAGGCGTCGATGATGCCGATCTGGTCGGGAAGCACGTAGGCGGTCGAGGTGAGTTCCTCGATAATGGCTGGGCCGGCGAATTTTTCCCCCTGCGGCATCAGCGCACGCTTGTAGACTGGCACAGTTTTCCAGCCGCCTTCGGGGCCGACATACACATCGCGCTCGCCAACCCTGGCATCCGCCATGGTGCCGGAAGCGCTTTCCACCGTCTGCAGCGGCCGCCCGGCGTGGCCGATCGCCTGGACACGCAGGTTGACGATTTCAACCGGATGATTGTCCAGTGCATAACCATAGACGACGCGGTGGGCTTCGGCGAAACGAACCGCGAAATCCTCCGCGCTCGACAAGATGCCTTCGACACGAATTTCGTGGTTCTGGCCCGCATAGCGCGCTTCGGCGATGTGCTGCAATGCGCGCCTGTCGTCGGGGATGGTCTCCGCCTCGAGCCATTTTCTCGCCTGCTTTTCAAGACCTGCGACGGCTGTCGTGATCTCGGTCCAGCCTTCGCCCTGTGCCCGTTTGATCTGAGTGGAGACGAAATCTCGGGTAACGTCGGAAAGGAGAACGCCGCGGGCGCACATGGTGCCGGGCGATTCCGGGATGATGACCGTGTTAAGACCGGTCTCGGCCGCAACCAGCGAGGCATGCAGGGGGCCTGCGCCGCCGAAGGCCATCAGCGCGAACTGCTTGAGGTCGTGACCCTTGTCCATCGACACGGCACGAATGGCGCGCGCCATGTTGGCCACGGCGATGCGGATAATGCCCCAGGCGGTGTCTTCGACGCTGCGATCGATCTTTTCGGCAACCGCGCTGATCGCACTCAGTGCCGCCTCGCGATCGACCGGCATGGCGCCATCAAGTAGCGCAATCGGGTTCAGGCGCTGCAGGACGATGTTGGCGTCGGTGATCGTGGCATCCGTTCCGCCCTTGCCGTAGGCAGCCGGACCCGGAACCGCAGCCGCGCTCTGCGGGCCGACCTTCAGGCCGCCTGCATCGTCAAGCCATGCGATGGAGCCGCCGCCTGCCCCGATGACGCTGACATCGACCATCGCGCAACGGATGGAATAGCCGGCCACGTCGCGGTCGGCCGAATAGGCGGGCTTGCCGCCGGCGATGAGAGCGACGTCGGTAGAGGTGCCGCCCACGTCATAGGTAATGATGTCGGGAAAGGATGCCGCCTTGCCGACGAGCGCTGCACCGACGACACCGGCCGCTGGACCCGACAGGCAGGTCCGCACCGGGTAGTTGCGCGCCGTCTCGGTGGACATCAAGCCGCCATTGGAATGGATGGTATAAGGCTTGGCATCGATGCCGGCCTGGCGCGATCGTTTCATGAAGCGATCGAGATAGCCGTCCATGCGCGGCATCAGATAGGCGTTCATCACCGTGGTGGAGATGCGCTCGTATTCGCGGAACTCCGGCAATACGTCGCTCGACAGGCTGACGAAGACATCCGGCAGATGCTTGCGGACAATCTCGGCTGCGCGCCGCTCGTGAGCGGCATTGCGATACGAATGTAGAAAGCCGATGGCGATGGCTTCGACGCCCTCTGCCCTGAACCGTTTTGCAGCGTCTTCCACGCCGGCTTCATCGAGAGGAACGATGACTTCGCCGTGGGGACCGAGGCGCTCGGCGACTTCCAGGCGCAACGGCCGCACGACCAGCGGATCGGGCTTGCGGACACTCATGTCGAACAGGTCGGGACGGGTCTGGCGACCGATTTCAAGAACGTCCCGAAAGCCTTCGGTGGTGAGGAGGCCAGTCTTGCCGCCGCGACGCTCGATGACCATGTTCGTGGCAACCGTCGTGCCATGACCGAAATGGACGACGTCGGAGGCTCTCAGGCTGCGTCCTTCGAAGCTGGCGATGCCGATCTCGATTGCCTCGGAAGGATCATGCGGTGTCGAGGACACCTTGAAGTGGCGCATGCCGCCCGTTTCGTCGTCGAGTACGGTGAAATCCGTGAAGGTTCCGCCGACATCGATGCCAACCCTGATGTTGCCCATGATGATCTTCGTGCTTGTGCGTCGGCTTCCGCGTCCGCCTGTCCCGTAATGACCAGCAATCTAGAAAGGCATGGCGCATCTTGTAAAATTCAATTATTCGAGCTTTCCATTCAATTTTGGAATACTCTGGAGATATCCATCATGCGCCGGATCAAGTTGCGCCATCTCGACACCTTGGCCGCCTTCATGAAAACAGGCTCCGTCACGGAGGCGGCGCTTGTGCTGCACACGACGCAGCCCAACGCGAGCAAGTCGTTGAAGCAGCTGGAGGATTTTGCCGGCGTCAAACTGTTTGAGCGCAGCGCCGGCCGACTGCGTCCGACGCCCGAGGCGGAGCTGCTTTTTGCGCATGCGACGCTGCTGATGGACGAGCTGATGCTGTTCGAGAACCTGTCTCTCGACCTCACCACCATGTCGCAGGGCTATGTGAATATCGGCATACTTTCGGCGTTCAGCACCGCGCTGATCCCGATGGCTGTCGAGCGTTTCAACAATCTATACCCCGGAATCCAGGTCCAGGTGGACCTTCTCGACTCCGACAAGATCCACACCTATGTCAGTCGCGGAAATTACGATTTCGGCTTGGTGCATCATCCCGAGCATGAGGCCGACCTGATGACGCAGACACTCAAGACCTCTTCGATGGTCTGCATCATGCCGACCGATCACGAGCTTGCGAAACATCGCATCATCCTCGCCAGCGACATCGCCGACCAGCCGTTCGTGACCTATCCGCGCTCGGTTCCGTTTGGCGCGGCGATCTTCCGATCGCTTTCCGACGAAGGCGTACGGCCTTCGAACAGCCTGATCTCGAACCAGAGTCAGCTTATCCGGCGCCTCGTCGAGCGAGGGCGCGGAGTGGCCCTCGTCGATCATTTCTCGGTTTGGGATGCCAATGAGTTCGACCACATCGCCGTGCGCCAGTTCGAGCCCCGCATCCCGGTTTCCGTTGGAATGATCATCCCGAAGCGCCGCCCCCTCTCGCTTGCCGCACAGACGTTCGTTGGGACGTTGAAGGAGGTGTTGGAGCAAGGTCCAGGATAGGGAGTTGTGGTCCTGAGGCGACGTTCTGAGTCAAACCTACAAATTCCCATGCCGCTGAAAAACCCGCGGTGCGAACACAGCAAAAGAAGCATTGATAGCTACCAGCGCGAACGGGCGCCTCGGTCAGGGTCGTTACCGCAACCGGCTCAGGTCCACCGGACGATTGTTGATGATGGCTTCCATGGAGAAGAAACCGGTGACCGTCGCAAGGTCGAAATTGGTGATCAGCTTCTGATAAAATGTATCGTAGCCGGACATGCCTCTGGTCACGACCTTGATCAGATAGTCCCAGTCCCCGCCGATCCGGTAGAAATCGATGACCTCGGGAAGACGCTCGACATGGCTGCGAAAACCGTCGATCCATTCTTTGGAATGATGGCGGGTGCGGATCATCACGAAGACGGTGAGATCCAGCCCCAGCGCGCTGAGGTCGATATCGCTGTGTGAACCGCGGATCATTCCGATCGTCTGGAGCCGCTGAAGCCGCCGCCAGCAAGCGTTTTGCGACAGGCCGACCTTCTCCGCCAGATCACGCTGCGAAAGGCTGGCGTCTTTTTGCAAAACAGTGAGGATTTTCAGATCAAACACATCGATCTTTGCTGAAGATTCGATCATACGACACAACCTGGGGGAAAATTCGCATAAAATAGGTGAGTTCTTCGAGCCTGAAGCAGAATACAATCGCTGTCAACTTCGAGACTGAAGAGGATTACAGCGAGATGACCGTGCAAGCCATTCGTCGTGAAACCAATCAGGCCCTCACGCCTCTTGCTCGTTTTCGCAAGGCCTTGAACCATCCCGGGCTGATCGCCGATCTTCGCGACGATCTCGTCGGCGCGACGGCACAGATCGAAGGTCCGTACGGCGTGAAGAACCTGGTCTATGCGGATTATGTCGCCTCCGGCCGGGCGTTGCGCGCGATCGAACACTTCGTGATGGACGAAGTCCTGCCCTACTACGCCAACAGTCATACGGAAGCCTCCTATTGCGGCGGCTTCATGACCCGGATGCGGCGGGAAGCGCGGTCGCTGATCGCCGAATTCTGTGGCGCGACCGAAGAGCATGCCGTCATCTTCACCGGCTCCGGCGCGACGTCCGGCCTCAATCGCCTCGTCAAACTATTCGGCGTCACGGAAGCGGTCGCGGCAGGGAAAACCGTCCGGGTCATCATCGGACCCTATGAACACCACTCGAACATTCTCCCCTGGCGCGAAAGCGGGGCGGAAATCGTCGAGCTCTCCGAGTGTCCGTCCGGCGGGCCCGATCTGTCCCTTCTCGACAAGGCGCTGCGCGACGGATCGCCGGACCTGACGGTTTGCACATTGTCTGCCGGATCGAACATCACGGGGATTACCAGCGATGTCGCCGTGATTACCAGAATGGTCAAAGCCGCGGGCGCAAGGATGATCTGGGATTATGCGGGCGCCGGTCCCTATGTGCCGATTTCCATGTCGCCTGGTGCGGATGCACAGATCGACGCCATCGTCATTTCGCCGCACAAGTTCATCGGCGGTCCTGGTGCTTCGGGCATCCTTATTGTCCGTCGTGAGGGCCTGGCGACGAACAAACCCTCTTGGCCGGGCGGCGGCACGGTGAAGTTCGTCTCGCCGGAGACTCACGACTACAGCAGCAGCCTGGAAGCGCGCGAGGAAGCGGGCACGCCGAACGTCGTCGGCGACATCCGTGCCGCTCTCGCCTTCATCGTCAAACACGCAATCGGCCTTGAGGAGATGGATAGGCGCAACCGAGAGCTGACCCAGCAGGCATTTGCCGCCTGGAGCCAGGTGCCGCAACTGGAATTGCTCGGATTGCCCGGCGCGGATCGGCTGCCGATCTTCTCCTTTCGCATCCGCAACGGCAAGGGTGGTTATGTCCACCAGCAGCTTGTCACGCGCATGCTGAGCGACCGCTTCGGCATCCAGGCGCGCGGCGGCTGTGCCTGCGCCGGCCCTTACGTGCACCGGCTGCTGTCGATCGATGCCAAGCAATCCGAAGAGATGCGCCAGGCCATTCTCGCCGGCGACGAAATCAGGAAGCCGGGTTTCACGCGGTTGAACTTCAGTGTCCTGCTTTCGGATGAAAAAGTACGGTTCATCATCGAGTCCGTGGCGCAGCTTGCGGCAGATGCGCCGATGTTCGAAGCCGACTATGATTTCGACCCGGCACGAGCGATCTTCTTTCCGCGCATGGAGACCGAAGAGGGCCTGGCCTATGCACAAGCCTGATGTTGCCGCTTTCTACGATGCGCGGACGGGCAGCATTCAATATGTCGTATCGGACCCGATGACGCGCAAATGCGCTATCATCGACCCGGTCCTCGATTTCGACGAGAAATCCGGCTCCACCGCCACGGTGAATGCCGACGCGATCCTCGACCACGTAGCCTCTCGCGGGCTGACGGTGGAATGGATCCTCGACACGCATCCGCACGCGGATCATTTCTCGGCAGCACGTTACCTCAAGGCGAGGACCGGCGCGCCGACCGCGATCGGCGAGCATGTGGTGGCGGTGCAGAAAATCTGGCGACAGATCTACAACTGGCCGGATCTCGCCTGCGACGGCTCCCAATGGGACCGGCTATTGCAGGACGGCGAGACTTTCGCGATCGGCGAGCTGGAAGCGCGGGTGATGCATTCGCCCGGACACACGCTCGCCTCGATCACCTATCTCGTCGGCGATGCGGCCTTCATTCACGACACGCTGTTCATGCCCGACACCGGCTCCGCCCGCGCCGATTTCCCCGGCGGTAGCGCCACTAACCTCTGGACGTCGATCCAGGCAATCCTGTCGCTGCCCGACGAAACTCGCCTCTTCACGGGTCATGACTACCGGCAGGGTGGCCGCGAAGCCTTGTGGCAAAGTTCGGTCGCGCAGCAGAAAGCCGATAACCCGCATGTCGCCGGCAGGTCGCAGCTGGATTTTGTCGATCTGAGGGAGACCCGCGACAGAACCTTGCCGATGCCGAAGCTGATCCTGCACGCGCTGCAGGTCAACATTCGCGGTGGCGAACTGCCGCCGGCCGAAGACAACGGGTGCCGTTACCTGAAGATTCCGCTCGACGCGTTTCCCCGTTCGGTCTGGAATTGACGGCCGCATGGATGGATCAATCGAGCAGGTCCTGCTTGCGATCGGCTCAGGATCGCTGATCGGTTTCACCCTCGGCCTGATCGGCGGAGGCGGCTCGATCCTCGCGACGCCGCTGCTGATCTATGTCGTTGGCGTCAAGGACGTGCATACTGCGATCGGCACCGGCGCGCTCGCCGTCTCCGTCAATGCCTATCTCAATCTCGTGGGCCATGCGGTTCGCGGCCATGTCTGGTGGCGATGCGCGTTGATCTTCACCATCGCCGGGTCGCTCGGCGCCTATTTCGGCTCCAGTCTCGGCAAGGTCGTCGAGGGCCAGGACCTTCTCTTCATGTTCGGACTGCTGATGATGTTCGTCAGCTTCGTCATGAGCAAGACACGCAGCCAGATCGGCATCACGCCGCAATCCCTGACGGTCCGCACCCATGGAAAGACCAGCCTGGTTGCCTTGCTGACCGGCCTCTGTTCCGGTTTCTTCGGCATCGGCGGTGGCTTCCTGATCGTGCCGGGACTGCTGTTCTCTACCGGCATGCCGCTGATCAACGCGGTCGGTTCGTCTCTCCTCGCCGTCGGCACGTTCGGCCTCACGACAGCGGCCAACTACGCCTTGTCCGGGCTGGTGGACTGGCAGGTCGCGGGATATTTCATTGCTGGCGGCGTTGGCGGCGGGACGCTCGGCACGATAACCGCCACGCGGCTCTCTACGCATCGCAATACGCTGGCGCAGATCTTCCGATGGATCATCTTTTCCGTCAGCCTCTATGTGCTGTGGCGAAGCTACGCTGCACTGCCTTGGACAAGATGATCGCAAAACCTCAGGTAGCGGGGAATTGTGGAAGCGAGACGTAGCCAGCATATGACAAAAGGGCCCCGATCGATCGGAGCCCTTCACCGCAAACGGCTTATTCGAGTTCCCGATTGGGAACCGTTTACATCATGCCGCCCATGCCGCCCATGTCAGGCATGCCGCCGCCGGCAGCATCCTTCTTCGGCAGATCGGCGATCATGGCTTCCGTCGTCACCAGCAGACCGGCAACCGAAGCCGCGTTCTGCAGAGCCGTGCGAACCACCTTGACCGGATCGACGATGCCCATGGCGATCATGTCGCCAAATTCGCCGGTCTGGGCGTTGTAGCCATAGTTGTCGGTATCGCTTTCCAGGATTTTGCCAACCACGATCGAACCTTCGTCACCGGCATTCTCGGCAATCTGACGAACCAGAGACTGCAGAGCCTTGCGGATGATGCTGATCCCGGCATTCTGATCCTCATTCTCGCCCTTGATGTTCAGAAGGATGGAGGCGCGAAGAAGGGCTGTCCCCCCGCCAGGCACGATACCTTCTTCGACCGCTGCACGCGTCGCGTTGAGGGCGTCGTCGATACGGTCCTTCTTCTCCTTGACTTCGACTTCCGTCGAGCCGCCGACGCGGATCACGGCAACGCCGCCGGCCAGCTTGGCCAGACGCTCCTGCAGCTTTTCGCGGTCGTAGTCCGAAGTGGTTTCCTCGATCTGAGCCTTGATCTGGCCGATGCGTCCGTCAATATCCGCCTTGGTCCCCGCACCATCGACGACAGTGGTGTTCTCCTTGGTGATCGAGACCTTCTTGGCGCGGCCGAGCATCTCGAGCGTCACGTTTTCAAGCTTGATGCCGAGGTCTTCGGAGATGACGGTGCCGCCCGTCAGGATCGCCAGATCCTCCAGCATGGCCTTGCGGCGGTCGCCGAAGCCCGGAGCCTTGACGGCAGCGATCTTGAGGCCGCCACGCAGCTTGTTGACGACGAGCGTCGCAAGAGCTTCGCCTTCAACGTCCTCGGAAATGATCAGCAGCGGCTTGCCACTCTGGACGACGGCTTCCAGGATAGGAAGCATGGCCTGCAGGTTGGAGAGCTTCTTTTCGTGCAGCAGCACATAGGCATCTTCCAGCTCAGCCACCATCTTTTCGGCGTTGGTGACGAAATAGGGCGACAGGTAGCCGCGGTCGAACTGCATGCCTTCGACGACTTCGAGTTCGGTTTCGGCGGTCTTTGCTTCTTCGACGGTGATCACACCTTCATTGCCGACCTTTTGCATCGCGTCGGCGATATACTGGCCTATTTCCTTCTCGCCATTGGCCGAGATGGTGCCGACCTGAGCAATCTCTTCGGATGTGTTGATCTTCTTTGCCTTGGCAAGCAGGTCCTTGACGACGGCGGTGACAGCAAGATCGATGCCGCGCTTCAGATCCATCGGGTTCATGCCGGCTGCAACAGCCTTGCCGCCTTCGCGAACGATCGCCTGGGCGAGAACGGTTGCAGTCGTGGTGCCGTCGCCGGCGACGTCGTTGGTCTTCGAAGCGACTTCGCGGACCATCTGGGCGCCCATGTTTTCGAACTTGTCGTCAAGTTCGATTTCCTTGGCGACGGCAACGCCGTCCTTGGTGATGCGCGGTGCGCCGTAGGATTTGTCGATCACCACGTTGCGGCCCTTCGGACCGAGCGTGACCTTGACTGCATCGGCAAGAATGTCGACGCCGCGCAGCAGCTTTTCGCGTGCATCACGGCCGAATTTGATCTGTTTGGCAGACATGGCAATAACTCCCGGGCCATTGGCCCCATAGTCGTCATCAAAAGGAAATAAAGAAGCGCCCGAAAATCAGGCGATGACGCCCATGACGTCTGCTTCCTTCATGATCAACAGGTCTTCGCCGTTGAACTTGATCTCGGTGCCGGACCATTTGCCGAACAGGATGCGGTCGCCGGCCTTGACATCGAGGGGAACGATCTTGCCGCTCTCGTCACGTGCTCCGGTGCCGACGGCGACGATCTCGCCTTCCTGCGGCTTTTCCTTGGCGGTATCGGGAATGATGATCCCGCCCTTGGTCTTGGCTTCAGCCTCGATACGGCGCACGACGACGCGGTCGTGCAACGGCCGAAAAATGGTATTATTCATTTGGGTTCCTTGGCGAGAGCGCAGCCCAATGGCGGGTTCCCGATCGGATATCCTTAGCACTCTTATGCTGAGAGTGCTAGAGCGATTCGTGCCTTAGTTGTGATCCGCCATCTGTGGCGACTCCATGGATTTCATCGCTGTAAGCCGCCGTCAACTCCGCTCTATCCGGGACGGCGCCTCCCTTTGCTGGAGGTACACGCCGCTGCCATCGAGACTGCCGCAGATCCCTTGCCACGCCGCTAGCAGAAGCCGTTGAGCTTGAGGATCTTATGGGCGTCAATCGACGCCCGAAGCTCGTCCTCCGAGTTGCGCTCTCCATGGTTTGCGTCCGGATGGTGCATCTTGAGCCTCTGCTTGTAGCGGCTTCTGATCTCCTCCGGCGTTGCATCCGGCGAAAGATCGAGGGTCTCGAAAGCCTTGGCCTCCAATACCTTGAGCTTGCGTCGCTGAAGATCCACCTGCGCCGCCTGGCGTTCTGCAGCGCTTTTACGTGCGTTCGTTGCCTTTGCAGAACCGGAGCGAGCCGTCGACGGGAGCGGCATTTCCGACGCGCGATTGATACCAGTACCCCAAGTCGGGCGGCTGCCGTTTGCCGCCTCCGTCTGATAGCGCCTAATTAAAGGGTCAGACAGATTTGGCGCAAAGTTATAACCTTTGCCATATTCCCTTACATGCTCGGGACAGAACAGCAGATACAGCCCTTCAGCATCTCGCCCGACGGGAGCGCGATGGGTGCCATTCTTTTCGCACCCGTCCCATTGGCATTTCGCACGGCTTGGTTCGTGGTCCGGGGCCGGTTTTTTGCGGGTCGACCGCAGGCCAACAAATATCTTTGAATCAGACGTCATCGCGCCTTATACGACCGGCCAATCCTCTCGGCAACGAATATGGATCGCCCAACCGCATAGATTTTCGAACTGGGGGGATCGCCGGATGTCGTCGAAGCGACTGAAAGCAGGGATTTGGGCCGTTTCAGCCGCATGATGTTCTCCGACACGATCCTGCAGATTGCGGATTAGCGAAAACGGGCGGCGGACAGCGCGGATAGATCGATGGCACATTGGCGCCCAGCGATCAGGCCTGCAACAAGCGCGCCGCTAACCGGTCCGGCTGCAAGGCCGACATGACCGTGGCCAAAGGCATGAACGATATCTTCGGAAGACCGCGAGAATCCGATCACCGGAAGGCCGTCCGCAGTCGAGGGACGATGCCCCATCCACCGGTCGATACTTCTGTCCTCGGATATATCCGACAGTGCCGGATATGTTCCTTTCGCGTGTTTCAACAGGATGTCGGCGCGGATCCAGTTCGGTCTTTCCTCGACGCTTGCCAGCTCGACCTGTCCGGCAATGCGAAGTCCGGCAAGCGTCGGATTGTTGCCCATCCTGCCGTCGCTCGGCATGATCGGCATCTCCCCCTTTGCCAGATGATAGGGAACGACCACGTGGTAACCGCGCTCGCTCTGCATCGGGATTGTGTCATCGGCGAGCGCCGCTAGCTTTTTCGAGTGTATTCCGGCAGCGATGACGGCCTTGTCGCATGCCACGATGCCCGCTTCTGTCCGGACACCGGAAAGCCGGTTGCCGGCAAGATTGAAACCGGTCGCCCTTGCATTGATGCGCTGGGCGCCGAGATCCACCGCATGATCGACCATTGCTGCGACATAGCCTCCCGGATCCACGCAATGACCGCCATCCTCGACGAAGGCAGCAAAGGAGTAGCGGGGTGAAAGATTGGGCTCGAGTTCGTGCAGTTCGGCTGAGGATAGCTCTCGATAGGAAACGCCGTTGTCGCGCCGCAGGCGCCACGCAAAAGCCTCGGCCTCGAAAGCCGCGCGATCCCGGTACACGTAGAGCAGGCCTTTACGGCGGATTAGGTCCGGCCGTCCGATTTTTTCCGCCAGTGCCGCATGCCGGGATGGAGCATCATGCAGGAGGCTCGCCAGAATTCTCGCGGTCCGTTCGACCTTGGCTTCCGTCGAACCGGCCAGCACGAAGCGCAGCAGCCAGGGCGCGAGACGCACCAGGTGCCGCCAGCGGATGGTCAGCGGTCCGGAGGGGTCGGCAAGATAGCCCGGCACCTTCCTCCAGAGGCCCGGCATCGACATCGGGATGATCGAGGCAGGGCTCAACCAACCGCTGTTGCCATAACTTGCGGCGTGGCGACCGCCGGGCTGTTCGGGTTCGACGATGGTGACCTCGTGCCCGTCTCTCAACAGCTCGAGTGCCGTCGCTGCGCCGACGATACCCGCTCCAATGACCACTACATGCATGGTGTTTCACTCTGCGTGTCCAGAATAAGCCGGTTCATTCCTGAAATGCCTCTTCGCGGACGGCCTTGATCTTCGGCAGTGCGACCGCGAGGATGGCGAGCACAGCAAGGACAAGCAGACCCGCCGAAATCGGACGATCGACAAAAATGCCGTGATTGCCACGGGCGAGGAACATGGCCCTACGGAAATTCTCTTCCATCATCGGCCCAAGAATGAGGCCCATCACCAGTGGTGCCGGATCGCAATCAAGCTTGGCGAAGATGTAGCCGGCGACGCCGAAGGCTCCAAGCAACCAAAGATCGAAGACCGAGTTGCTGAGCGAGAATGCGCCAATCGAGCAGAACACCACGATAGCCGGAAAGAGATAATGGAAAGGCATCGTCAATAAGCGGGTCCAGATGCCGATCAGTGGCAGGTTCAAGACCAGCAGCATGACATTGCCGACCCACATCGACACGATGACGCCCCAGAACACGTCGGGATGTTCGGAAATCAGCGTCGGCCCGGGTGCGATACCTTGCATGATCAGGGCGCCGAACATCAAGGCCATGACGGCGTTGGCCGGTAGGCCGAGCGTGAGCAGCGGGACGAACGAGGTCTGCGCACCGGCATTGTTGGCGCTCTCGGGCGATGCAACGCCTTCGATCGCACCACCGCCGAAACCTTCGGGCGGATTGGCAACGCGCTTCTCTATGGCATAGGCGGCGAAGGCAGCGAGAAGCGCGCCTCCACCCGGCAGAAGTCCCAGCACGGAACCGATCCCGGTGCCACGAAGGATCGGCGCAACCATCCTGCGCCAGTCTTCCCGCGACGGGATCATCGAGAAGAATGGCGCGTTGATGGCCGTGCGGCTTTCCGGGTTTTCCAGATCCTTGATCAACTCGCCGATGCCGAATAATCCCATCGCCACCACGACGAAATTGATACCGCTCGACATCTCTTCAAAACCGAGCGTGAAGCGCGGCACGGCAGTTTGCACATCCTGGCCGACAAGGCCGACCAGAATGCCGATGAAGACCATGGCAAGTGCCTTCGGCAGCGATCCGCGCGAAAGCACGACCGAGGCGACAAGCCCGAGGATCATCAGGGAGAAGTACTCCGCGGGGCCGAACAGCAATCCAATTTCGGCAAGCGAGGGCGCGAACAATGCCAGCAACAGCGTGGCGACGGTACCGGCAAAAAAGGAGCCGATCGCCGCCGTCGACAATGCCACGCCCGCGCGTCCGTTGCGGGCCATCTTGTAGCCGTCGATCGCTGTCACCACGGACGATGCTTCACCGGGCAGATTGAGAAGGATGGCCGTTGTCGAACCGCCATATTGCGCACCGTAATAGATGCCTGCCATCATGATCAGCGACGTCACCGGTTCAAGTCCGATGGTGAAAGGCAGGAGGATGGCCATTGTGGCGGCGGGCCCGAGGCCCGGCAGGACGCCGACAAGGGTCCCGAGCAGCGTGCCGATCAGGCACCAGAACAGGTTCGTCGGCAGGATTGCCTGGTCAAAGCCGAGTAGCAGCGCGTTCAGTGTGTCCATGTGATCGTCCTAAAGTCCGAACCAGGGACCAATGATGGCAACTGGCATGCCAAGCCCTTTGACGAAGGCTAGGCTGCAGGCCGTGCCCAGCCCGAGCCCGTACAACATCGATTTCACCGGCCGTAAAGGGCGCGACGCCAACGAGGAGATGACGCAGCAACAGAAGACCGCCGGCAGCAACCCTCCTCCACGAATGACCAGCCCAAACACCACTATCGCTGCAATGATGAACGTGACCTTCGATGAATAAAGGCTCGGTTGTTCTTTGCTGATGTCATGTTTCTCGGCCGTGAAGGCGACAATAACGCCCATGGCAATCAGCGCCGAGGCGACCAGGCCCGGAAATGCACCGGGACCGATTTTGCGCCAGGTACCATAGGAGAGATCGAGACTGCTCAACAGAAAAGCGGCGCCGATCAATACGAACAAGAGCCCTGCGATCAATTGCGGATTGAAACGTGAGGTCATGGGCATTCCTTTCCGTGAGCGTCATTCAATCGCGGGTCGGGGACCAGATCCGGCGGGCGGTAGGCTCGCACCTGCGGCGGTGTGCCGATGAAACGGGAAATCTCGACAAGGCATGAGTTCGGGCTTGGCCCCTGCGTGAGGCGGGAGGTTCCATGATCCGGCGTCAGGACATTCGGATTGCCGTTCAGTTCCAGCGAACCCGGCGTCGAGGGATCCGCCGGATCGAACCAGGCGCCCGTCGCCAACTGCACGACGCCGGGCATGACGGCATCGGTGATGGCAACGACCGCCAGGCATGCACCGCGGGTGTTGGAAATGGTCACCACCTCGCCTTGCGCCAGTCCGCGAGCCGCGGCGTCGTCGGGATGAATGCGCACCGGCTGGCGGCCACCGCTTTTGGTCCGGCGCGACGGTGCCGCATGGTCCCACTGGCTGTGTAGCTTGTCATGCGGCTGGCAGGACAGGAGATGCAGTGGATAGACGTCCGCCAGTTTGCCCCCCAGCCATTCGGCCGGTTCCACCCACGCCGGATGGCCAGGGCAATCGACATAGTCGAAGCCGGCAATGAGTACCGAGGAAAGCTCGATCAGACCGGACGGCGTGCGCAGCGGATGGGCAACCGGGTCCGCGCGAAATGCGGAAAGGAAAGGCCGTTCCGCGTTTTGACTTTCCACCTCAATCAGTCCCACATTCCGAAACGTCAAAAAATCGGGCAGAGAAATGTCGCCTGCCGCGGCATTCGCCTGCACGTCGGCATAAAGCTTCTCCAGCCATTCGGATTCGCTCAATCCACCGGTGAATGCCGCCTCAGTCCCAAGCTTTGCCGCAACGCGACGCAGGATCTCGTGATCCGAGAATACGTCCGCAGGTGGCGCCGTTATTCGTGTCGAATATCCGAGAAAACCGTCGCGGCCGCTGGCAACCAGATCGTCGCGTTCCAGGAATGTCGAGGCCGGCAATACGATGTCGGCATGCCGGGCGTGGGCATTCCACCAATGCTCGTGAACGATGATCGTTTCAGGCTTCTGCCAAGCCTCAACCAGTCGATTGAGATCCTGATGATGGTGAAAGGGATTGCCGCCAGCCCAATAAATCAGCCTTATGTCCGGATAGATCCGTTTTTTGCCGTCATGGTCGTATTCCGCTCCCGGCGAAAGCAGCATGTCGGCAATTCGGGCGACCGGAATGTAGTCGGAAATCGCATTCTGCCCCTGCGGTAGCGCCGGCCATTTCACGGCCGGCGCCGGCTGGCCAATGCCCGATACGGATGCATAACCGAAACCAAACCCTCCGCCAGGCAAACCGATGCGACCGAGCAGCGATGCCACCACGATTGCCGCCCAATAGGCCTGTTCGCCATGGTCGGCGCGTTGCAGCGCCCATGCCATCATGATGAAGGTTTTTCGCGAGGCCATGGTCCGGGCAAGGGTGAGGATGTCCTGCGTTTCAAGACCCGTAATGCCGGCTGCCCAGGCGACATCCTTGATGACGCCGTCCACATTGCCAAACAGATAATCCTGCAATGTCTCGAAGCCAACGGTGTAGCGTCCGATGAACCCCGCGTCGTAACGATCCTCCTTTATCAGCACATGGGCGATGGCCAGCAGCAGGGCGGCGTCCGTCCCGGGCCTGAGAGACATCCACTGGGCATCGAGCTCGCCGGCGGCGTCATCTCGGACGGGTCCGACGTTGATGAAATGGGCGCCGGCCTCCTTGCAATCAAGCAGACCCTGGCGGGTTTCATGCCGCGAAACGCCGCCGGCATTGACCTGAGCGTTGCGAAGCGGAGTGCCGCCGAACATCACGATCAGATCCGCATGGCCGACGATCTGGCTCCATGGGCTATGGCCGGTAATCAGCCCATCGGTGGAGCCGATGACGTGCGGCAGGATGATTTCGCCGGCGGCATAACTATAGCTCTGGACGGAACGAACGGAACCGCCGTTCATGTTGAAAAAGCGTTTCAGCTGGCTTTGCGCATGATGAAATCGCCCGGCGCTCGACCAGCCGTAGGAGCCGGAAAAAATCGCGCCGTTGCCGTGCTCGTCCCTAACGCGGCGAATTTCGCCGGCGACCAGTTCAAGTGCTTCATCCCAGGAAACTTCGACAAATGCCTCGGCTCCCCGCCGGCCGGCACGATTACCCGGTCCCTTTTCAAGGAAGGATCGCCTGACCGCCGGTCTGAGGATGCGGCACGGCGCGAGCCTGTCGGCTGAAAGTTCCCCGCCGAATTGAACGGGGTTGGGATCGCCCGCGATCGGGCGAATGGCGCCATCCAAGCCATCATGGCTGTAGAACCCCCAATGGGTTCCGACATGGCGCCGGTCTGCCGAAGGCTCCGAATGTTGCGCGGTTTTCGGAGCCTTCGTCATCTTCATTCTACCTTGATGCCGGCTGTCTTGACGATCTTGCTGTAGCGCTTCGTCTCGTCGACCACGAAGGCCTTCAGATCGGCGCTGTTCTTGTACATCGGCTCGAAGCCGAAGACGGTCAGCTTGTCCTTGAATTCGGCGGAGGTGACAACGTCCTGCAGGACCTTGCCGAGATATTCCGCCGCTTTTGGATCAAGATTTTTCGGCGCCCAGACACCGTACCAGGAGAGCATTTCCAATGCAGGCATGCCGCTCTCGGCAACGGTCGGGACATCCGGTGCCAGGGGCGAACGGGTGAGGCTGGTCACCGCAAGCGGCTTCAGCCGGCCTGCCTTGACATGCGGCAGGGACGACAGGATCGGATCGGCGATCAGTTGCACCTGGCCGCCAATCATGTCGGTAAGTGCCGGACCGGCTCCCTTGTAGGTAACCACTTCAGTATCGACGCCAGCTTCGCCCTTCAGGACTTCCACAGCCAAATGACCAGCCGAGCCATAACCCGAGGTGGCGAAGTTGTAGGAATCCGGAGCCGCCTTCACCTCGGCGAAGAATTCCTTCAGCGTGTTCGCCTTGTCCGACGGATTGGTGGTGATCAGCAGAGGGCCAGCCGCGATGCCGCTGATGTGCGTGAAGTCGTTGACGACATCGAAAGGCACGTTCTTGTTGATCAGCGGCGTGACCACATGGATCGACGCATTCAGCAGCAGGGTGTAGCCATCGGGAGCAGCCTTGACCACATCGGACGAACCGACCACGCCGCCGGCACCGCCCGCACGGTTATCGACCACGAATGTCTTACCGGTCTTAACCGAAAGCGTGGCGGCAAGAACGCGTGCAACGCCATCGACTGCACCGCCCGGCGGATAAGGCACGACAATGGATACCGGCCGGCTGGGATAGTCGTCCGCCTTGGCGAGGCCGGCCACCGACAACGTCATCGATAGAGAAAGCAATACTGTTCCGAAGCGGTTCATGATGGATTCCTTCTGGCTCCAAGAGGATGTATGCAGTCGAAAGTCATTGTATGCATCGCGGATTCTTCGCGGCGAGCAGCAATCCGCTCCCGCCGTCAGAACGTTCCGGGATATTGCCCGCCATCGATTAGCAGGTTCTGAGCGGTGACGAAGCCGGCATTCGCCGAGCACAGGAAGGCAATGTAGGCGCCAATTTCTTCGGGGCGCCCGTAGCGGCCGGCCGGGTTCTGTGCCGCACGGGCGGCCCAGATTTCGTCGAAAGAGCGGCCGCTTTCCTGAGCAAGTACCTCGACATGCTGGCGCTGGCCATCCGAAGCGACAATGCCCGGGAGCACATTGTTGATCGTCACATTGTGGGCGATCGTCTGTCGAGCGAGGCCAGCGACGAAACCGACCAGGCCGGAGCGCGCCGCATTCGACATGCCAAGCTCGGCCTGGGCGATCTTGACGCTGCGCGACACGATGTTGACGATACGCCCGAACTCGCGGGCCATCATTCCGTCGACGGTCAGACGCATCATGTCGATCGGTGTCAGCATCATCCGATCGATGCCCCGCAACCAGTCCTCACGAGACCAGTTGCGGAAATCACCGGGCAGTTCGCCATCGGCGTTGTTGACCAGAATGTCCGGTTTTGGGCAGACGGACAGAACGGCTTCACGACCGGCAAGCGTGGTAATATCGCCGACGACGGTAGTGACGCGGGCGCCGGTAACCGCTCGGATTTCTGCGGCCGCCGCCTGCAGTGTTTCGGGCGTGCGGGCGATGATGGTCAGATCCACATTCTCCCGCGCGAGAGCCATTGCGGCGGCCTTGCCCATGCCTCGGCTTGCGCCGGTAACGATAGCATTCCGACCGGAAATCCCGAGATCCATCGGCCGGGCCTCAGGCTGCCAAGGCGGAAGCGGGCTGCAGCTTCCAGCCATATTTCTTGTCGAGGCCGAGGTCCTGGACGATGCGAATACCCTTTGCGAGCGCTTCGCCTTCCAGGCCGGTCAACGGCCGCCGCAGTTCGCCAGCCGGCAGTCCGACAGCCTTCATCAGCGATTTCACGGCCACCGGATTGATCGCCGAGTAATTGTAGTGCAGCAGCGGCAGAAGGTTCAAATAGGTGTCGCGGAACCCTTCGGCTTCGACATAACTCGTCCACGGACGCGACATCACCGCCACTTCGGCCGGGGCAATATTGCCGCCCATGTTGGCAGTGCCATGGCCACCAAGGCTCATTGTCGGAACGACGAGGCCGAGATTGGGGCTGTCGCAGCACATGACCGAAATATCCGGACGCGCGGCGAGAACCTGGGCAACCTGGCCGACACGGGCAGTTGATTCCTTGTGAATGACGTAGTTGGGATGCTTGAAGATGCGCAGCAGGTGATCCCAGTGCAGGTCGCTCTTGACGCGCGGCGGGTTGTTGTAGAGCCCGAGGGGCAGGTCGGTTGCGTCGGCTACCTCCAGGAAATAACCTTCGATGTCCGCTTCCGGCGCGCAGATATATGCTGGAGCCGCGAGGATGGCACCGTCCGCGCCGTTATCCTTGGCGAACTTCACATTTTCAATCGTAACGTCGGTGTTGTTGCCGGTGCAGCCAAAGAAGATCGGCATCTTGGCCGATTTCATTTTCGACGTCTCGACGATGATTTTCTTCTTCTCCTCGGCCGACAGCATGGATACCTCGCCGGTCGAACCCATGATCAAGACGGCTGAGGTGCCATTCGCCTCATGGAAGGAAAGCAATTCGCGGAATGCACCCATATCGACGGCGCCTGACTTGTCAAACGGGGTGATCAAGGCAACGAAGGATCCGGTGATCTTCGGGGCAGCAGCAGTCATTGCAGGACTCCGTGAATGTTAAACAATGTTTGAAACATAATTTGAGACGAGATGGAGTCAATGATTTTAATCGGTCAGACCGCCCAAGAATCAAGCAGCAGCCGGTGACTTTGGAAAAACCAGAATGCGATTGAAGGAATAATTGGAAAAACAGTCTAACCTTGAAATATATGCCCTGACGTTTTTCTCAAAAGGCAATAAAAAAGATTATCATCCAGCGTAGATCCGATTTTGAATAGAAACTGAAGTATACCTCATCGTGCGCAACTTTCAGCTGTAGGTCGAGATCCGAGATCATCACCCGATGGCAGGCGCATGGAATCCGGTGCAAATAAACCGCGAGAGCTGACGGATGATCTCTTCATCATCATCGGTATCGCAAAGGCCGCCGGACAGTTGCTTGAGGCGGTACGATGCTGGGTCCGAATCGATCAGGACCTGCATGATGGCGCCAATCGAAAAATTATAACGCCAGAAAATATCGCGGCGCTGCATATCCGGGAGTGCTCGACTGAAGGCATCGATAAAGCGGAACACGGCTGGATCGACGCGGCGTATGAAAAAACGGTTGGTCGATTCACGCGGCCGCGAACGGACCTGCAGGATCAGCCGCGTCAGGGGGCGTGCGCCCGAGGCGTCGCGGCTGAACTGTACCATCGGTCGGACAAGAGCTCCGACGACTTCCTCCAAAACCGGGAATCCCGGCCGAGCTGTGGCCTCGCATTTTTCCAAAGCGTCTATCCGGGCATGGGTATAGGGCTCCATCATCAGGTTAAGCACCTCGCTGATGAGATCTTCCTTGGAGCCGAAATAATAATTGACGGCAGCAACATTCACATCGGCCCGCCTCGTGATGTCGCGAACGGTCGCCAGATCAAATCCCTGCTCGATAAACACTTCGCGCGCGGCCGCGACAATACGCTCTCGCGGCTCATCCGCACGATTGACGCTGGACGTTCCGTTATCTGCCTTTTTCACCATACATCCCAAATTCTTTGCTTCGCGGCTATCGTCGTCGTTTTGTAGCGGACCGACGGGGGCCATCAAGTGCAATTTTTGGGAGCATGAGGATTTGTGGGGCCGTCATCAAGCTTGGCACCGCAGTCCACACCGGTCAATTTGGCAGCGGCAAAATGGCGTTTGATGCCGTCCCGCACGAAAACCGCCCCGCCAGCATAACTCGGCGCTCATCCTGGGCAGATGATGGCGCCGACCTTGTTGTTTGGGAAAGAAGCCTGACTGAGGATATGACCTCTACTCGGCCAGATTGAATGAACTCATCCTTGCCGTTTATGACCTGCCGTAAACCAGGCTACCAGCTCGGCCGAATTGCGTACGCCTACGGCTTGCATAAGCCGGGCGCGATGAGATTCGATGGTACGTTTCGAAAGTCCGAGTTCGTCAGCGATCATTGCGTTACTCTTTCCCTGGGCAACCAGGGTGATGATCTGGTGCTGCCGGTCGGTAAAGGTAGGATCGGAGCTTTTGATCGGCCGGTTGATCGCTTGGAAACAATAGAGTGCTTCGGCAAACGGATCGGCAAAATGGTGGCTACGGCCGTTCACCCTGCACCAGAAGCGTCCGCCATCCCCCCTCGTCATGATCCGTTCGTCATAAAAAACCTGCCCGGCAGGCAGATGACTGCGCCACAAATGACCAATGCGGACAAAGTCTGCGATCTTCGGGTAGAGCCGTGCAAAACTGGTGTCCAGGATCTCTTCCCGGCGAAGCCCAAAAAGCGTCGCGAATTCGACGTTACAATCGCGAATAATGCGATGCCTTGCATAAACCATCGGCACCGGCATATCGGCCAGCAGAAACCGATGGCTCTGATCCGGATCCGCGATTGATGCTGGAGCTTCAGACATGCAGTATAAATACGGCTAGTCGCCGGGGCCGATCAAGCCTTAGTTTCGCAGTAACGTAATTTCGTGGGAGGGTCGGGATGCGAAAGATAGTATCGAGCGCCACTGAGGCGCTGGCAGGCGTCTTGAAGGACGGCATGGTGATCATGTCGGGAGGCTTCGGGCTTTGCGGAATACCGGAAACGCTGATCGAGGCCGTCAAGCTGTCCGGCGTAAAGGATCTCACGGTCGTCTCGAACAATGCCGGCGTCGATGGGATAGGCCTCGGCTTGTTGCTGGAAACGCGACAGATTCGGAAAATGATCTCGTCCTATGTCGGGGAGAACAAGCTCTTCGCCCAACAGTTTCTGTCCGGCGAACTCGAGCTCGAGTTTAATCCGCAGGGCACGCTTGCCGAACGGATACGCGCAGGCGGCGCAGGCATCCCGGCGTTCTTCACAAAGACGGGTGTCGGTACGATCATTTCGGAGGGCAAGGAGATCCGGGAGTTCGGCGGCGAGCAATATGTGATGGAAATGGCGCTGACCGCGGACGTATCGCTTGTCCATGCCTGGAAGGGCGACACCGAAGGCAATCTCGTCTATCGCAAGACGGCCCGGAACTTCAATCCGATGATGGCGACCGCGGGCAAGTTCACGGTCGCCGAGGTCGAACATCTCGTCGACGTCGGCCAGATCGACGCCGACCATATCCATACGCCGGGCATCTTCGTCTCGAAAATTCTCCATGTTCCCGATGCGAAGAAACATATCGAACAGCGGACCGTGAGATCCGTACAGACGGAGGCGATGTAATGGCTTGGACACGCGACCAGATGGCCGCGCGCGCAGCGCGTGAGCTTCAGGACGGCTTCTACGTCAACCTTGGCATCGGCATTCCGACGCTGGTGGCCAACCACATTCCCGACGGGATCAATGTCGTGCTGCAGAGCGAAAATGGCATGCTCGGCATCGGCCCTTTCCCGCTCGACAATGAAGTCGACGCCGACCTCATCAATGCCGGCAAGCAGACGGTCAGCGAACTGCCGATGACGAGCTTCTTTTCGTCAGCCGACAGTTTCGCGATGATCCGCGGCGGTCACATCGACCTGTCGATCCTGGGCGCCATGCAGGTGGCCAGCAACGGTGACCTCGCGAACTGGATGATTCCCGGCAAGATGGCCAAGGGCATGGGTGGCGCGATGGACCTCGTCGCCGGCGTCAAACGCGTCGTGGTACTGATGGAGCACGAGGCCAAGGGCGAGTCGAAGCTTTTGCCGGAATGCGATCTTCCGCTGACAGGCAAGCGCGTCGTGGACCTCGTCATCACCGACCTCGGCGTTTTCACGATCGCAAGGACGGGCGCTCCTGAAATGGTGCTGATCGAAATGGCAGACGGAGTGACCTTGGAAGAAATCAAGGCAAAGACCAGAGCTGATTTCAGGGTCGGTCTTTGATCGTCGCATGGGGCGATACATCCCGCGAGGTGATCGCCCACGCCGGAGCCGATCTCTTCCTGATCGGTGGGAACGTGGTCGGCCTGCTGCTCGCACCAATCTTCCCACCGCGAAAAGGGATCCGCCTGCTCAGCGTCACCCTGTCTTCGCTGGAGCGGCGGGCCTCTGGAACGGAGCCGCTGCTGCGGCTGCCGCTTTAGACCGCCAGCTTTGTCTGAGCAGGAAAAGTTGAACGGTGAAGCGCCCGGCGGAAGCCTATACGGGATGTCTGGTTTAGGAAGGAGCCCCTCGAGCCAGTTATGCGTCGATCGGGGCTTGGAAATAGTAAACAGTTGGATTTAGCGCGAATTCGCACGATTGACGACTGACAATCTGGCCCTAGCTTCGTGCTCTCATCGCGGCCAGGATCCTATGTCAGCACTTATTTCCGTACTCCGCCAAGCCATCCAGCGCTCCAGCGACGCCACGGTCGAAGGGCGGCAACGTATCTATGCTTCCGCCCGCCGCGCAGTAGAACGGCTTCTTACACGCGCAGACATGCCTGCTGGGGATGGTTCTCTGCCGATCCAACTGCACAGGCTCGACGAGGCGATCAAGGAAATCGAAAGAGAATTCTTGGCGGATGACCGCGACCACACCGGCCTGCAGTTGGATGGCAATCTGCCCGACCTTTCGACCGAGCGCCGGCAGCGGCGTAGCCGTGTCAAGAACAGCACGTGAGGAAAATGTCTTTCTACCGGATCGTGCCAGTCACGATGGGATCAAGTTTGTCGAGCTGGTCCCAAGCGAGCGACGCGCCAAACAGCAGCACCGCAATAATCGGGATAACCAAAAGCACAGCACCACCGGGAACACGCATGACAAAACCTCTCAGCGATTGAGCCCCAGACTCATGCTCCGGCTTCGTTACTGAGAGGTTAATTGCGTCTCGCTTTTACACAGGAAGGCACCCCAGGATGAAGCTGCGCGATCGGTCGATTGAGCGGCTTCATCAGAAATGGCTACTAGAGCACCCGTTCGAAACGGCTTTATCTATAGGGCGATGAACAGATTACTCGCACGCCTGCGCGCGGAGAATCCGTGGTGTCGCAAGCGCGATAGGACTGATAGCGGTTTGTACACCACTGTGCATGGCTGCCGCCACCCGCGCGATGAGGCTGGCTCGCGATGGCACCGCCGATGATAGCGGCAGCACCGAATGCTGCAAGGGAGTACCAGAAACCATCGCTGTGGTGGCGGTAGCCTGTACGTCTGTTTCCGTATCCGCGTTGCCCATTGTCGATATTCGCGACGATCATTGTATCCACGACGGTCATCCCGCTATAGAGTGCACCCGCAACTCTGCGAACACGGGAATAGGTATTCATGGCGACTGGTACAGTGAAATTTTTCAACGACGACAAGGGTTTTGGTTTCATCACGCCCGAGAATGGCGGACAGGACGTTTTCGTCCACGTCTCCGCACTCGAGCGCGGCGGATCGCTCCGTGAAGGCGACAAGGTCAGCTTCGAACTGGGGCAAGATCGCAAGACCGGAAAATCAAAAGCAGAGAACGTTTCGGTTCTTTGACTAAGAACTCGGCTTCGCGAAATACAGGGCTCTGCCAGGAAGCGCTGTTCAGCTTGAGCTGGCAGTTTCGCCAACGAGCCAAGCTGATCCATGTGGCACATCGACGAGATCAACGCGCCGGAATAGCAGGCCTGCCGAGATTGGATGTAGGTTGGACAAGCGAGCCGTTAGCTTGCCAGCGAGGTCCCGACGGGTAGGGTCCAGGACAGGGCTACGATGCCCTGCGAGATCTGATAAGGTTTCGGGAGAGACTGACTAGGTGCGGGGAGCGGAGTTCGCGGTCGGTACGGCGGCCGGGCGTGACGCTGATCGCAATCCGCCTTCCGCACTTCCCAACCAGGTCGATGAGATCGAAGCCGTTCAGCACCCCTCCTGATAAACATGGGCGGGTGCAAGTTGTCTTGGCGATTCCGGGACAAAGAATGCTGTAGCCTGCCGGCGAGCCCGAGCTGCGGCTGTAAAGATTCTAAGAAGGAAGCTGATAATGGGATGGAAAACGCCAAAGGTCGAGTACGTCAACGGTTATAGGATTGTTGAGCTCGAGGGACCGACCTTCAAAGTTTATGACGGCGACCGCCAGCTCGGTGAGGATTTCCCCTACTCCGGCGAAGCGGCCGCTCACGCGAAGTCTCTTCCAACGCTGGATCCTCCGCGGCGATGAGTAGGACTTCCGAACGGTTTTCGGACATTTCCTCTTCGGCGGTCACGGTGGAAATCGGACTCAAGGACACCTAGCTGAATATCACCTTCATTGGGACCATGGATTGATCACTTTCAATCCGGCGGCCTCGAAGGGGCTTGTGTCGCGCGATCTGGTCAAGGCGGTGGGCATGAGTGGTATCATGAGTGGTATCTTCAAGAGCCAGATATCTCGGATTTGCGAAGAGATCGATGAGAAGGTCACGGCTTTTCCATCCCATCAAAGGCCCACGTCAATTTCGGCGACCACACCAAAATGATCGCTTAACCAAATTCCATCCCGTGGTTTGTCAAAGGCGACCTGCGCGGAATGCACAAGCGCATGGGCTTTCGGGTGACCATCCCAGGAGCCAACAAGGACGTAGTCGAACCGGCGATGATATTCCGGCTGTCGAATGATCTGATCGATGCCTGCCTTTGCATTGGGATTGTCACTGGTCCACGTGAACCCCACTCCCTCACCCGCAATGTCCCAGGCATCGTGGTAGAGCACACTTCGGCCGCCCAATGACTGACGACCCGTCAGAAATCTCATACTTGACGAATCTGGATCGGCATTGAAATCTCCGGCAATAATGGTCGGGAGCGCCCGGCGATGGCGGAGATCAAGATCAACGATCGCCTGTACCTGCCGTTCGCGAGCCGCTTCTGCGCTCGGACGCCACGCGGTCGTCGCAGCGATGAAAAGCATTTCGCCCTCATTGGGAACATCGACGGCGGCAGCCAGCGTCGCCCAAGGCACATCGGGTGCTTCAGCGAGCCGAAGGTCCAGCGCCTCTAGCGGCCGCATCGGCCACTTGCTCGCAATCGCTGTCCCACCATATTGATCGGCAAAGGGCGGAAGAAATCGTTGAAGGTCCACTTGATGGATCGACCCGATGTCCAATCCTTCCAGGATTTCGTCAAGCATCCGGATATTTTCGGACTGGACGACTTCCTGCAACGAAATGATATCCGGTTGAAGCGCCCGCAATTCCTGATTAATCAGAGAAATCCTGCGCGCATCGCCTTGTGTATTCCACACATTCAGGGTGACAACACGGATACGCATTTTATCACGAACTCCTCTGTAGTGAGTAACGTCCTGACGCGCTTTCGCGTCGTGGAAGCATTGTGCTTGGCACAGGAGGTCACGCGGCGATCCCGCGTACCCAGGCGCGCAGATCGGCGACGAACGCCTCCGGTTGTTCGGTGGGTGGGAAGTGGCCGCCGCGCGGTTGTTCGCTCCAGTGGACGAGATTGCAGGTGCGCTCGACGAGGGACCGTGGTGGCGCTGGGTGCCTCGGATCGGGCCAGGAGGCATAACCGGTAGGCACCTCGATCCGGCGGCCTTTGGGTAGCATCTTGCTCTTCTCTCGCTCCGAGGCGGTGTAGATCCACGTCGATGTCGCGAACGTGTCGGTCATGACATAAAGCATGATGCTGGTGATCAATCGGTCGTGACCGAACACGTCGATGATCGATCGTTCGCCCAGGTCGGCCCAATCGTGAAAGCGCTCGAGGAGCCAGGCGGCTTGGGCCACGGGATTGTTATGCATCGCATAGGCGAGTGACTGTACCCGCGTGGACTGAAGGTGTGAATACGCACCCAGCCGCTTCTCATAGTCCGCAAACTGCTGCATCCAGCGTCGCTCGGTGTCATCCTGCGGCGCGTCCTCAGGGACAGTGCCGAGATAATCAATATGCAAGCCGAGGATCGAATTGGCCTGATCCAGCGCCATCCATGGACCGATCACGGCACCCCAGTCAGTCCCATGAACGAGGTAGCGATCGTACCCCAAGACCTCGCGCATCAGCGCGTTGAACAGTGCACCGATGCGCCGCGGATCGATCGGCTGGTTGGGCTTGGCAGAAAAGCCATAGCCCGGCAGCGATGGGACGACGAGGTCGAAAGCATCGTCGGCACGTCCACCGTTACGAGATGGAAACGCCAAGGCTTCCACCGCCGGCCAGAATTCGTAAGTCGAGCCGGGCCAGCCGTGGATCAGGAGCAGTGGCCGCTTGCTCTCAGCCTCGCCTCGAACGTGAACGAAATGAAGCCTCAGCCCATCAACCTCCGTCGTGAACTGCGGAAAGCAGTTGAGATCTCTGACCATCGCATCAACATCGTAGCGGTCAACCCAATAGGCACAGAGTTCGCGCAGGGTTTGGGGATCACAGCCATAGGACCAATCGGAATCATCCGGCTGGTCAGGCAAACGATATGATCGCACCCGCGCCTTCAATGCATCGAAGGCCTCATCTGACCAGTCGACTTTGAACGGTGTTGCCATTCCCTTTATCCTTTCCGCAACGCGTTCAGGCGCCCGCTGAAATACGTTGGCCACACAGGTCGAAGAATAATCTTGCTCGCTTCGTGCCCAGGTGAGCGCGCACTGGCGCCAATCGACATTCACCGACACGTGTCATCGATGATCGTCTCCCTCTCGCCCTTCAACGCGTCGCCGCGGCGAGAGGGGAACCAGCCTCTCCCCTGATCGTTGTAGCGAATTGCGACTTCGGCAGGTGGGCCAACATGCGGAGTGGCATCGCTGATCGCTGACCAGCGATGCACTGCGGCTCACCTGGGAAAGATCTAAAACACGTGTTGGACGACTTTGGTTTCATGCTCATGACGAAATACATCAAAAAGGCCCCATCTTAATCTCGCCTATGAAGAGGCGGGTGACCGCCGAGGAAAACCGATCGTGCTGTTCGCAAGGTCCGGAAAAATCGATCGCGTCTAGGGGTATTGCCACCGAGTACGAGAAGGCGGTGAAATGCTTGACGAGGTCAAGGCCGATCGGCGCGCTTTCGCCTGTATGCTCGGCGGCGAGGATCGATCGACCCTCTTCATCACCACCGCGCAGTGGCTCGGTATGGACAAGATGAATCAGATGGCCGGCACCGGTCAAATCGTTTCCATCGAAGTAACCACTGCCGGGACCCGGCTGGCCGTTCAACTGAGCGCACGAGTGACGATGACGCTGCAAGGAGAAGCAACATGCCGAACCACAGCCATGCGCAAATAATTTCCGTGTCGGGTGGATCGATATTCACCACCGTTGCCGGGAGCGGCCCGCCGCTTCTCTTGCTGCATGGCTTCCCACAGACCCATCTCATGTGGCGCGACATCGCTCCTCTGCTTGCCTCTGAGTTCACCGTCATCTGTGCCGATCTGCGTGGATATGGCGCCAGCGCTTGCCCTCCTTCCACCCCCGATCACCTCCCCTATTCCAAACGCGCGATGGCGGCCGAGATGGTCGAGCTTATGGAAAAGTTCGGCTTCAGCGAGTTCATGATCGGTGGCCATGACCGGGGCGGCCGTGTCGCTTACCGCATGGCGCTCGATCATCCGGCGGTGATAAGAAAGCTTGCCGTTCTGGATATTGTCCCGACCTCCACCGTCTGGGATCAAGCTGATGACCGATTTGCGTTAGGCTTTTGGCCGTGGGTCTTACTGGCGCAAGCCGAGCCTTTGCCGGAAAGACTAATCGCAGGTGCACCGGAGGCCGTTATCGACGATGCGCTCACAGGCTGGGGATCTTCCGCCGCGGTGTTCCCGCCACAGATCAGAGAGGCCTATGTCGAGGCGCTTAGAAGTGCAGACCATGTTCACGCGATCTGCGAGGAGTATCGTGCTGCAGCAAGCGTCGATCGCCAGCATGACGTCCAAGATCAAATCGCCGGACGCCGTATTCGTTGCCCACTCATGGCCCTCTGGAGCGGAACCGGTGCATTAGCCACCTGGTATACCAATGACGGAGGGCCGTTGGCGTTGTGGCAACAATTCGCAGGCGATGTCGTCGGTCATTCGATGCCGGGCGGCCACTTTTTTCCTGAAGAGTATCCCATCGAAACGACGAAGGTGCTGGCCGAATTCTTCGGCGACGCAGCGTTTTCTTCCGGTTGATCTGTATGCCGCTCACCCAGCACGAGATTGACAGGTTCAACAACATCGTCGCGGAGTGATCCGTTCTCTCAGCGGGCGCGGCCTCTTTCATGCCACCTCCTGTGGCTCGATCAGCCGTCGATCATATCGCGGAAACGGGCAAGTTCCTCGCCTGCCACACCGACATTGTGCGGCTCTGCCGGATAGGCTCCGCTCTCGACATCCCGGCGGAATTCCCGGAAGGCTGCGATGCGCTCGTGCTGCAGGCGGTCGAACTCGGCAGCAAAGTTGCGATAGGTCTTCGCATGTCGGGGCACGTGCCCGCGGTTCTGTCCGAGCACGTCATCGGCAAAAAGATATTGCGCATCGCAACCGGCGCCCGCCCCCATCGAGATCATGAAGAGAGACGTCCGGGCGCTGATCAGCGAGGCAATTTCGGCGGGAACCACCTCGATTTCGGCGGCGAAGGCACCGGCCTCCTCGATGGCCTTGACGGCATTCCAGATCGCCATCGCGCTGTCGGCCGTCTTGCCGACCGCCTTGAAGCCACCGGTCTAGGTTGCCTTCGAGGGAATGAGGCCGACATGGCTGCAGACGGGAATACCCTCTTCCCTGAGCCCCCGGATGATCCGGAGGCTCGCCGCGCAATAGACGGCGTCGCCACCGGCGCGCATCGCTTTGAAGGCCGCCCGCAGATATTCCTCCGTGGTGACGAAGTCGCCATATTCGAGCCCCGGCACGGCAAAGACGCTTGGCGCCACCTCCCGGAAGGCAGGCCCAAGGAGCGCCGGCGGCACGGAGACCATTTCAATCCCGGCCTTGTCGGCGGCTTCCGCCTCCTCGAGCGTGACGACACGAAGCATGCTGAGCTGGCGCTTGCCCTTGAGCGCCAGGATATCGGCAACGGTGGGACGGTTGGATTTCATCGGTGCATCCTTTGGCGCCAGGCGCTCACAGAAGGGATTTCAGTTTGACCGAAGGATCGGCGAGTGCAGCGCGATCGGGGCGCGTGCCCCTGGCGATCAGCATCTCGGCCAGTCGAATGTCGCGGGCGACGGCACCGCCTGGGCCAAGTCCGCTGGCTGCCAGCAATCCCCCATCCGCATCGAGGTGAAACAGGATCTCGGCCTCCGGCGACAGCGTCCGGCCGACGGTCGATGTCGCGCCGTCGGACAGGCCGGCTACCTGCAGCGTCAGGTCGTATTGGTCCGACCAGAACCACGGCACCGCATCGAAAGGTTCTGCCTCTCCCAGCATGTTGGCCGCCGCGACGCTGCCCTGTTCCTGCGCGTTGCGCCAGGATTCGAGCCTGACGCGCCGGCCGCCATAGGCGGCGACTGGAAAGGAGCAACAGTCGCCGGCGGCGAAGATGTGCGGGTCGCTGGTCGTCAGATAGCGGTCGACGGTGATGCCGTTGTCGATCGCAAGCCCTGCTTCTGCGGCAACGCGGGTGTTGGGCTGGGCGCCGATCCCGACCACGAGCGCATCGACCTTGATGTGGCGACCATCGGCGAACCCGATGGTGACGCCGCTCCGGCCATCGGCGATGGTCTCGATCCCCACGCCGCAGAGCAGTTCCACGCCTTCTGCCGTATGCCGTGCCTGCAAGGCGAGTGCGAGCTTTTCGGGAACGCCGCGCATCAACACACGCGGTTGCGCCTCAATCAGGGAGATGGCCGTGCCGAGTTTCCGGCCCATCGCGGCCAGTTCGAGCCCGATGAAGCCACCGCCGAGAATGGCCAGGCGGCCATCCTCCCGCATGTGGCGACGAATGGCGGATGCGTCCTCGAGGGTCCGCAGCACATGGACGCGATCGCTTGTGGCAAGGCCTGGGAATTGGCGCGGAGCGGCGCCGGTTGCGAGCAGCAGTCGTTCGTAGGATAGCATTTCGCCGGTTTCCAGCAGCAGCGCATGGCGTGCTGGGTCGATCAAGATAGCTCGCCGCCCTCGCAGGAAGGTGATCCCCGCCTCAGCAAAACGTTCGCTTGCGACAATCGCCCGGACGGTCCCGGCTTCCTCGCCCGCTTTCGACAGGGGTGGACGCTCGTAGGGGAGATGCGGCTCATCACCGATCAGCGTGACGGTCCCCCGGTAGCCTCGCTCCCGCAGGGCAAAGGCCGCCCGAACGCCCGCTTCGCCGGCGCCGACGATCACCATGCCTTTGTCACCCATCTCAGCCGACCTGGATGAAGACGCGGCCACCGTCGACCTTGACCGCATAAGTCTTGAGGTTGACGCAGACGGGGGCGCCCTTGGCTTGGCCGGTCTTGTAGTTGAAGCGGCCGTTGTGCTTCGGACATTCGATAATGTCGTCCATCACCAGTCCATCGGCCAGATGGACATTCTCGTGCGTGCAATGTCCATCGGTCGCGTGGAAACTGTCTTCCGGGCTGCGATAGACGGCGTAGCTCTTGCCGTCGTGATCGAAGCGGATGACGTCCTCTTCGTCGATCTCGTCCTTGTCGCAGACGTCGATCCAGGTGCTCATCGGGTTCTCCTCCCCTTTATGACTTGTCTTCTCGGACGCCGGTGTCACTCCGCCGCCGGCGCCATGGCGTCGCTGTGGAAGTCTTCGCGATAGGGCTTTGCCGTCGGCGGCAACTCGCGCTTCAGGAAGTAATCCTCGTTCCGGAGCTGGCGTAGGAAGGCCGGGATCATCTCTCGATAACCGTCGAGGATCGACGGGTTCGGTGCCGGCAGATCGTCCTTGATCATCGCGTGCAGCTTCGGCAGCGCGTGATAGGGCACCATCGGGAACATGTGGTGCTCCACGTGATAGTTCATGTTCCAGTAGATGAAGCGGCTGATTGGGTTCATGTAGACTGTGCGGCTGTTTAGCCGGTGGTCGGTGACGTTGTCGGCAAGGCCACCATGCTGCAGCAGGCCGGTCATGACATGGTGCCAGGCACCATAAAGGCGCGGCATGCCGATCAGCATCAACGGCAGGATCGAATTCACGGCGATCGAAAGCGCAACGGTCGCCACATAGATCGCGAGCCAGATGCGTGCGACGCGGATCGCCTTCGGCTGCTCCGTCTCCGGAATGACGATCTTCTCTTCGGCGCTGATGACCCCAAACGCATTGCGGACCATGTCGATCACCGCATGCCAGGCATCCAGCAGGCCGAACAGATTGAGGATCAGCCGCAGGAGATCCGGCGGACGCATCACCGCGATTTCCGGATCCCGGCCGACAATGACCGTATCGGTGTGGTGCCGAGTATGGCTCCAGCGCCAGGTCACCGGATTGCGCATGATCATGAAACAGGCGATCTGGTAGACAACGTTGTTCATCCACATCGTCTTGAACGCCGTGCCATGACCACATTCATGCCAGCGGCTATCCGAGGCGGACCCGTAGAACACGCCGTAGGCGAGGAAGAAAGGGATCGCCCAGAGGCTGCCCCAGAAATAGATGCCAAGCCCTGCAAAGACGACCATGCAGCCGAGCCAGATCGCCGTGTCCCGGAGGGCTGGCCCATCCTCCCGCTTCATCAATTCCTTCATCTGCTTGCGCGGGACCTCGGTATGATACCACTGCGCCGCCGCGAGCCCATTGGCCACCGCTGCCTGCGCATCGCGTCCAAGCAGGCTATAGTCACGCTTTGCCGCTGTCCTCGCCATTGATCTCCTCCATCGGTTTCGATGCGGTCGCCATCAAAGGCGCCGCATGGAATCTGATCTTGAGGATTATCGTTGTTCTGACGGATCACAATCCACGGATGATATATTCTATCAAAGTCTATCATTTTTGATTTATTCCATGATAGAAAGATCTCACTTGAGGAGGAACAGATGGGATCAAGACCAACGATCACGGATCTGGCCAAGGCTGCGGGAGTGAGTGTCGCAACCGTGGACCGCGTGTTGAACGGGCGCCACAAGGTGCGCGAGGACACGGCGCGGCGCGTCTATGACGCGGCAAACGAGATCGGCTTCCATGCCGTCGGATTGCTGCGGCAGCGCGTGTTCGAGGGCCTGCCGCAATACCGGTTGGGCTTCATCCTGCAGAAGCCCAACCACCATTTCTACCAGAGCTTCAAGCGGGAGCTGGAGATCGCCGTCCAAAACCATCCCGGCATTCGCGGCGTGGCGCAGATCGAATTCTGCGCCAACCAGACGCCGAGCGAACTGGCCGACAAGCTGAAAGAGGTTGGCGCCAGGAATCAGGCGGTCGCCATGACATCCCCGGACTATCCGGCCCTGACGGTGGCGGCGGAAGAACTGAAGGCAAGAGGCATCCCGGTATTCTCACTCCTGTCTGATTTCGCCTCCGGCATCCGCGAGGGCTATGTCGGCCTCAACAACCGCAAGGCCGGTCGGACGGCCGCCTGGATGATCACGAAGGCTGCGAAAAGCCCCGGGAAGGTGGCTGTTTTCGTCGGCAGTCACCGCTTTCACGGTCACGAACTGCGCGAGATCGGCTTTCGGTCCTACTTTCGCGAACACGCTCCCGATTTCGAGGTTCTGGACACGCTGGTGAACCTGGAAACGGTCGAAATCACCCACGAAGCAACGCTGGATCTGCTGCACCGCCATCCGGATCTTGTGGGTTTCTATGTTGCCGGAGGCGGAATGGAAGGCGCCATTTCCGCCATCCGAGAAGAAAAACTCGGCGGCAAGCATGTTATCGTCGTCAACGAACTGACGCCAATTTCCCGCGCAGCGCTGGCTGATGAGATCGTGACCATGGCGATCGCGACACCGCTTGCCAATCTGTGCCGCGAACTGGTCCAGCTAATGGTCGAGGCGGTGGATACCGGTCCCGCGACGGCGCCAGGCCAGACTTTCCTGCCGCTCGAAATTTACGTGCCGGAAAACATCTGAGCTGCGATGATGGAAATCCATCATATCAATCCGCAAATTCTTTCATGAATGAAACGGAATATTGCTATTTCCTCTTTGACCAACGCCACGAAACCTGATGACTTCATTCAGCGGGACGGAGGAGGAAAGCCGGCCGCGCCAAACTTCGGGAGAACTCATGGCCGCGCTTACCTTCGCGCTCAACCACATGGTTGCGCCACACATGCCGCTCGGCGTTTTTTTCGAACTGGGCATATCGCTCGGTGTTCGGCAGTTCGAAATCCGCAACGATCTTGCGGGTAATGCCATTCTCGACGGGACTTCGCCCGAGACGGTCAACGACCTGGCAAAGGCGCACGGAACCGAAATCATTTCGATCAATGCCCTGCAGCGCTTCAACGAATGGACGCCGGAGCGGGAAGCGGAGGCCACGGAATTGGCCGCTTATGCCGCTGCCTGCGGCGCAAAAGCCCTGGTCCTCGTGCCTGTCAACGATGGAAGCGGCAAGCTGGAGGGAGAACGTCAGGGGAATTTGCGCGTTGCGCTCAAGGCGCTGAAACCTATCCTGCGGGCCAATAACCTCATCGGCCTCGTGGAGCCGCTCGGCTTCCAGATCTGCTCGCTTCGCTCCAAGAAAGAAGCAGCGGAAGCGATTGTCGCGATCGATGGCCGCGAGAGCTTCAAGCTGGTTCATGACACGTTTCACCACGTGCTCGCTGGCGAGCCGGACATATTTCCGGACTTGACGGGGCTGGTCCACATTTCAGGCGTCGATGATCAGGAAGTCAGCATCGACGCCATGCGAGACCCGCATCGCGTGATGGTGACGGCACGGGACCGGCTGGACAATATCGGTCAAATCCGTGCGCTCATCGACGCTGGTTATTCCGGCCCGCTGTCGTTCGAACCGTTCGCGTCATCCGTTCACGCATCGAGCGATCCGCAAACGATGATCCGCAGCAGCATGGAGCTGATCCGGGACAGACTTTGACGTCTTCACCGATCCGGTGGGAGTGACCGGATTGGTTCGTGAGATTGCCTTCGGGGAGGAGGCGACCGGCATTTTTAAGGTGTTCGCCGGGCACCGTTTCAGAGGAGGAAGAGATGAAGAAACTTTTGGCGAGTGCCGTGTTCGGCGTCCTGATGGCATCGAGTGCTTATGCAGGCAATATTGGCGTGTCCATGGCCAATTCCGACACGTTCCTGAC
The DNA here is from genome assembly GCF_023006505.1 of Neorhizobium sp. SHOUNA12A. GTDB lineage: Bacteria > Pseudomonadota > Alphaproteobacteria > Rhizobiales > Rhizobiaceae > Neorhizobium. The sequence goes on from NZ_JALBGV010000008.1 coordinate 46,555, forward strand.
GGTTCTGCGCAAGGGCATCGAGAAGTCTGCAGCCGATGCGAAGCAGCCTGTCCAGATCGAAATCGCCGATGATGACGTTCAGAAGCAGCTTTCCCAGATCCAGAACTTCATCGCCTCCAAAGTCGATGCGATCATCGTCAATGCAGTCGACACCACGGCAACGGCGCCGATGACGAAGCTGGCGAACGATGCCGGCATCCCGATCGTCTACGTCAACCGGATGCCGGCAGACGTGGACAAGCTTGGCGCCAAGGGAGCATTCGTCGCCTCTGACGAAGTTCAGTCAGGCACGCTGCAGACCAAGGAAGTATGTCGCATCCTGGGCGGCAAGGGCGATATCCTTGTCATGGTCGGTGATCTTGCCAACCAGGCTGCCGTCCAGCGCACCAAGGACGTCCACGACGTGATCGCGACGCCGGACTGCAAGGGCATCAAGATTCTCGACGAGCAGACCGCGGTATGGGATCCGGTCAAGGCGCAGGACCTGATGACCAACTGGATCGCGGCCGGTCGCAAGCCGGCGGCTGTCATCGCCAACAACGACAACATGGCGATCGGTGCGATCAACGCCATGAAATCTGCCGGCTGGGATATGAAGGACGTGGTCGTTGCGGGCATCGATGCCACCCAGGAAGCACTCGCCTACATGAAGGCGGGCAATCTGGATGTATCCGTCTTCCAGGATGCCTTCGGCCAGGGCTCGGGTGCCGTCGCCGCGGCCATAAAGCTCGCCAAGGGTGAGAAAGTGGACGCCAAGGTCTGGATCCCGTTCCAGCTCGTGACGCCTGAAAACATGGCCAAGTTCACGGCGAAGAATTGACCGGAGACGGGCCGATCCGCTGCCTTGCGGGGCAGCGGATCACTCTCGTGGAGGAGGATCACCATGTCGGCTGAACGCATCATCAGTCCGCAGACCATGGAGGCCGTTCGCAGGAGCGGCGCTGTCCCGGGCAGCAAATATCTTCTGGAAGTCGAGGACGTGCGCAAGGAATTCCCAGGTGTCGTTGCTCTGGACAATGTGCAGCTGAAGCTGAAACGCGCGACGGTGCATGCCCTTATGGGCGAGAACGGCGCCGGCAAGTCCACGCTGATGAAGATCCTCGCCGGCATCTACACGCCCGACAGCGGCTCATTCAAACTGCGTGGCATAGACATCCGCCTCAAGAATCCGCTCGACGCGCTCCAGAACGGAATCGCGATGATCCATCAGGAACTCAATCTGATGGCGCCCATGACCGTGTCGGAAAACATCTGGATCGGTCGTGAGCCGCTCGGGCGTTTCGGTATCGTAGACCACGCCGAAATGAACCGTCGAACGGACGCGCTGTTTAAGCGCCTCGGAATCGAGATCGATCCGGAAATCAAGGTCGGCAAGCTCAGCGTGGCCAACCGCCAAATGGTCGAGATCGCCAAGGCCGTATCCTTCGATTCCGACGTCCTCATCATGGACGAACCGACATCGGCCCTTACCGAGAGGGAGGTGAACCACCTCTTCCGGATCATCCGCTCCCTTCGCGAGGAAGGAAAGGGCATCATCTACATCACCCACAAGATGAACGAACTCTTCGAGATCGCTGACGAGGTCTCCGTCTTTCGTGACGGCAAGTATGTTGCAACCTGCAATTCCTCGGAGGTGACCCGCGAAGACATCATCCGCATGATGGTCGGGCGCGAGATCACTCAGATGTTCCCAAAAGAACCGGCGCAGATCGGCGACGTCGTGCTGTCGGTAAAAGGGCTGACGCTGAACGGCGTCTTCCGCGACGTGTCCTTCGATCTCCGGGCCGGCGAGATCCTCGGCTTTGCCGGCCTCGTCGGCTCGGGCCGGTCCAACGTCGCGGAGACAATCTTCGGCGTGACCCCTGCAAATTCCGGGACGATCGAACTCTTCGGCAAGCAATTGACCGTCTCCTCGCCGTCCGTTGCCATGGCACATGGCATGGCGTTTCTGACGGAGGATCGAAAGGAGACCGGCTGTTTCCTGCTGCTCGACATCCAGGAAAACGCCCAGATGGCGGTGCTGCAACAGCGCTATGTGCAGCTCGGTTTCGTACAGCAGGACAAGCTGCGGAAGGCGGCCACCGACATGGCCAACCGCCTCAGGGTCCGCACGCCCGACATGCGGGAGCCGATCATCAACCTGTCGGGTGGCAACCAGCAGAAGGTGCTGATCTGTCGCTGGCTGATGACCAATCCAAAGATCCTGATCCTCGACGAACCCACCCGCGGCATAGATGTCGGCGCCAAGGCCGAAATCCACCGGCTGGTCTCGCAGCTCGCGGGCCAAGGTGTGGCGATCATTATGATCTCGTCGGAGATGCCGGAGGTGCTCGGCATGAGTGATCGCATCGTCGTGCTGCACGAGGGGCGGGTCACAGGCATCCTGGACAGGGCCGAAGCCGATCAAGTCAAGATAATGGAGCTGGCGTCGCGCTGACGACACAGTCGGGAGGATATCATGTCTGATGCCATCAACGAACTGGGGGAGACCTCCAAGACGGGCTTGAAGAAAATTCGGCGACTTCCGCCGGAATTCTCGATCCTGGCAGTCCTGATCGGGATCGCCCTTATCTTTGAAGTGATCGGCTGGTACGTCGTGGGCGAAAGCTTTCTGGCGAACAAGCAGCGCTTGTCCATCATCGTCCTGCAGGTGGCCGTCACTGGGATTATCGCGGTCGGCGTGACGCAGGTCATCATCACCGGCGGCGTCGATCTCTCGTCCGGCTCCATGGTCGGGTTTATCGCCATGGTGGCTGCGAGCTTCGCTCAGACCTCGTTGAATGCCCGCGCCGTCTTCCTGCAACCCGAATACGCCGCATTCGGCCTGGACTGGTTCATCGATTCCAGCCCGTTCTGGCCGCTTCTGGTCGGCGTGCTGCTCGGCGCATTCCTGGGTTTTCTGAACGGCCTTCTTATCGCCAAGACAGGCATTCCGCCCTTTATTGCCACGCTTGGCATGATGGTCTCAGTCCGCGGCCTTGCCAAATGGTATACCGAAGGCCAGCCCGTCGCTTTGCTCAACGAAAACTTCGCCTGGCTCGGCCAGAGCTTCAGTCTCTGGGGCTTTCCCGTCCCGCGAACGGTCATCGTCTTTTTCGTCGTGGCGATCATCTTCCACATCGGATTGTCCTATACCCGCTACGGCAAGTTCACCTATGCCATCGGCGCCAACAGCCAGGCTGCGCGCGTCTCGGGGATCGATATCGGCAAGCACCTGATCAAGGTCTATGCGGTGGCCGGCCTTCTCTCCGGCCTCGCCGGCGTCATGCTCGCTGCCCGCGCCCAGTCCGGCCAACCGAACATGGGCGTCTCCTTCGAACTCGACGCCATCGCCGCGGCCGTCATCGGCGGCGCTTCGCTTTCCGGCGGCGTCGGCCGGATCACCGGGACGGTAATCGGCACGATTATTCTCGGTGTGGTGACCTCTGGCTTCACCTTCCTCAAGGTCGGCGCCTATTACCAGGAGATCGTCAAGGGCGCGATCATCGTCGCAGCAGTCGTCATTGACGTGCACCGCCAACGCAAGAAATCCCGCGCCTGAAGGACCTCCCCAGGCGCAGAGGCGGTGCCGGTTCCGAGCAACCGGCGCCGCCTCCCCCATGCACCCGTCTTACAACTGAGATGACGCCGTCACAGGCCATTCACGAGATGACCATGAAGACCTATGTTTTGACCATTTCCTGTCAGTCGACCCGCGGCATCGTCGCTGCAGTCTCCGGCTATCTCGCCGATCAGGGCTGCAACATCGTGGATTCATCCCAGTTCGACGACCTCGGCACGGGCAAGTTCTTCATGCGCGTCTCCTTCATCTCCGAGAAGGAGGCCAATGAAGCGAAGCTCGCACAGGGCTTCCCCGCTATCGCCGAGCGTTTCGGCATGAACTGGAGCCTGCATGATGCCGCCAGGCGGGAGAAGGTCCTGCTGATGGTATCGCGCTTCGGTCATTGCCTGAACGACCTGCTCTACCGCTGGAAGATCGGCGCACTGCCGATCGAGATCGTCGGCGTCGTCTCCAACCACTTCGACTACCAGAAGGTCGTGGTCAATCACGATATCCCCTTCCATCATATTCCGGTGACCGAAGCCAACAAGCCTGAGGCCGAAGCGCGCATCATGGACCTCGTCAAGCAGACCGGCACCGAACTCATCGTGCTTGCTCGCTACATGCAGATCCTGTCCGATCAGATGTGCCAGAAGATGTCCGGCAAGATCATCAACATCCACCACTCCTTCCTGCCGTCGTTCAAGGGCGCCAATCCCTATAAGCAGGCTTTCGAACGTGGCGTGAAGCTGATCGGCGCCACCGCGCATTACGTCACCGCCGATCTCGACGAAGGTCCGATCATCGAGCAGGACACCGTGCGGGTCACCCATGCGCAGTCTCAGGAAGACTATGTCTCTCTCGGCCGCGACGTCGAAAGCCAGGTGCTGGCGCGCGCCATCCACGCCCATATCCACCACCGCACCTTCATCAACGGACATCGCACCGTCGTCTTCCCGGCAAGCCCAGGTTCCTATGCCTCCGAGCGCATGGGCTAATATGACCGTTGTCGTCGACCGAAGGGCGGCGTCCTTGGTGATTGGAGCAGAAACCTCTGCCGAGACGAAGCTCGAGACTTCTGGCCACAGCAAACCAGGTCTCGCTCCGCGCCTGTCACGCTGAAAGGCTGCCAGGTGCCTTGGGTCTTCAGGAAGTTCCGCAGATCAGCCAGCGGGTAAAACGGGAGCGAGACATCGCACGGTGACTCCGGATTGCGCCGTGGTCAGCCCAGAAGAGGTCGTTGCGAAGCTCGTTTGTGAGCGCCCTCGTCGACACTGGGGCCTGATCGCTGCGACCGGTCCCTACTCTTATATGCACCGCGTAACGAGCTCAGATGCGATAGCAATGCTGACCACAGCAGAAGATGGGTCTAGGCCGGCGTGTCCCACGGGTTCACGAGTGCCACTTCCATATCCTTGAAATCCTTGATGTTGCGAGTCACCAGCTTCATACGTCGGGTGAAGGCTGTCGCTGCAATATAGGCGGCATTGATCGGTCTGGGGTTGGGCACATGCCATTGGGCGGCCTTGACGGCTGCCGCCTCGTCCAACGGCAGAATACGGCCGGAAAATGCTTTGAGAACTGTGTTTTCCAGCCTCCAAACGCAGATTTCAGCAACTCGCGCGTCATCCGCCCGGGAGAATTGCCGCCCAATGCCGATCCGTCGAATGATTCTGATGGTTAAGTTCACCGCCTATCTCAAGCCAGCATCACGAGCGTAATCGGCGCAGGAAGCATCGCCTGTGGAAGCCGAGGTGTTCTAACGACAATATAGCCGTCTCTTCCAAGCCCGTACTTGTTCCCCGTCGGCTCGCTCTCTAAGCTCATTCCGGGTGGACAACAGGACGGACGACATGATGGGCCCACGGGAGCAACTGATTAGCTGCTTGAACGAAAGAGGTTCCATGGTGATGGTTATAGAGGCTACACGGCAAGCTGATCCCTCTGCCGGCGACCAGGCGCCCCCAACGGTTATTTACTATACGTCCAATGGGTATCTCGTAGAGCTTCTGTCGGATGGAACGTTCCAGGTCGCTCTTACGCGCGAAAAACTGACACGCATTGAATGATCGAGCGTCGCTAGTTTCTCTTCGACCCGTCGCCGTTTGCTTGACGCCGTGATCCGGCTCTTTTGCGAAGGAGCTGTCGGCACTGACGGCAACATCGCGGAAGCCGGCGTTGGCCAAATCGACGTTCTACAATCATTTTCCGTCCAGTATGGACCTGAATGACGATTGGCAAATTTTACCATTTGGAGCGAGCTAGCGAATCTTTCCGGACGGGCGACCGGGATCTTGACGTCGTAAGCCGTGCCGAGTTCGTGGTTCGGGAGCCGCTCGCGCTGCCTCGGTATTTACGTCGGACGGCGAAGCAATCTAGGGGGTAAAACGATGACCAGCCCGTCCGAAGCTGCAACTGTGAAAGATCAAGGCCCGTGCGATCCTCGCCGAGCCTTTGATCCCTACACTTATTCATGGCTAGCGCATCAGGGCATCATGGCGAAAGCTCCTCCAGAACCTGACCCTTGGTCTCGACCGCGAAGAGGGCCGTCACCAGGGCGCCAACGAGAAGGATCGCTGCGAACGCGCCGAAGACATATTGGATGCCCATCGACGACATGACCCAACCCACCGCGATAGGGCCCGCGGAGGATCCGAGACGAAGCCAGGCGCTGCCTGTCCCCGTGCCAATAGCACGAAGGCGGGTCGGGTAGATTTCCGCGGAATAGAGGTAGAGCGAGAAAGTCACGGTCTGGACGATGGCGTAGGCGAGACCGGCCAGGATCAGGACCTGTGTTGCCGACGTCGCACCCAGCCAAGCGAGGATGACAAGCGGGACCGGTGCGATCAGAAGGGCACCGGTGTACCAGCGCTTGCGACCGACCTTGTCGATGAGCAATGCGCAGATAACGGCCGCGATCACGCCTCCGACCGAAGTGATAAACCCGTATAGGATACTAGTTTCCAGCGGCAGGTTGAATGTCTGCCGATAGAGGGTCGGAAGCCAGGTGATCGTCCCATTGGCGACCATATAGGCACAGAACCACATGGCCCAGATCGACAGTGTGCGCTTGAGGTAGATGCCCTGGAAAAGTTCGCGCCAGTCCGATCGACGACGAATGGGGGCGGCTACGATTTTCGGTTCCGGCAGCTCCTTGCCGGCAGCACGAGCGCTGTTCTCCAACTTGGTGACGATCCGGTCGGCTTCCTCATAGCGGCCGTTGGCGGCGAGCCAGCGAGGTGATTCATTGAGGAACCAGCGCAGCGGGATCATGAGGACGGCCGGGATCAGGCCGACGACGAACATCGCCTTCCAGCCATAGGCTGGGACCATGAAATAGCCGATCAAGCCTGCGCCGACGAGGCCGAGCAGAAACATGACCTCATACAGCAGGAAGAAGCGGCCCCGCCCCTTCGAGCTGATCAACTCGTTGATATATGCACTCGCGACCGGAACTTCTCCACCGGTTCCGATGCCTTGAATGAAACGCAATGCCATCATCATGCCGGCACCGGCCGCAAAAAGGCATGCGACGTCCATGCTGACGAAGAGCAGGATGGTGAATAGCAGCACTTTGAGACGGCCGATCCGCTCGGCAAGCCAGCCAAAGCAAATGGCGCCGATCAACTGCCCCAGGTAGCCCATCGACAGGATCATGCCCGTCTGTCCCGGGGTCAAACCCCATTCGCGGACAAGAACCGGCATGGCATAGGCTATGGCAATGACGGTGTAGCCGTCAAAGAATGTGGCTGCGCCGACGATATTTCGAGCCCAGAAGACCTCCCGGGTCACTGGCAGCCGTTCTAGGCGGGCGCTGATTTCAGCTTGGGTATCGACGGCCGGCGACGGCGCGGCCATCCGTTGTTCGATATTCATGTTTCCTCCCTCTGCCCGGCCTACTCTCCCAGCCTGGCGTCGAACCTACGCGTTGGATGTCTTAAACTTCGGGACCCTTTGGCATGGTGTCGCTGTGGATCCGGAAGGCATGGCTCTCTCATCGGCTAATCAGGCACCAGCGTGACAGACGGTGCGACCGCGGCCCATCACTCCCCGATGCGGCCGCAATCCCCTCCTCGTAAGAAGCCCCCGCTTGAGAGGCGGGGGCGTCCTCAGTCACTCGGCTGCCAGAAGCTGCTCAACCCGGCCGATACCGGCAGCATCAAAGGCTGCAAAGATCTCCGCTTCGGCCTTTTCGCCGAGGTTCTTCAGAGGCTCCCTGATCGTGGCATGGTCAAGCACGCCACGGTGGACAAGCCCAAGCTTGAGGGCGACGGTGCCTTCCATATGGGAACCACGGTGGTAGACGGCACGGGTGACTGGAAGGAGACGTTCGAAGATCCGGCGGGCTTCCGGATAGTTCTGCGCCTTTCCTGCCTTGATCAGGTCGATCAGCAGCTCCGGTGTGATATTGCCGTAGCCCACAAGCAGGCCATCGACATCGAACATGGTCGGCAACAGCCATTCGTCATGGCAGCTCAGGATCTGCAGGTTCGGGTTGGCCTTCTTGAGTTCCGGGATCTCGACATACCAGCGCTTCATGTTTCGAACGCCATTTTTGGTGGCGACGACGCCATCCTGCGTCGCGATAGCAAGCTGGGTGTCCAGGTCGTAGGAAGCCTTGGTGGCATCCGGGTACTGGAACAGGATGCACTGCAGGCCTGATTCCTGCCAGATCGCCTTGTAGCGATCCTGCGGGGCGCCTTTCTGGAAGCCGAAACGCAGCCAGCCATGGTTCGGATAGACAAGAGCACCCGTCGCGCCGGCAGACTTGCACTTCTTGGCTTCTTCAGCGGCGACCTTGGTACCCTCGCCGGTGATGCCAGCAATGATTGGAACCTGACCATCGACGGCTTCGACATAGGTGCGGATGAGCTTCAGGCGCTCTTCCTCGGTCAGGAACGTGCCTTCGCCGGCATGGCCAAGGATAACGAGGCTCTTGACGCCGTCCATGCCGGCAAGCCATTTGGCAATACGGGCATTGGCCGGATAATCGACCTCTCCGTCGCGGGTAAACGCGGTAACGGGTGCCGGGCTCAGACCTCTCAGATCCATCGTTGGCATAGGTTTTCTCCTCCTAGATAGCCGCTGTCCGCCTTTGCGATCAGCGATGGGATCGTTAATGGGAACGTTCCCACTATCGTTTCCGATTTTGCTGGAGTCAACATTTTTTTTGTTGCATGGTTGGCGCGTTGACCGCGAGAACGCCGCAGATGGAAAAAAGCGAAATGGATTCAAAGCCCGGAGAAGTGAGCCGTCAGACACGGGTGACCATCCTTGATGTCGCGTCGGCAGCTGGCGTTTCGAAATCGACGGTATCGCGCATCCTCGATGAACGACTTCCCCGATCCGACAACGAAACTTCGCGCCGCGTCCGGAAAATCGCCGAAGACATGGGTTATGTCCGAGACGTCTCCGCAGCGAGCCTCCGACGCGGCAACACGATGACGGTTGGCGTGATCGTGCCCCGGCTGACCGATACCGTCATGGCAATGCTTTATGAAGCCCTGGCAAAAGCATGCAGCAAAAGTGGGCGCTTTGCGATTGTCGCAACGACGGATGACAAGCCCAAGGCCGACAGACTTGCTGCGGAGTCTCTTCTGAAACGAGGCGTCGACGGCTTGATCCTTTCGACTGCCCGCGAGGATGACGATTTTCCTGACGAGCTCGCGGCCCGGGGGGTACCTTTTGTCCTGGCGTTGCGCACCGATGGACGGAGCCTGTCTTCGGTGGGCGACGACAGGCTGGGCGGATATCTGGCGACGCGCCACCTCCTGGATCTCGGTCATCGTCGTATCGGAGTGATTGCCGGTCCTTCATATGCCTCCAGCTCGCGCGGGCGCGTCGAAGGCTACAGGCAGGCACTGCAAGAGGCCGCCATCTCGCTCCGCCCGGATTGCATTGTGCCGTCGACCTTCGGGATCGACGCCGGAGCGGATGCGGCCCTGCAGCTCATGCGCCTCAAAGATCGCCCGACGGCGATCTTTGCCGTGAACGACAACACCGCAATCGGTGCTCTTTCCGGCCTGTCACGCCTCGGGATATCCGTACCCAACGATGTTTCAGTCGTCGGATACAACGACATCCCGATCGTCAATCATCTTCCGACACCGCTCACGACACTGCGGGTCCCCTTCGAGCAGATTGCGTCAAACGCTTTGGACCTGCTCACAAGCGGCACCATTTCAGCTGACGAGCGAATCCGTATTTCGGCTCCGACCCTCATACCCCGAAAATCGTCTGCGAAACCCTGCTCTTGATGGGATTGAACCAGCGATCTGCTCCCATATGAGCGTCTTCACCCAAATTGCCGTGGCCATGTTGACAATCGGCTGCCCGTGGCGGGATATGCATGAGCGATACGGAAAGTGGAATTCCGTCTATGTTCGGTTCCGTCGCTGGGCCGAGCAAGGGGTGTGGGACGCGCATCGCTACGACAAGACCAAAACATCATTCGCGGCATTCCTGGCGATCGCCACGGCGAAGATTTGGCTCCCCCACTTTGTCAACATGACCCAAATCGGCGTTGATCGGTGCGGAGCAAAGACGGTTATTCTCAAATTAACTGCCAAACGACGCCACCGAAATTGACGATCGCATCGTCTTTATAGATTAGGACGGGCGATCCAGGCTTGATCGCGGTGAGCTGTACAAGCCTCACTAACCGGGAAGCTCCCCAGCTCCCTCCCGCCGGCTTAAGCCGGCAGAAGTGTGATGCGGTGGGTGGTTTCCGGCTCGATGCGGGCGTCGCTATAGAGGAGCGGCACGTATTCACCTTTCGACCAGGCGTGGGCAAGGTCGCCGTAATGCGGCGAACGGGGATCACCGGACTGACCGGGTGTGTTGATGCAGACGCTATTGTCCCAGTCGCCGACATCCATGACAAGTCGGACGGACGCGCCCGCATTGACGCCAAAATCACCCATCCGGTAGCCGGCATGCATGGGCGTCGAACGGCTGCCGCCGACAGGCAGCGGGCCGACGTTCCAGTCGGGATCCCCTTCGGTCTTGATGCGGCTGGTCGCGTGTTCGAAGAGCGCGCGGTGCAGGTCGCCCCAGCGCCAGGCCGACGGATTAGGACCAAGCCGGATTTCGCAATCGGCAAAGCCGGCGGAAAGTGTCGAAAGCAACATCGTGTCGCGGTCGGCGGCGTCCCAGAGCGCGCCGGGTTCGCTGAGAAGTACCAGCATGCGGTCGACATCGCCGGGCAGCAGCAACTGGCGGACGGTCGGGTTCGGTGCGAACCTTGCCAGCAGTGCCGGTCGCAGGTGCTTCATCCACCAGACTTCGAACAGTGCAGCCGCCGCACTCCCCGCTTCGAGACGATAATCCCAGCCGTTGAAAAGCTTTAAGGCATGTTCCTGCCGGTCATCCCGCGGTTGACGGCTGGCAACTTTTTGAAGCACGGCGCAGATGGTCGCGGCCGGGCGGGAATAGACGTCGGTCTGCAAGGCCATCGAGGCCTGCAGCGTGTGCTTCGGGTCTGCACCCAGCACCGATTTGATACGCAGGGCGCGGCTGACCTCCGCCCATTCGTGTCCGATCGACGGGGCTCTCGGATCGCGATCGGGAGGCAGGTTCATCTCGTTTGCCGAAGCGACGAAACCATCGGCCGGGTTATAAGCACGCGGCAGTTCGCCGGCGGGCAGGAAGCCGTCCCATTCGTGGCTGCCATGGCCCGGCACGGGCAGCAGCCCTTCCCAGTTGCGGCGCACCGGTGTGAAACCGGCGGTGAACCAGCCGATATTGCCGTCCACATCGGCGCTGACATGGTTGACCGAGGGCGTACCCCAGGACCCGAGCGTCTGCGAAAACGCCTGCACCGAACCGCTGCGCATATAAGACAGGCTGCCGAGATATGCGGCCGAACCGGGCGACAGCCAGACGGAGCGGATGGCGATGACCTGACGGATCTTCCGGTTTTCGTGGAGGATCGGGCCGTGGCGGGTGAAAGACAGCGTCATCGGCTGGTCGGGATGGCCCTTGACCGCGAAACTCTCCTCGATGCGGGTGATCTTCTCCCAGCCGTCGGCGTAACGATATTGTTCCGGATCGCCGTCCTTGGTCGCGTAGACATAGACGTCTTCCTGGTCGGCGCCGAAGATGGTCAGGCCGAAGGCGGTGCGGTCGTTATGGCCGAGCGAGATGCCGGGCGCGGTCGGCTCGCCGGTGCCGATGGCATTGAGGCCCGGCGCTTGGAGGTGAACGAGATAACGTAGCGACGGGACTGCGTGCGCTCGGTGCGGATCACTTGCGAGGATCGGCCGGCCGCTTTCGGTGCGCGAACCGTGGACAGCCCAGTTGTTGGATCCCTCCTCCGCGATCGCCTGAACGATATCGCCGAGATCGGTGACCTCAGTCCATTTCCAGACGTCGTCCAGCCCTGCCGCAAGCCGGGCCTTGTCAAAAGTGACGGCCGCCGTGGCGAGCTTGAAGAGGCGGGTCGCGGAAAGCGGAATATCGGCGAGCGAAATCCCCTCCTCCGGCTTCGGCGAGACCGGTGGATCGAGCTCGAAGCGCAGCAGGTCGGTCTCCGCATCCGCAAGCGCCATGATATTGGCGCGCAGGATTTCGGAAATGCCGTTGCGGGTCAGCGCATGGCTGCGGATCCGCACCACATCGGCCGCCTGCCAGCGTGACGGCCTGGTGCCGAAGATGGCGAATTCTGGCGGCAACCGGGCCGGCTCCGCTTCGCAAAGCGCGACATAGGCATTGATGCCGGCGGCGAAAGCGGTGCAGATCGCTTGCGTATCCGGCGCATAGGAGGTCCACTCCGGCGCCATGTCGCCGCGATAGAGGAAATGCCGGGCGGCGTGGTCCTGCGCCAGGTATCCGGGCCCGAAGTCGGCGGCGAGAAGACCGAGGCCGCGCTTGCGCCACAGGTCAAGCTGCCAGAGCCGGTCGCGGGCGGCGTTGAAACCCTGGACGAAGAACAGGTCCTTGTCGCTTGCCGCCTTGATATGCGGGACGCCCCAGCGGTCGATGCGGATTTCTGCCCGGACATCGAGGCCAGCCAGCCGGAGGGTTTCGTGTGCCTTGGCGTCAGTCATGTCAGTCTCTCATGCGCGATGGCTTCTTAGGCGTGGTGACAAGCGACGCGCGCGCCATCGGCACGCGGCGTCAGTTCCGGCCGTTCTTTCAAGCAGATTTCGGTCGCCAGCGGGCAGCGTGTATGGAATGCGCAGCCGGACGGGATGTTTGAAGGACTTGGCAGTTCGCCGCTGAGGATAAAGCGCTGCTTGGCGCGCTGCACCTCCGGATCGGCCTCCGGCACGGCCGACATCAGCGCCTTGGTATAGGGATGTTTCGGATTGGCGAAAAAGGTATCACGGTCGGCCATTTCCACGAAGCGGCCGAGATACATGACGACGACCCGGTCGCAGATATGCCGCACCACGCCGAGGTCATGGCTGACGAAGAGATAGGAAACGCCGGTGCGCTTCTGCAGCGCCACCAGCAAGTTGAGGATCTGGGCCCGTACCGAGACGTCGAGCGCCGAAACCGGCTCGTCGCAGATCAGGAGATCCGGCTCGAGGGCAAGTGCGCGGGCGATCACCACGCGTTGGCGCTGGCCGCCGGAGAACTGGTGCGGATAGCGGTCCGCATGTTCGGGCCGCAAGCCCACCTGCTGCAGCAGCGTCGCGACCCGTTCCTTCAGTGCCCTCCCCCTGGCGACGCCGCGGACAATCAGCGGTTCGCCGATCGTGGCCCCGACGGTCGAGCGCGGATCGAGAGACAGCGCCGGATCCTGAAAAATCATCTGCACCTTGCGGCGGATATCATTGAGCTGGCGGCGATTGGCGCCGACCACTTCGTCACCACTGATGCGGACGCTGCCGGAGATCGGCGCTTGCAGGCCGACGATGGTGTTGGAAAGCGTCGACTTGCCGCAGCCGGATTCGCCGACCAGCGCCACGGTCTCGCCGCGGGCGATATCGAGGTCGACGCCATTGACGGCCTTGACCACCGGGCCGGACTTGCCGAGCAGGCCACCTCGGCCGCCAAAATGCACCGCGACGTCGCGGATTTCGAGAACGTTCTTATGATCGCTCATGCCGCCACCTCGTGGATTTCCGCCAAGCGGTCGATATGCCAGCAGGCGGAACGATGGCCTCCGCCGCAATCGAAAAGCGGCGGTTGTTCGGTGCGACACTTGTCGGTCGCCAGCGGACAGCGTTCGGTGAAACGGCAACCGACGCCGAATTCGTTCGGCGTCGGTACCGTCCCCTCGATGGTCGCGAGGTCCGCCTTCGGCGCATCATCGAGCTTAGGCACGCTGGCAAGCAGCAGGGCTGTGTACGGATGCTTCGGCTGCCGGAAGAGATCGTGCACCGGCGCGATTTCAGCGATGCGGCCGGCATACATCACCGCCACGTCGTCGGCGATGTCGGCAACCACGCCCATGTCGTGGGTGATCAGCACGATCGCGGTGCCGCGGTCGGCGACCAGCTTCTTCATCAGGTCGAGGATCTGCGCCTGGATGGTCACGTCGAGCGCGGTGGTCGGCTCGTCGGCGACCAGCACGCGCGGGCCGCAGATCAGCGCGATCGAGATCATGATGCGCTGGCACATGCCGCCGGAGAGTTCGAACGGATATTGATCCAGCCGCCGGGTCGGGTCGGGAATGCCGACATCGACCAGCATCTGCCGCGCCTTCTCGTAGGCCTCTGCCTTCGAGACGCCATGGTGGACCCGATAGGCCTCGGCAATCTGCGAGCCGACCGTCGTCAGCGGGTCGAGCGAGGCGCTCGGTTCCTGGAAGATAATCGAGATGTCCTTGCCGCGCGCCTTGCGGAACTGCCGTTCCGAGAGGGCGGCGAGATCGGTGTTTTCGAGCATGATCCGGCCGGCGGTGCGTATGGCGGCCGGCGGCAGCAGGCCGAGCATGGCATAGGAGGTCAGCGACTTGCCGCAACCGGATTCCCCCACCAGCGCCATGACCTTGCCGGGCGCGACGGTGAAGGAGATGTCGTCGACGACGTTGGCGCCACCGATATCGATGGTCAGCCTGTCGACGGAAAGCAGCGGGTTGGCGGCGTCCATGATCTCTCCTCAGCCTGCCGTCTTCGCCCGTTCGGGGCGCTTGTAATTGCCGATCGAATTGCCGCCATCGACGCTGATCACGGCGCCGGTGATGAAGGCGGCCTTGTCGGAGCAGAGATAGGCGATCGCGCCCGGCGCATCCTCGGGACCGCTGGCGCGGCCGAGCGGAATGTTCTTCAGCATGTTGGTGACGTATTCGTCGGAAAGCTCGCTCACTTCGCTGCCCGGCGCAAAGCCTGGCTCGACGACGTTGACGCGAATGCCGTATTCGGCAAGCTCCAGAGCAAAACCCTTGGAAAGCCGTTCAATCGCCGTCTTCGACGTGCAATAGGGGACGGAATTCTGGTTCATTTTGCGTGCGGCACCCGAGGAGATGTTGACGATCGAGCCGGCCTTGCCTTCCGCGATCATCAGCTTGGCGAATTCGCGCGACAGCACGAAGGGCGCCCGCAGGTTGACGCCGAAGACGCGGTCCCAGTCGGAGAATTCCATCTCCAGCAGGCTGAAACGGGTATAGATGCCGGCGTTGTTGACGAGAATGTCCGGCGCCTTCCATTCGCGCTTCACGAGATCGACGAGTTCGAGCATCGAGGCGTCGCTGGTCAGCTCGGTCGCATGCAGCAACACTTTGGAGCGGTCGAGCCCGAGCTCGGAGACCGCCTTTTCAAGGCCATCCATGCGGACGTCGCTCAGGCAAAGGCGTGCGCCTTCCCGGGCGAAATAGGCGGCGATCCAGCGGCCGAAAATGCCGGCGGCGCCGGTGATGACGATGGTCTTGTTTTCGAATTCCATGACTTAAAACCTCAAAGCGCCAAAAGACTCAACGGCTGCGGGAACGTGGGTCGAGCTGGTCGCGCAACCAGTCGCCAAGCACGTTGACGGAAAAGACGAGCAAGAAGAGACAGGCGCCAGGAAAGGCGACGATCCACCAGGCCCGCTCGATATATTGACGGCCGACGCTCATGATCGAGCCCCAGCTCGAGGCCGGCGGCTGGATGCCGAGGCCGAGGAAGGAAAGGCCCGCTTCCATCAGGATCATCAGGCCGAATTCTGCGGTCGCGACAATCAGCACCGGGCCTGCGATATTCGGGAGGATGTGATGGAAAAGAATGCGCGCCGCCCCGGCTCCCGCAAGTTCCGAAGCCTTGATGAACGGCAGGTTCGCCACCTGCAGCGTCTGGGCATAGGCGACGCGGGTATAACGCGGCCAGCGTGTCAGGCCGAGCACCAGGACCAGCTTCAGAAAGCCGGGGCCGAGCACCGCGACGGTCAGCACCGCCAGCAGGATCGCCGGGATCGACATCATGATGTCGACCAGACGCATGATGAGGATCTCGATCTTGCCGCGGAACCAGCCGGCGACCATGCCGAGCGTGACGCCGACCAGCGACGAGACGACCACGGACAGCACGGCGACCGAGAGCGAGACGCCGGCGCCGTAGAGCGTGCGCGACAGCAGATCGCGGCCGAGATCGTCGGTGCCAAGCCAGTAGGTGATGCCGCGCATCTCGAAGCCCGGCGGCTTCAGGCGGCCGAGCAGGTTCTGCCGGTTGGGATCGGCTGGCGCCACCCACGGCGCGAAGATCGCCAGAAGCACGATCACCAGGAAAATGATCGATACGATGACGACCGAGACAGGGACCCGGCGAAGGCGTTGGCGGAGGGCGAGGACGGCGGTGCTCAAAGCCTTCTCCTTATCGGACCAGACGGATGCGCGGATCGACGAGCGCGTAGACGAAATCCGCAATCACGCTGGTCAGCACATAAACGAAGGAAATCAAAAGCACGATCACCTGGACGACCAGGAAGTCGCGCGACTGGATGGATTGGATGGCAAGCTGGCCGATGCCTGGCCAGGCGAACACCGTCTCGACGATGACAGCACCGGCAAGCAGGTTGCCGATTTCGAGCGCGGCGATGGTGATGACCGGGATCGCAGCATTGCGCAGTACATGGCGGAATACCACCGAACCAAGTGACAGGCCGCGGGCGCGCCCCGCCCGTACATAATCCTTGCCGAGCTCGTCGATGATCGAAATCCGGGTCATGCGGGCAAAGGTCGACATCGAGATCGCCCCGAGAGCGATGGAGGGCATGATCAGCGAGGCGAAGTCGCCGGAGCCGGAGGTGGGCAGCCAGCGCAGCGTCACGCCGAAGAGGAAGATCAGCACGATGCCCGACAGGAAAGTCGGCACGCTCTGGCCGGTGACGACGATCGCCGTCAGCAGCCGTTCGAGCCAGTCGCCGCGCCTGGTCGCCATGATGATGCCGGCCGGGATGCCGATGCCGACCGCCACCACCAGCGCGCCAGCGGCGAGCATCGCCGTATAGGGCAGGCGCGAAACGACGATATCGAATGCCGGCACTCGCTGGACGACGGAAATGCCGAAGTCGAGGTGCGAGAGACCGCCCAGATATTCCAGATATTGCACCCAGATCGGCCGGTCGAAACCGAGCTGGCTGCGCAGCTGGGCGATCATCTCGGCCGACGCGTCTTGCGGCACCAGCAGCAGGGTCGGATCGCCCGAGAGATGCATGACGACGAAGACGATGGTGAGAACGCCGAAGATCGCAATGATCGCCTGTATCAAACGCTCGACGGCGTATCTCAACATGTTCGTGCTATCCGTCTGTTACTGCTGCCAGCTCATGTCCATGACGAACATGGCTTCATTGGCGGTCGGCTGCCACTTCAGCTTCTTGGCGGCTCCATAGAGTGCATAGGCCTGATAAAGGCCCATGCCCGGAACGTCGTCCTTCAGGACCTGATAGGCCTGTTCGTAGAGCTTCAGACGCTCCTTCTGATCGAGGATGACGCGTGCCTTGTCGACAGCTTCATCGAACTTCGGGTTCGAATACTTCGCCCAGATGCTGCCGGTGCGGAACAGCGGGAAGATCACGCCGTCCACGTCCTGGCAGGCGCAGGACCAGGCGCCGAAGGCAAGGCCTCCGGCATTGGCGGGATCGCCCTGGCGGCGCTTCAGGAAGGTCGCCTGGTCGCTGGAGGAGATCTCCACCTTGAGGCCGGCCTCGTTGACCATCTGCTGAATGGCTTCGACAGTGGCGCGGCTATAGGCAGGCGAGGTCAGGAATTCGACGGTCGCACCTTCGGCACCGGCGGCCTTCACCAGTTCCTTCGCCTTGTCGAGATTGTATTCGTATCCCTTGACCTTGTCGGTGTAACCGAAGACCGGTTCGGCACCGAGCACTTCCACCGGTTTGCCGTAGCCTTCGAGCAGGGCTTCGACGAGCGCCTGACGGTCGATCGCATAGGCGATCGCCTGGCGGACGCGGACGTCCTTGGTAACGCCGCCCTGGGCATTGATGAACAGGTAGCCGATGCGCTCGGTCGGAACCGAGAGGACCTGCGAATTGCTGTCGTTCTTGATGCTTTCGGCCTGATCCGGCGGCACGTCGCGGATGAGGTCAGCCTTGCCGGTCTTCAGGTCGGCGATGCGAGTGGAGACGTCGGGCACCGTGCGAAAGACCACCTTCTGGAACGGCGGCTTGGCGCGCCAGTAGCTGCCATAGGCTTCGAGTTCGGTCTGAACGCCCTTCTGCCAGTTGGCCATCTTGTAGGGGCCGGAACCGAGAGGCTTCAAGTTGAATTCCTGGTCGCCGACCTTCTCGACATAGGCTTTCGGCACGATCGAAAGCTTGACCAGTTGGGCGAGCAGCGCCGGATAAGGTGACTTGGTCGTCATCTTGACGAGGGTCGGGTTCACCGCCTCGGCCTTGGTGATCTGGTCGAACTGCGAAAGCTGCGGGCTCTTCAGCTTTGGATCGATGATGCGGTTGATCGAGAAGGCGACATCCTCAGCCGTGAGTTTCGTGCCGTCCTGGAAAGTCACGCCGTCGCGAATCTGGAATTCGATCGTCTTGTCGTCGAGATATTTCCACGACTTGGCGATCTGCGGCACGATCTCGCCCTTGACGTCGCGCGTCAGCAGGTTGTCGAAGATATTGCGGTAGATCGAGTAGCTGTCGGTGTTCCACTGCAGATGCGGATCGAGCGTTGCCGCATCGTTCGGCAGGTCGATGGTCAGCGTGTCCTTGGTTTGCGCAAGCGCGGCCGACGCGGTGAGCGCCAACAGCACGGCGGCGATGGAGGCTATTCTGGCAGACATGTTCCTTACCCTCATTGTTGTTGCTGCTGTATTTGAGAACTCTTTATGCCGCCTTCTCGGCGGTCTTTAGCCCGGCCTCGTCGGCACAGTAACGCGCCAATTCCGCATGGGTGCAGAACCAGACGTCGCCCTTCGACTTGGCAAGCCGGATGATCTCTTCCAGAATGAAGATGCGCGACCGGTGGCCGACATGATGCGGATGCATGGTGAGCTGGAACAGCCCGCCCTCGTCCCAGGCCACCTCAAGTTCGCGGGCAAAGATATCGAGCACCATGGCCGGCCCCCCATAGGGCCGCGCGCCGGTCATCCGATCCATCGCCACATAAGGCGCGTCGTCGCGGATCCATTCGACCGGAATTTCGACCACACCGGTCGGCTCGCCGTCCTCCAGAAGCTCGTAGGGCTCCTCGTCGGCCATCAGCGAGGAATCGTAGAGAAGGCCCATCTCGCGGGCGATCTTCAGCGTATAAGGGCTGAAATCCCAGGATGCGGTTCGCATGCCGACCGGGCGGATGCCGGACAGGCGTTCGAGTGTGTCGGCGGCACGGAGCGCCAGATCGCGTTCGGTCACCTCGTCGAGCCGGGAATTGAACTCGTGGATCCAGCTGTGGATGCCGAGCTCGTGGCCGGATGAGACGACAGTCTTCACTTCGCCCGCATTGATCATCGCCGAGACGGCCGGCATGAAGAAGGAGGCCGGCACCGAATATTTTTCCAGCAGGCGCAGGATGCGCGGCATGCCGGCGCGGGCGCCGTACTGGCCGCGGCTCATTGTGCCGAAGGAGGCTCCGCCATGGCGCAGTTCCATCGTCTCGTGATCGGAATCGAAAGACAATGCCACTGCCATGCGCGCGCCGTTTTTCCACTTCGCCGGTCTCAGGCTGCGCCCGGCACGTACCTTCTGAACCTTTTGCTGCCAGACACTATCCGGCCAGGTCCAAGGTTCGGAGGCATCGTTTTGCTTATTCGGCGCATTCATGAGATCGTTCATCCTTATCAGCGCAACACTTGAAAACGTGAGTGGCTGCTTTCTAGGCAGAATTGTTATGAGCCGATCCGATAACCATCAATGGGGGTCTTGTTCACATATATGAACTCCGAAATCAAAAGTGCCGGCCGGATTCTCGATCTCCTGGAATATATGGCGTCCCGCCGGGAAGCGGTGCCACTGGCACAGATCGTGCGCGATCTTTCTTTCCCGAAAAGCAGCGCCCATGGCCTCGTCCAGACGCTGGCTGCCCGTGGTCATGTGGTCCAGGACGACGCCGGCCGCTACATGCTCGTCGAGGCGAGCCGGCACGGCTTTCCGTTCAGGCGCCATGAAGAGCCGTTGGTCGTGGTGGCAAAACCGTTCATGGAAAAACTGCGCGATGAATCCGGCGAGACCATCCTGCTCGCGACGATGAACGCTCATTGCGATATCCGCCGGCTGGCGAAATGCGTCAGCCGGCATCGGGTTCGCTATGACGTCAACCTTGACGCAGCGATCGCCGCCTATTGTACCGCGACCGGCCGCGTGCTGCTCGCCTTCACGCCGAAGGAGGCGCTGGAGCACTATCTCTCCCGCGTTCAGCTCCTCTCCTATACCCGCTATACGGTGACCGATATCGAGCGCATCCGCGAGATGCTCGTGAAGATTCGCCGGGATGGCTACGCACTGAACGACCAGGAATTCGTCACCGGCTCGACCGGCATTGCCGCGCCGATCTTTGACGGCACCGGCGCGGTCGCCGCCGCGCTTAATCTCGGCGTTCCGACAGTGCGCTATAATGAGCGACGCGAAGGCTTTCTGCTGATGGTGCGCAGTGCGGCAGACGATATCAGCCGGGCGCTCGGTTATCGCCGCTGACGTTCATTCGCACCGCGGGATGATGGAAAGCGCTGAAATCCTGCATCATTTGCAAAGCTACGCTCCTTCGTCCGAGCATTTTTGAACAAACGAAGCCGGCCTTCGAAGTTGTCACTTTATCGGGCGGTGATCAAATGACCCGCGAGGCGAGTTTGGTTTATGAACGCTCACCCGCTTGAACGGGTTAAAAATCCCACGGGTTGAGGAGTACGAGACCTGTCGTTTCAAAATCCTTAAGATTGCGCGTGGCCAAGCGCCCTCCGTTAACACGAGCTATTGCAGCGATCACTGCGTCCGGTGCTGACATTGCGTGCCCCCGACGAGCCGCCTGCCCCATGATCTCACCATAAGCGAGCGCCGCTTCTTCTGTGAGACCAAACATCCGATCGGCAAACCGACGACGCCATTCCGCCAGCCCCTGTTCCAAACGCTCGGCCCGCTGGTCCGGCCTAATCTTTTGAATGCCAAAAGCAATCTCGGCAATTGTCACAGTAGGCAATGCCAATTCCGCGTCGAACCGAACCAGCCAGGCCATGACGGCTTGGTGAGGATCCTTCCGCAACGTCTCCGAGATAACGTTGGTATCGAGAAATATCAAAGCTCGATGCCTTGGTGAGGACTACGGCTTTCACAGATGAGGGTATCCAGGTCAATATCGGTGGCAGCTTGCGCGTTGACCCGCGGGTAAAAGGTCGCCGCCGGTTCGCGACCCGCCTCGCGTGTCTCGTAGGCTTCAAGCGCGCGTTCGACCACTTCGGCAATCGAACGATTCTCACGACGCGCGAGCCGGTGAGCCAAATCCCTTGCCTTGGAGCTTCGAACAGAGAGTTGTGGTGCGGCCATTACAGTCTCCTTTGCGGGAAATATAAGCTCATCGCGTGCTGCCATCAAGATGGCAGATGCCGGCGTGCCATCCACGAGACACCTTGCCTTCGTGGAAGGAGTAATCAGCGGTGCGCGCGATTGAACTTGCTCGAATCCGGACCGCCTCTGGGAATTTTCCGCCACTGGCGCTCGACATATACCTCCGCGCAGCGCGAGATCAGCAGAGCTCTGGAGATCATGCATGAGGAGTTCGAGGCTTTATCGGGGCAAGAACAACATGCTGAGCTCTCCTGATCGAAGTGGGCCGGGCGATGGATGCGTTCTCATCTGAGCCAGCCTTCAGTACTTGGCTACACATTTCCATGAACCGGCAGTCGGTACCCAACACGGCAATCGACACATACCGTAGCGCGCCGGCACGATCATTTGAGGCTCTGCTCGGTCTCGGCGTCGAACAGATGGACATTGCTTGCGGCAAACGTCAGCCGAATGGTCTCGCCCGCCGTCACAACGCTCCTGCCATTCAAGGCAATGACAATCTCAGGCGTGGTGGCGGTGGTAATGAACGTTGCCGCGCCGGTCGTTTCAACTGTCGCAACATCCACCTTGAAGCCGACGGCATCGGCCGCGGCGAGAGTGAGATGCTCCGGGCGGATGCCGACGATCAGGGCACGTCCGGCTGGAAGCGGACAACCGAGATCGACGGTTTGCGGGTCGGCGATATCCAGAACAAGGGCTCTTCCGTCAGGCGTCGATCGCGCCGGAATGAAATTCATCGCCGGCGACCCGATGAAGCCGGCGACGAAGCGATTGGCCGGGCGGTCGTATAAATCGAGCGGCTTGCCCTGTTGTTCGATAATGCCATTGCGCATGACGACGACATGATCCGCCATCGTCATCGCCTCGACCTGGTCATGGGTCACATAGACCGAGGTCGCGCCGAGGCGGTCGTGCAGCGCCCTGATCTCCTTGCGCATGTGAACACGCAATGCTGCGTCGAGGTTCGAGAGCGGTTCGTCGAAAAGGAAGGCTTGCGGATTGCGGATGATGGCTCGGCTCATCGCGACGCGCTGACGTTGCCCCCCAGACAGTTCCCGGGGATACCGGTGGAGCAGGTTCGACAATCCGGTGATGGCCGCCACGTCGGCTGCCGCCCTTTGCCTCTCTGCCTTTCTGACCCCGTTGATCTTCAGGCTGTAGGTCAGGTTTTGTTCGACCGTCATATGCGGGTAGAGCGCATAGGACTGGAACACCATGGCAAGATCGCGCTTTCGGGGCGGCACCCCGTTCATGCGTTTTCCGGCGATGACGAGATCACCGCTCGATATGGTCTCGAGCCCCGCCAGCGAGCGCAGCAGCGTGGACTTGCCGCAGCCGGACGGGCCGACCAGCGCGACGAACGAGCCCTTGCGAATGGAAAGATCGATATCCTTCAGGGCATGATAGGCGCCGTAATATTTGTTGACGGCCGAGAGTTCGATTTGGTGGGTCATTTCAATGCTCCCGATGTGAGCCCGGACACGATGCGACGCTGCAACAGAACGAAGATGGCGAGGATGGGCGTCACATACATGGTGGCGTAGGCCATGATGTTGTTCCACTCGCTGGTGTTCGGCCCCATGAAGGAATTGAGCCCGACGCTGGCCGGCTGCAGCTGGATGTCCTGGATTATCGACTTGGAATAGACGAATTCGCCGAAGGCCTGCATGAAGATGAGGATGGCACTGACCAGGATGCCGTTGCGCGCCAGTGGCAGAACGATGTTGAAGAAAGCGCCGATGCGGGAATTGCCATCGACCAGCGCCGCCTCCTCCAGCTCCATCGGCACGGCCATGAAGGTTGCACGCACGAGCACAACGAAAAAGGGCATGCTTTTGGCGGTAATGGCCAGGATAACGGCAAAGCGCGGAAATTCGAGCAGGCCCACTTGCGAAAAACCCACGAAGATCGGCGTTATCATCAGCGAGGCCGGCAGAACCTGAAACATCAGGATGAGGAAAAGCCCGATATCCACCCAGACGTTGCGGTAGCGCGCCAGCACATAGGCGCAGCCGGTGCCCAGAAACGCGATCAGGGCCACCGCACCGAAGGCAATGACCGTTGAGTTCCACAGGTAGCGGCCCATGTTCCGGCTTTCCCAGACATAGGTGAAGGTCTGCCATTGGGCAGAGGAGGGCCAGAATGTCGGCGGTGTGGCGAACATTTCCGAGCCGCTTTTCAGCGCCGTCAGATACATCCAGTAGAGCGGGAAGAGATAAATAGCCGCCATGACGACCGACAGGGCAAGCAACAGCCGGTTTCCCGCGATTTCACTCATCCGCGCACCTCATGGCGTGTGGAACGGACATAAACGGTTGCGGCAAACATCACGAAGACGGTCATGATGACGGAAATGGTGGCGCCCTTGCCGAAGTCGTACTGCCGGAAGGAAAGATCCCAGGCCCAGTATTGCGCGACATTGGAGGAATTGTTCGGTCCGCCATCGGTAATCGCGGCAAACAGATCGAATTGCTGCAGTGTGAAGATCAGCCCGAGCGCGATGATCGCGCCGATGGTGGAGCGCATCATCGGCAGGGTGATGGTCCAGAAGCGTTGCCAGGCATTGGCGCCATCCATTTCCGCCGCCTCGTAGAGATCGGCAGGAATGGCGGCAAGACCGGTGGCGAGCAGGATCATGTTGAAGGAGGTGCC
The DNA here is from genome assembly GCF_023006505.1 of Neorhizobium sp. SHOUNA12A. Classification (GTDB taxonomy): domain Bacteria; phylum Pseudomonadota; class Alphaproteobacteria; order Rhizobiales; family Rhizobiaceae; genus Neorhizobium. The sequence continues at coordinate 70,628 of NZ_JALBGV010000008.1, forward strand.
GAGCCAGATATTGGCCAGAATAACCGCCCAGAGCGAGAAATTCGGATCGGACCTCCAGAAGATATTGCCGCCGACGAGGCCGGTTTGCTGCAACAGAAAATTGAGCACGCCGAAATCCCCGGACAGGATCCAGTTCCAGATGGCGCCGACAACGAGACCGGGCATGACCCAGGAAACCAGAAAGAGGCCGCGCAGCCAGGACGCGCCGGGGAAATTGATCCAGAAGAACAGGGCCAATGAGAAGCCGACCAGAAACTGCCCGGCGATCGACCCCACCACGAAGATGACCGTGTTCTTGAGGATGGATATGGTTTCAGGCTCGGTGAACAGGTCGACATAGTTTTTGAAGCCGACAAAAGGCCGGATGACGCTGGCCAGGCTGAACATGTCCACTTCCTGAAAGCTCATCAGGATGTTGTAGAGCAGCGGAAGCCCTGCCAGTGCCAGGAGGAACGTGAAGGGCACCCCGACCAGAACAAGGTCGAAACCGCGGCCATCCGTTACGCTGGAAAACACTCTTTTCATCGAAACCTCGCTGGAGCCTGCAGGACGGCCCGGCGGATGGGTGCCGGGCCGTCATCGCGGGAGGGTGGCTGTCTCAGCCGTCGATCGACTTGATCTTCGCAGCCGCCTGATCGAGCGCGGCCTTCGGCGCCATCTGGCCTGTCAGGGCCGCCTGTATCGCGTCCTGGATGGCTTTCGAGATTTTCGGCCATTCCGGCGAGGGGCCGCGCGGTTGCGCATATTTCAGCTGTTCCACGAAGGTTTTGAGCGCTGAATCCTTCAGGGCATTGCCCGTGGGCGGAACCGGGATGTCGGACCGGGCCGGAAGCTGGCCGAAATTCTTGTACATGGTGGCATCCTTGGAAGCGAAGAATTCCAATGCCTTGAAGGCCTCTTTCGGATGTTTGGTGCTCGAAAAGATCGCCCAGTTGAAATCACCCATGGCGGATGAACGCTGAGCGCCCTCGCTCGGCACCGGCAGAAGAGCGGTGCCCCATTGGAATTTGGCATCGCTCAGCATCCGGTCGATTTCCCATGGACCGGAAATCGCCATGGCCGCATTTCCGGCATTGAAGGTGGCGGTCGAATCCCATTGGCTTCGGGTGAGCGTATCCGGCGAGGCCAGCTTTTCATCCAGCATCTGCTTCCAGGTGGTAAGCGCGTTGACGGCACCTTCGCTGTTGATCGATTTATAGGTGGCGCCGCCCATCTGCGCCCAGGGCAGGAACTGGAAAGTGCCCTCCTCGTTGGCCTTGGCGGAAAAGGTGATGCCGTAGATGTTCTTTGAAGGATTGGTAAGCTTTTTCGCCGTCGCCACCAGGTCGGTCCAGGTCTGCGGCGGCTTTTCGGGATCGAGACCTGCGGCCTTGAAGAGATCCTTGTTGTAATAAAGCGCAATCGTGTTGGTCGCCTTCGGCACCCCGTAATATTTGTTGTCCCACATCACCGATTTCAGCGGGCCGGGAAAATAGTTCTCCGGCTTGATGACCTTGGATTGCAGGATCATGTCGGTGAGATCCAGAAAGGCCTTGCGGGAGGCGAACATCGCATGATTGGGATTGTCGATGGCAATGATGTCGGGTGCCTTGCCCGTGGAATAGGCGCGCATGGCCTCGCTCACCACGTCGTCGAACTGAAGCTGGCGGTATTCGATCTGGATGCCGTTATTCTGCGCGTTGAATTCCTTGATGAGGTTCGGCGCGGGCTGGATATCGCGGTCCAGCGACCAGAGGACGAGTTTCACATCCTCCGCTCTGGCGCTTATGCCGGCAAATGACACACTGGCCAGAGCCAATGCAACGGAAATCATAGTCCTGCGGATACCCATGGTTCTCCTCCTTCTTGGTTATCCTCAATTCTCATCCGGCTGGCGCAGAGCTCCTTCTATGGCCAGCCGGCCTGCGCATCAGACCGGATCGACGACGAATGTGCCGCCCCTTGCCTGTTTCAGATGGTTCAGGGCGTGGATCTGCCCCGTCATTTCCAATGCATCCCGATAGACAGGATCATGCCATCCCTCGATGTCGATGGAGCCCGACCAGCCGGCCAGCCGAAGTTCCGAAATAATGTCGGTCCAGTTGCTGTCGCCGAAACCGGGCGTGCGCATGAACACGAAGGGATGTTTTCCGAAGATGCCGTGCTCGCGGATCACGTCCCAGCGGATGGTGGCATCCTTGCCGTGGACGTGGAAAATCCGCTGCGCCCATTTGCGGATCTGCGGTAAGGGCTCGATGAGATAGACCATCTGGTGGCAAGGTTCCCATTCAAGCCCGATATGCTCGTCCGGCGTCTCGTTGAAAATCAGTTCCCAGGCATCCGGATTATGGGCGATATTCCAGTCGCCGGTTGCCCAGTTGCCGTCCATGGCGCAATTTTCAAAGGCGATGCGGATGCCCTTGTCAGCCGCGCGGCGGGCAAGCTCGCTCCAGATTTGCCGGTAACGCGGCAGGCTTTCCGTTAGCGGCCTGTTGCGGATGCGCCCGGTGAAGCCGGCAACGCAGGTGGCGCCGAAGTGGTGGGCATTGTCGATGCAGTCCTTCCAGCCCTGGAGCGTCTGGAGATCGAGATCCGTTTCTTCCAGGGGATTGCCGAACATGCCGACGGTCGAAATGGTAATGTCCCGCGCGCCGATGGCCTCGCGGCAACGCTTGCCGAGCTCGGCGATGTCCTGGCCGTTGGTGGTCTGCCAGAAAAACGGCTGGAAACTTTCAAAGCCCATATCGGCAATCTGGGAAATCCGCTCGGCCGCCTGGCCCTTGGTGGCGCTGATCATGGTGCCGATGCGGATGGAATGGTTTCGCTGTCCGGTCATAGTGCTGGCCCTTATGCTGCAAGGTCGATGGTTTGCCGTGATCTGGCGCTTTCGATCGCACCAAACACCATGGCAAGGCTCTTGATGTTGTCCCAACCCACTGTTTCCGGCACACCGCCGGTTTCGATGGCTGAGAGGAAATCGGCGATGACGCTGGCATGGCCGTGGGTTTCCTCCTCACGAGCGGGCGGCAGAACCTCGATCGGTATTGCGCCGCGCAGCAGACCGCTCTCGCTTCCCGCAACGGAGGCACGGAAAGTGTCTTCTCCGTCCCAGGTCAACATTCCGTTCGAGCCGACGATGCGCCATTCGCTTTCCCAACTGGTGCGCTGGCCTTCCGCACACCAGGAGCCGCGATAGGTGAAAATCACGTCGTCGGTGAGCTGAAACACCGCATTGGCGCTGGCGCCGTGGGCATACCAGGAGCCGGGTGGATTTGTTTCCAGGCAGTAGACGGAAAGCGGCGTCTTACCAGAGACGAAACGGGCCGCATCGAAGGTGTGGATCGCCATGTCCAGAAGCAGGACATTGTCCATCTGCTCGCGGAAGCCGCCGAAATGCGGGGCAATGAAGAAATCGCAATGGATCGCGGTGATCGCGCCAATCGCGCCGCTTTCGACAAACCGCCGCATGCGTCGCACACCCGAAATAAACCGCCGGTTCTGCACGATGGAATGAATGCGCCCGGCAGCCTCTGCGGCGCGGATCAGGTCTGTCGCCTCCTCCATCGAGGTCGCCATGGGTTTTTCGCTCAGCACATGGCATCCGAGGGAAAGCGCGGCCTTCACGACAGAATGGCGGGCGGCGGGAATGACGACGTCGAATACAATGTCCGCGCCGGTTTCGCTCAGCACCGCGGCGAGATCGGATCCGATAGAGACCGGCTGAAGCGAAAATTCGGCGGCCAGCGCCTGTGCAACCGAGAGGTCGAGATCGACCAGACCCACGACGGTCAGCGCCCGCTTCAGCGCCGGCGTGGACTGAAGCGCGCGCAGCCATCCTTTGGCCATTGCGCCGCAGCCACACAAAACGACCTTGTATGTCACCAATTCCTCCCATGCAATGTTTACGGCACGACACCTCCTGTGCATCCGTAAACGTTTACGGTACTATGAACACATCGATTTTTTTGTCAATACTGCTTCCGAAAACGATTACGGTCTTATACCGAACCCTCAAGAGGCTCCCTGTGACAGGCATCCGCCAACTTGCCGATTATCTGGATATTTCCATTGGCACCGTGTCCCGCGCGCTCAATGGAAAGGCGGACGTGAATGCGGAAACCCGCAGGCGCGTGCTGGAGGCGGCGGAGAAGCTGGGCTATGTCCCCAACCAGTCGGGCCGCTCGCTGCGCAAGGGCTCGACCGGCGTGGTGGGTTTCATGATGCAGACCGGGCCGGAAATCAACAGCCAGGGAGACGCCTTCTTCATGAGCGTTTTCGACGGGGTGCAGACCGTGCTTAGCCGCCACAAGCTCGATCTCGTCGCCCTGCTCTGCTCTTCCAACGAAGATCCCTATGCCTATCTGCAACGCACCGTGGCGCGCGGCTTTGCCGATGCCATCATCCTCTCGGCCACCCGGCGCAACGATGCACGGTTCGAGCTGCTGCACCGGCACAACATTCCGTTCATCTCGCTTGGCCGCAGCCTGACCGATGTCGGCCAACCCTGGATCGATCTGGACTTCGAAGGGATGGCGGAGGTCGCGATCGAGCGGCTGGTCAAGGCGGGCCACAGAGATATCGGGATCATCTGGCCCCATGGCGATCTCAACCTGGGTTACGTGTTCGCCGATCGATGCCGCGAGGTGCTCGCAGAACATGGGCTTACCCTTAACGAGGATCATATCTTCCGGGCAAAACCGAGCGAAGCGGGGGGCTATGCAGTAGCCCACGAGATCGCATCCAGATCTCCACGCCCGTCGGCAATCGTACTGGTCAATGAGATCCTGGTTACAGGGCTCTACAAGGGGTTCGAGGACGCTGGCGTTAAGCCGGGCAAGGACATTGCGATCATCGGTCGCTACAGTCCCCAAGCTCAGTACCTCTCTCCGGCCCTGACCTGCTTTACGTTGTCTCTTCGTGATCTGGGGATCAGCCTGGCGGAGCATCTGCTGTCAGTCATACCCGACTATCAGTCCCATTACGTTGGACAGACATCCCGCGTGATCTGGCCTATGACGTTGATCGAGGGCACAAGCGGCTGAACGGCCTCAGTCTGAGCCGCTGTCTCCCGCCATTACCGAACACCAAGTGCGTTCAGGCCGATTTCTGCCTACTCGTCGTCGGCAGATGCCAATGGCATCTTTTCGAGTTGAGAGAGCAGCGCCACCAGCTTCGGTGTCATCTCGCGGATTTCCACGATATGCGCTTCGCTTAGGCGGCCTAGCAGCTCCTCGGCCTTGTCCGTTAGTCGAACGGTCTGGCGCCGTCGATCCTCCTGATCCACCTGTCGCGCTGCGAGCCCTCCGTCAACAAGCCGGTTGATCAGTTCCGTCGCAGTATGAGGGGCGATGATGAGCCGTTCGGCGAGCATTCCGACCGTCATCGGTTTGCCGTTGCGATTGCCTTTTATCGCCAGAAGCGCCTGGTGCTGCTGGGGCGGCAATCCTTCTACCTGCGCGGCGGATGCACTGAAATCCATGAACTGCCGAAGCGCATAACGAAGGTCGGCGAGCGTTTCGTAGTCTACCTGCCTGAGCCTACTGAGCTTCTTCATCTGCTCTCCGTTTTCGTCAGCAGTCAAAGCATCCATGTCATGCGCTGCATCTTCTGGCGGTCCTGCAGGACCCGGAGCGCCTGCATCAATTCCGGCGCCATCTTCCGGATCTCGAATAGATGGGCACTTGCCAGTCGGTCAAGGGCATCCTCCGCCTTGGGCGTGAGACGAATAACGTGTTTGGCGCGACCCACCGTTGACGGCCCTGCCTCGACATAACCTTCGTCGATCAGTTGCTGAATAAGGTCATCCACCAGTCTACCGGTCATCAGGAGGCGCTCGGCCAGCATCCGCGCGGTCATCTGTCTGCCGCTCGGCAAGCCCTTTATCGCCAGCAGCGCCTGATGCTGCTGCGGCTTAAGACCGAGCTTATCCGCCTCTTGCGCGCTGAACTGCCGGAACCGGCGGATGCTATAACGCAAGTCGGCAAGTGCTTCGTAATCTCCCGCGGTGAGTCGTTCCTGATGCTTCATAGCCATATGTGCTCCCGGATTTACGGCTTGATTTACATCGTATCACGATATATTCGACGTGCTCAAGCCACGCTCGTTTCCGACCCGGAAAAGGAAAGCCATGTCGCAGCATCAACCCGGCAACCGACCGCACGACTTCACAGGAGGACTTTCCAGGCGCGAGGCAGGAGACTTCACCACCGACAAGCGTGTTCTCATCCTGGTCGGAATGTCGATTGTCGTGGGCTCCGGCGGCGCGTTCGCGGCATGGTGTCTTGTGAGCCTGATCGCGCTGGTCACCAACATCGTCTGGTTCGGCCATATCGGTATAGAACCGGCCTCGCTCGCAGGCGTGCCGCGGTCCCCATGGATCTTGCTGATTCCTCCTTTGGGAGGATTTGTCATCGGCCTGATGGCCCGCTTCGGGTCAGAGAAGATCCGCGGTCACGGCATTCCCGAGGCGATCGAGGCGATCCTTATCGGTGGCAGCCGGATGTCGCCTAAGGTCGCGGTGCTGAAGCCGCTGTCGTCGGCGATTTCGATCGGCACAGGCGGCCCGTTCGGCGCGGAAGGTCCGATCATCATGACGGGCGGAGCAATCGGATCGTTGTTCGCGCAGTTCTTCCATATGAGCGCCGCCGAGCGCAAGACGCTGCTGGTGGCGGGGGCAGCGGCTGGCATGACGGCTATTTTCGGTTCGCCGATTGCAGCGGTCATGCTCGCCGTCGAACTCCTTCTGTTTGAATGGAAACCTCGCAGCTTCATCCCCGTTGCCGTTGCAGCGTGCGTCTCGATATGCTGGCGGCCGATATTGTTCGGCACGGGCCCGCTGTTTCCGACCCACTTTGAAATCGCTCTGCCATGGTGGGGCATTTTCGCCTGCGCCGCGATCGGCATCGTATCGGGTCTGCAATCCGGGCTGCTCACCACTCTGCTCTACAAGATCGAGGATCTCTTCGAAGAGCTTCCGATACACTGGATGTGGTGGCCGATGCTCGGCGGCATCGTGATTGGCGTCGGGGGGTTGATCGAGCCTCGCAGCTTGGGCGTCGGCTATGACATTATCGACGGCCTGCTCAACAACAAGCTGCTCGCCTCGACCGTCCTGACCATCCTCCTGGTCAAGACCTGTATCTGGCTATTTGCGCTGTCTTCCGGGACCTCCGGCGGGGTCCTCGCCCCTTTGCTGATTTTCGGCGGCGCTCTTGGCTGGCTTGTCGGTCTGGTTATGCCGGGTCACGACCCCGGCTTCTGGGCCTTGCTGGGAATGGCTGCGATGATGGGCGGGACAATGCGTGCGCCGCTGACCGGCACGTTCTTCGCCGTCGAGATCACGGGAGATATAAACACCTTGGTGCCGCTTCTGGCAGCGACGGTGGTCGCCTATGCCGTGACGGTCCTGCTCCTGCGCCGTTCGATCCTGACCGAGAAGATTGCGCGACGGGGGCAACACATCACCCGCGAATACGGTATCGATCCGTTCGAATTCACAAGGGCCGGTGAGATCATGATCAAGGAGGTGGACACGCTGCCGGCAACAATGACGGTAAGGGACGCCTGTGACCTCTTTGCGTCTCCGCAAAAAACCCATCGTATTTACCCCGTGATCGACAGCGCCGGGCGTTTGGCGGGCGTTGTTTCCCGAGGCGACGTACTTGGCTGGCAGGGGAAAGCCGAACTGGCGGAGCAAACGCTTGCCGAACGGGTTTCGGACGCTTCGGTCCCGGTTTGCCATCCGGAAGACACGGTCGGTTTCGTCGCAGATGTAATGCTTTCAACCGATACCGGACGGGTTCCGATCGTCGATCCCGTCAGCGGAAAATTGTGCGGGCTCGTTGCGCGAAAAGATCTTCTGCGCCTGAGAAGTTTGCTGCGAACCTCGGAATTCGAACGACGGCCATATCTTTCGACGACGACGCGAAATCACGCGAGCATGGGCAAAGACGCCGGCGTTGGACAAGCCGCGCAACGAAAAGAAATTGATTGAACCGTTGGCCACTTGGCCTGATCAATGCCGCGTTCGTGTACATGTCCGCTCGTGAATTTCTTGATATACATCGCCTCACGACATACATTCGATGGGTGAGGAGAACGCCACGTTTTCGCAGCCTCCTCCTCTCCGGCATCCATTGATGAGGAGCATAAAGTATGAGCGACCACAGGAATATGCCCAGTGTTTTGCAACGAATGACTGACGATGTTGAGGCCGGCTACGGCTCCACCGTCCTATCTTCGCCGACCGCAAAGATGGATTTCCTTCGTGCCCAACTTGCTCAGCGAGGTGTGGCTTCAGAACGCATGAGCTGGAGACTGCTTCTGCTCGAATGGCAATACGATCTCGCCGTTCTCTTCGGGAACCTCGGTGATTGGATAAGGTATATCGATCGGCGCTTCAATCGGACTGACGTATAAAAATCTTCGGCCTGATTTTCGAGCTTGCCATATCGATCTCAGCCCCGACGGAAACCGCGCGCGGATGCGGCGGATTTCGGCAATAGGCAGTTAAGCCTAAGGATATCGCGACACGCCTCTATAAGCTCTCCTTAATAGTCGATACGTATTGTAGGCCTGCGACAGATCAGCGGCGGAATGGTAGGCGATCTTCATTGGCGACAGCATTTCCCCTTCGGTTACACTCGTCTTCACTGCCCGCGGCTCCGGACGGAGATGCGGTTTCGATGGCAATTGCCCAAAACACCGCTCATCGACGGACGACAGTTCTTGTCATCGGCGCAGATGCAGCCAAGCTGGATCTCAGTCAGCTGCCGGTGGAAAACATTGAGATCTCGGTTGTCTCCCCATGCGACACCCTGGAGAACCTACAAACAGTCGTGGAGGCGTCACACCCTCACCTTATCCTGCTCGACATCACATTTGCAGATTTGTGCGGCGTCCAGACCTGCCGCAGCCTGAAGCTTAGTTCGGGGACATCTGAAATACCGGTGATCCTAGTCACTCCTGAGGGCGATATCGAAGGACGGATCGCCGGGTTTGAGGCCGGTGCGGTTGACTGTGTCTCAAGCATGATCGACAGCAGGGAACTTGGCGCGCGCGTGAATGCACAACTGGCGTCAAGCCGCGGCCGCAAGCAGATTCTTGGCCACGAACAACAGCTCCGCATCGCACTCGCCAGCATGAGCCAGGGGGTTTGCCTCTTCAACGCCGACGGCACGCTGGCGCTATCCAACAGTCGCTACGCCGAGGTTTACGGCGTGGACCCAGCCTTGATCCACCCTGGGCAGTCGCTCGAAGACATCCTAAAGCTGCGAAACGAAGTCGGCGCCGTCCCGACGATGTCCACGGAGGAATATCTCGCATGGGCGGAAGACACGAACGCCGCGGGGTCGTCGCAGGTCTGGGTAAAAGAACTTAGATCGGGCAAAGTCATCCGAGGCTGCCATCAGCGCACCGCCGACGGGGGATGGGTGTCGACGCATGAGGACGTTACCGAGGCGCGACTAGCCGAACGATCCCTTGCTCAGGCTCATGCCCAGGCCGAACACGCAGAGCAGGAGGCGCGGGCAGCGCATGCGCGCCTGCTGGCCGCCTTCGAAGTCGTTCCCGAAGGCTTGGCACTGTTCGATGAAGACGATCGATTTGTGATGTGGAATCGCCGCTACGAGCAACTTTACGCCGATAGCGGCGCGCCCCTCGTCAAAGGCATGGGTTTCGAGGACAGACTTCGCAGCGGGCTGCAGCGTGGCCAATATCCCGAGGCGATCGGCCGTGAGGAAGAATGGCTGGCCGATCGGTTGGCCCGTCACGCAGAGCCGAAGAGTGCTCATGAGCAGCGCCTGCCGGGAAACCGCTGGGTGCGGATCGAGGAAAGACGCGTCTCGGGTGGCGGAAGCGTGGGGATTCGCGTCGACATCACCGATCTCAAGATGCGCGAGGCTTCCTTCCGGCTATTGTTCGAAGGAAACCCTTTGCCAATGTGGGTTCAAGACCGGGAGAGCCTCCAGTTTCTCGACGTCAACCAGGCGGCTCTTGATCATTACGGCTATGATCGTGACCTTTTTCTTTCCATGACACTCTTGGACATCCTTCCGCCGGAGGATTGGGAAAGAATGAGGGTCGCGGCCACCGCCGCAGAGCATGGCCGCGAAGCCAATCGGTCTCAGCGGCATCGGACAGCTCGCGGAGCCGAAATCGAGGTCTTTATCTACTCAAGCCAACTCGCCTTCGACAGTCGTCCGGCGTCGCTGATTGCCGCTGTCGACGTCACCGAGCGGAAACGGGCGGAACGGGCGCTGCTTCAGCACCGCGATGATCTCGAGGAAACAGTGCGCAGCAGAACCGCAGAAATCGCGCGCCAGGCTGCGGAACTCGAACGGATGCTTGATCAAGAGCGGCAGGTCAACGAGTTGCAGCGGCAATTCGTTTCGATGGCGTCTCACGAATTCCGGACGCCGCTTTCGATCATCGACGGCGCGGCGCAGCGTCTCGTCCGCCGCAAGAACGCGGTCACACCGGAGTTTATCGGTGAGAAAACGGAGCAGATCCGCGGCGCAGTTTCGCGAATGCTTGAGTTGATGGAAAGCATTCTGGCGGTCGGACGCTTGGATCACGGTTATATCGATATCGTTCGCAAGCCATGCGCGTTGGCCGACATCATCAGGACCTGCAGTGCGCGACAAGAGAGCATACGCAAGTCGCACCGGTTCTTGCTCGATCTGGAGCGGCTTCCCTCGACCATTTATGGCGACAGTGCGGCGCTGGAGCAAGTGTTCACCAATCTCTTCTCAAACGCCGTGAAATACGCGCCGGACTCTCCGAACGTCTATGTCACGGGGTGGCAGCAAAGCGACTGTGTCCAGATTACCGTTCGCGACGAAGGCATCGGCATCGACGCGGATGACTTGCCGAAGATGTTTGGACGTTATTTCCGAGCGAGAAGTTCGTCCGGCATCGCTGGCACGGGTATCGGCCTGAACCTGGTGAAGCAGGTGGTCCAGTTGCATGGCGGCGAAATTCACGTCGACAGCGTGAAGGGCGAAGGAACGGTGTTTACAGTCAATCTGCCTATCGCGCGGCCCGAGCAGATGGAGGCGGACACGGCCGGGACGATCGACCGGACAAACCTGCCGATCGAGGCCCAGGCGTAAAAGTAAAACTGGCGACCCGAGTCCGGTCGGCTCGCTAGCCCGTCTTGTCCCCAGTCATCTGCACCCTAGATCCGGCACATGGACGCCAAGCGAATTATAGGTTCTACCAAATCGGCAACAGCGTCTTCGCGGAAACCTCTGCCGAGGCTGAGTCCGGCCATAGTGGAACAGGTCGAGCGCCTCCTGGGCGGACGCACGCGGGATATCCGGCTCAATGGGGATCTGGCCCGGCTTTTTCGCGAACGTTCCTGGCCGCAGACTGCCAAGATCATCCGCGCGTGGATGATCTGGGTTATCGTGCTCGACGTCCTGACGTTGGGCCTCTACGCAATCCTGCTCCCAATCCAAACCGTGATGACGATGCTGTGGCCGGCATCTCTCCTTCCGCCCGCAGCTCTTGTCGCCGCGATGGTCTTCCTGCGACCGCACGCTTTGTGGCTGCAGGGCGTTATCATTCTCTCGGCAGTCTTTCTCATCCTCCTGTCTGTCGCTTTGGTCGGTGTTCACGCGGGTGGCGAGTTCTACGAGCGCCATCTGACCATCATGCTTTTTGTGGCGGTCACCGCCGTCATTATATTTCCCATTCCGCTTGGTTGGGCGATGGCGATCAGTGCTTTTGCTCTCGGTATCTATTTTGTTTTTCAACTGCACAATCCGAACATCCAGGTGGGAAGTGCTCTCGCCGGAACGCTGTTTTTCGCGAGCGGTGTCGTAGCAACCATCGTTGCCCGACGCACCGCAACGATCCTGGCTCACAAGACCTTCCTGCTCGAGTTACGAGATCGAAGTCGCCTCGCGGAATTAACCGACGCCAATTCCCAGCTCGAACTGCTGGCACGAACCGACCCGCTGACCGGCGTCGCCAACCGGCGTTCGATGATGGAGACGCTCCATCAGTTCTGGAATGCCGACCTTAAACAAACGAGCGGTGCGGCGATGCTGATGTGCGATGTCGACGACTTCAAACGCCTCAACGATAATCTCGGGCATGCCGAAGGCGATCGATGCCTTGTGAAAGTCGCCGGCATCATCCAAAGCAGTATGAGAGACGAGCGAGACCAGGTCGCTCGCTATGGAGGCGAAGAATTTCTCGTCTTCCTTCCGGGCGCCGACGAACAGGAGGCCAGGGTGATCGCCGAGAGAATCCGCAACCGAGTAGAAGCTGCGTCTCTTCCAAACCCCACCTCTCGCGTCGTTCCTTATGTCACTGTCAGCATTGGAGTGGCGATATTGATGCAAGATTGCGGGCTGGTGTCGGCGGAACATCTTCAGCGCCAGGCGGATGCGGCCCTCTACCTTGCCAAAAAGGCCGGCCGCAACTGCCTGGTGGTCCATTCTCCAGAGACCGGCCAGGCCTCCGATTGACCTGCCGGCTCCCCGTATCGGGTCTTCAAGTCAAAGACCATGAAGGACGATTGGCGCCGCCCCGACGGAAGCCTGCGGTTCCGGATTTGGCTATGCCGGATCAAAGTCGATAACCGCGACTTCGTGATCCGCGATGGCCGGCACCTCGAAAACAAGCTCGGTGCCCTGCGTTATGGCCGGAACAGAGCGGCCGCTTACGGTCAGGCGGATGTTAGAGGATATTATTCTCGAGCCGATGCGCAGGCGGACCGTGATCGGACCAACGGGCAGAAGTTCGTCCTGTCGTCCCGGCATTTTCGCCATGATCAGGCGGTTGTTGAGATGCAGGACATAGCGACCTTGCTGCTCGTAAAGCGCCGGGCTTATGACACCGTGCCCACCTTCGAGCGACACCAGTTGCCGATCACGGAGAGCCCAACGAACAGCGTTGGCGATGATCGTCGCATGTTCCGGATGCTCGTCGCGGGCAAAACACCGGTCGAGATCGCCAACCAACCAGATCAGCTTGCTGCCGCTGGCCGGCTCGCGGAGCGTGATCATCGGTAGATCCGACCGGGGCTGGCGCATCCAGGAGGTTTCCGGCGGATAGATCGGGAATTCGGGAACGAAGGTCGCCAGGACCGCCACGTCATCATCGACGCCGACGACGGGAAGGAAGCCGCCGAACGGGATCGTGTCCGTTCCTTCCAGACCGCTCAACAGCGGATGACGTATTCCGACGGCAGCCGGCGCCGTGCTATCCGTCGGGCCATAAAGGGCAGCCCGCAGTTCCGGGACAAGGCGGAGATAGGTATGTCTTGCGGCGACCTCGATATCCGGGTTGGCGAGCTCCTGTCCGCCCCGTGACCCGCTGCCACGGTGCACGCCAAAAAGATCCGCCAGTGCAAAATCTCGCCTCTGATCGCCTGAAACATCATAGAGGCTGGTTTCCGACGTGGCGATTACCGAGCCACCCGCTTGCGCGAATGCCTTTACGGCGTTCACCTGATCGTCCGACATCGCGCCGAGATTGGGCAGAATGAGGACGCCGACGCGGCCGATCGCACCAGCCACGTCATCGGCGTGGATCGGCAAATAGGTGACCCCGGCGCGATCGAGGGCACGGATCGCTCCCCTGTAGGGGTTCATCGTGCGGTCGTTGGCTTTGTCCTGGCCGTGGAAGTCATGGTTGTCCTGCGACCACACCACGCCCACGTCGGCCAGCGGCCTGCGATTGAGAAGAATATCCTCATTGGCTTCATGCCAGGAGAAGATCGGCTCTGCGCTTTTGTACTGGCGCCGGTCTTCGTGGAGTGAGCCGATATGGTGCCACCACGGCTGGATGCCCCCGGCAAAGCCGGCCGACGACCATAACCTCACCTCTGCCGCGGGCATGCTTGCGAGCCGGAAGGCCGGGCTTCCGAGCTGGTATTGCGGCATGCTTTCCGGAATGAGCTTTTCCCAACCGCCCACTTCATGCAGCCGCTTGCCCGCTTCCGTATTGTCGGCAAACCCATCCACGGGATTGCGGCGCTGGTGGTCGAGCATGACGATTTCGGTGCGCGCGAGAATGGCTTTCAGATCGATGAAGCGCGAACTGTTGTTCAGCACGTCGCCGCTGATCATGCCCATCCACCGGCAATGTTTGCCGCCGGCTTTCATCGTGACGGAGTTGTTGAGTTCCCAGATGTCGGTGCGGCGCTGATAGTTCCAGCGCACCCATCGCCGATAACGCTCGTCGGACCAGTCTTGAGCAGACGGCAGATCGATGCCGGCATGGGCGCGGAACTGCTCTGCGCAATGCCGGCAATGACAGATGTTCTTGCGCGGAATGCCGGCCCAGCTGTTGTCGGCAAAACCGTCCGGATTGCTGTGTTCGATAATCTCCCGCATGACCTGCGGCAGATATTCCCAGTAATAGGGCGAATTGATGCAGGTGATGTATTTGTCCGCCTGACGATATGGCTTTCCGGTCGCGTCGACACAGATCCAATCCGGATGAGCGCGGTAAAAGTCTTCCGCAACCCGGTTCGAATCCATGCGGGCTATCACCTTCAGCCCCGCTTCCCGTGCATCCTTGACGATTTCGCCGTAGAGGTCCCTTTCCCCAAGCGTGTGAGCGCGATGATGAAGCGGGAAAGCGGAAGGATAATAGGCAACAATGCCGCCGGCATTGACGATCACGCCTTGGATGCGCGTGTTTTTCCAGTGGGCCCGCCACCAGGCGCCATCGTAGCGATCCGGATCGATCTCGACCAGGTTGGTCTGTCCCCAACGTGTTGTGGTTCTGTACCAGGGTTCTTCAGCCATTAAATATCCTCCCTTGGCCTGCCGGCTTCCTCTGCGATCAACCTCTTGTCTGCCGATCCGCGCGGCGCCTCCTCGACGCGATTGCTCAGATCATATCCGTCCACCCAACAGGTGTTTCGCGCGGCAAGGGTTCAGCGATCGTCGCCTGCAGTACGCGTCTGTTGGGGAGCGGCAGCATCGTCATCCCGCACCGGTTGCGCCCTGCGATCGGTGCTGGCTCGCTTGACGATGTCGAACCCGACGTCAACGATGCGCTCATCGTCCGGCTCGCCGTCCAGCTGTCGGCGCAGGGCAATCACCGCGTCGTGTCCGACGGTCCAGCGATGTGTTCTGACACTCGACATGGCGGGCGACGCCGCCTCCATGAAATCCTCGTCGTTGAACCCGGCGATGCCGAAATCATTCGGAACCGACAAACCGCGGGCCTGGCACTCGAAGAGAGCGCCAAGCGCCAGCACGTCGTTGTTGCAGAAAACCGCATCCATACGGGGCTCGCTGTTCCAAAGCTCGCTAAGCAGTTCCCGACCCATTGCGGGCGTCGAATATTGATGCTTGTCCCAACTGCCCCGCAGCGCCAGCGCACCAAGATCACCGGCTGCGTTCGTCAATCGCGGATCGAATATCCCGGCATCCTCGAGCGCTTCGACGTAACCCGACAGACGCCCCTTCGAACGGCTGTTCATCCAACCGCTGAGAAAACCGATACGGCGATATCCGACTTCGATGAGATGTTGGGTCATCGCCTTGGCGGCGTTGTGATGGGAAAATCCGATGATCTTGTTGACCGGATTGTCGGACAGATCCATGATCTGGATCACCGGGCAGTTGGCTTTTTCCAGCATCCGCCGGGAAGCGGCATTCTGGTCAATGCCCGAGACGATCAGGCCGGCCGGCTTGTGTCGGAGAAGTTCAGCCAGAAGTCGCTCCTCCTCGTCCAGATCGTAACGCGTGTTGCCGACCTGGATGTGTAGCCTCGTATGGCCTATCCCGTCATAGATGCCGCGCAGGACATCCGCGAAGATGTGCTGGGTCAGTGACGGAACGAGAACGCCGACCACATCGCTGCGGGTGGATGCCAGGGCCCTCGCATTGAGATTGGGAACATAGCCAAGCTCGCGGACGGCGGTATCGATCTTTTCCCGAAGCATATCGGACACCAGCGATGGATCACGCAGGGCCCGGGAGACCGTAATCGCTCCCACACCTGCCAGTGCGGCGACGTCGGCTATCGTGGGTCTACCGTCAGTCCGGCGTTTCGACATCTAAGGCTCCATCAAGTGAATGTCCGACGGCGTCGCATCTGCAGAGATGTTTGCCGCACGGCCATGTTTGCGATGGCCGGGATGTTATCCGCGTTGCCCGAGGTAATCCATTTGCCCTGCCGGACCTTTCGGCCTTTGTCTCCGCGCATGCTAAAAAATCGCTCTTCAGTGCTTGACGATCCGTCGATGGCAGCGCTACCATCGGATTGCATTGTTCGTCAACCGTCTTGTGCCGTGGAGGCGGAACAGGGTTCGGTACGCCCAGGGAGGGAGTGACATGGCAATATCTCGGCGCATGTTTATCGGCCGCACGGCTGCAACCATTGCTGGTGCAGGCATAGCGACCAGTTTGAGCGGCTCTGCTTTCGCACAGGCATCAGACACGCTGCGGCTGGCCTTTGCCGCCCGCGGCGTACGCACCATAGATCCGGCACGTTCGATTCAGGGCGCCGACGAATGGGCCATCATTCATATCTTCGACAAACTGGTCGAAGTGCCGCTCGGGCATTTCCCGACCAGCGTCGCCGAGGTCCAGCCAAGCCTTGCGACCAGCTGGTCGGTGACACCGGACGCCAAGAGCTGGACATTCCAGCTTCGCCAGGGCGTGAAATTCCACAAGGGCTACGGCAACCTGACGTCAGACGATGTGAAATTCACGTTCGATCGCCTGCGCAACGACAAGGCACTGGGCGGCAACCGCGTCCTGTTCGACAATATCGCGGACGTCAAGGTGGACGGTCCGGCGACAGTGATCTTCACCCTCAACCAGCCGGACCCGCTGTTCATCATGGGCCCGCTCAGCCATTATTCGTCGAGCATCATTTCCCGCAAGGCGCTTGAGGAAAAGGGGGCGCCGGCCTTCGAAAAGGATCCTATCGGAACCGGGCCTTACCAACTCGCCAGCGTCGAAAGCGATCCCTCACAGGGCGTGAAGCTGACCGTCAACAAGGACTATTTCGGAGACGCGCCGACAACTCCCAATCTTCAGATCCGCTATATCGCCGATACCACGGCCCGGACGCTGGCCCTGTTGTCCGGCGACGTCCACATGATCGAAGGGGTGCGCGCGCCGGGCTGGGTGCCGTCGATCCAGCAGCGGAATGCCAAGCTGCATTTCGATGTGGCTTCACCGGGCAGCTTCTTCACAGTGTCCATGAACCTGACTGTCAAACCTTTCGACGATATCCGCGTTCGGCAGGCCATTGCCTATCTGATCAATCGCGACGAACTCGCGAGCGCCATGGCACCGGTCAGCCAGCGCACGTATGGCCTTAATCCGCCGTCGTTTCTCGGCGGTTTCACCGCCGGTACCATACCGGCGGCCGTGCGCTACGACCACGATCCGAAAAAGGCCAAGCAACTGCTGGCCGAAGCAGGCTTTCCGAACGGGCTGTCTTTCAACGCCTATACCTCGCAGCGAGAAGACTATTCCTCGGTGATGCTGATCATCCAGGAACAGCTTCGCGCCGGCGGCGTGGAGATGAAGCTGGACATCAAGGACCACACGGCCTTCCATGCCGACCAGGCGAAGGGCACCAATACGATGTTCCAGCGCTCGGCAGCCTATCCTCCGGTCCCGACCCAGGCGATCATCGAGCAGCTGACAGCCGCCGCTGAGGTCAAATCCGACGGCTCGGGCGGTCCGAACTTCAGCCACTACGGCGTTGCCATTCCCGGCATCGACGACATGCTGAAGAAAGCGATGCAGGAGCCCAATCTCGAGAAGCGTGTGAAGCTGGTCCAGGAGATCGAGGTCAAGTTCCTGACCGACATGCCGCTCCTGCCGATCAGCGACAACGGTTATCTGGTCGTGCGCGCGGCCAATGTCGACCTCGGTTACGAACTCAAGTCGGGTTACGCCCACTGGCGTCTGACAAGAGCGAAAATCGGCTGATCGACGCCGCGTGACTTCCAAACGACGACGCCGGCCGGGAACCCTTCCCGGTTGGTCCGACCATGGCCAGTTCAAGACATTCGTTTGCCGGGACGGCGAAGGCCGCGGAGCGCAGGCAATCGCCGCCGCATTCAACGACGAATGGTTTCATATTTCTAAGGATGACGTTATGACTGCACCGACTTCGGTCACCATTGTTCTGCCAGATGCGGATGACGCCGCGTTTCATCCGGTCCGTTGGGCAGCGACCGAACTGCAGGCAGCCCTTGCCCGCCGCAATGTGCAGGCTCAAATCGCAAGCGCCGCACAATCGGGAACGAGCATCACCGTCTCCGGAGCTGGTCTCCCCGGGAACACCGACATGGCGGTCGACCTGCCGGAGACACCGGAGAGCTTCGTTCTTACCCGGCAAGGTGATTGCATCTCGGCCTGGGGCTCCGACATCCGCGGACTGGTCTTCGCTTTGACCGAACTCGCCGACCGTGTGCAGTTTGCGTCCGGAGTGGATCTCTTCGAGGGAACCTACCCCCTTGTCGAGCGGCCATCCGCCCGCGTGCGCAGCATGAGCCGGATGTTTTGCAGCGAACAGGAAGACAAGGTCTGGTTTTACGACCGCCAGCAGTGGCGCGATTATCTCTCGATGCTCGCGACAAATCGTTTCAACCGTTTCTCGCTCGCGCTCGGCTTCGGATACAACTACCCTTATCACAACCCCTGGATCACCGACGTCTACTTCTATTTCCCCTATCCATATCTGCTCGACCTTCCAGGCCATGACGTGAAGGTGGTGGAGCTGCCGGAGGACGAGCGCGAGCGGAACCTCGACATGCTCAAATTCATCGGCCGGGAAGCCGCCAGGCGCGGCCTTGAATTCCAGCTTGCGCTGTGGACCCAGCGATATGATTTCGATGACGTACCACGCGCCAACTATACCGTCCGCGGCGTCACCAAAGACAATCTCGCACCCTATTGCCGCGACGCGATCACCACGCTTCTGAAGGAAGTACCGGAAATCACCGGCCTTACTTTCCGGGTGCATGTGGAGGGTGGCATCGCCGAGGGCGAATACGGTTTTTGGGAGGACGCGTTCGCCGGCGTTGCGGCTGCCGGCCGGCCCGTCGAAATCGACATGCACGGCAAGGGTCTCGACCACAAGATGATCGGGATTGCCCGTGACAGCGGCATGCCAATCGCCGCCTCGCCAAAATATCTCGCGGAGCATATGGGACCGCCCTACCACCAATCGGCAATCCGCGAGAAGGAATACCCGCCGGAGGTTGCTCGCAGCGAACGGGAGCAACTGAGCGAGGGGTCGCGAAAATTCCTGCGTTACTCCTATGGCGATCTGCTGACGGCCGACAAGGACTACAAGGTCATCTACCGCATCTGGCCGGGCACGCAGCGCGTGCTCCTGTGGGGAGATCCCGAATTTGCAGCCGGTTACGGCCGCAGCTCGATGTTTGCCGGGTCGGACGGCGTGGAATGGTGCGAGCCGCTGGGCTTCAAGGGCCGCATGGGGACAGGCATTCCGGGCGGACGCTTCAACTACCAGAAACAGGGCTATGCCACGCGGTACGATTGGCAGAAATACGACTATCAATATCGGGTCTGGGGTCGGTTGCTCTACAACCCCGATGCGCCGCGCGAAAGCTGGATGCGTTATCTCCAGCAGGTCTGCGGCGATGCCGCCGAGGAATGCGAAAAAGGCATGTCCTGGGCAAGCCGTGTTCTGCCGCTGGTCACTCTCGCGCATGGGCCATCCGCCTCGAACAACCACTACTGGCCGGAGGTCTACACCAACCTTGCGCTCGTCGAAGGCTCCGGTCGACGCGCCTATGGGTTCGACATGGAAGGTCCGGTTCGGTTCGGCAATGCACCGACATTCGATCCAACGCTGTTTGCCAATGCCCGTGAATATGCCGAATTGCTGCTCGCCGGAGAACCGTCGCATCGCTTTACGCCGCTGGATGTCGCCGATTGGCTGGACGAGATGGCAAATGGCTGCGAAAGCGAAGTCCTGAAGGCCAACAGCACATCCAGCTTCGGCAGGATTGCCGTCCAGAGAATGCTCGTCGATATCCGGATCTGCGCCGGACTGGCGCGGTTTTTTGCAGAACGCTTCCGGGCAGCATGCTGGGCTGAACTGTTCGTCGCCACCAAGGTCACGCCGTTGATGGACCGCGTTATCGACCATGCAAGACGTTCACTGATGGCATGGGAAAAGATCGCCGATATCTCGCGCGATCTTTACGCCGATGACCTTACCTATGGTCCGCAATCATGGCTGCGTGGATCCTGGCATTCGAGGTTGCCGGAAATGCAGGCGGAAGTGGCCGATCTGGAGTCGCTCCGCGGCGGCGGTTGCTATGAGAGCGTTGAGGCGAGCCCGAAGGCCGCAGCGGCAATCGCCGCGCTGGAAGCACGTTTTCCGGTTCTGTCCCGCCCCTCCGGCGTGACCGGTGCGCCGACCTTCAAGCCGGGCGCCGATTTCGAAGTCCGGTTCGATGGAAAGGCGGAAAGTGAACCGACACTACACTACCGTCGCATCAACCAGGCAGAACGGTGGAAGTCGCTTCCGATGAAGGACAAGTCCGGAGGTTTTGCCGCCACGGTGCCGGGCACCTACACGCAGTCGCGATATCATCTGCAATATTTCGTCAGCTTTCGGCAAAATGGGCGCTCTTGTCTGTCGCCGGGATTGCAGCCGAACCTGTCCAACGAGCCTTATTTCACGTCGTTACAAAATTGAGGCTGGCTGTCGGCGGTTTGCTGCGTGAAAATAGCGTGTTCCGGAATGCGAGGAGGCAGGATCGGAACCGCGACCAGGGAGGAGGAACACACCATGGCGCGATATTTGCTGCTGAGACTGGCCGATGCCATTCCCACGGTTCTGCTTGTGCTGACGCTCGTCTTCATCGCCATGCGCATCTTGCCCGGCGACCCGGCGATCGCGGCCCTGGGGGACATGGCAACACCCGAACAGCTGGAAATCTTCCGCGAGCGGATGGGGCTCAACGCCCCGCTGTGGATGCAATATTTCAGCTTCCTGTGGGGGATGCTGACGCTCGACTTCGGCACGTCGTTGATGAACAACCAGTCGGTGCTCAGGCTGATTGCCTATAACCTGCCCTACACGATCGAGCTGACGATCGTCGCCATGATCATGGGGGTCGGCGTCGGGATTCCACTCGGCGTGCTGGCCGCGACACACAGGAACAAGGCACCGGACGCCGCCGTTCGCGGATTCTCGCTACTGGGCTACGCCGTCCCGGACTTTTACCTCGGCGCCCTGCTGCTGATCACCTTTTCGCTGAACATGGGGTTATTTCCGATCAATGGCGGCGGCGAAGGTTTTGTCGACCGCATGCATCACGTCTTCCTGCCGGCCTTAACGCTTGCCATGGTCAAGGCCGCGTTCATCGGACGACTGACGCGAACCTCTCTGCTGGAGGTGTTCGGCAAGGACTATATTCGCACCGCACGTGCCAAGGGCGCACGGGAACGCCGGGTCATCTACCGGCACGGCCTGCGCAATGCGATGCTTCCGCTCACCACAGGTATCGGCCTCAGCATGCTTGCGACCCTGTCCGGGTCGGTCGCGATCGAACTGGTTTTCAACCGGCCGGGGATCGGCAAGCTGCTCATCAGCGCTATTGCTGAACGTGACTACGCGGTCATCCAGGGCGGTGTTGTGATTTTCGCGCTGTTTGTCGTGCTCATCAACCTCCTGATGGATCTCGTTTACATCGTCGTCGATCCCAGAATCCGGGTGCAGTAAATGGTCGTCACCACCGAAAACTCCCAGCTCTCCTCACCCTTGCTTGCCCCGGAACCGAAGCCGCTCAGCCAGATCGGCTATACGCTGTTCTCGCGCCCCTCGACCATCATAGCGTTCGTGATCGTGCTGATCTTTATTGTAGTGGCGATCTTCGCGCCGCTCCTCGCACCATACGATCCGCTTGCCCAGAGCATCCTCAAGATCAACCGGCTCCCCTCTGCCAGCAACTGGCTCGGCACCGACCAGTTCGGACGCGACGTGCTCTCGAGAATGATCCACGGCTCCCGCAATTCGTTGATTTTCGGCCTGATTTCTCCGGTACTGGCGGCGATCTGCGGGACTGTCCTCGGCGTCGTCGCAGGGTATTTCGGCGGCATAATCGATCGGGTGATCTCGCGCCTGATCGACCTGCTGCTGGCTTTCCCCGAACTGCTGCTCGCCATCATGATTGCGGCGGTGCTGGGTGGCGGCTTCTGGAACGTCATAGCAGTCATCACCGTCGCCTTCATTCCCGGCTTCGCCCGCGTGGCCCGCGCTTCGACGCTCGCGGTCAAGCAGGAGCCCTATATCGAGGCGGCCACTGCAATCGGCCTGCGGACGCCGGTCATCATCTTCCGTCACGTCATTCCCAATATCGCAGCACCGATCGTGGTCCTGATGACACTCTGGGTCGCCTCCGCGATCCGCCTTGAGGCGTCGCTGAGCTTCCTTGGCATCGGCACCCAACCGCCGAACCCGAGCTGGGGCAATATCATCCGCGACGGCCTCAACAATCTCTTCGGTTCGCCATGGCCGATCATCGGCGCCGGCTTCGCTATCACCTGCGTCGTCCTCTCGTTCAACCTTCTGGGCGACGTTGTGCGAGACGTGCTCGATCCGGAGATCTCCGAATGACGGTGCCCCTCCTGAAGGTCGACAATCTTGCCGTCGAATTCGGCCCGAAGGCCAACCCGATCCGGGTGGTCGATGGCGTGAGTTTCGAAATCCCACCCGGAGGGGCGGTCGGAATCGTCGGGGAATCCGGATCCGGCAAGTCGATCACCTCGCTCTCCATCCTGCGGCTGATCTCCGAACCGCCGGGACGCATCGTGCAAGGCCGTATCGAATTCAACGGGGTCAACCTGCTCGACCTCCCGCGCTCGAAAATGCCCGAAATCCGCGGTCGGGACATCGCGATGATCTTCCAGGAGCCGATGAGTTCGCTGAACCCGGTCATGAAGATCGGCGACCAGATCGGCGAGGCGGTCATGCTCCACGAAGCAATGACCAGCGAGCAAAGGCGCGCGCGTGTCATCGAAATGCTGGGACTGGTCGGCATACCGGATCCGGCCGGGCGGGTGGATTCCTATCCGCATCAGTTCTCCGGCGGAATGCGTCAACGCGTGATGATCGCCATGGCATTGGCCTGCAATCCGAAACTACTGATCGCCGACGAACCGACGACGGCGCTCGACGTCACCATCCAGGCACAGGTTCTCGACCTGATGCACAAGCTGCGTCGCACGCTGAACACCGCGGTGCTGCTGATTTCGCACGATCTCGGCGTTATTGCGGATGTCTGCGAGCGGGTGGTGGTGATGTATGCCGGCAGGGTTGTCGAGGAAGCGGATGTCCTTTCGATTTTCCGCACGCCCAGTCACCCCTATACGCGGGGATTGTTGCAATCGATCCCGCGGCTCGACGACGACCGCGATCGTCTCTACCAGATCCCGGGATCGGTGCCGCTGGCCGGATCGATCAAGACAGGCTGTCCTTTCTACGAGCGATGTTCCTTGCGCATTGAAAAATGCGCAAGGGAAATGCCGCCGATGTTCTCCTTCGGACCGGACCAACGGGCGGCATGCTGGGTGACCGCCGGACAGGCGGATGCAAAAAAGAAGGAGGCATCCCTGCAATGACCGATCCCATCCTTCGCGTCGAAGACCTCGGCAAGACGTTCGGTTCCGGCCTCGGCTTCAGCCTCGGGAAGCGGGCCGACGAGGTGCGTGCCGTCGACGGCTGTTCCTTCTCGGTCAATCACAGCGAAACGCTGGCGCTTGTCGGCGAATCCGGTTGCGGGAAATCCACCCTCGGCCGCCTTCTGCTGCGGCTGATCGATCCCACAGCCGGCAGGGTCCATTTCGACAATACCGAGCTGACCGGGCTGGCGCCCGCACAGATGCGCGACATGCGCCGCCACCTGCAGATGATCTTTCAGGACCCTTACGGCTCGCTCAGCCCCCGTCGCACGGTGGCCCAGATCATTGCCGAGCCGCTGGATGTGTTCGGCCTGGTCAGGTCCCGGCGCGACCGGCGGGAACGCGTTGCAGACCTGATGAACCAGGTGGGGCTTTCCCCGAGCTTCATGGACCGCAACCCGCGGCAGTTTTCCGGCGGCCAGCGCCAGCGCATCGGCATGGCGCGCGCCATCGCGGTCGATCCGAAATTCATCGTGGCCGACGAACCCGTCTCCGCTCTCGATGTCTCCGTCCAGGCGCAGATCATCAACCTGATGCAGGACCTTCAAAGGAAGAAGAACTTCTCCTTCCTGTTCATCGCCCATGACCTTGCTGTCGTTCGCCACATCGCCGATCGCGTGGCGGTCATGTATCTTGGCCGGATCGTCGAGATCGGGCCGAAGAAACAGATCTACGGGATGCCGCAGCATCCCTATACGCAGGCGCTGTTATCGGCAGCGCCTGAACCGGATCCCGAACGCAAGGGCAAGCGCATCATTCTGGAAGGCGACGTCCCGAGCCCCAAACGCGTTCCGCCAGGCTGCAGTTTCCATACCCGTTGCCCGATCCGCCAGGAGATCTGCAGCATCGAGCGACCGCCGCTGCGCGAAGTCGCACCAGGCCAATTGGCGGCCTGTCATTTCGCAAAGCCGTTTCCCATCCCGCTCACCAGGCCGTCTCCGGCGATCCCGGCCTGACGGCGCGTTACGGCAAGTCTCAGGACGGATTGCCGTCATGTTCCGAGCAGCAAAACGCCATCCCCCGCAAGTGCGACGCGCTTGCGGGGGATGGCGGATTTGGAACTCGATCGACGACGTCAGGCGGTCTTGGTGGCGCGATGGAAACGCCAGCGGGCGTAACCGCTCTTGACCGGATAGCCGAGGTTGACGCGCTTGTTGCGAGCCACGGTGAAGGAAAGGCTCGATAGCGCGATCAGCGGCAGATCTCGCAGGACCTGCAGCTCGATCTTCTTGCAGAGTTCGAGATAGGTGTTGTAGTCGGTCGCCTGCAGGGCCTGGCTCAGCAGATCATCGATACCCGGCATCACCACACCGTAGTGGCTATAGGCACCGCCGCCCTTGCCATCCGGCTTGGCTTCCGATTTCGACGAAAGCTGCTGGAAATAGAGCTGGGTCGGGATCGGCGGATAACTGGACGAGTGCATCGCAAGCGTATTCTTGTCGCTGCGATTATCGGCGTGATAGGCGGTATGATCGCCGATCTTCAGGTTCATGCGCATGCCAACACCGCGCAGCTGTTCCTGCACGATCAGCATCGTCGACGCATAGTCTTCGCGCTGGCTGCAATTGCTGTCGAAATCGAAGCCGTTGGGGAAGCCCGCTTCCGCCAGCAGCGCCTTCGCCTTTGCCGGATCGGGCTTGTACTGCAATTCCGGCGGCAGGTCCTCCGTCTTGAAACCGGCCGGGAAAAAGTCCGGCTGCAGACCGGCCATGAACCCGCCCATCGGCTTCAGCGCGTCGGCGACAGCGTGACGGTCGATCGCATACATCAACGCCTGGCGGACCTTGAGGTTGTCGAAAGGCTTGCGTTTCAGGTTGATGTGGAGCGTGTTGAACGACCCCGGCTGCGTCATGTCGAATTGCAGGGTCGGGTCACGCTGAAGCATGGAATCCACCCAGCCAGGCGCGCGGACGGCCTCGATCATGTCGACATTGCCGGAGAGAAGCGCCAGTGTCCGGGCAGTGGTATCGGCGATGAAAACACATTCGACGCCGGCGATCTTCGCCTTGGTTCCCCAATAGCCCTCGTGGCGCTTCATGGCTTCGCCCCACTCGCTGTCAAAACGGGTGAGTTCATAGGGACCGGTTCCCACCGCATCCGTCATGAATTTCTCAGCACCGATCTTGTCGAAGGCTTTCTTCGAAACGATCGATGTATTGTTGGAAAAGATCGTCGTACCCAGCAGGTTCACGTCCGGCGTCTTCAGGACGACGTCGACCTCGTACGGCCCCTTTGCGACCACATCGGCGACATTCGACATGATGGTCTTATTGGTGCCATCGGCCATAGCGCGCTTGTAGGAGAAGACGACATCCTCCGACGTCATCTCACCGTAACCCTTGTGGAACTGCACGCCCTGACGCAGCTTGAAGGTCCAGGTCTTGGCGTCCGACGACGATTTCCATCCGGTCGCGAGCGTCGGCACGTACTTGTCGGGCGTCGTGGCGAAATCGCCATCTTCCGGCCGGACGAGTTGTTCGTACATTTGCTCCGTCGCCCAGTTGTCGGAACCCTGTGTGGTGAAGTTGGGGTCGCTGGTGCGGGGGCCGCCCGCAGCAATGCCGATGCGAATGACATCGGTGCTCTTCTGGGCATTGGCGGTGCTGGGGATACCCGTCGCGCTCAGCGCCGTGGCGGCTGCCGCCAGTTCAAGAAATTCTCTTCTGTTCAAGCTCATTATCTCCTCCCAAAGACAAGCTTCGCTTTTCAGCTTCGCCGTTTGTCCAATTCGGCGTCGTGGATCACCAGACCGAGACCCGGACCGCTCGGAACTTCGAATTTTCCATTTGACGGTTTTGGCGGATTGGCAAACGCACCATGCATGCGCGTCGACGGATCGGCGAATTCCGCCGGCTTCGTCAGATGCATGATGGTTGCCAGAACGTGCAGGTTGGCAGCGTGTGCGATGGTCGGCTGGGTCTGATGCGGCACCAGTTCGACGCCGTATGCGTAGCAGATCGCAGCACATTGCATCAGCCCGGTGATGCCGCCCATCTTGATGATGTCCGGCTGCACCATGCGGACACCGGCATTGATGATGTCGATCAGTGCCTGGGTGGTGTAGGTCTGCTCCGCCGCCGACACGGTGATGTCCAGACGCTGCGCGACCTCTCCCATCGCGCGCACGTTATAGTGTTGGACCGGTTCCTCGAACCAGAGGTAACCGAGCTCCTCCAAAGCCCGGCCCACCCGGATCGCTCCACCGACCGAATATTGATTGTTGGCGTCGAAGGCGAGCGGGAAATCGTCGCCGACCAGCTTGCGCACTGCCTTGGCCTTGGCGATATCGCCCGGAATGTCATAGTCCTGCCGAGTGCGGTCGCCGTCCCAGCGGATCTTGATGGCAGCGGGCGTCTCGGATTTCCAGCGCGCCTCGACCGCCTTCACGGTCTCGTCGACGGTGCGTCCGGCATTTCCCCCGATCGAGGCATAGAACGGTATTTCCGTGCGCCAACCACCGCCGAGCAGCTTGAAGACCGGCTGGCCGAAATATTTGCCCTTGATGTCCCAGAGCGCAATATCGAGAGCCGCGAGCGCACCAGTGACGGCCCCTTCCGGGCCAAGCTTCACATATTTATGCAGCAGCTTGTCGTAGAGGACCGCATGGTCCAGAGCGTCAACGCCAACCAGCGAAGATGCAAAATCACGAACCACCCCGAGCGAGTGCTCGCCACCCATCATCGGCGAGGCCTCTCCATGCCCGACAATGCCGTCGGTGGTCGTCACGCGGACGATGGCGCTACGGCGACCCGGCGGCTCGTTCGGTTCCCAGCTAACCTGGAAAGCCTCGATGGATTTGATCGTCGTCGCCGTCGCCACTGCGCACCTCATTAAAACGAAATCACCCGGTCAAAGCCGGTCCCAAAATCTCGATAGGAGCCATGTCCGTCCATAATGGCCGTTAGCCCGATGCCGACATGCAGTTCGCTGACATCGTACGCCCCTCCCCGGCCGCATCGATCATGTGACCGACTTGATGCCGTCACCCTCTTCCGTCGTTGCAGCATTGCGCAGTTTGCATCCGTATGCAAGCGCTGCTTTCCGAAAAATATGGTTGAGGCAGTCATGGGCCGGGAGTGTCATAGGCATAGATCTGGGTGCGCCGAAAGCGCGCGACGAGAAGCCCATCCGCCAGCAGGAATTCCTCGGTCCCAAGATAATGCTTGCCCTTGCGCTGATAGACCTGGGCGACCTGCCCTACCGTTGCAAGCCGCTGGCCGGGCCTGACCTGCGCAAAGTGCTGGGTCTCGATCTCCGTCAAGACGACCGGCGAGGGAAACCGGAAACTATTATGCGCATCTCCCATCGCAAGACGCATGGCGCAGCCGGAGTGGACGATGCCCTCACGCTTGTAGAAAGGTTCGCCCTCTCCAAAAGCGCGCAGAGATGCCTCGAAATCACCCTGGGTCAGCACCCGGTTGGCCGTGGTCAGTGACATGCCCGGACGGAGGCTTCCCACGTCGCCTTTCGAGGGAACCGCCGGTCTCGGAATGGGCGCAAACGCCGATATATCGGACACGACCGGAGCCGCGTCAGGCAGGCCGACCCAGCCGCTGGCCACCTCTTCGCCCCCCTCGTTGGTCACCGAAACCTGCGCACGGCTCATGGTTGCGTCGCCCTCCAGGATTCCGGCACGGATGAGGAGGCGATCGCCGTTATAGACGGGCCGGCGAAAGCGAGCACCCATGCCGCCGCGTCCCGTCCAGGCCTCTCCCCAGGCCTGCAGTGCGACGCGACTTATGTGACCGTAAACGAAAGCCCCCGGAATGAGCGCAGCCTTGTAACCCCGCGCCCGGGCGACAACATCATCGTGGATCGTGCCGATATAACGCGGGTCGTTGTCGAGTTGGATATCGACAGTCAGATCTCTGGGGAAAACTGGGGGCATATCGTCCTGATCCATCCATCAACCGTCCGGAAAAGGGACCGTGGCCATAACGTCGCCTGCCGAAACGCGGTCGATTTCAAGGGCAGGCAGGGCGAGGATATCTTCGAGGACGTACCGATTGTCTCCGCCGAACTGCGGGGCCGGGCGGCGCTGGCTGCCCGGCGTCCGGCTGAGGTGGATCGGCAGGCCGGGATGACGATGCCGCCCGGCATCCGGATGATCGAGCTCCGTGAAGAACCCCCGATGGGCAAGATAGGTGCTGGAGGCGACATCGGCGGCATTGGCAACCGGGGCGGCGGCGACCCCGGCATATTGAAGAAGCCTTGCGACCGCGTGCTTGTTTCGCACAGCAGTCCACTCGGACAGTATCGCAGTCAGTTCCGTTTCGTGGCGCTTGCGTGCCGCAAGATCGGAGAACCGTGGGTCGGTTGCGAGCCCAGGATGCCCGATGGCGGAACAGAGCGCCTGCCATTGCGCCTGGTTTTCGGCAGCGATGACCACCCATTGGTCTTCGCCCCTTGCCGGAAAAGCGTCATGCGGCGACATGTTCGCAACGCGGTTGCCATCCGGGAGGGGGTCGACCCCGCTCTCGGCCGCCAGCAGGAGTTCCGCGCCGATGAACTGCATCGCCGCTTCGACCTGAGGCACCTCGACATACTGGCCCCTGCCCGTCCGGTCCCGATAATGAAACGCCGTCAGGATCGCCGCAGCCGCGTTGAAGCCGCCGATCGGATCGAGGTAGGAAGGCCCGCTGTTTTCCGGCTGCCCACCCGGATAGGCCATCATTGCCGACATTCCGGTTGCCATCTCCATGGTTGGCCCAAGCGCCGCGTATCCCGACATCGGGCCGCTGCCTCCGAAAGCAGGGAGCTCCGCAACGATGATGTCCGGCTTGATTGCGGCCAGGCTTTCGTAGTCGAGCCCGAGTTTTGCGAGCGTGCCGGGCCTGAAATTGCAGATCAACATATCGGCGACGGCGACGAGCCGGCGCAGCGTACTGCGCCCCTCCTCCGTCTTCAGGTTGAGGATGCAGGAGAGTTTGTTGACATTCTGCGAGTTGAAGAGAAAGGACCGGTCGAACGGGCGGGCGCCCGGTTCGCCATCCGGAAAATTGATCGGGTTCGGCCTCTCCTTGTTGAGCCGCCAGGAATTCACGCGGTTCGGTGATTCCACATGGATTGACTGCGCACCGAAATAGGCAAGGACCCGGCCCGCCATCGGGCCCGCCCAGGCCGTGGTGATCTCGATCACTCTCAGACCATCGAGCGGCGGCACTTTTGAAGATCGCGACGATTGCCGCGGCTGCCGGCTTTTGGCCTCCCAGACCGCAGGATCGATCTTCAGCTCCCCAAGTGCGGGCGCGCCGGATCTGACCACGCGCGGCGTGGCGCTCAAGCGGAACGGCGGGCCAAGGATCAGCCGGTCCTCGACCTTTTCCCAATAGTGTCGGCCGTTCAGGTGACGGTTATGGATCTGCTCGGATGGACGATAGGCTTTTGCGGCAATGACCTGGGCTTTCTGCAGCCGATCCACCAGGTCCTCAGCAGACCAGTTCTCGACCTTGTCCTGGATGATCTCGTAAAGGGTATCCCAATTTGCCCGCCGCACCTGGGGTTCGGAAAAGCGCGGGTCGGTTTCCAGAGGGAGCAGATCGAGCGCGGTGCAGACCGCGCGCCAACGGTGATTGTAGATCCAGATGCAAACCCAACCATCGCGGCACTTCACTTGCCCTGCCGGGATCGTCTGGTCCTGCCTCGTGTGGATCGAACCGTTATAGATGTGACGCATGACATAAGGGAAACACATGGCCGCAGCGGTTTCGGCGGCATCGATCGCCACGATCTGGCCGAGACCGCTGGAATGGCGCTCGTGCAAAGCCGTCATGATGCCGATATAGGCCGCCTGCCCTGCGGCAAAGGATGCACGCTCGCCGACGCCATAGAGAGGTTCCCGCCCGTAGGCGCCATTGTTGTTCATCATCCCGGACAGGGCCTGAAGAACGATCTCCGGCGCGCGCCACTCCTTCAGCGGCCCGTCGCAACCAAAGGCGGTGACACAGACCGCGATGCAGGCGGGATTGAGGCGCACGACCTTCTCCGGATCGAAATCCTCCGGCAGGATGGCGATGTCCGCCCCGCAAAGCATGGCGTCCAACGTCTCCTGCCCACCAGTGCCTGTTCGATCGATGACGACGGAATTTTTGCCGCTGTTCAGATGCCAAAATCGCAGCGAGAGGGTCGGAT
Organism: Neorhizobium sp. SHOUNA12A; assembly: GCF_023006505.1. Taxonomy (GTDB): domain Bacteria; phylum Pseudomonadota; class Alphaproteobacteria; order Rhizobiales; family Rhizobiaceae; genus Neorhizobium. The sequence goes on from NZ_JALBGV010000008.1 coordinate 101,395, forward strand.
CGGTCAAGGAAAACGGCGGCATATGCCGGATAGATGAGCCTTCCGGAGGTTCGATCAGCATTACCTCGGCGCCGAAATCCGCCAGCAGCCGCGCGCAAAACTGTCCCGCCAGGGTATCCGAAAAATCGACGACCCGCAGGCCGTCCAGGGCTTTGGACATCCGCGTCTCCACCATCCGATTGTCTGGTCAGGTGTTCTCCCGACCGATGCCGAACCTAACGCGCGTTGCATACGGATGCAAGATCAGGAACTGTCTCAATTTTTCATATTGATGGCCGGCTGTTTGAGGCATAGTGAGAAGCGCGCATCGGTTGCAGCCAAACCAAGGGGAGCCGTCATTGAGCAGGAATGAGACCGCCAGCGAAAAAAGCAGACGCAAGCCGATGACGGCGCGTGAACTCGCCCGCATGCTCGGCGTCAGCCAATCGGCGGTCTCACGCGCCTTTACGCCGGGCGCGAGCATCGCCCCCGAGTTACGCGAAAAGATCGTCCGTTTTGCCGAGAACGTGGATTACCATCCCAATGCGATTGCAAGCATGCTGTCGAAGAGCCGCACGAATATCGTCGGCATCGTCATCTCCGATATGCAGAACCCGTTCTATCCGGCGCTGATCGAGCAGCTATCGCGTGCCCTGCAGCGCATCGGGCTGCAGAGCCTGATGTTCAACATCACCAGGGGCAGCGATCTCGAGGAGCAGCTTTCGGCGCTGAGGCGCTACAATGTCGATGCGGTCATCATCATCTCGGCGACCATCCTGTCCGGCCCGACGCTCCAGTGGGCAACCGACGGCAGGGCCGCGATCCTGATCAACCGCGTGGCGGAAGACACCGAACTCAGTTGTGTGATCTGCAACAATGCCGAGGGTGCGCGGGCCATCGCCGACCATTTTCATGCTATCGGCCGCCGTCGCGTCGCCTATGTCGCAGGCCTTTCGCACACAACAACCAATCGGGAGCGGCAGAACGCCTTTATCACCCGCGTCGCCGAGCGTGGCATGACGCTTTCCGCCCTGATCGATGGCAATGAATACAGCTACTATGCCGGAAGGTCCGCTGCGCTCGACATTCTTGCGCGAGGAGAAACTGACGCGATCTTTTTTGCCAACGACATACTTGCGGCCGGTGGCCTCGACGCGCTTAAGGAAAGCGGTGTACGCGTGCCCGAAGATATCGCTGTCGCAGGCTTCGACGATATAAGCATGGCCGCCTGGCCGCATTACGATCTAACTACGTTCCGTCAGCCGATCGATACGATCGTCGATGTGGCGGTGACGATGCTGGAGAACGGTTCATGCGCTCCGGGCCAACCACCGGTCATCCGCCGCATTTCCGGCGAGCTCATCAAGCGGGGTTCGACCGGCGTTTCATAGGAATAGTCGGCGACAGACCTCGCGGCATCGCCGAAGGTAACCAGCGACTGACAGTCGGGGGCAACCGATTTTTGCACAGCGTACCACGCTCGCGAGCCAACTCCCGGGTCTCGAGCTCATCGGCTGCCGACCGAATATATCACGAAACATGATACAAATCACGAAAACGGTTGACTTTCCGCACCGCCCAGGCAGTATTCGTTTAGTCGGGTAGCCGATCAGCACGCTGGAAACTGGGAGGAATACGGCATGCTTTCGAGAAGGACATTTATGTGGCTCGCGGGGACATTTCTCGCGACCAGGCCGGCGCTTGGGCAAGTGCCAAGCAACGATTTACCCCGAGAACAGCTGCTGATTCTCGAAAACCCTGAAGGAACGATCAAAAACGCCGGATGGTTTAACATTTGGGCCATCAATGCCGGCGGGCAGACGACGGGTCTCCACCAGAACATGATGGACACCTTCTGGTACATCGATCCCGACCACGGTGTCGATGGTGTCTGGGACAATTCGCTCGCAACAGAAAAGCCGATCTATAACAAGAATTTCACGGAGATGACCGTGAAGCTCCGCTCCGGCATCTTCTGGAGCGATGGCGTGGAGTTCACTGCGGACGACGTGGTGTTCACGATCGAGACCCACATGAAGACCAGCGGCCTGCGCTGGAGTGCACCGGTTCAGATCAACGTCGCGGCGATCGAGAAGAAGAGCCCGACAGAAGTGCTCTTCAAGCTCAAAAAGCCCAATTCGCGCTTTCATGCACTGTTCACGGTTCGCTGGAACGCCATGTGGATGATGCCGAAGCATGTGTTTGAGAAAGCCGGTGACGTTCTCAAGTTCGACTTCAACCCGCCGGTTGGGCTCGGTGCCTATACGCTCCACAATTTCGACCGCGGCGGCAAGTGGTTCATCTGGAAGAAACGCGAGGATTGGAAGCGGACCACGGTCGCCCGGTTCGGCGAACCCGGCCCCGGCTATCTAGCCTATATTGACCCGGGACCGCCCGAAAAACGGGTTATCGAGCAGCTCAATCATCGTCTCGACGTCATCCACGATCTGTCCCCCGAAGGCATGTTCACGCTTGCCAAGGACTCGCCGTCCTCGGTCAGCTGGTTCAAGGGGTTTCCCTATGCGCATCCTGACCCGACCCTGCCTGCGGTCATCTTCAACCATCGGCTGGAAAAATTCCAGAACAAGGACGTCCGCTGGGCGCTGGCGCTGCTGATCGACATCAAGGCTGTCAGCATGGCTTCCTATCGAGGCGCCGCCACCATCTCCGCAATCGGCGTGCCGCCCACCGGTCTTTATCCGAAATACTATTTCGAACCGATGGAGCAGTGGCTGACGGGTTTCGAACTCGACACGGGCAAGCGGAAGATCAAGCCCTACGACCCGACGACGGGCAAGCAGATCGCAGACATGCTGCGCCCGTCCCTCAAGGACCAGATACCATCGGACCCGGCTGATATAGCGACCGCGTTTGGCAAGGGATGGTGGAAACCTGATCCGGAGGCGGCAACCGAACTTCTCCAGAAAGCCGGCTTCACCAAACAGGGCGAGCGCTGGTTTCAGCCGAACGGGCAGCCATTTTCGGTAAAGGTCATGGTCGAAGGCGATCTCCGGCCGGTCATGACGCGTGCCGGATCGATCATCGCGCAGCAATGGCGGCGTTTTGGCATCGATGCGGTTATCGACGTCGCCCAGGGAACGATGATTGACCGGCGAGGTGTCGGCGACTTCGACACCTTCATAGGCTGGAGCGTCGAGACCTGGGGCGGTCACCCGGACCTGTCGTTCTTCCTCGACAGCTGGCATTCCCAGTTTGTCGTCGACGTCGGCAAGGTGCAACCGCCGAGAAACTGGCAACGATGGGCTGAACCGAGGCTGGACAAGATCATCGAGGAGATCCGCACCATCGATTTCGACGATCCGCGTGGGGTCGAGCTCGGTCTCGATTATCTGAAGTTGGCCACCGAAGAGATGCCGATCATTCCGCTCATGGCCTACAACGTCTTCACGACCATGGACACGACGTATTGGACCGGCTTCCCGAGCCTCGCAACCAAGCCTTACACGGACCCGGTCCCCAACTGGGGCAACACTAAATACATGATGGTCAATTTGAAGCCGACCAAGCCGGCAAAGTGAGAAACTGCCGCCCGGAGCCTCCAAGGCACCGGGCGGAGACCTCATCCCGATATACGAGGCATCAATGCGATCCTACGCCATCTATGTGGCCAAGCGCATCCTACAGTTCGCGCTGGTCGTTTTTGTCGGCATCAGCATCACGTTTCTGATCACGCATCTCACGCCGATAGATCCGGTCGAGCATGCCGTCGCACAAGTGAGCACATTTGGCTTTTCCAGCCCCGAATCCATTGAGCTTCTTCGGCAGTCCCTCAAGGAACTCTACGGCGTCGGCGACAATCTGTGGGAGGAGTATCTCATATTCTGGCGACGACTGGCGATGCTCGACTTCGGCCCCTCGCTATCGGCATTTCCGACGCCCGTGAGTGAACTGATTGGAAGAGCCATCCCCTGGACGATCGGTCTGCTTACAGTGTCGACGCTATTGAGCTGGTTTATTGGCAATGTCCTTGGCGGACTGGCAGGCTACTACAGCCGCAATCGCATCCTTCGGGTCCTCGGCATGATCATGATGGGGCTCCATCCGGTACCCTACTATATTGTTGCCTTCGTTCTGTTGATCGTCTTCACATTCCTCTTGCCGATCCTGCCGAGCAGCGGCGGCTACGAGATGAACCTCCGGACTGGATGGACGCCGCAATTCGTGGGCAGCGTCCTGATGCACTCCATTCTGCCTTCGCTCTCCCTCATCCTTGTCGGTGTCGGAAGCTGGTTCATGGGAATGCGGGCGCTGGTCTCGAATATCGTGACCGACGACTACGTCACCTATGCTGCGCTCGCCGGCGTACCGGACAAAAAGCTCGTAACGTCCTACGTCATGCGCAATGCATTCCTGCCGCAGATCACCGGCCTTGCAATGTCGATCGGCGCGATCTTCAACGGCGCGGTGATCACCGAACAGGTCTTCGGATACCCGGGGATCGGGCGCCTTCTGGTTGAGGCCGTCCATGCTGCCGATTATTCGCTCGTTTTGGGCATCACCTCGATTGCCATCATCGCAGTTTCGGCGGCCGTCTTCATCATCGACATCATCTATCCCCTGATCGACCCGCGCGTACAGGTGAGCCAATGATTGCCGTCCTCAGAGACCTGTTCCGCTATAACGGCGAGTTCGCAATCGGATGCGTGATCATGGCGATCATCCTCGGCCTTGCCGTAGCTTCCTTTTTCTCGCCATACGAACCGATCGACTCCTACGTTGTGGCCTTGGATGCGCCACCGTCGCTGGAATATATATTCGGAACCAATTCGCGCGGTCAGGACATCTTCTGGCAACTGACCTTTGCGATCCGCAATACCCTCGCCTTCGGCTTCATCGTAGCGCTCATCAGTCGCATACTCTCCCTGACGATCGGACTGATCTCCGGTTATGTCGGCGGGATCGTCGATCGCATCCTGATGTCGATCAACGACACGTTTATCGTCATTCCACTGTTCCCGCTTCTGGTCCTGCTCTATTTCGTGTTGCGTGACGACATGACCTGGTTCGTGCTGGCACTCGTCATGGCGGGCCTCGGATGGGCCTATGATGCGCGGCTTATTCGATCGGTCATGATAAGCCTCAGAACCCGTGAATTCACCAACACCAGCGTTTTTTCCGGCATGTCGATGCCGAGGATCGTCACGCAGGAACATCTGCCCTATGTGCTGCCGATCGTCTTCTCGACTTTCATGAATAACATGAACTGGTCGATCGGGCTCGAAGTCACGCTTGCAGTCCTGGGCTTTACCGATGTCGACACACCGACCGTCGGCGGCATGATCTTCTGGGCCAACCAGCACAGTGCAATGGTGTCCGGAGTCTGGTGGTGGTACTTCTTTCCCACCCTCTTCGTGACGTTGACGTTCATCGGCCTCTTCCTTCTGGCCATCTCGATGAATGAATACATCGATCCGCGCAGCCGGCTCGATCGGATGGGGAATTCCTGATGACGCAGATCCCCGTCTCAGCCGGCAACGGACACGCGCACGTCCTGGAAACGAGTAATCTCCGCGCCTACTACCGGATGAAATATTTCGGGATCGACCGCGAAGTAAGAGCTGTCGACGGGATCTCGATACATGTGCGCAAGCACGAGATCTATGGCATTGCGGGCGAATCCAGCTGCGGCAAGACCACGTTCATCAAAGCGATCGCGGCTGCGATCAGGCCCCCGTTGGAAATTGTTGGCGGGCAGGTGAAATACAGCTTCATCGACGATGATCTCTATGCACTGCCCCCGGCACGACGTGCAGCCATTCGCTGGCGCCACCTCTCTTACATCCTGCAAGGGTCGATGAACGTACTCAATCCCGTTCGTCGCATTCACAAGACGTTCGAGGATTTCGCGTTCCGGCACATGCATTTGCCACGCGCCGAATTCGACCAGGAGGTGCGGCGCCATCTGGAGCGGCTGCGCCTTCCTGCGGAGATCCTCCGGTCCTATCCGCACGAACTCTCGGGCGGGATGCGGCAGCGCGTTTGTATTGCCCTCGCTACGCTTTGCAGGCCGGAGTTCATCATCGCCGACGAACCGACGACCGCGCTCGATGTCGTCGTCCAGAAAGACGTCCTGGCGATGATCCGAGAAACACAGCATGAATTCAACTCGTCAATGATCTTCGTTACCCACGACCTGACGGTTCATGCAAACATCACGGACAGGCTCGGCATCATGTACGCCGGCCGTCTTGTCGAAGAAGGGCGAACCGCTGACGTTTTTGCCAATCCCTTGCATCCGTATACGGCCCATCTGATTGCCAGCTTGCCGACGATCGGCGACAGGCATACACGCGACGGGCTTCATGGAACCCCGCCGAACCTGGCCGATCCTCCAAAAGGGTGCCGTTTCCATCCGCGATGTCCACTGGCGATGGAGATCTGCCGACACGAGAACCCGGCCCTTACCACCCTCGCGGAAGATCACAAGGTGGCATGTTTCGCAGCGAGTTCGGACGTCCTGCCGACACCTGACGAGAAGCCGAACCAGCCCGAGGAATTGGAGACCGAGCGATGACGGCTCCTCTTCTGCAGCTCGACGGCGTCTCCAGGCTCTACAAACGAGGAGGCCTGCTTGGCCGTCAGGAATTCCGGGCCGTCGACAATGTATCGTTCTGCCTGGAGGGCGATGAGCCTCAAGTCTTCACGATCATCGGCGAATCCGGAAGCGGCAAGACGACGCTTGCGAGGATGATCCTCAACATGGTCCGGCCAAGCGCCGGGACGATCTTTTTCAAGGGCCGCGACCTGGTTTCGATCCGCGGGACTGGAGCGCGGCGAAGGTTCATGAAAGAGGTCCAGCCGATTTTTCAGAACCCCTTCGAGGCGTTCAATCCCTTGAAACGCGTCGATCGCTATCTGTTCATGACGGCAAGAAACTTCACCGACGCCCGTTCATCCGCACAGCTGGAAGCCGTGGCCGACAAGGCGCTGAACAATGTCGGCCTTTCGATTGCCGAAGTGCGTGGGCGGTTTCCTCACGAGCTCTCCGGTGGTCAGCTCCAGCGGGTGGCGATTGCCCGGGCGCTGATCCCCGGCCCTTCGATGCTTGTCGCCGACGAGCCGGTTTCGATGGTCGATGCCTCGCTGAGAATGTCGATCGTCAATCTGTTTCGTGCACTGCGCGATGACCTCAAGGTTTCGATCATCTACATCACGCACGATCTTGCGACGGCCTATTACGTGAGCGACAGGATCATCATCATGCGCAAGGGTGAAATCGTCGAAAGCGGCGACGCACGCTCGGTCCTTGATAACCCCCAGCATCCGTACTCGCAGCTCCTGAAGTCCGCCATCCTGTCTCCCGACCCGAACGGTCGCGGCGTGCTGACCGGCGACAGCGCCGCATCTCAGCAAGCGCGCGCATCGCCGGATTCGTCGATCGAAGAGACAGAGCTGCAGTCGCATTAGCGGCGAATTACCGTTTCCTGAAGCAAAGTGAGATTTGAGAGATGATCAAGGCCCAAGCCCGGTTCGACCGGGACTTTATCATTGGTGACACCGACAACCGCCTGTTCGGCGCGTTTGTCGAACATCTTGGCCGCTGCGTCTATGGCGGCATTTTCGAACCCGGCCATCCGACGGCCGACGAAAAGGGGTTCAGGCGGGATGTCCTGGAGCTCGTGCGCGAGCTCAATCCCACCATCATGCGTTACCCCGGCGGCAACTTCGTTTCCGGTTATAATTGGGAGGATGGAGTGGGGCCGGTGGAGCAGCGCCCGCGCCGCCTCGACCTGGCATGGAAATCCGTCGACACCAATCATTTCGGAACCAACGAATTCATGGACTGGTGCCGGGTGGCCGGTATCGAACCGATGTTGGCCGTCAACCTCGGCACGCGCGGGCCAGACGAAGCCCGCCATCTGCTCGAATACTGCAACCATCCTTCCGGCACCCATCTTTCTGAGCTTCGGAAACAGCACGGCTGGGAAAAACCGCACGACATCAAATTCTGGTGCCTGGGCAACGAAATGGACGGCGGTTGGCAGATGGGGGCGAAAACGGCCGACGAATACGGCCGCATCGCGGTGGAAACCGCAAAGATGATGCGGATGACCGATCCGACGATCGAACTGGCGGCCTGCGGATCTTCCGGACGAAAAATGGCGACCTATGGCGAATGGGAGAGGATCGTCCTCGAACACACGTTCGATCACGTCGAGTTCATATCGCTGCACACCTATCTCAACAACTATGCCGACGACACGCCGTCGTTCCTGGCAAGTCCCGACCTGATGGACAGCTTTATCGAGGAGGTGGTTTCGATTGCCGATGCCGTCGCGGCGCGACGTCGCTCCCACAAGCGCATCATGCTGAGCTTCGATGAATGGAACGTCTGGTATCGCACTCGGCGCGGCGAACATAACCGCGTGAAGGAAGGCTGGCCCGTCGCCCCACCCATCCTGGAGGAGGAATACGACATGCAGGATGCGCTTGCCTTCGGCGGCGCATGCATCTCACTCCTCAATCACGCCGATCGCGTCAAGGCCGGATGCCTCGCCCAACTCGTAAACGCCATCGCCCCCATCATGACGGAAACCGGTGGACCGGCCTGGCGGCAAACGATCTTTTGGCCCTTCTCGGACTTCAGCAATCTCGGCAGGGGCAGCGTCCTCAGAACCCGCGTCGATACGCCGACCTATGCCACCCGCTACTACGACCCCACTCACACGGAAGACCTGTACGACAAGATCGACTCGGTTCCGTACCTCAAGTTCTCGGCGGTGCATTCGGAAGAGAACAAGACGGTCACCCTCTTCATCCTGAACCGGCATCTTTCCGACGATATGCAGGTTGATATCGCGGCAACCGGCTTCGGCGGGCTAAAGCTGCAGCGAGCACATTCGCTGCATCACCATGATCTCAAGGCGAGTAACACCAAAAATGCGCCGAACACCGTGGCGCCTCGCGATCTGAAGGACATAGAGGTGACGAGTGACAGTGTCACGATCACCGTCCCTCCGGCGTCATGGAGCGTCGTTCGGTTCAGCGCTTCCCTGTGAAACCGAAGTCGAAGACGGCCCGTACAGGCCCCATCCGCCGTCAGGCAAGATAGAGCCGCATGATGATGTCCTGGTCGTAGTTGCCGAAGCCGCGACCGAAGATGTTGATGCCCCCCGGATGGGGGGCGTTCTCTTCTATGCCGATTTTCATCCTGATCGAATGATGCTCGGCCAAACCGATGTCGCCGATAGTGACATTGGAGATCGATACGCCGTCGATAAATGATCCCTGCTTGGTGACGCGCCAAGTCTTCAGCTTGCCGTATTGAGAGCCTTCAAGCTTCCACCAGTGAGGCGTATAGACCCCACGCTTGTCGCCATAGTCACCGGGTGACGTCCAGGTCCCGATGCGATGCTCGTTGATCCACAGCGTTATGTCGGAAGGCCAGTTGACGTTCGTGCCGGGCACTTCCGATGAAAGTTCCATCGAAAATTCGATGGCCTCGACCGCCGAGTTAACAAGCTTGGCATTGTTCGGAAATTTGTATTCGACATTGCCGCGGCCGAACCAGATCAATGCCGCTTGCACCCGCCCGGGGTCGAGGAAGAAATCCGGAACATCCAGCAGCCCGATGACGCCGTCTGGCGAGCAAAGTCCGCAGGGTGCGGAGACTTCGCAGCTCGTGTAGAGGCCCAGAGGCATCGCAACTTCGATCTGGTTGTTTCTCGTTGCTTTCTCGGCGGTATCGAAACGAACGATGATTTCGTCGTATTTGGCGCTGCAGACCTTCTGATTGCCCTTGGTCGCCTTGACAGAATAGGTCTCGATGAGACCCGCCTCTTCAAGGGTCAGAATGTTCACGGCAACCGTCGACTGCGGCAGCGACAAGGCCGCGCTGATTTCATTGACGTTGAGCTTGCCGCGATCATGGAGAAGCTGAAGAATGTTGACCCGAATAGGTGAAGCCAGGCCCTTGAGAACCAAGCTGCCGGTATTGGCCGAGACGGTGAGAAAATTGGGCTTCATGCTTCATGATCATGCAGTTGCCCTCCCTTTGTATCAGAGATTTTGATTTACTAAGAGCAAATTTTTCGAAGACCGGGCGATACTCTTGGTCAGCGGATGATCTAGGCGTTTTACAGACGCCAGCCCGAGTAGCTTCACAGAACCACTGTTCCCGATCGCGCGAAAGTAGCCGATCCTTCCGCAATTCTGCAAAATACGTCTTTCGGAGGATGGACAGGCTGGCTTCCGCAGAACGTCGGCAGGATCGTCTGCCATTTGCCCAACAAACCCATGGAAAGCCGCTCAAGGCTTAAACCTTTTGATCCTGTTGCCAGGACGGCTCAACGCGATACCATCCACCGGCGATACGGAGATAACCTAGGGCTCGGCTCGGAAAACGACCGACCTTGGGTTTTGCCGTAACTTACGAAGCATGGCGAAGGCTCGAGCCTTGGGGCGGATAGGGCACGAGCCTTGGAACGGATCGTCCGGCAGTTCGTCGCTGCGTTGCAAGCCTTGCCACCCATAGCGACCATACACAGTCCCCCAATGCGTCCTGACGTGAAGCACGTTCGGCTCCACGCAACGAGTGAAAGGGATCACGATGGAAAATCTACAGGCATATTTTCTGAATTTTCCGCAGTTCGCCGTCACGTGGGGGATTTTCTTCGGGGCGGGCTTGCTGAGCTTCTTCTTCCTGCTGTGGAGAGACCACTCGGACTTTTCATTCAGGGAAATGTTCGAGCACTGCGTGCCTTTCAATGTGCTCACATCGAAGAGTTTCCACATGGATGTCATCATCTATGTCTGGAGAAAGTTGACGGATCTCGTTTTCGTCGCCCCAGGGCTCGCGGTCACGGCTCTGGTATCCAGCGCGACGGATTTTGGTCTGCGATCCGTCTTTGCCGATTTTTCACCGCTGGGTATCAATTACGTCGTGACGTTCTCGTGCACGATCGTGATGCTGATTGCCGCCGAGTTCGCCGATTACCTGGTGCATTACCTCGAACACAAGGTGCCCGCCCTGTGGGAGCTGCATAAAGTCCATCACTCGGCCGACTTCCTCAACCCCCTGACATCCAAGCGCGGCCACTCGTTCCCGCTGGTCTATGGTGGGATCGCCGCTGGTGTGATCACCGGCACATTTGCCGGGCTGTTCATGTTCCTGTTCGGCATCAGCCTCGTCGAAGCCGTCGCCCTGCGGGCCGTGGCGAGCAAGATATTCACCATCTGGACGCTCGATCCCCTCAAGCACTCGCATATTCCGGTCAGTCTGGGTTGGTTCGACCGGTTCCTGATCAGCCCCCACATGCACCAGATCCACCACAGCAAGGTCGAGCGCCATTGGGACAAAAATTTCGGAACCAACCTTTCGATCTTCGACTGGATGTTTGGAACCGGCTACCGGCCTGAAAGAGGAGAGAAGGCGGTGTTCGGCATCTCCGGCTACAGCGACGCCTCATTGCAGAAATTCAATACGTTCAGGGGCGCCTATTTCGATCCGGTCCTGAGGAGCTGGAAGGCGATTGTCGCGCAGGTGCGCCCCGACGCCCGTGCCAAGCCTGGCGCCAAAAGGGACCCGCCGACTTTCATCATCGAGACGCAGAAGAGGACGGAGCAAGGCGCCGATACGGCCGGTTCGGCTCCGGCCGCCATCGGCCCACGATCTCCTTCGCCGGCATCAAATAGCGGAACGATCGGCTGATGGGCGCTGGCAACGACAGGTATCGCGCATGAGTTTGGAGCCCATCGGAATATTCACGCTCGTTCTGGGGCTCTATTGCCTGTTTGCAGGATACCATACGAGCATCGTCGTGTTCATCGGCCTTTCCGTTTTCGGTGCTGCAGCCGCGATCCTGATCGGATCCGCAAACATCCAGCCGGCGCACCTTTTTCTCGCATTCCTTGCCCTCAGCGTCCTGACCTATCGAGACAAGTTCAACATCGCGCTCAAGGCACTGTCCTTCCCCAAGCCCGGGTTCTGGCTGGCGTGTCTGCTGATCTACGGAACAGCGTTGGGTTTTTTCGCGCCGCGCCTGTTTGCCCGCATGACGGACATCATCCCGCTCGGCGTTTCCGAATATCCATCCACCGGCCGCACTGTGCCTTTGGGGCCGGTCTCCAGCAATTTCACCCAGGCGGTCTACGTTTCCGCAGATCTTCTTGCCTATGTCCTGATCCTGGCAATCGGATCCACCATGGCCGGCTTCAGGGCGATTACCGTCGGGGTTCTGGTATTCGCCGGCGCGAATGCCTTCTTTGCTCTGCTCGACATCGCGACCTATGGCACGGGGGCTCAGGACGTCTTTCTCTACATCCGCAACGCCCAATACACATTTCACGATGATGACGTCGTCGCCGGTGTCAAGCGTATCGTCGGCTCATGGCCGGAAGCGTCGGCATTTGCCGGCATCAGCCTCGCCTCAGTCGGGTTTACCGGCACGCTGTGGCTCTGCGGGCGCGACCTGAGATGGAGCGGCGCACTTTTCCTTGTCACGACCCTGCTGGTGATACGGTCCACGTCGTCGGCGGGCCTGTTGGCTTTGCCGCTATGTTTCGTGATCCTGTATATCACCGCCTTCTTCCGTTCCGGCGGGCAATCCGGAACCCGGAACAGTTCGGCGATCGTGCTGTTTGCACTGCCGCTGATTTGTCTCGTCGCATTGGTGATTGCCCTCAACGATGCGCTTTTCCGACAGCTCTACGACTATTTTGACCTGCTCATCTTCAGCAAGTCCACCTCGTCTTCCGCGGTCGAACGCGGCTCCTGGAACACCTATGGATACCAGAATTTTCTCGATTCCTACGGTCTCGGGGTTGGCCTCGGTACCTCCCGCACGTCGAGCTTCCTGTTCGCTCTGCTCTCCAATGTGGGAATACCCGGAACGATCATGTTTTCGCTCTTTGCGATTTCGGCATTCTCGAAACGGCGTGGGACGCCGCGCACCTTCACCTCGGATATCCGGCTTGCCGCGCGCAACGGCTGCGCCTGCCTGATGATCGGGGCCATGGTTGCGGGACCGACCGTCGATCTCGGCCTTGTGTTCTTTATCCTTGCCGGCCTTTCGAGCGCCGAGCCGGATGGCGAAACGCTGACCGCTCCGGCGACCCGCTACATGACGGCAAAGGTGAGTTGATTGCGCACCGAAAGCTTGTCCGTCAGGCATAGACCCGGAAATAATCGACCCGCATGCGGGTGAGCGTGTCCGCGGGCAAGAGCGGCTGCGGATAAGGGACATCGGAACGCAAGGCAAGCGTGAGCACCGGCCAGAACACGTCCTGATCGGCGTCGAGTTGCGCGGAGCGGTTGATCGTCCAGACCGCCGGCATTCCGGTCTTGGTATCAACGATGGGCTGCCGCTCGAAATAGATGGTGCATTCGGTGTCGGTGACCAGCACCCCGTATCGGCAATAACCGGCGGTCATGTCGATTGGAGTGGGCACGCCGGTTCCTTCATTATGCTCGCCGGGTTGCCCCCATTCGTGCAGATAGGCCCCGTAGAGCGTCGGCTCCCAGCCCTTGTGCTCGACGACGTCGATTTCGATGCTCGTCTGAGGACGAAGGATGCTGCGTCCGTTCATCATCCAGAAGGCAGGCCAGCTCAGCGGGTGTCTCGGAAACAGCATCCGTGCCTCGAAATAGCCGCGCCGCCAGCCTTTGAGGACCGTGCCGTCGCGCTTGGCCGTCTGAATATTGCCCGATATCCACTGAAATTCGGCGAGGTCGTTGCCGTAATAATTGGGGACCTTCATCGGCTGTCCGATGTGTTTTGCGGCCACTTCCAACGCCTTGCCATCGCTCGCGTTCGGGTCGTCGACGATCGCATAGGGGTTGAAGCCCTCTTCGCCGCGATCTCTCGCGAAAGCCGAACGGCCGTAAAAGCCCGGATCGGAGGTCGTCGGCTTCGGACCGGCGCTCCAGGTCGACCAATCGAGCCTGGTGAAATTGTCCTCGAATATCAGGGCTCGCCCGCTGGTGGGGTCTTCCAGGCGCGCAGATGCCGCCGACCGCCAAACGAGACCGCCGGCGAGGCCCGCCGAGGCCAGGGCGCCGACGGCGAATGAGCGGCGGGACAATAACGTCGTCATGATCCACCTCACGTCGTTTCATTCAGGCTGGCCCGCAAAGACCTATGCCGCTGCCGCGTTCCGCAACGCGTTGGCATGCACCTCAAGCACCCGCTCCGGGCTGTAGCAGTCAATGAACTCCTGCCGAAAGCCGGCGTGGGCCTGCTCGGCACGCAGATTGTCGCAATAATAGATCATCGCGTTCACGAGCTCCTCGAGACGATCCACCGGCACGAGCAGGCCAAGCCTGCTGTCGACGAGGATGTCGCTCGGGCCGAATTCGCAATCCGTCGCGATGACCGGCAGGCCGAACCGCAAGGCTTCACAGATTGCCAGCGACCATCCCTCCCATCGGGACGTGGAGACATAGACGTCACTTGCCGCCAGCGCGGGCTGGGGATTTTCGGGATGATGCTCCAGGCTTACCACGTCCGCGAGGCCGCGACGGTCGATCTCGGCGCGCAGGGCCGCCTCCCCGTCTCCATAACCGACGATTTTCAGCAGGACATTGCTGCGTTTTTTCCTCAGCTCGGAAAACGCGGCCAAAAGAATGTCCTGGCCTTTCTGAAAGGAGAAGCGACCGATATTGATGAACGTGACGTTATCGTCGACGCGTGCTTGGCCGGCATCGGAAAGGTCAAACTTTCGCACCGGGTTCGGCACCCAATAATGCGGCCGCTTGCTCTTGAACATCGCATTGAATGAGGTGAGCTGCCGCGGCGAGGTTCCGAAAACCGAGGCGATCTTCGGCAGGAAAAGTGTCTTCATCAAGAGGAAGAGTATCTTGGCTTTGATATGGCTGCGCTCCAGCTTCGGATTGCCGTGAAGATGGACGGCAAACCGGCGCCGGATGCCGATGCAGGAGGCCATGCAGATCACCGTCGGCTCGATCTGCGGCACGACGATAAGGTCATAATCCTTGCTCGCAATGACCTTCCGGAAGTTGCGCATCAGCTCGATCCGGCTCGAAGCCACGCGGTCGATAATCGTGTAGTTCCTGCCCTCCGGGCGATTTTTGTGAACCGACGTGTAGAGGACGTCCACTTCGAAGTCGCTCCCGTACTGATCCGTCAGGCCGGAGCAGATCGTATCCACGACCCTTTCGATACCGGCGAAAGCGCTCGTACCCGGTTGGACGTAGAGGATCTTCAAAGGTGTATGGGCACTAAGTCTTTCGGAGTAGGGCATGGTTGCTATTTGCATATACCTAACCTCTTTGAATTTTCCGAAGACCATGTATAGTAAGGAAAATCCCCTACAAAAAACGTCGGAAACATCCCTGCTGAAACATTAAGTTAAAACTGGCGGAATACAAAGAAATTCTTCACCGCCTAGCGCAATAACATTGATACAATGTCGATGAGATTGCAACAGCAAAGGTTTTCTGGATGTCCGTCATCGAATTAAACGGGATTTCGGGGAAAACTGTACTTCCGCTACCAGCCTGCAACATCTGCATTGTCGGGTCAGGACCTGCCGGCACGACGCTTGCGCAGGAATTGTCGAATACGAACCTGCGCGTCACTCTTCTGGAGAGCGGCGGCATGGCCCGTGATCCCCTGATGGATGCGCTTGACGAGATCGACAATGTCGGTCGTCCGCGGGCGGGTGACCAGTGGTCCGTTCGCAATCGTATCGTTGGCGGAAGCTCCCACACCTGGGGTGGACGTTGCGGCCCCTTCGACGCCATCGATTATCAAGAGCGTCCTTGGGTTCCGTATTCCGGCTGGCCGATCGATGGCGCCGATCTCGAACCCTATCTGGCGCGCACTGCCTCCCATCTCGGCCTGGCTCTCGGCAATGGCTACAATGATGAACGGTTCTGGGTGATTGCCAACCGCCAGCGGCCGGCACCGGACCTCGATCCGGCAATCCTGATCCCTTTCTTCTGGCAGTTCAGCCGGGACACGGAAGAAGCTTACCCTTATGAATATATGCGCTTCGGTCGTCATGTGGCCAAACGGATCGGCCCCAATGTCACACTCGTTACCGGGGCGACCGTGCAGAGCGTCCAGGTATCGGCGTCGGGGGATGCCGTGCGCGGCGTGCGATTTGCGGCGGCCGATGGCCGCCAGCAGGTATTGACCGCATCCATCGTGATCCTGTGCTGCGGAGGCATAGAAAACGCCCGCATACTGATGAACTCCGACGAGACGAAACCTCATGGAGTGGGAAACGACCATGACCAGGTGGGACGCTATCTCATGGACCATCTCAGGGGTTCGGTGGCGACCTTTTCGCTGCCGGGTTCCGATGCTCTTCAAAAACGCTTTGGCCGATACAATGTCAGTCGCCATTTCTTTCGCGCCGGATTTCGGCTGAGTCCCGATATCCAACGGCGCGAACAGCTGCTCAACTGCGCCGGCTGGCTCGGCGAGGTGTTGGCAAAGGATGATCCCTGGGATGCCTTGCGACGCGTTGCGGGGCGCACTCCGAGACTGCCGCAGGACCTGTTCCATATCATCGCGAACAGCAATTTGATCGTCAGGGGGGTGAAGGACTTTCTGGGGGCGAAGAATGGGGTCCCGCGCAAGCTGACCGAACTCGACCTGCAATGCATGTGCGAGCAGGTGCCCAATCCCGATAGCCGCGTGACCTTGTCGGAACGACGCGATCGGCTGGGCATGCGCTTGCCGCGGGTGGACTGGCGCAGCCACAGCGACGAGTCCCGCACGATGCGCAGAATGGCGGAATTGGCTGTCCAGGAACTGCCGAAAGCCGGGCTGCCCGCGCCGAAGCTGGAGGAATGGGTCAAGGACGGCGCCGAAATTCCCTCGACATTCGTCGATGTCGCTCATCCGACCGGAACAACGCGCATGTCCATAGAGCCCAAGCATGGCGTCGTCGACGCCAACTGCGAAGTGCATGGCGTCAGCGGTCTCTTCGTCCAGGGCAGTTCTGTCTTCCCAACGGCCGGGCACTGCAATCCCACCCAGATGATCGTCGCACTGGCTGTTCGCCTCGCCGATCACATCAAGATGAAGCACACATATCGAGAACCAGTTCCGGTGGCGGCCGATGCCAGATTTGCTTAAGGCAAAGCCAGTTCTGGTGACTGGCGCGACCGGCAGGATCGGCAGGATCGTCGTCACGGATCTGATTGAACGCGGTTATCCCGTACGTGCCACCACATCGAAGCCATTGGCGACGGATAGGGGCGAGGTTGACGATCTCCTGGAGTGGCGGCGGTTCGACTTCATGACGGATGACAATTGGGACGGGCTCGTCAAGGGCTGCTGCGCGGTTCTGCACCTTGCGGCCGAGCTCGGCAAGATGGAGCGCATGCAGCGGGTCAATGTGGAGGCCACCCGGCAACTTGCGCAAGCCTGCGAGCGTCAGGGTATCGCCGCCTTCTGTTACGTCAGCACCGTTTCGGTTTACGGGAGTGGACGAAAGCGCCTGATCGACGAGGCGTCGCCGGCGTTGACCGCCGATCGGGATATCCCCTCGCAATACTGGGCTCTCGATTATGTTCGAATGTATGGGCGGACCAAACTGGCAGGCGAGCTTGCATTGCGCGCCGTTGCAAGACAGACGCGCTATACGATCGTGCGGCCTGCCGTGGTCGTCGACATCAACCAGATCATCGGCATCCGTGACTGGAACCCGATCAAGCGACTGCTCGGCGCCCACCGCCATGCGCATCACATCTATGTTCGCGACGTCTCCGATGCGATGATCTGGCTTGTCGTGCGTAGCCTGGCGGGACACGGCCAGCCGGGGCAGGTCGAGGTCTATAACCTCGCTGAGGACGATTGCCCCGATCCACGGCATATCGATTTCATGCGAAAGGCTTTCGCCGTCAGCCATGACCGACGCTACAGAAGCGTGCCGATACCGGCAGTCGCCGACTGGCTTCACGATTTCCTGAGATTCAGAACCCTGCCTTTGAGAAACCCTCTGTGGCGAATGCGCTTTTCCAACCAGCGCCTGAAGGAGGCCGGCTATCGCTTTCGTTACGGCATGGCAGAGGCCCAACGGCTTGCGCTTTCCGCCCTCGAAAAGGGCGTCGAAAATAGAGAAGCCGGGTGACGAAGCGCCGCGTGACTGCACTCAAATGCCGGGTCTTGAGCTTCTCATTCTCCGGAGTATTTCGAATTCACGCCCAAAGAGGATTGCTCCCGCTCGTTTACCCGCCTCCGGACATAGAGAAGATAGAAGATTCCATTCATGGCGACACAACCCGCCTCAAGCGCCACTGCCACCAGGAACGCCCAGGTCAGCGCATCGGATACCGAATAATCGAGGACAATTGCGGCTGTCGCCAGAATGATGACGACTGCCAGAACGACAAGCGTGAAGATCAAAATTGGCAATCGGGCTGCGCAAAGCAAGCCGACGATGAATGCAATGACCAAGTCCCAAGTCATCAGCGTCCTTTGACCAGTTTCGTCTCCGGTATTTGAGAATTTTATTCTAACATGTGCTGAATGTCCCTAGCAAGCGGGAATCGACTAGCTTCCAGCTTCGAGCCGGATGACGATTTTGTGCTCTCGGCTTTGCCTGCGGTTTAGAAATTCTTCGGCCGACTATCTCTCACTCGTCTTTCCACTCGCAGAACGTCGCCCGGCGACACGTCATCGTTGTCACTGACGACCAGAGTCTGCATCGCTCCATTGATTGTTCGATTGACCTTGATGACAAACGCTGGCTCGCCGTCGGCTTCCAGCGCGGCAAGGGCGGCGGGAGCGCGCAACTCGATGTTCGCCAGAAGCGCACGCGCCGTTTTCGCCTTTTCGGAGTTGGCCGCCAATCGATCGCGCAGATCCACGGCCTCGGTGAGCGCGTCACCTCTGTATTTCTGGCGAAAATCGCCCATTTCCTGATCGAGCTTGGCGATATCCTGCTGCGTCTTGAGAATTGCAAGCGAGACATCCAGGCTGCGGCTTTCGAGATCCGCGACGCTTTGGTTTGCGCCAAGCTGCCGAGACGATACCGTCAAACCCTGGGACACCATCTTGTTGATGGCATTCAGATCCTTTGCCGCCATTTCGGTCTGCCTGGCGAGCGAGCTTTCCTTGAGCCGCAGGGTTTCGAGCTGGTTCGTGGCCAGAATCTTGGCCTGGCCAAGCCTGTCGAGCTCCGTGTTCATCAGATGCTGCCGGGTCTCGAACAAGGCCTGCTCATCCTGCATCACACGCGCCAGTGCCGGTCGGGAGGCTTGCGATGTCAGATCCTGCGGAAACGAGACCGTGGTCGCGCCGGCCAAAAGCGCCTCGACACGCGCTTGACGCGCCAGAAGGCCATAATGTTCGAATTCCAGTTGGCCGAGGTCTCCATGACTGACCAGCGCATCGCGCTGAAGAGCGAGCATTTCAGGATCTCCCTGCCCAAGCCCGCCAGCCATGCTGATTGCCTGGATCACCGTCAGGCCGGGGACGTAGCCGTATTTCCCCGGCTTGGACACCAAGCCGGTGACGAAGAATGGCCGATAGACCGAGACCTCCACGGAAGCATTGGGCCGCTTCTGCAAGCCGACCTGTTTCTGAAGCTGTTCCCCGATCAGGCCTGATACGTCATCCAGCGTCTTGCCGGCGACCTGAACGGTGCCGATGATCGGAAGCGATAACGTGCCTGCAGCGGAAACGGCGAATTCGCCGGTCAACGGCACCCATTCGAACGCCACTCCGGCATTCGGCCGCCATTCGAAAACGCGAATTTTAAGAACGTCCTGCGGCCCGAGCGTGTAGTCGGCCGCACCTGCCGGAATGCCCGGGAAAAAAACCGCAAACCAGGCCATCAGCACCAGGAGAAGCTTGGCCAGGTAACAGAGCCGGGAGGTTGGTGCGGCTGATGCACTGACATCCGTCGCAAACGGGCACTGCAAGAAACTCAGTTGCTGCATCCGGTCACTCCTGTTTCTCCAGTTGGCTTACGCTATTCGCACGTCATCCCAGATCGGCCCCTGCCCGGTGAGATGATTGGCGTAGGACCTGAATTTGTCGATGAAAACCGACGTCCTGAAATCCTGCGCCCGCGCCACGGCATCGGCGGGATTGAGATCCATTTTATCGAGACGTTCCACGGCATCGATGACGGCCTCGACCGACTGGATGGGGAAAAATACACCGGTCTTGCCGGCGACGACGGTTTCTGTCGCTCCGCCCCGTCCATAGGCGATGACAGGGCGACCGCTTGCCATCGCTTCAACAGGCACGATGCCGAAATCTTCCTCGCCCGGAAATACCAGTGCCCTGCAGCGTGCGTAGTGGTGCTGAAGGACGTCGAATGGTTGGGCACCCATGATCGTCACGGTCGGCCCGGCGATCTTGCGCAGGCGAGCCAGCATTTCGCCGCCGCCGATGACCACCAGCTTCGCCTTCATCTGGTTGAACGCTTCCACGGCAAGATCCGGGCGTTTGTAACTCACCAGTTCCCCGGCCATCAGATAATAATCCTCGAGGTCGCAGGTGGCGACCGGTCGAAAAGCCTGGGTATCGACGGGCGGATGGATGATCTGCGCATCCCTGCGGTAGTAGCTCTTCACCCGCTGCGCCACCGTCGTGGAATTGGCGATGAATTCATCGACACGGCTGGCCGCCGCGACATCCCAGGTCCGCAAATAATGGGCCAGCGGCGGCATCATCATTCGCGTCAACCTGCCGGAGGTTTCATAGTACTTATTGTACATGTTCCAAATGTATCGCATCGGCGAATGACAGTAACAAATATGGATAGCCGGCGAGGTAGGTATTACTCCTTTTGAGGGTCCCGACTCGCTACTAATGACGAGGTCATACCCGCTGAGGTCCAGCTGCTCCAAGGCCATGGGCATCAGCGGCAGATATTTTTTGTACATCCGCTTCGCATAGGGCAAGGAATCGATGAAGGTCGTCTGGATGCGATGCTTCCGGATTTCTGCTGAAATTACAGCAGGATCATACACATGGGTGTAGATATCGGCGCCCGGATAAATCCGGCAGAGCGCCTCCAGGACCTTTTCACCGCCCCGCATTCCGACCAACCAGTAATGGATGATTGCCACCCGCATGAAGTCTCCCCAATGACCGAGCAATAGGCCAAGTTCTTTAGCCATTGCAGCAATTTGGCTCACGCTCTAGATCGAAAGAAGTAAATATAATTATCTACCCCAGAATGTGCAGTTTAATTCGCACATATATCGGTAAATATTACGATACATTCCATGATTGCCTAAATAGTGCGCCGCAATAAAAGTATTGTCAAATGAAATACCAAGAGCTAACGTGGTGTGGATGCCGCTATAGATTGTCTGCCCATACCCTTTCGTCTTTTTCCTAGAGTACGGAGCCCGCAGATGAATGACATGAATGTCAGTGGTAATTTGAATGCGATGAACGGCACGCATCTTCAGGCACCCGAACAATTCGCTTTCCCGAGGATCGGAAACGAGGCTTCTCATCGCCTCTCAGTCTATCTGAAACGGGCTCTCGACACGGTCATTTCCCTTATCGCCCTTATCGTTCTCATGCCGATGATCGTGATGTTGATCGCCCTGCTTTATGCCGTTCAGGGTCGCCCGATCTTCGTTGGGCACCGCCGGATTGGCAAGAATGGGGTGATGTTCCCCTGTCTCAAGTTCAGGACAATGGTCCCCAATGCCGACGAGGCTCTGCTTCGGCATCTCTCAGCCAATCCATCGGACGGGGCGGAATGGGCCGCCACGCGCAAACTGAAGAACGACCCCAGGATTACGCCGCTCGGCGCCTTGCTGCGCAAGAGCAGCGCCGACGAGATACCACAGCTCCTGAACGTGGTACTCGGGCAGATGAGCATCGTCGGCCCGCGCCCGATCGTACCGAGCGAGGCGGAGTTCTATGGTCGCCACTTCGTGGATTACATCCGGGTTCGGCCGGGCCTGACTGGGCTTTGGCAGATCAGCGGCCGCAACGACATCAGTTACAACGCACGCGTCGAACTCGACATGCGTTATGTCCGGGAACAAAGCATCTGGGGGGATATCGTCATCATGGCCAAGACCGTCCCGGCGGTCCTGCGCGCACACGGCAGCTATTGATCAATCACCCGATCCCGCGGGGGCGGTTAAGACACGGCGGACGTTCCGCGGGATCGAGCGCATACGGCAGACGCAATGCAATAGCATCGAGGGATCAGCACATCTTGCAAGCCAGTTTTGAGATCGTAAGCATAAACTTTCAGCAAAAAGAGACCGCCATCTGCTTCTCGCTGCGGCCTCGTTTTTCGCAAACCGGAAAATTTGTAGATGGGCGGGGCTCCCTCGTCCACCGCCCTTGGTCTTTGGACATAGCGCCCTCCTTCCGCGCGAACCATGATGGAGGGCAGCCGTGAGCTCAATCGAGCACTGCGCCATCAACGGGCGGTTCCTGACGCAAAGTGCGACCGGCGTTCAACGTTATGCGATGAATGTCGTCAAAGCTCTCGACCGCACCTTCGGTCATGACGAACGCCTGCCGATAATCGCGCCCCTCGGCACACCGGATCCGGGTTTTGCCCAACTTCCTCTGGTCACCTCCGGTGGTTTCGGCGGCCACGTGTGGGAGCAGGCCGTGCTTGCCCGGACTTGCCGGGGGCCGCTGCTCAATCTTTGCAATTCGGCACCCGTTGTTAAGAAGGATCAGATCGTCTGCATCCATGACGCCAACATTTTTGCCGCCCCCGAAAGTTATAGCCGCGCCTTCCGTATAGCCTACTCGCGGCTGCATCCGCTTCTGGTTCGACGGTCCGCTCGCATCGCCACGGTCTCCCACACATCAGCGCGGCAACTTGCCCGCTACCTGCCTGTCCGGCAGCAGGACATTGCCGTCCTTCCCAATGGCCATGAACACGCTCTCGAGTGGGACGCCGGGCTGGCGAAGGTCGCCCCGCAAATCGTCGGTGCCATAAGCGCAAGAGGCCGCCAGTTCGTCCTGGCGCTCGCCTCCCGTGCCCCGCACAAGAACCTTGGTTTGCTGATGAAAGCTGCGGAGGCTCTGGACGACCTGGATATCGACATTGTCGTCGCCGGCGGAAGTGCCGGCATTTTTGCCTCCGACCTTTTCGAAAAACGGCCGAATCTCCTCCTCGTGGGGCGGGTGTCGGACGACGACCTTGCCTATTTCCTGAAACACGCACTCTGTCTGGCATTCCCCTCCATCACCGAGGGTTTTGGGCTGCCGATTGTCGAAGCCATGGCCTTGGGTTGCCCCGTCGTGGCGTCCGACTGCGCCAGCATGCCCGAAGTATGCGGCGCGGCGGCGCTGATGGCCTCTCCCTTCCAGCCGGAGGCGTGGATCAGGCATATAGCGGCCCTGAAGGGCTCGGATCTGCTCAAAGGCGAGTTGCGCGGCCGGGGCTTGGAGCAGGTTCGCAACTTCTCCTGGACGAACACCGCAGCGGGTTATCGAGAACTGCTCCAGGACCCTGCGAAAGGCCTCGTTCCCCGTAAATCCCCCAATTCGACGGAACTCAGCCTGGCGGTTGTCATCGCCACGCGCGGCCGCCCGGCCATCGTCAGCGCGACGGTGCGCCATCTTCTCGCAACCCAGACGGTTCGACCGGATACGCTGGTGGTGTCCTGCGTCGATACGTCCGACGTCGGCGACCTGGTCTCCGATCCCAAAGTGACGATCGTCACCGGAAAGGCCGGCCTTGCGGCCCAACGCAACCGAGCGCTCGCCAACCTGCCCGCCGGAACGGACGTGGTCGTCTTTTTTGACGACGATTTCGTCGCCCATAGGAATTGGCTGGCGTCCGCCCTTTGCGCGTTTCGCGATGAAAGCCGCCTCGTCGGGCTGACGGGGCACGTGATCGCCGACGGAATCAAAGGCCCCGGCATCCCCTTCGATGAGGCCCTTCGCCTTCTGGATCGCGCGCCATCCCCTGGTTCGAGGTGGCATGAGCCCTACAGTCCCTATGGCTGCAACATGGCCTTCCGCATATCGGCCATCGGCGACGCAAGGTTCGACGAACGGCTGGTCCTGTACGGCTGGCTGGAGGATCGTGACTTCGCGGCCGCACTTGCCAGGCAGGGTGGACGCTTCGTCAAATCGGACGAGGCCTGTGGCGTACATATGGGCGTCAAGAGCGGCCGCGTGAGCGGTGAGCGGCTGGGATACTCTCAGATCGTCAACCCGCTTTACATGATGCGCAAGGGCACCATGACGCTTGCGCAGGTTGCCGACCAGGTTCTGCGCAACATCACCAGCAATTTCGGCCGGCTGTTATGGGCGGAACCGTTTATTGATCGACGCGGGAGGGTCAAAGGCAATCTCATGGGCCTTGCCGATGTTTTGCGGGGGCGCCTGGAGCCTGAGCGTGCTGCTCGATTGCCAGTTTTCGACGCTCTTGCGCTGCGGACCGGAGGAAAGGCCAAATGACTTTCAACAGGCCCGGCCCTCTGGAGGACGCTTCCCGTCTGTGGCGCATGGATCGCGAACCGATGGGCGATGCCGGCGAGGGCCCACTCGCGCTGTTGCGCCTGATGATCGCGCTTGCGTGGCGCAACAAGATGCGGCTTATCGCGTGTACGGCGGCGGGGTTCCTGCTCGCCTTTCTTTATGCGAACTCTCTTCCCCGAGTGTACAATGCCACGGCAACGCTTCTGCTGGAGCCGCGGCAATTTGCTTCCGCAGGCCGCGACATCAGCGGGCAGCAGAACCTGGACCTGAACAGCGCCGAGAGCGAATTGCAGATCATTCGTTCGGAGCGGCTTCTATCCGCCGTGTTCGAAAGCCTTGTCCTTCAAGGCGACGCCGAACTCGGCCCCCGGCCGCCCAAGGAATTCAGCGGCCTGGCGGTTCAGGTGCAGGACACGATGTCGACGCTCGTGGACAATGGGTTGACGACGCTTGGCAAGACATCAAGGCGGGCCGAGGATTCACTGGATCCGACCGCAGATCCCCGCGAAAACGCACGCCGCATTGCTTTTGCGAATTTCGTCAAACGGCTGAGCGCGCGGCGGGTGGGGCAATCTTACGTCGTCGAAATCGAATTCTGGTCATACAATCAGAACCTCCCTGCCCGCGTCGCAAACGCCATGGTGTCGGGATACATCCTGCAATCGATTGCCTCAAAAGAACAGATGGCGCGAGCTGGCACGGACACGCTGCAGGGACGACTGGACGCGCTGGCTATCCAGGTCAATGCTGCCCGGGAGGCAATGAGGAACGGCACGTTGCCGGCGGTGGCCACACCGGATGCCGATGCCCGGATCATCGGCGCCGCACTTCCGCCACTCGATCCCTCCGGCCCGCGCAAGACACTGATCGCCGCATTGGGTGGGCTGTTGGGGTTCCTGATCGGTATGTCGACCATAGCCATCAACGTGGCCTTTGATCGCCGGGTACGCGATGCGAAGGAACTCTCGCAGGAATCTGGCATTCCATGCTTGGCGATGGTTCCGGACACCGGAAAAACGGCAGGCATCGGGTGGCGTTTCGATAGCCCGGCGCTTCAACGATACGCCAGCGTCATTCGTGACTTGAAAACCTCCGTCGATGTCGCTTGCGCATCACAACGGCGGGAAAGAAACATCGTGATCGCGTTCATCGGGGCAACCGCTGCGACCGGCGTTTCGACCCTGTCTCTCAGCATGGCGCAGCTTCTGAGCCGAAGCGGCCACCATGTGACGTTCTTCTATTCGGGGCTACCGTCCATGGTCGAAGAGACATCCAGTTCTTCAACTTCCCTGGCCGACGTCGCAATCTCAGGTCTGAAGGCGGATCAGCTGTCGTTCGGCAATCTCGATGGCATTGCCACTCTGCCGATCCACTCGATAGAGCCGCATATCAACATTTTTGCAGATTTCCGTCATTCCAGCGTGTTGCGGATTCTGGAAACGGCTCGATTGAAGGGAGATGTCATCTTCGATCTTCCGGCCCTTGATAACTCCCTGGATGCGCTGGCACTGGCATTTCATGCCGATGCCGTCTTGATCGTTGCAAAAAGCGGACGCACGACAATTGACGAGGTGAAGGACGTTCACAACCAGCTGCGGCGCGCTGGTGCGCCGGTGATCGGCACCGTAGTCAACAGGGTCAGGTCATGACCGCGGACCCCGTGACTTCCCGAGAAACACCTCCACAGGTGCAGGACTCCTTCGAAGCTCACCGATCCGCGGATGATCCGGAAGGCAGTATCTGCAAGCTCGCGATCATCATCACCTGCTTCAACTATTCGCAATTCATCCGGCGCGCGGTTGAAAGCGTCCTTTCGCAAAAGTGTAGGCAGTGCCAGATCCTCGTGATCGATGATGGTTCCACCGATGGTTCGTGGGAGGTGATCCGCGGATTGGGAGTGCGTGCGTTTCGGCTTGCAAATGGCGGTCAACGCAAGGCCTGTCTTTTTGGCCTTGAGCAGACACAGGCACCCTTCGTCCTATTCCTCGATGCCGATGATGAGCTCCTTCCCGAGGCATTGGAAGTGATCATCGCCAACCTGGACGACGGCGTTGCGAAACTTCAGTTTCCGTTGAAGCGGATCGATGGCGACGGCAATGTCATCAGCGGCCCGATACCCGAACTCCAGGCGTTCAGAGGGCGTGAACTGGCCGGGCACGTTTTACGCACCGGTGTCTACGCGACGCCCCCGACCTCGGGCAACGTCTTTAGACGCGACGTGTGCGAGCTCCTGAAGGACGCCGACTATGACAGGGCAGTCGACGGCATTATCCTGTTCGCGGCTCCATTCATCGGCGACGTGCTGAGCCTGCCGCAGCCGCTGGGTCTTTACCGGGTCCATGACCGCAACGATTCCGGCTTCGGTGACGAATTGAATACGCAGGCTTTGCATCGGGATCTTCAGAGATTCGTCGCCAGGACGGAGCATCTGCGCCGGATCCTGCCGGGCTATGGCTATCGGTCCGGTCTCGTATCCACCGAGCACGCCTATTTCTATCGCGAGCGGCGCTTTTATCTTGCCGTGGCGGAGGACGAACGGATTTCCTTTGCCAGCCTGTCTGGACTTGTGGGGCGGCTGTGGCAGGACAAAAACCCGCTGCGGATGAAGGTTTCCATGACACTGTTTTTCACGGCCGTCAGTCTGCTTCCCAGAGATCGCGCCCGAAAGGCGCTTGCCTATCGTCTGGGCGCCGGGACCCGCTCGACGCGCGGGCTCATTCGGGCGCTGACCTGAGCGGATTAGCGATCGACCAGGTCAGGTCTTCCGGATGCAAGGGCAATCCGCATGCCCAGCCCGAACAGTGTCGCGATATAAGTGGCTGCGCCCGCGCCCGCTACCACGACAAGCTGTATCACAACGGGCAGACCGGACGCCGGCATTCCCGTTCGCAACCAGATGACGACAATTGCCATGACGGTAGCGGAAGCCAGAACTTTCCAAAGGTTGCGGATCTGCTGCCATGGCCCCAGCCCGAACAGCCGCCGTGCCTCGGCAATGTAGAAAACAGCCATGACGGAAGCCACCAGAATTCGGGCAATGCTCGCTCCATGGGCGGCGAACAGATAGAAGCCAATGGAGATCAGAACGACCCGGAAGCACAGGTCGACCGTATTGAGCCTGAAAATGACGGAGGGTCGATCGAGAGCGAGGCTCGCCGAATAGAGCGTCTGGAAATACGGTATCGGAATGACTGAAAGGGCGAGCAGGCTGAGATAGGGAGCCGCGTCGCTCCATTGCGCTCCGAGCAGGATAGCGGTCACGAGATCTGCCGTCAGGGAGAGGCCGACGCAAACGGGAAGCGAAATCAGCATCGCGAAACGGCTTGCCTTGAGGAAGGCCGTCCTCATGCGGTCTGCATTCGAACTGATCTGCGAAAAAGCTGCCATGACCGGCTGCAGCGCCGGACCGATTATGCTCTGGGTCGGGATGACGGCGATGTCACTTGCAACGGCGTAGCGGCCGAGCATGGCGCTGTTTCCGGCAGAGCCGATCAGGAAACGATCAAACTGCCAATTCAAGGCGGACACCAGTTGCGCCGAACTGAACCAGCCGATAAAGCCGGCAAAATCCGGGAGCCGCTTCAGCGAGAAGGCAGGTCTGTAAGGGGCCACGGCATAAGAGGCCATGGTGGCGACAAATGCGGTGGTCACGAAATTGACGACGATCGCCCAATAACCGCCTCCGGCAGCCACGGTGGCGACAGCGGCTGCAAAAGCGCAGAGCTTGCTGATCGTTTCGATCGCGAATGTCGGGCGGAATTCGAGCGCGCGCGCAAAATGCACCATGGCGGGGCTCATGAATCCCTTCGCGATAGGGCCGAGCCCCATGGCGGCGATCACCGGGACGAGCAATGGATTTCCATTGACCAGAGAATACGGCCAGGTCCCAACAAGGAAGATCGCGGCGATCGCCGAACTTCTCAACACGCCGAGTGTGAAGCCGGTATCAAGGTGGCTCTTATCGAGCACCGGCAGTCGCACCAGTGCCTGGGTGACCGGAACCTCCAGAACCGTATCGATGACGACGACCAGTGCCATTGCGAGTGCCGCCAGTCCAAAATCCGTCGGGGACAACAGGCGGGCGAGAATGAGTACGTTGAAAAAGTCGATAAACCGCCCGACAAAGCGGGAAAAGACGAGCCAACTGGCTCCTTTGAGAGCTGCGAACGCAAGCATTCTTCACCACGCCCCTGTCTCACCGCCGGGCTCCACGAACGAGGAGGCCTGCTTCTTTTTCCGTCGTTGGTATTGTCCTCGAATGCTCTTCAACGGTTCAGTTTGGCCGAGAAGCCTCGAAGGACATGCGCCATTCCAACGGCGCGGAGCAAGGCCGGCTTCAACCGCGGAAACTCCTGCGCAATCGCTCCTTCGCGCCATAGCTGAGATTTCACGGCCATCAACTTGCGTGCCATTCCGGCCCGTGTCGCCGGCGTAACCGTCGCGACGAATTCACCTCGCCCGAAATCGACCGATCGGGGAGCCACGCCCAAGGCGATCATATCCGCCTTGGACGGGTTTATGATCGCCTGTTTAAGTCTCAGCCAGGCCCGGTCCGCATCGCCTAAAACCTGGGCGCCGCTGGAGAGACCATCGATATAGCGTAGCGCGCCGGTGAGAAGCGGATTGCCAGCGGCCGGATCGAGCCTGCCGAAGCGAATCTCTCCCGAATTGCCGATCACCATGCCGTCATGCCCAATGCTGAGCGTTTTGACGGAAGGTATGGCCGGCTCAAAAAGGCTCTCGATGATGTGCCAGTACCGCAGGACCACTGTCCTCGTCTTGAAGGGATTGTAGAAGCGATCCTCCACTACGAGACCAGCCACATTGGGGAAATGGTCTTCGCTAAGCCCCTTGTAATTGCATCGCGCAAACTGCACCGTTTCGAAACGATGCTCCGGCAGCCCGGCGGACAGAAGCCTCTGGGTGCTGCCGTAGAGCCCGGTATCGCAGAGAATAATACGTTTGGCATCACCTGCGATTTGCGCGATATGGATCTTGAAGCAGTCATTCTGACTGTCGATGTCTTGCGCGACGGCGCTGCCGGCTGTCGTATCGAGCATGCCGAAAAAGCGGCTCGCATCAAAAACCTGCTGCCACTCGTCAGGTAGATTATAAGAACCGTTGCCGAGCGCATGGGCAACGGCAGCGAAACTTGCGCATTCGAATTCGCGCGCCAGTTCGTCGAGGGCAGCCGGGCTTCTGGCCGCCACCGCTGAGCGGGCAGCAATCAGACGCGAAATCAGGATGTTCTCGCGCTTCAACGAAAGAGGCAGGTCGAGCACGGACTGGAGGCGTTCGAAAGCTTCCCGTATGCCAAGTCCCCCGCGCGCGCAAAAGAGCATTGTCGCATCACGGTCCGAACTCGCCTGCTGCCCATATAGCCATAAAAAGAGACAGAATTCTGCGACGATCGGACCGAATACATGTTCGCCGAAGTGAACCTGATCGCCGATTGGCGGTATGGCCCCGCGGGAGCCCGATCCACTTTTGACTTGCCGCAGCCCTTCCGCCAGGGCTCCGTTGCCCCGTGAAACGAGCCGCTTGAGGTGGTTCTTCGGCATATGGATGGTCTGTATCCCCATGCTCTTTGGGACGAGGCAATCGGCGAGGAGGTCGTCACCGATGTGCAGGGCGCGCGAAGCATCCACGCGTTCAGCCTTTAGAACCAGAGAAAACAGGTCGCCCTGCCGCTTGCTGGCCTTCAGATCCGCGCTTGAATAGATCTCGTCCAGGAGGCCCGGGCCGTGAAAATGGTCGATGAGCTCGCCGACTTTTTCACCGGACAGCCCCGTATCGGTGATTGCCACGACCCTCACACCGGCTTGACGATGGCGCCGCAACAGCATGGCAAAATCACCATTCGCAAAAAGCGCCCGCTTTTCGACTTCAATCTCGATAGCGATCCGCTTCTCTATCACGGAACGCGACAGCCCGAGAATGGCGACTTGGCGGCTGATGACATCGCAAAGGCATACCTCGCCCCGACCGCCTCCCATGTTCAAGGCACGATATGCCATCTTTTCGGCAAGCAGCCTGGCCCGGATCAGTTCCTCGGGGCACATGGGCGAACCCTGGCCCTGCAGAAAACGGGCAAACATCTTTTCACCCGCAATGATGCGCGACCGCCGGGACAGGCCGTTGCGCAACAAAAGGGTATCGAACACGTCTGTCGCAATCAGCTCTATGGAATGAAGGGGCCGATTGAGATCGTCGAGGCTCCGTCGCGGCATCCAGCATACCCCTTGCAAATTACCGGAACCAGCGCGCCTTGACGGGCCAGCGCCAATCCAAATCCCTGATAGAAAATTTCCCCCGAACGCATCCGAAGAAGAAGAGCGCATTCGTGCCGATGGCAGAGTGTAACAGACATAGACAAATGCCTTCAAGTTAAATTAATATATACCAATTAGTATATCTGCCAAAAATATCACCACTCCGGTATTTATTTGAACAATAACGAGGCACGCGCAATATATATTGGATTTCCCGTTCTGTAATAACTCGGAAGTACTAGATCAAACGATGGAGACCTGCATGCAGGAGGCGACGTTCCCCACCCCTCAAAAGGCGGCCGATCTGGAGTATGATGCCATTGTTTTGGGAGCGGGGGTTAGCGGTCTCGTTTCAGCCGCCGTGCTGGCCAACCAGGGATGTCAGCAAATCCTGGTCGTCGATGAATACGGCCATATCGGCGGGAACCACATGGACTGGTCGACGAATGGATATACATTCGACATCGGAAGCCTGATTTTCCAGGACGATTCCCCCCTGCTGACGCATTTTCCCGAACTCCTCCCTCTCTATGTGCCGATCGAGCCTCGCTGGGGGCGGTTGAACCCCCAGAAGATGGTCACGGATTATCCGATTTCGCTGCGCGACGACATTTTGCGGGCCGGCGCCAAGGGGATGATGCGCATCTTCGGGTCGGTGTTCTATGCGCGGCTGTTCCAGCGCGAAATGCGCAACGCAAGAGACTTTTCACGCTACTGGATCGGCGCCGAGCTTCTCCGGCGGTCCGGCCTGGAATCCTATATGCGGAGGTTTTACGGGATCGCGCTTGATCAGATCGATATCGATCTGGCAAAAAAAAGGATGCTGTGGATCAGCGAACATGCCTCGCTGGGCAACCTCGCCCATCGCCTTTTTCGTCGCCGACGCCAGGGTCCGACCAACAAGCAGCTCGCCCGCCCCAAATCCGGATTTGCGCCCCTTTACCGGCTCGCTCAACAAAACCTGGAGAACCGAGGGGTGCAATTCGCCCTGGGCGTCAAACCAGTCGCAATCGACCGATTGGAGAACGGCTTTCAATTGAGGCTGGAAGACCGGGTGATTACCGCAGGCCGGCTGTTTTCGACGATCCCGATCGAACGGGTGCAGGCCCTGTGTGCCATCGAGCGGCGCCACGTTCTCAATACCACCACCCTCATCAGCCTCTATTTCAGCTTCAGCGGAGAGCGTGGCTTTCAGCAGCCGATCATCTACAATTTCTCACATGATGGTGCATGGAAGCGCTTGACGGTCTATTCCGACTTCTACGGCCAGGCCCATGGGCGGGAATATTTCGCCGTCGAAGTCGTTGCCGACCGACCGGACAGCCCGGTTGAAATGGCCGAATTGGATTTTCGGGCGCACGTTGCGGCGAACGGGCTGTTTCGAGGGGATCTGAAACTCGAAGGCGCCCAAGTCCTGACCAATGCCTATCCCGTCTACAGCCGGGACGCCGCGCGCCAGGCGGATGAAGCCATCGCTGCACTGCGTGCGTTTGGAATCCAGTCCTACGGACGCCACGGCGGGTTCAACTACCAGCCGACAGCCCGTGTCTCCACCCTCGATGCGGAAGCCGCTCTCGGATTCGAACGGAAGGTCTCTCAGCCGCCGGGAGCGGTCGAGACTTCTCCCCAGACGGAGCCGGCACCCTCGCCGCTTCTGATATCCTCTCCCACAACCCCGTGAGCCCACTATGCGGATCATGCATGTTCTGAACCACACCCGGCGATTGAACGGCAATGTGCATGCGGCTATCGACCTTGCCTGCGCTCAGGTAAAGCTCGGCCACACTGTCTGCATGGCAAGCGGTGGAGGCGATTTCGGCGGATTGCTTGCACGCAACAGGGTGGAAACGGTTTTCGTCGATCAGCAGAGAAAGCCTCTCACCGTGCTCAAGTCGCTTTGGGCGCTGCGACGCCTCATCCGTGACTGGAAGCCGGATATCGTGCATGCGCATATGATGACGAGCGCTGTTCTTTCAGTCCCCGCCTGTCGTTTATCGTCGACGCCGCTCATTACCACCGTTCACAATGCATTCGAAAAAAGCGCCGTGCTGATGGGGCTTGGCTCATGCGTAATTGCCGTTAGCGAAGCCGTTGGGAAATCGATGCAGGAGCGCGGCATAGCGGCATCGAAACTGCGCGTCGTCCTCAACGGCACAATCGGATCGGCGCGGTTCGAAGGGCGCGACAGGACGCCTGCGTCCCTTCGCAGTCCAAGCATACTTTTCGTGGGAGGGCTGCATCCCAGAAAAGGGTTACCCGACCTCCTGGAAGCCTTCCGCCTGGCGCACAAGCAATATCCCGACAGCCACCTTTATATCGCCGGCGGCGGGCCCTTTGAGGACGCCTACCGGCAATTGGCCAGCGAAACGGGCTGCGCAAGCGCCATCACATTCGTCGGCGCCATCGACGAACCGTTTCCCTACATGTTAGGCGCCGACATCTTCGTCCTTCCCTCCCATGCCGATCCTGCCCCGCTCGTCCTGTCGGAAGCGCGTGAGGCGGCCTGTGCGGTGATCGGCGCGGACGTGGATGGCATCCCGCAGCTGCTCGGTTTCGGAGAGGCCGGGATCCTTGTCCCACCGCGCGATCCGCAAGCCTTGGCAGCCGTTCTCTGCGACCTGCTGGCGGATCCCGAGCGGCTGGATATGTGGAAGGCAAAGAGCCAGTTGCATATCAACAATCTGACGATCGAGCGCGTCGCCCGCGAGACGCTCAGCGTCTACAAGTCCGCCTTATCACCTGGAGCAGAGGTCGTCCCGGCCTAGCAGGCTGTTGAAAAAGGCCTAGCCTGAGCGCTCCTCTCATGATTCATTGGTCCCGTCGAGATTGGGAATTGATGGATGCGCGGCGGCGACGTGAGATCGGGTGAACT
>NZ_JALBGV010000090.1 GCF_023006505.1 Neorhizobium sp. SHOUNA12A
CATGTTCCCCCTTGCCGATAATCCCGGGGTCCATGGCGCTCTCACAAACATGGTGGCTGAGCTGAAGACGGCGGGCCTTGACAAATTCTTCGCTTTTCTCCCCGCAGACACTCTGCATATCACTGCTTTCGAGGGTTTAACCGATATCCCGCAGGATGAACTCAACGCGGCAACGGCCCGCTTCGAACACGCTCTGAAGAGCTGGTATGCAGTAGACGAATTTTGCGTTTCCCCTGTTGGGCTCACTATGGGCGAGAGCCTCCGTATCGTCGTGGAAGGGGCCAACCATACCGAAAAACTGCTGCTTTTGGGCCTGCGCAGCGTTCTTCAAAAGGCCACGAACATCCCCTGCGCTGACGTGACGGCCTACAAATTCCACATCAGCCTGGCCTATCCAAAGAAGAAATTCGACAACGAAGTGGCGCAGGACATTGCCCCCAAACTGCAGGCCGCCTACGATCATTACATTGCTCCATTTGCCCTGATGCAGCTCGGCAGGGTGGGATTCTACAAATTCGAGGACATGGGCCAATTCAGGCGACTTGGTACGCTCGGACCCGATCATTACACCAAGCTTGGCAAGCAGGCCCCAGAGGTGGAGGACGCATCTGCGTGAGGATCGGTTTGACGGAAAAGAGCTCGCGGTTTTTTTGTTTTCTGAAGTCGTCCCCCGTTATTCACCTATCCCCTTGAAAGTCGCATTCAACCTGCGATTTGAAATCAGTGCCAAAAGCACAAGGTACGAGCCGTAACTCAACTTACGCTCTTTCACATTCAAAATCTGCTTCTATGGAATTGTGGTCAGCCCACATTGAATTAGCTCCCCTTTGATTAACCCCGGAAATAAAAACAAGAACTACGCGTCAACGATTTTGCCGCATTTCGGTGAAACATGCCTGCTTGATTTTTTTGGCCCTTGATTAAGTAACACCGCGCGTATCAATCTATTGAAATCGGAAGTTCAGATCACCGCCGTTTACAGCTCCTTTGGCATTTTCACGTTTCCTGCCGAGGAACCCGCAATATCGGGTTCACGTCATGACAAAGAGATCGTGCAATAAAATCAGATCGTTCAATTGGTTTGATAGGAAAAATTCGATAATTTAGAAACCTGGGAAATTCTTCTCCATCCAAGCAATTGCTTCCCCGGCCTCGTCTTTCGCCGAACCCGCCTCGGCAACTGACTTCGCCTGCCATACGTCTTCGACGAGCTTTAGAAGGTCAAAATAATCGGCTTTGTTCGGGCTCAGAATGATGTCGGTGTCTCCCGCAAGCGGACCAACGCGTGGCGCAAAATATACAGACACCTTCTGCTTCCCTCGATCGATACGGAATTTTTCGGGTTCCCAGGCCTGTAGCGTCGCCGGCCACGTTTCAGCAGTGGTGTCGTGCCAGGAACTATCGGCGCACCTCTGAATGAGATTTGAAAACACAAGATAGTTTCGCCGTCGTACTTCCTTGGCCAAGTCTTTCTCACGATTTTCAAATCCAAATTGAGATCGAGGTAGGAGTACCAGGCCGACGAAAGTCACCTTTGGGTATTCCTTCTCCATTTCCTCCATATGGAGGTGGAAATCCTGCTGCGCGCCGAGCTTATGCACAGCGGGATAAAAAACGACAATCTGCACATGGCGTAAGTGGGTTGTCGGCGATTTATCAGGGGAAATTCACCTCGTCGGCCTCTGCAAGCTTTTTCATTTCGCCATGAATAGCCACGTCGTTCCAATTGATAATGCGAACCGGGACTTCTTCAGGCTCGTTCGCACCGTCAGGAGCCGCGTTGCACGAGTTGAGAGAGCTAGCCATTTTGAAATCGTTGAGGAAATCATGGAATATGGGTAGGCAGGGTATTGACGACAAAAGGAGCGGACATCGCTCTGTTTTGTATTGGCTCCGACATGGGAGGTTGCTCCGTGCCGGCCGCGCCGCGTCAGCGGCCACGTCACCTGGAAAATGCTGACGTGGCACGACGTTGCCTCGAGGCGATATCCATCGGTTCTCCAAGAATAAAAGCCAACCCGTCTTCTTTTTTTGAGAACCAGTCGGCACTCTCATTCACACAATCTCCCCAAACCATCGCCCGACAACCGACAGGCAACCATAGCCGCCGCGCCCGCAACATCGATCAGCTTCCAATTGTTCAAGACCGACACCATGGCAAGCCAGGAACCGGTTCTACCGAAGTCGGCGCACGAACTCGGCTTTCACACGATGAGAGGCTTGCACCAGCTGGGTTCTGTCTTTCAGGAGGTGATCGAGCGGATCGAAGCCGAAACGCGTAACTCCGCGGGTTTTGCCGTCGACATCGGCCTCGTGTTGCCCAACACCACCTTCCAATCGCTTCAAGATGCCTATTCCGGGTGTGAAATCGTGAGCGATCGCTCTTTGTCACAAACGCCTGGGCCCACCTACCCTGGGAACGTCGCTTCAGGAACCGTCATCACAGTCTGTCCATTCGAGGGGGGCGACATTTCCTCCGGGCCCAAGGAAGATTTTGCGGTGTCCGTGATGGTGACGAAAAACAAGTTGCCGACGATGGCCTCGGTTTCCGTCCGATCCGCCGACCTTGAGAAGGAATTCGGAACGCGCGACTGGACGATCACCGGCGGATCTCTCTTCACCCTCGAAATCAACGGGGACTACATCTACGAGCCTCCTCAGGCGGATTGTTCTGATGTCTGGCCCATCCCCATCGCATGCACCCTGCGCAAGGAGACGACCTCGGAGATGAAAGACAAATTCCTTAAGGATGTTAAGGGGATCGTCGCTTTCGAGATCACGCAGAGCGAATGCGCGGCCGTGCCATTGTTCCGGATGCTGCGCGGCAAGGGTTTCGTCCATGTCACGGTCAATGCAACCTGGCCCGTCATGGGTCCCTGGATCGCGCTCTTCATGAAGACTTATTTCGTTGTGATGATCAACGGGAAGGAGGCTGAAGCCGACATGATCCGTGCGGCGGACTTCAACAAATCGTTCCATCTCGTCATCGCGACGAGAGCTTTCTTCGATAGCTACCTAAAGGACGGCACTGCCTTGCCCATTATCATGAAGGACTTGGTGGCTCAGCTTCAGTAGAGAGAAAAGAGCAAAGACAGCTCGGGGAAAATTGCGTAAACCGGGTTTCAACACTCCGGCAATTGGCACGCAGATAAAATCCGGGTTCAACATCCGGCACAAAACTATCAGAACTTGGATCGCCTGGATCGTTTGTCTTTTTCCGTAGCTAGCTCGCACCGCAGATTTATAAACAAGCACATTCTCTGCAGCCTCCTCGCAAATGTCGGTGAAACATGCGTGTCTGATATTTTGACCCTCGATTACGCAACGTCGCACTTCGTTTACAGGTCGATATATCCTGCCATTCATCGGTGTGGAAGGCTGTCTTCACATCCGCAGACCAAACAGCTGCCGCTACAAAGAAATATCATGATCTGCGTGGGTTCTACCCTCAGCTTCGTATCGGTATAGTCGTGGTAAGATTCTATGCGGAGACCTGGTAATTCATCTCGGGAAGGCCATCGGCCGCATCTGATGCGGAGCGCCTGAAACGGCCAATGGCCCTCCGGGAGGACTGCGAGCAAAGGGATTCCCATTGCCACAGATAACGGCCGCGACAGCCGCTATTTCCTTGTCCGCAGGTGGCTCGTCAGACCTTTCGGAGCAGGCCGCAGATCTGACGCTCTGTATCCTCAAAAATCAACGCGAATGCCGCTTTCGGCATCGAACAAGTGAACTTTGTCCACTTCGGGGGCTACGTAGATCGTCTCGCCCGGCCGCGCCGCGACCCTTTCCCGGAACACGCAAACGAGATCTTTATTTGCTCCGTCCTCCGAGCCGGGCTTAGTGCCAGGTGCGCGAACCACAACCTGTGTCTCCGCTCCCATCGGTTCCACCACAACAATTTCAAGAGCGACGCAGCCCGTTGTCTCGCGGGTCACAAGGCGAAAATGCTCCGGGCGGATCCCATAAACCGCCTTGCGCCCCTTAAGAGCCCGCACGGCGTGTTTGGACAAAGGCATTCGCAACCCGGAGGCGCCGACAAAGGTATCACCATGAACCTTTCCGCGGATAAAGTTCATGGAGGGCGAACCGATGAAACTCGCGACGAACAGGTTGTTCGGGTGATCATAAAGATCGAGCGGTGCGCCGATCTGCTCAACCATGCCGTCATGCATGACGACAATCTTGTCTGCCATCGTCATGGCTTCGACCTGGTCGTGTGTCACATAAACCGTCGTCGTCTTCAGCCGTTGGTGCAGCTCCTTGATCTCTGCGCGCATGGCCACGCGGAGCTTCGCGTCCAGGTTCGATAGAGGCTCGTCGAAGAGGAAGACCTGCGGGTTACGAACGATTGCACGGCCCATGGCGACACGTTGGCGCTGACCGCCGGATAGCTGGCGCGGAAAACGCTCGAGGTATTTTTCGAGGCCAAGGATGCTTGCCGTGTTGTTGACGCGTGCGGAAATCTCCGACTTCGAAACCTTCTGCAGCTTCAACGAATACGACATGTTTTGGTGGACAGTCATATGGGGGTAGAGCGCGTAGTTCTGGAAAACCATGGCTATGTCGCGATCCGCCGGCGGCACATCATTGACGACGCGCCGGCCGATGCGAACCTCGCCGCCGGATATGTCATCGAGACCAGCAATCATCCGCAGAAGGGTGGATTTTCCACATCCGGACGGACCGACAAGAATAACGAATTCTCCGTCCTCGATATCGATCGAGACGCCATGGAGCACGTCCACCGCACCATATGTCTTCTTAACATTACTGATCTCTAAGCCTGCCATTTTCCAACTCTTCCAGCGCCACCCAATTCTTTGATTCGGCTTGCCCCCGTGAGCGTCCGTATCCGGCAGGCGAATGCCGGTGGACAGCCAGGGAGGACTGCTGCCCACCGGCGCCTGGCGCGCGCTCAGGGCCAGCAGAACAGCCCAACCTGCTACGTCGAGCGACCAGCGACAAAACTCCTCCCGCGGGCAGCTCGAAGACTTCCCTTCACAGCCCTCGAGGCCAATCCTCCCCAAAAGCGTCATCCTTGATAATATGAGCGGTTTCGCTCGCATGCAAGTATGCATACAGGAAAATAGCGAATATGCCGCATTGCAAGCCCGACACTACGATTAAGGCGCTTGATCCGGTTGCAAAAACTTCATAAAATGCGGCATTGACAACGACGCAATTCGCTCGCTATGAGCGATGCGTGTCATCGCTGGAACTGGGAAAGCCATGCTGAATACCGCCGAAGATCGCCAAGAAAAGATTGTCGGGCTCCTAAAGAAGGAACTGTTCCTCGATATCGGCACCCTCACGAAGCGGTTTCAGATTTCGGTCGCAACGGCACGCCGCGACCTTGTCGAGCTGGAAGAGGCAGGATTGCTTCGCCGTACCCATGGTGGCGCGGTGAGCGTGTCGCAAGTCTCTCACGACCCGGCTAACGCCACCCGCGCCGTCGCGAACAAGTCGGAAAAGAGAGCGATTGCAGAGGCTGCGGCGGCGATGATTGCCGACGGCGACGTCGTGCTTCTGGACGCAGGCACCACTGCGCTGGAAGTTGCCAAATTGCTGATCGGCCGTAAGGGGCTTACCTTCATCACCAATGGGGCGGACATCTTAGGCGAGCTCATCCGGCACGACACGCCTAACGTCTACGCGGTCGGGGGCGAATTTGCTGAAATCAATCGATCCTTCCGAGGGCCGCTGGCGGAACACTTCATTCGTCAGTTCAGCGTCGACAAGCTTATTCTCAACGCCGCGTCGATCGATCTCGGTCGCGGGCTGATCTTCACCGGTTCGCCGGTAAATGCGAGCATCCAAAAAGCAATGATCGAGGTTTCCAGCCGCACGATCGTTGTCGCCGACCATTCAAAATTCACCAAATCCAGCTTTTCCGTCACCGCAAAAATCGAGGACGTTGGCGCTATCGTCACAGACGTAGGGGCCAAAGCCATTATCGATACGGGAGCGGAAAGGCTGCGGAGGAAATTCGTCATCGCAACCTAAGTGGCGATGACGCGCTGCCCACCAACCGTTTCCCGAGGGAGGAACCCATGGTTACCACGAACAGAAGAAATCTCGTTCTCGGCGCCGCAGTCATGACGCTCGCGTCACTATCCGGCGTCAACTTCGCCTGGAGCGCCGGCACGGCAAATCTCAGCCTTATGATTTGGGATCCGGCTCAGAAAGCTGGCGTTCAGAAGGCGGTCGACGCATTCCAAAGCGCGAACCCCAATATCAAGGTCGATCTCGTTCAGGTTCCACCTGATCAATATTACACCAAACTCGACGCATCTCTCGGCGCTGGTGAAGGCCCGGACGTCATGTGGCAGAGCTCGAGGGCCTCTTATTATGTCAATGGTGGCGCCCTTGAGCCCCTGACCGACTATATCAAGAAGGACAACCTGTCCCTCGATACCTACAACAAGCAGATCGCTGATCTCTACAATTTCGGCGGCCGGCAGTATGGCGTACCGAAAGACATGGACGCCTGGACCTTCGTTTATAACGCCGCCACGTTTAAAAAGCTCGGCGTCGAGGCTCCGAAGACTGACTGGACCTGGGACGACATGGTCCGGATCGCCAAGGAGATCAAAGCGAAGCAGAGTGCCACGGACGTTCCTCTTTACTACAATTTCTCCTTCAACAATGGCGTTGCCAGCCTCGTCCACGCGCTGGGTGGCAAGGTCATCGACAACAACAAGGGCATGATATCTTCAGCTGCCGGTACGAAGGCGCTTGAGATGGTCAAGGGTCTTCAGGATGATCGCTTGATCTTGAACGTAGCCGACTCCTCCGATTTCAATCCCGTATCTTCGCTGATATCGGGGAAGCTGGCGATGGGTGAAATTCCGTCCTGGAACCTCAGCCTCCTTTCGAAGGCCGACCTGCCGAATGGGACATTCCAGGTTGTCCGCATGCCTTCGGTCAACGGTTCATGGACAACCGATACCAACGGCCTGGTTTATGTGATGAACGTAAACTCGAAGCACAAGGACGAGTCCTGGAAGCT
This sequence comes from Neorhizobium sp. SHOUNA12A, assembly GCF_023006505.1. Lineage (GTDB taxonomy): Bacteria > Pseudomonadota > Alphaproteobacteria > Rhizobiales > Rhizobiaceae > Neorhizobium. Next base: position 7,013 of record NZ_JALBGV010000090.1, read on the forward strand.
CATCCAGTTCCTGACCTCGGAGCAGGGAGCAGTGCTTCACGCTGAAGGCGGTGCCGGATTGCCGGCAAACAAGTCCAAGGCCGCGCTCGGCGCCTTCGTCAAGGCCAACGAAAAACTTGGTGGTCTGGAGCAGGCGCTCTCCGTAACGATCGACAAGAGCTATCTTCGAACGACCACCCAGTTTCCGAAGGTGATTCCGGCGAACATGAAGATCACCAGCACTCTCATGGGTCCGTTCTACGCTGGGACTGCATCTACCGCCGACACTGCCAAGAAGATTGACGACGTGCTCAATGAGGCCCTGCGTTGACCGGCACCTCAACGCTGCGCCTTAATGGCGGCGAGCTGACCCCGAGCCGCAGTGTTCTACGGCTCGGGAGCCTCAAATGGCGGCAGGCAACCGTCGGCTACCTGTTCCTGGTGCCGCTCATCGCCGGATTGTTGATCTTTCGCTTCTACGCGTTTGGCTACAATATTTGGCTTTCGTTCACGACGGCGGGTGCATTCGGTCAGCCGCGCTTTGTCGGGCTGGACAATTACCGGAGATTGTTTTCCGACAGTCAGTTGGTCATTGCGCTTTATAACACGGTGAAGTTTGCCGCGATCGCGGTGCCTGGCGTCGTTATTGTCTCGCTGCTCTGCGCGCTGCTGATGCAATACCGCTTTCGCGGCGCGTCAATATTCCGGGCGATCGTGTTTTTACCGGCGGTATGTCTGCCGACGGCAATCATTCTCGTATTCGGATGGCTGTTTCAAACGCAATACGGGCTCATCAATGCCGCATTTCATGCGCTTGGAGCCGAGCCAATGAGTTGGTTCGGAAGTGAGACCGGCGTCACCGCCGTTGTCTCAATTATCGTGGTCTACCTGTCGTTCAGCGTTCCCGCAATTATCCTTTATGCGGGCATGCAGGACCTCCCGAGCGACGTTTATGAAGCGGCAATGCTTGACGGTGCCGGCCCTGTTCGCCGGTTCTTTTCGATCACGCTTCCGCTGCTGACGCCGTCTCTGTTCTTCGTTATCCTGACATCGACGATCGGCATCCTCAAGCTCTTTGACGCCGTGTACCTGCTCTTGCCTCCCGTCGATCATTCAGTCTCGACGAACTACGGCCTCACGCTGGTTTACTACTACTACTATCTGGCGTTCGTGGACTCGGGTCAGCGTGGCTACGCGGCCGCAGTCTCATTATTCCTGCTGCTGCTGATTCTGGGCGTTTCGATCGTTCTGCTCCGGCTGCAGCGCCGCTTCGTCCACTACGGGGAGGATGGCTAAATGATGCTGCAATACCGCGTCCAATGGTGGACCTACCTCGTGGTCAGCGTCGTCGGACTAATAATCCTGACACCGTTCGCGTGGATGGCGTCGACTGCGATCATGACCACAAGTCAGACGCTTCAGGTCCCGCCGAATATTATCCCCTCGCCCGCGACGCTTGATGGAGTGCGTGAGGTCTTCAACCGCCTTCCATTCCTGACTTTACTCTGGAACACGATCATCGTCTCGATCGGTCGGGTCATCGGCACGCTCGTCATCTGCTCGATGGCGGCCTATGCGCTCGCTGTCGTGAAAGTCCCAGGCGACAAGGCCATACTTATCGTGATCCTCGCCTTGATCATGGTGCCGAGCGACATTTTCATCATACCAAGCTATTCCATCATCGCGTCCATACGAATGACTGATACGCTTGCAGCCCTCGCGCTTCCGTCTCTGTTCGACGTGTTCGGCGTGTTCCTCCTCTATCAGTTTTTCCGTGGCGTCCCTCGGGAACTGATCGAGGCGGCGAGGATAGATGGCGCGTCACACCTGCGAATTCTCGCGACTATCGTCGTACCGGTGGCACGTAGCGGCATAATTTCGCTCGCGATCCTGACAACACTTGCGGAATGGAAAGAGCTGCTTTGGCCAATCGTCGTCAATCGATCCATCGACAAGATGACGCTTGGACCGGGCCTCGCGCTGCTCCGCGGTGAATATACGACCGACTGGAACGTGCTGATGGCAGCAGGACTGTTGGCCGCTCTGCCCATGATCGTCATCTTCCTGATCCTTCAAAAGAGGTTCATCGCAAGTTTTGCACGGAGTGGTCTAAAGTAGACCCTCCCCCTTCAAGTCCTGTTGTTGGTATCGCTCTCCGGAGCGAGCCACCTTGCACATTTACACGACCGTCGGGATGGCTGCTCGCCATCGCCGACCCCACAACTGGATAGCAACATGCATAAAGAGGCATCGATGTTTGACCTTCTGCCTTCGCGCTCCGGACGCGTCATCGCCTGTGGTCATCGCGGCCATTCCATCAACGGCCATGAGAATACACGCCCATCCCTGCGACAGGCTGCCGAACTCGGTGCGTCGCTCTGCGAAATCGATCTGCGGATGACGCGAGACGGCCGTCTCGTCGTTTTTCATGACGACATTCTCGACAGCGCATCGACAGGCACCGGTCTCATTTCGCAGATGGACTATTGCGATATTGCCCGGTTGCAGACCAGGAACCGAAATGGTCCTTTAATCGAGGGGCAGCCGATCGAACCTTTTGAAGACATTCTGGCCTATTGTCACGATCTTGGCCTGGCGTTGATCGTCGAAATCAAGGACAAGTTTGAAGGCCTCGGATATCTCGAAAACGTTGTGCGCCTCCTCAAGAAAACCGCAATGTTCGAGCGGGTCCTGGTCAGTTCGTTTGATTATGTCGTTCTGCGCGATATCAAGCACCTTGCTCCCGGCATCCGAACGATGGGCATCAATTACCATCGTCTCGTCGAACCAGCTGCCGCGGCCCGCTCCGCGGCAATGGACGTCATGAACACCGACTATCCGCAGTTTGCGCCTGATATTGCCGAAAGTCTTCACGCCGCAGGCGTTTCAGTCAGTCACTATGTGCCGCCGCCGGCGCACTTCGTGCTCAGGCGCTCCTACGGCCTCGACTATCGGGACCTTCTTCAGTCGTACATGCGCGCTGGATTGATCGATATGCTGGTTTGCGATGACGTAACCTGGATCGTCGACTTCATCAAAAACTGTGGGCTTGAACCAACGCGAATGGAGTTCGCGCGATAGCTGCGTCGTTTGCTAGACCCAAGCTGCGGCAAGGCCGCAAACCCCGGCCTTGCAGCAACAATCCATCGTCAGATCATCGACGAATTGACGATGCTCGAATGACATGGAACTTGAATGAGATGAGGAATGAGAGCCAATGGCCGAACCCGAGAATGACACGATGTCCTCCAACCACATCATGGAAACAACAGTGGAGAGGATTGCCCGCGAGGCCGGCCGGATCGCACTTGCTCACTTTCAGTCTCTGGCCACCCTGCCAGTTGAAGAGAAGGGACATCTCGACCTGGTGACGGGCGCCGACAGGGAAGTCGAGGATTTCCTGATCGCCGCCCTCCGAGAGGCGTTTCCGGAGGATGGCGTCTTTGGCGAGGAAGGTGGCGATGTCTGCGGTGTCTCCGGCCGGATTTGGGTGATTGACCCCATTGACGGCACCTTCAACTTCGTTCGCGGGAGCCAGAACTGGGCGATCTCGATCGGGCTTTTCGAAAATCGTGAACCCGTTTTTGGCGCAATCTTTGCCCCTGCTCGCGACCTGATGATAACCGGCGGCACCGACATCGGCGCGAAGATAAATGGCAAACCGATGCCTTTGCTTCCGGCCTTCGACCTGTCCCGCGCATCGACTGGGATAGGCATACACCCATCGATTGCCACAAACGACAGGCTCGAAGTCTTTCGCTTCCTTGCAGACGAGCTTCGCATCAACTTCCGTTGCTGCGGGTCATCAGCACTCTCGCTTATGGAGATCGCCATGGGCGAGACCGATGGTTACGTCGCACTGGGCGACTCCACCTGGGACGTGATGGCCGGCCTGCCGATCCTAGCTGGGCTCGGCGTTTCGCATACCATCGAATGGGGCCACATTGATCTTCGGGAAAAACTTCGGTTCGCCTGTGGTGGCGATGCATTCCTGACCAGGATGCGGCCGTTGCTTGACAAGGTTTCGGTCGCGGCTTGACGACGGTGCGAACGAACGGAGGCACTCTTGTCCATCATAAGACAACGTCCGGCAAAAGAGCTGTCTCCGGTTGAACTTCGTCAGCGGACCGTAGACGGTAGGGGGCTCGCCGATATCAGGCTTTTGCAGGTGGAAGACGGATCGGGCAGAGGACAGAGGATTCTTGCCGTTCGCAACGCCTCGGGAATCGGCTTGGAAATCGCGCTCGACCGAGGTTTCGATATTGCCAGCGCCACATGGCGTGGGATCAATATCGGCTGGAACAGCGCAAACCGACTCCCATGGCCGGCCAATTCTGTCGATGCGGAGGACGGGGTCGGATTCTACCGAAACCTCGACGGGTTCATTGTCACCTGCGGGCTGGATCACATCGGCGCCGCACAGCGGGCCCAGGCGGGGCATTTCCTCCATAAGCACCGGAAGGAGGTCTTTCACCCGCTTCACGGAAGGATATCGAGCCAGCGCGCGACTATTTCCGGCTACGGGATCGACTGGGACAGGGAAAGCCCCGTTATCTGGGCGGAAGGTTTCTTGAGGCAGAGCGCGATATTCGGCGAAAACCTGCTGTTACGGCGCAGATTGGATATTGACGTGTTCGGCAGCACGGTCCGGATCAGCGACACCGTCGAAAACTGCGGCTTCCGCCCGACACCACACGCAATTCTCTACCACGTGAACTTCGGTTATCCTTTCCTTGATGAACTGACCACGCTCTCCGGAGACCTCGATGAGAACCTTGTCGCGGCGTTCAACAATGAGGACAAACAGCCGCGTGATGATTTTATCGATTACTTTCAGGAAACTCCTGTGGTTTCGACTGGTTCGATGGCCTCGGTCGAAGTTCGAAACGGTGCTTTGATCGGAGGAGTGTGCGCGCGCATTTCGTTTTCGCCGGAGGCGCTCCCGGACTTCGGGATCTGGCGAGCGTTCCAGTCCGGCGTCTACGCACTGGCGCTTGAGCCGATGAGACGCGGGGTTTCCCAAGATCAGCCTGCCCTCCTTCCGCGATCATTGGCAGCTGGCGAGAAAGCAGCTTATTGGTTGGAGTTGCAGCTCTCTTCCATCGATCAGTAGGTAAAATCTGACGTACTCAGTACTCAAGCCGCCCGGGTGCAATCAAAAAGCACCCGCCTGAACCGCTCCCATTGCGACGACGGCGGTCCACTTCTGTCTCGATATACCGGTGCAAATGAACCAATGCATAAACGCAGTTTCATACACCACATGACCATATATCCTGCAAAAAGATCGAAAGATATTCACGAGCCAGAATAATTTATGTCACGAAGCCTCCCGGACATTACCAGGACAGGATACAGTTGCGAGCGTGTAAGGGGGTTTATTCGGTGCTAGCTAGTTTGCAATTCTCAGGGCACAAAGGTTTTTGTCGTTTTGTCGTTTTGTAAAAAGCATATCCGTTTCCTCAAAAAGCAATCCGAACCCATATCCGGGTGTTGAGACCCGAATATCATAACCTCATGAACGTCAGCGGTTGCGCGCTGTATCCATGCTTCAATACCATTGATCGCGTCTCCTGTTGGGGGGACATTTCCTAGACGAGAGCGGCCGGCGATCCTGACGGCAGACCAAGAACCGCCCTCATGATGGCGAGATACGTTTTGATGTCCTCGGGGCGGGCAACCACCGCCGCATATCTCTGCTCCTGAGACGCGGTGATAAAGTCCACGGGTCCATCAATGACCTTGTTGTCGGTATCCAAGGCGAAGATCTCGAAGGTCAGCGTCTCGGACTCGACCGTCGGCTTCGTGGAGAAAATCGCATACATTCCGGCGAGCTCACAAGCGGATGCAGACACGGTCATGTAAGCGATAGCCTGTGCGCTGATAACCAGCTCGATATCGGCTGTCGTGCATCCAAGGCCCAGGGGAACGCTTCCCTGCTTGCGAAGCATCGTCGAAAGCGACACCACCCTGTCGTCATCTGGGCCAAGTCGTCCGGACCCCACTTGAACCAGTTTTGACTGGCAAGGAACGATTTTAGCGGGCTCTCTGTACATGCAGATTCCGTGTTCAGGCCCGCCATCGTAAGTCAAACCATGGTTGCTGGGGTAGTAGACGATGCCGAATACCGGGCCGTCTTTTTTGGTCCAAAGGCTCAGCGACACACTCCAGTGCAGCCGCCCGGAGACGAAGTTCTCCGGCCCGTCGATAAGACCGGTGATGGCGTAAAGCTCGCCATTGCCCTGGATGCCGTCGCCCTTTTCTTCCCCGATAATGCCAATATCGAAGAAATTCTCTTGCAGCAGCTTCGTCAGCATCGCTCCCACCTTCTTCTTCGCCGCAGTGAGCAAATCTTGAGGCGTCATATGCTCTTCGACGATAGCATCGCCGTCGAGTATAGCCTTGGCATTCATTGCAGCAAGCATGAGGCCATGTCGCATCGTGCGGATCACCTCCTGATCGACACTGAAAGAGGCAGGAGCGGACATTGTGAATGGTGGTCTGAAGGAAGAGGCAAACTGAATTTCGAAGATGCTTTCCGCAGGCGAGGAGCGATGTCTGGTTTTGTTGCAAGGCGGCGGATGTTTGGTTTTGGGGCGAATGACCGATGTTGAGGATGGAGAGCGAGAGACCGGGCTTTTATGGTTACCCCCACACGCATCCCTCTTCCGGACACGTCAGCGCTGACGTGGTTGAATGCATGCCACGTCAGCAAACCCGCTGGAGCCGTGCCACATCACCGCAAGGCGTCAGCAAGGGAGAACACGTCACCCGTCTCACGTTTCAAAGGCAATGTACGAAGTAAACGCGCGTAAGACATTTTATTGAGCGCTATCTGGTCTGCAATGTTCAAGATACGACTATTTTTATATTTTTTGTGAGAGGTGCATATCCGTTTCCTCGAAAAGCAATCCGAACCCATATCCGGGTGTTGAAACCCGAATATCATAACTTCATGAACGTCAGCGGTTGCGCGCTGTATCCATGCTTCAATCCCATTGATGGCGTATCCTGTGGGGAGGACATTTCCTGGACGGGAGCGGCCGGCGGTCCTTACTGCAGATCAAGAACCTCCTTCATGATGGAGAGATATTTCTCGATGTCCTCCGGTCGGGCAACCACCGCCGCATATCTCTGCTCCTGAGACGCGGTGGTAAAGTCCACTGGTCCATCGATGGGCTTGTTGTCGGCGTCCAAGGCGAAGATCTCGAAGGTCAGCTTGCCGAAGAAGATCGCGTGAAGGGCGGCGAGGTCCCAAGCAGCATCCGCCGGGGTGATGTAAGCTCTGGCTTGACCTTGCGCAACCGATAGAATGTGGCTGATCGTGGCTCCGAAGTTGCGAGTGTAAATGGACCGTTTGGCAAGCTTTTCCAAAATGGCGAGCCACCTCTCCGTATCCACGCCAAGTCGTCCAGTGCCGACCAGAACCAATTCGGTCTCGCAAGGAGGGATATCGAAGTGCTCATTGTTCTTCAAAATTCCGTATTGTCGGCCACCCTGGAACATTGAACTCTCGCCAGGCTCGAAGGCAAAACCATAGTCCGGGCCTTTCTTGGTATATAGGCCAAGCAAGACGCCCCAGTGACGCTGCCCGGCTGCGAAGCCAATCGTTCCGTCGATTGGGTCAAGGAGGGCGAAATGGTTTCCCTTGCCCTTGATCATGCCGCCCTCTTCTTCGGCGATGATGCCGATCCCGGGAAGCTGTGCTTGCAGCAGCGTGCCCAGCCTCTCTTGCACCTTCCTGTCGGCTGCGGTCACCAGGTCACCAGGCGTCTTCGGCTCCGCGGCCAGTTCATTGTCGTCGCGCATGCCAGAAGCACTCAGTCCCTCAAGCCTAACATTTTCTCCGATCACCCGGATCTGCCCCCTGTCGAGCCTGAAAGGCGCAGGAGAGGACATTGCAATGACAGGCCAGGAAGCGGAGACGAACCGAATTTCGAAGATGCTATCCGTGGGAGAGGGCGATGTCTGGTTTTGTTACAAGGCGGCGGATGTTTGGTTTTGGGGCGGATGACCGATGTTGAGGATGAAGAGCGAGAGACCGGGCTTTTATGATTACGCCTCTCACACGATGTCCCTCTTCCGGACACGTCAGCGCCGACGTGGTCGAATGCACGCCACGTCAGCAAATCCGCTGGAGCTGCGCCACGTCGCCGCAAGGCGTCAGCCAGGGTGAACACGTCGCCCGGCGGCTCACGGTGCGGAAGTTCGAAAGGCAGCGTACGAAGTCAACGCGCGTAAGACATTTTATTTGCGCTATCTGGTCTGCAATTTTCAAGATACGACTATTTTTATATTTTTTGTGAGACGTGCATGTCCGTTTCCTCAAAAGCAATTCGAACCCATATCCGGGTGTTGAAACCCGAGTATCATAGAACGTCAGCGGTTGCGCGCTGCGTCCATGTTTTAATCCCATTCATCGCGTGTCCTGTGGGAGGACATTTCCTAGACGAGAGCGGCCGGCGATCCTGACTGCAGACCAAGAACCTCCTTCATGATGGAGAGATATTTCTCGATGTCCTCGGGTCGGGCAACCACCGCCGCATATCTCTGCTCCTGAGACGCGGTGGTAAAGTCCACGGCTTCATCGATGACATTGTTGTCGGGACCCAAGGGGAAGATCTTGAAGGTCAGATGCTTGGGCTCGACGACCAGATGCTTGGGCGGCTTCGAGAACTCGACGGACGAATGCCCGGAGAAGATCGCATGAAGGCCGGCGAGATCCCAAGCCGCATCCGCAGGGGTGATGTAAGCTCTGGCCTGACCCATGACAACCGCTACGACGTTGGCGATAGTGCCTCCGAGGGCCTTGTTGGAAATGTTCAGGCTGGCAAGCTTTTCCAAAATGGAGAGCCACCTCTTTGTATCCACGCCAAATCGTCCAGTGCCGACCAGAACCAAATCGGTCTCGCAAGGAGGGATAACGAAGGCCTTGTTGTTCAGTTTGGTTCTGTATCCGGGGCCACCCTCGAACACTGAAGGCTCGCCAGACAGATAGACACTGCCGTATTGCGGGCCGGCCTTGAAGTATAGACCGAGCGACACGCCCCAATGATCCTCTCCGACGGCGAAGCTGGCGTTTGCGTCGAGTGGTTTAAGGATGGCGAAACGATCTCCAAAGTCCTCGACGTTGATTTTCACTCCTTCGACGAAAATCTGGGTATTTGCGGGGAACAGCCTTTTCAGATCCCCGATCAGCACCCCTTGCACCGCCTTGGCGGCCGCGGCCGCGGCCGCGGTCGTCAGATCCCCGGCCTCAAAATCGATGGGGCGCATTGCAAGAGCGGCTTTTCCCGCATTCCCAACGCTTACTGAGATCGTGTAGGTGTCAAGCTCTTCGAGCCAGTAACCGGCATGAGCAGACCCGGCATGAGCAGACCCGGGAAAAGGGGGCATTGCAACGAAAGGCCAGGAGCGGAGACAAACTGAATTTCGAAGATGCTTTGCGCAGGCGAGGGCGATGTCTGGTTTTGTTACAAGGCGGCGGATGTTTGGTTTTTCGAGCGGATGACCGATGTTGAAGATGAAGAGCGGGAGACCCGGCTTTTATGGTTACCCCTCCCACACGCATCCCTCTTCCGGACACGTCAGCACCGACGTGGTCGAATGCACGCCACGTCAGCAAATCCGCTGGAGCTGCGCCACGTCGCCGCAAGGCGTCAGCCAGGGTGAACACGTCACCCGGCGGCTCACGGTGCGGAAGTTCGGAAGGCAGCGTACGAAGTCAACGCGCGTAAGACATTTTATGTGCGCTATCTGGTCTGTAATGTTCAAGATACAACTATTTTATGGTTTTGTGTGTGAAGTGCATGTCCATTCCCTTTCGAAAGCAATCCCACCTCATTTGGGCCGACCCCGTTTTTTGGATGTGTTGAACACCGGGATGTTGAACCCCTTGCTTTTAGACGCCGCCGGTTGCGCGAGCTGCGTCCATGTTCCATCATCGTTGATGGTGTCCTGTTGAGAGGACGGTTCTCCAGGCGAGAACGATCGGGTAGCCGATACCTATTACCCGATAACCCAGAAGACAAGTCGCCCGGCCAGTTTGGAGACCGGGCTCAGGTAAGGTGACAGGAATACGCGAACCTGCTCATAGCCCAGGATCAAGGCAATACGTAGAACCAGTCGGCCAGCCTTGAGCGCATAAGTGTCGAGATGGGTTTTGGCCGCCAGAACCCTCAGTGCGCGCCCAAATAGCACCAGCCAGCCCCCGACCCAGCCACCGACCAGGAAGAAAAGCTCCAGGACATGATCGGAGAAGACGGTCTTGATGAAGAAGAGCGGAAATCCAATTTCCGCCTTGTGCGTCCACGTCTCCAGGATTGTACCGTCGCTGGCGCGCAGTGGGACGCCGATCATGCTTAACGATGGTATTGATTCGATGAAGATCACCGAGACTTCGCGGAACAGGCTCTGGGGAGACATGTCCAAGTTTGTAACGCCATCTCTGACCTGTATCCAAATCCAGCTGTATTTTCCAGCAAGGTCCGCGATTACCATGCCCTGGTCGTAGTTGAGACCGATGGCGAGGCCGAAGCCGAAAAGGATAACGAAGTAAAACTTGTATTTCGTGCTTGCGGTATAGCGTCCTCCGGTTGTGATATCGTCGACGAAAATGGCGCAGATTTCGATATAACGGCGCGTGTGGAATACGCCGATATTGATGTTGTCCGCGGTGGGAACGCTCGCGCCATTTTGCTGCGGGCCGGAAGGGTCGTTTGGGCCGCGCTCTTCCTTCCGATCGACGACGGCATTGGTTTCGACGTCGAGTTCCAGGCAGTGGTCCTTTATTTTTTTTTTCTGATCGTCGGTGAGGCTGCAGCGGAGCTTTCTCAGTTCATTCAACTTTCCCCGCCAACGGAAGCGGTCAAACAGGAGCCCGCCAAGCAGCAAGATGGTGCTGATGAGCGACGCCACAAACACGAACCATACCGCCTTTTTGACCGTTGCGACGTCGTCGTTCAGGGTGGTGACAAAGGTAATTCCCGGCGGCAGGTTGACCCAGATCCGTTTCAAGAAAAAGGCATAGGCCAGCTCCCGGCCAGTATGGGGGTAGCGGGTGTAGAGCAAGATCATCCCTATCGACCGGGCCGCCGAGGTCAGACCACCAAGAAAAAAAACCCATTGTGGCAAAAAAAGTGCAACGACGATGGGAGCCGCATAGAGGAGTATCCAGACGATGCACGTGACCGTCTTTTCGTACACAGGCAGGCGATGATTGAGGCTCAAATGCGCCTCGGCCCGGCGGCTTTCCTTTTTGGCCAGGGTTTGGGCAAGTTCGGGCAGCGGGGCAATGGGGCTCTCCTCGTCGCGACACAGCGCGAGGCGCTGGCATAGATTGCCCCTAGGTGCCATTGTAGCCGGGATAAAATCTATGTCCCGGGTCAGGAAATTGTCTTTGCGGAAATTGCTGATGTGCCAGTATCCCTCCCAGGCGCGTCGGAAGAAGCCGGGGGGGGGCGCGGGCGTATTCGCTACGCCAAGCTCAGGCAGTGACATGGCGAAATCGGCGGTGTCTGGGCGGAGTATTTTTCTTCAATCGCCCGGGTGTTGTTGAGGTTGCGCGTGATATCCGCCTGCGAGCTGATCTTGCCTGGGGGTGCCGTATTTATATCTTCACCGTCCCAAGTCATATCCAATCACCTCCCGCCAACGCATCAGTCGGCGATGATGACAAATGCCAGCCGCCACGTCAGCTCGCCACGTCAGCTCAAAGGACACGTCATCCGCACAGCCCGCATGCAAACGCTTGCCGATTTTGGCGAGTTCGCGGCTTCGTTGAAGGCATAAATACGAGAGATTTTCCTCATCTTTCTTTTCAACGATCACCCCGCTGCCCAAGTCGCTTCTATAACCAACCCATAAACCAGCCAACGGACTTCAAATCGCGCAAACATCATGGCGGTACGTGTTTCCTCCCTGGCGAAAAACAGCGCCGTTATAAAATTTCCACTAATATGTCACAGGCGCCGGTCTACGCCTTTCCTCGCGCGAAGCCACCCAAGTGGCGCTTGCCCCCTGGCATGTCGGTTGAGACGTTCATGGACCTCCATTCCATGCCTAATCTGGCTCTGAGAGGCGACGAGAAATGGGAGCATATGCAGTTCATCACCCACCGCTTCGACTACCGTCCCGGAGACGGTTTGCCCGAGAACGGGTGGTCGACCTTGGCTGCGTCGGCGAAACGTGGCTTCCGCAACCACGAATTCGACGTTGTCTATACACTCAACGGTCCTATCGTCGATCATGATTACCGCGCCTTGCGCGCTCGCGGGCTGGACATCGCATTTGCCGAACTGTCCATGGGCGATGTCGTGGGTCACCCGATCTTGATCCAGAAGTTTCAAAACAACGACTTTGCTCCCGGGAGTATCGTTTCAAACGACCTGGTCTCGACCCCCGATGCGACGATCGCGAAGCTCTTCGAGCTCGTCCCCGATGGCTCAGGCTTCCCCGACTGCCGCAACATGGATATCTGCCGATACACCGCTGAACTCAGCCACAAGGAGGTCCACACGCGCCTGCACCCGATGTTCTACACCTTTACCATCCATGACGGACAGGACTTCGCCGATACCACCGAGACGTTCGACCCTCATCCCGAGTGGAAGACGCGCGTCAAGCCCGTCCTTAACTTCTATCCATCTGAACTCATCACCGTGGCTCAGCGACGCGGCATGGATGCGGAGAATGTTGAAGACCTTTTCAACGTCGGGAAGGCGTTGATGATGAGCTTCCGCAAGGCCGGAATCACGCTCTTTGGGTTTGTTGCCATGAATTCCGGCCTCAGCCCGGAGGACTTCGAGAATTTCGAAGAGTTGAGCAAGGAGGAACAGTTGGAAATCTATGGCGAACAAGCCATGCGGAACCTCGTGGAATGGATCCGATCCAGCGGCGAGTTCCCGAACGTAAAAATCGGTTCCGGCACGCGCGCCTATGACTGCTCGATCCCGCAGCCGGACGGAAGCAGGGTGTATTACACCTATCACCTTATGACTGGAAAACTGCTTCCATGGTCAGCCTCACCTGTCCTCAGAAAGATCAGGGAGCTTTACGCCACTCCCGGCGTGGCCGAGAAGTATATGAAACCGGATATGCTCATCGCGGACGAACTCGACCAAGCGGCCCTACCCTGCTGCGGAATTCCGGCTGACGATAGCCTCGGCTTCCGCCACCCACGCTTCGACACGCGGCCCGAGACCACGCAGCCCGAGACCACGCAGAATTAGTTGGAGGGCTGCCGTTTTTTAATGTACGGCGTCGTCAGTCATTTCCGCCGATCGAGAGAGCACATTTGAGAAAAAAGAAGCGGCATACAACACCGCTCGGACGACTGTTCACTGAATTCAACATCAGGAACAGATGGATGTCGGATGATTTCAATAGCTTGGCAACAGGAAACACATCAGAAACGGGTTGTAAATCCAACAAAAAAATCAGGTATATTTCCTTTAAATAACAGCTTAGCAGATGGAATAAGATACGAACCTTCTCTGCAACCTTTGCAATCGTGCCGTAAAGCGCCCGGGACCTCAGTTCTGACTTGCAATCATGTGACATGACAAATCAAATCTATTGAAATTGAACAGAAAATTTTGATGCTCCGCACATTGGAAACCGACTATATGAAGTTTGTTTACAGTTCTATATATCCTGCAAATAGCCAGACCCGGCTGCATAAAAAATCGGTTACGGGCGGCGCAGGCACGGGCTCTCCGTGGGGGCCAGCACCCGAGCAGGGTCTCATACGTGCGCGTGGAACAGGACGACACAGCCAAACAATTGGGTTGACCAACGCAGAAACGAACGAACGCATAAACGTAGCTTCGCACACCACATGACCATATATCCTGCAAATTCGAGATCTAAGTGGCCGACAGTGAGCTTGAAGTTCAAAAAACCCTTCGGCATTTGCACGGTTTCTCCAAGACACCGCAATATACGGTTCACGTCATGGCAAAAGGCCGGGCGATAAAAACAGATTGTCCAATTGGTTTAATAGGAAAATTCGATAATTTAGAACTCTGAGACTTCATCCGACAACCAAGCCAATAGCGGCCCGATACATTGCTCGGGTTCCTCCCAATCCTCCGACATTCCCTTCCATACATTTTCGACGAGCTGTAGAAGCTGAAAATATTCGGCTTTGTCCGGGCTCAGATATATGTCGGTGTCTCTGGCAAGCCAACCAACTCGTGGCGCGAAATATACATGCACCTTCGGCTTCCCTTGACAGATGCGGAATTTATTGGGAGCCCAGGCGTTCAGCGTTGCCATCCAACTGTCAACCGTGGTTTTGCGCCAGGAACTATCAATGCATCTCAGAATGAAATCCGAAAACACGATGTAGCTCCGCCGACGTTCTTTCCCGGGTAGGTTCTCGCCATCTTCAAATCCAAATTCGGCTCGAGGTTGCAATACCAGGCCGACGAAAGTCACGTCTGGGTATTCCGCCTCCATTTGCGCCATATGGTGGTGGAAAGCTTTCTGTTCGCAATAGTGCACAGCTGGATAAAAAACGACAATCTGCACATAACGTCAGTGGATTGTTTGCGATTTAAGAGAGGAAATTTACCTCAGCGGCACCCGCAAGTTTGTCACGGTCGCCGTGAATAGCCACGTCGCTCCAATTGATAACCCTAACTGCGGTATCCTCGTTCCCGTCATCGTTAAGAGTCACGTCGCACGGATCGAGAGAGCTCGCCATTGTGAAATCGTTGAGGAAGTAATGAAATGTGTTAGTCGGGGTGTTTGACGACAAAAGGAGCGGACATCGCCCCGTTTTTATATCGGCCCCGACTGAGGCGGTCGCTCCGTGCCGGCCGGGGCCACGTCAGCATG
>NZ_JALBGV010000091.1 GCF_023006505.1 Neorhizobium sp. SHOUNA12A
CACGGCCCGCATATCCGCCACTTCGCGCACTTCGGCGAGATCGAAGGAGGCGACCCGCACGCCGCGGCGCGGCTCGCTGATCGCCAGGCCCTGCGCTTCCAGCCGGCGGAATGCCTCGCGCACCGGTACATGGCTGGTCTCGAATTCCTCGGCGATGTGATCCTGGCGGAGACGGGCACCGGGGGCGAGTTCGCCTCGCACGATGCGATCGGCAAGCACCCGGCTGATGCGGCTGGCGATTGTGTCTTCCGGTTCCTTGCCCATCAGCGTTCCTTAGAGCGCCGTTTTCCGCTTGTCGAGAGCCGCCCGCTCCGCTTGTCCCTGCCATGCGTGACAGTTGGTTGAGGTTTTTCCTGCCATCGTATAAAAGGCCGCCTCACCCTCCATGCAAGGCCCATAAAAGGCATTCCCCATGAGCAGCTTCGACCTCATCATCTTCGATTGCGACGGCGTGCTCGTCGATTCAGAAATCATCGCGGCGCAGGTGGAATCCAGGCTGCTGACCGAAGCGGGATATCCGATCAGCGTCGAGGAAATGGGCGAGCGCTTCGCTGGCATGACCTGGAAGAACATCCTCCTGGCCGTGGAGAAGGAAGCCGACATTCCGCTGTCGGCCTCGCTGCTCGACAAGTCCGAGACGCTGCTCGATGCGCGGCTTGCCCGCGACGTGAAGATCATCGACGGCGTGAAGTTCGCGCTGGCAAGGCTGACGACGCAGCGCTGCATCTGCTCCAATTCAAGCACCCACCGCCTCGACGTGATGCTCGAAAAGGTCGGCCTGAAACCCTATTTCGCGCCGCATATCTATTCGGCCAAGGATCTCGGGCCGGATCGGGTGAAGCCGAAGCCGGATATCTTCCTGCACGCTGCCGAGCAGTTCAAAGTCTCGCCGGAGAAGTGCCTGGTGATCGAGGATTCCACCCATGGCGTCCATGGTGCCAAGGCCGCCGGCATGCGCGTCGTCGGCTTTACTGGTGCATCGCACACCTATCCGAGCCATGCCGACCGGTTGACCGATGCGGGTGCCGAAACAGTGATCTCGCGAATGATGGATCTGCCTGCGGTCATCGCCGCGCTCGGCGAATGGGCCGGGGCGCTCTGAGCGCCCCGATCGGTTCTTTCCCGATTAGGTCCGGCCTCGATTATTTCTGGCGGACCGGCTTCTTTGCCGGGCCGGCGTCGAAGCCGAGGCGGACCCGGGTGAAGCGTGAGGCGCCGCCTTGCGCGTTCGGGATCTGCACATCCGCCTTGTTGAAGATGAACTGGGTGCCGCCGGCAGGCATGTCGACCGGGAAAGCCACCTTCTGCGAATAAATGACGCTGTCGCCGTCCACGACTTCGACAAGGATCGGCAGGGTGACCTTGCCGGGAACGCCGACCGGGCCCTGGACGAGGCGCCCTTGCGCGACGACGTTGATGGTCAGCGTCGTCTCATTGGCGGTGCATTGGCGCGTCGCGTCGGCAAGCGACGCCTGGTAGAGCAGTTTTTCCGGCTTGTTTTCGCCGCCGCGCGCATAGGCGCGGTGAATGGCGGTCTGTTCCAGCATCACGACCGGCGGGCAGAACGCCTGCACGACGGCGGTCGCGGCCTGGCCTGCGGGGGCGGCGGTAGCGGTAGGGGCCAGCCCTTCGGTCGGCGCCGAGGAATTGCAGCTTGCGAGAACCGCTACGAGCGACACCGCCAGAAGACCACGCGAAATCTTTGCAAACACCGTACTCAACCCTCTTCCATCCCAATATCCGGGCAACATCGAAGCGAACCGGAGCTTCACTTTCCGGTCTTTCACCGCCCATTTTCCTGGTCTATATCAGCGGCGCGAATAAAAATCGATTGGGGATTGAAGGTCGTGGACTACATTTCTACCCGGGGCGAAGCTGCCCCTCTCGGATTCCGCGATGCGCTGATGGCGGGACTTGCCCGCGATGGCGGCCTTTACGTGCCACGCCAATGGCCTTCGCTCTCCAAAAAAGAGATCCGCGGCCTGCGCGGCAAGACCTATCAGGAGGTCGCCTTCGAGATCCTCAAGCACTTCGTCGGCGACGAAATCCCCGCCGAGAAGCTGAAAGGCATGATCGACGAGGCTTATGCCACGTTCCGGCATCCGGCCGTCGTGCCGCTCGTGCAGACGGGGCCGAACGATTTCGTACTCGAACTCTTCCACGGCACGACGCTTGCCTTCAAGGACGTTGCGATGCAGCTGCTCGCCCGGCTGATGGATTATGTGCTCGCCGAGCGCGGCGAGCGGGCGACGATCGTCGGCGCGACGTCGGGCGATACCGGCGGCGCGGCGATCGACGCATTCGCGGGCCGCGAGCGCACCGACATCTTCATCCTCTTCCCGCATGGCAAGGTCTCGCCCGTGCAGCAGCGGCAGATGACGACGTCGAAAGCCGCCAATGTGCATGCGCTGGCGCTGAAGGGCAATTTCGACGACTGCCAGAACATCGTCAAGGAGATGTTCAACGACGTCGCCTTCCGCGACCGGGTCAGGCTTTCGGGCGTCAATTCGATCAACTGGGCGCGGATCATGGCGCAGGTGGTCTATTATTTCACCGCTGCCGTTTCGCTCGGCGGGCCGGACCGGAAAATCTCCTTCACCGTGCCGACCGGCAATTTCGGCGATATCTTCGCAGGTTATGTGGCCAAGAAGATGGGCCTGCCGATCGACCGGCTGGTGATCGCCACCAATGACAACGACATCCTCGCCCGGACGCTGAAGACCGGTCGCTACGAAATGCGCGATGTCAAGGCGACCACCTCGCCTTCGATGGACATCCAGATCTCGTCCAATTTCGAGCGGCTGCTGTTCGAGGCCTATGGCCGCGACGCCGCCTCGGTGCGCGCCGCCATGGCTGGCCTCAAACAATCCGGCAGCTTCGAGATCAAACCGGAGGCGCTGAAGGCGATCCGCCGCGAATTCCGCGCCGGACGGGCGACGGAGCGGCAGGTTGCCGCAACGATCCGCGAGACGCTTGCCGAGACCGGTTACCTGCTTGACCCGCATACGGCGACCGGCGTTTTCGTCGCGAAAAAGAACGCAAAGCCGGCGAGCCCGATGGTGACGCTTGCGACCGCCCACCCGGCCAAATTCCCGGCCTCGGTAAAATCCGCTTGCGGAATTGATCCGGCGCTTCCATCATGGCTTGCTGATCTTATGCAAAGGGAGGAGCGCTTCGATATCTTGGAGCCTGAGCTTAAGTCCGTCGAAACTTTCATCGGCGAGCATGCCCGCGCTAAGTAAGTAAGGTATCGGCGGCGCCGGAAAGACGTAAACATGAATGTAGAAATCACCCGGCTCGCCTCCGGGTTGACGGTCGTCACCGAAACCATGCCGCATCTGGAGAGCGTCGCGCTGGGTGTCTGGATCAAGTCCGGATCGCGTAACGAGACCGAGGACGAACACGGCATCGCCCATCTCCTCGAGCACATGGCCTTCAAGGGCACCGCCCGCCGCAGCGCCCGCGACATCGCCGAGGAAATCGAGAATGTCGGCGGCGAGCTCAACGCCGCGACATCCACCGAAACCACCTCCTATTACGCCCGCGTGCTCAGGGACCATGTCCCGCTGGCGGTCGATATCCTTGCCGACATCCTGACGGAATCTGCCTTCGACGAGGAAGAACTGCGTCGCGAAAAGCACGTCATCCTCCAGGAGATCGGCGCTGCCAACGACACGCCCGATGACGTCGTGTTCGACAAGTTTTCCGAGGTCGCCTATCGCGGTCAGACGATCGGCCGGCCGATCCTCGGCACGCCGGATACGGTCAAGGGGTTCACCCCGCGGCAGATCCGCAACTATCTTTCGCGCAATTACACGACGGACCGGATGTTCGTGGTCGCCGCCGGCGCCGTCGATCATGCGACGTTCACCAAGCAGGTGGAAGAGCGCTTCGCCAGCCTGCCGATGACCCCGAGTTCGCCGCCCGTGCTCGAAACCGCCCGCTATATCGGCGGCGACGTGCGCGAAACACGCGACCTGATGGACGCGCAGGTTCTGCTCGGTTTCGAGGGCAAGGCCTATCACATGCGTGACTTCTACTGTTCGCAGATCCTGGCGAACATCCTCGGCGGCGGCATGTCGTCGCGCCTGTTCCAGGAAGTGCGCGAACACCGCGGCCTCTGCTACTCGGTCTATGCATTCCACTGGGGTTTTTCCGATACCGGCATCTTCGGCATCCACGCGGCGACCGGCGGCAACGAGCTGCCGACGCTGGTGCCCGTCATCATCGACGAGCTGCGCAAGTCTTCGGAAACCATTCACAGCCAAGAAATCGACCGCGCCCGCGCCCAGATCCGCGCCCAATTGCTGATGGGCCAGGAAAGCCCGGCTGCACGTGCCGGCCAGATCGCTCGCCAGATGATGCTCTACGGACGCCCGATCCCGAACCCGGAAATGATGGAACGGCTGGAAGGGATCACGACGGAGCGGCTCACCGATCTTGCCGGGCGGCTGTTTTTCGATACAGTTCCGACATTGTCGGCGGTCGGCCCAATCGAACAGCTTGCACCGTTGAGCGACATCACCACGGCACTTGCCACGCCGGGGATCCAGACCAAGAAGGCTGCCGGTTAAACCGGCCGCCCTGCCCGGAGCAGCACTAGCATGACCAAGTCGGTGTTTCGGTTCCTGTCGCGACAGCCGGACACACCAGAGCTTTATGGCGAAAACCACCTGCTCCGGCTCCCCCGTTATTCCGACTACAAGCAGTGGCAGCGGCTGCGCTCGGAAAGCCGTCCCTTTTTACAGCCCTGGGAGCCGGTCTGGCGGCCGGATGAACTGACCGAAGGATCGTTCCGCCTGCGGGTCGTCAGAAGCGGCCAGGAATATGCCTCGGGCCTTGCCGTGCCGCTGCTTCTCTTCCGCCGCGACGACCAGGTGCTGCTCGGCGGCCTGACCATCGGCTATATCCGCCGCGGTGCGGCGCAGAGCTGCATGGTCGGCTACTGGATGGGCGAGAAACATTCCGGCCAAGGCCATATGTTGGCCGCATTGAAGGTGGCTATCCCGTATATCTACGGCGGACTTCAGTTGCACCGGATCGAGGCAGCCTGTATTCCGGAGAACTGGAAGAGTGTACGGCTTCTCGAAAAGGCCGGTTTCGAGCAGGAAGGTCTTTTGCGCAAGTATCTCAAAATCAATGGCGAATGGCGCGACCACCTGATGTTTTCCCGGCTGCCGGAAGACGGTGAGTTCGGGAAGATGCTGAAGCCATGAGCGCCTCGTTCTTGCGTCTTGCGCCGTTGACCCGATTTATGCCGGCGATCATCGCCCTCCTTGCTGTCGCCATGTTCCTGACGGCGGCGCCGGCTGCGCGCGCCGCGGAGCCGGTCAAGATTTCGCGAGACGACACGGCGCTCGACCTCACGAGAACCACGGATATCTACGTCAACCAGGGCGAGGCCTTCCAGGTGTCGACGGCCGCCGGCTCGGACGGCATCCGCCGCCGCATCGAGGTGCGTGCCAGTTCCCCCGGCCACCAAGGCGACTGGGCTGTTTTCGCACTTTCCAACGTCTCCGAAGAACAGCTCGAACGGGTGATCGTCGCACCGCATTTCCGGCTCGCCAATTCGAAAATGTTCTGGCCGGACCTCGGCTCGCAGCGCATCATCTCGATCACGCCTTCGGAAGGTTTTGCGCTCGACCGGATACCGAGCCCGGACGCCGACGTCTTCCGGATCACGCTGAATCCCGGTTCGACCATCACCTTCGTCGCAGAACTGGCGACGCCCTCGCTGCCGCAGATCTATCTTTGGCAGCCGGATGCCTACAAGGACACCGTCAACTCGTTCACCCTCTATCGTGGCATCGTGCTCGGCATTGCCGGCCTTCTGGCGGTGTTCCTGACCATTCTTTTCGTCGTCAAGGGCACCTCGATGCTGCCGGCGGCGGCGGCACTTGCCTGGGCGGTGCTTGCCTATATCTGCGTCGACTTCGGTTTTCTCGACAAGCTGATCACCGTCACGTCTGGCGACCAGCGCATCTGGCGCGCGGCGGCGGAAGTGGCGCTCGCCTCCTCGCTCGTGATCTTCCTGTTCACCTATCTCAACCTCAACCGCTGGCATGTGCATCTCGGCTACGCGACGCTTGCCTGGGTGGTCGGCCTGGTGCTGCTCGGGGGCGTCGCGATCTACGATCCGTCGGTCGCGTCGGGCATTGCCCGCCTTTCGTTCGCGTTGACCGGCACGGTCGGCATCCTTTTGATCATCTATCTCGGCTTCAACCGCTACGACCGGGCGATCCTGCTGGTGCCGACCTGGGCGCTGATCCTCGTCTGGCTGTTCGGCGGCTGGCTGACGGTGACCGGCAGGCTCGACAACGACATCATCCAGCCGGCGCTCGGCGGCGGCCTGGTCCTCATCGTTCTCCTGATCGGCTTCACCGTCATGCAGCATGCCTTTGCCGGCGGTGCCTATCAGCAGGGCCTGTTCTCCGACCTCGAACGGCAATCGCTGGCGCTGACGGGCAGCGGCGACACCGTCTGGGACTGGGACGTGGCCCGCGACCGGGTCGTCACCACGCCCGACATCTCGACCCGCCTCGGGCTCGATTCCGGCGCCATGCACGGGCCGGTACGCAACTGGGTGCCGCGGCTGCATCCCGATGACCGCGACCGTTTTCGCGCGACGCTGGACGTCCTGCTGGAACACCGCCGCGGCCGGCTGAACCACGAATTCCGCATCCGCGCCGAGGACGGGCATTTCCACTGGCTGCAGATCCGCGCCCGGCCGGTGCTCGGCTCGAACGGCGAAATCATCCGCTGCGTCGGCACGATCATCGACGTCACCGAGCAGAAGAACTCCGTCGAGCGGCTGCTGCAGGATGCGATGCATGACAACCTGACCGGCCTGCCGAACCGCCAGGTCTTCCTCGACCGGCTGCAATCGGTGCTGACGCTGGCGCCCGGCGGCGACACCGTACGTCCAACTGTGATGGCGATCGACATCGACCGCTACAAGCAGGTCAACGACTCACTCGGGATTGCGGCCGGCGACAATATCCTGATCGCACTGACCCGGCGCCTGCGCCGCCTGCTGAAGCCGCAGGATACGCTGGCGCGGCTTGCCGGCGACCAGTTCGGACTGATCCTGGTTTCGGAGCGCGATCCCGCCAAGGTGGCGGATTTTGCCGATGCGGTTTCCAAGGCGATCATGGTGCCGATCAACTTCGCCAACCGCGAGATCATCCTCACCGCCTCGATCGGCCTCTCCTCCTGGGTCGACCAGCAGGAAAGCGCTTCGGGCATGCTGGCCGACGCGGAACTTGCCATGTATCGGGCGAAACGCGCCGGCGGCAATCGCGTCGAGCCCTTCCGCCCGGCATTCCGTGCCGCCGGTGCCGACAAGCTGCAGATCGAAACCGACCTTCGCCGGGCCATCGAACGCAAGGAGCTGTTTCTTGCCTATCAGCCGATCATCCGCCTGAAGGATGGCGAGATTGCCGGGTTCGAAGCGCTGATGCGCTGGGATCATCCCAAGCGCGGCAGCATTCCGCCGTCGGAATTCATTCCGATTGCCGAAATGTCGGACCTGATCGGCCCGCTCGGCCTGTTCGCAATCGACCGTGCCGCCTCGGACCTGATGGTCTGGCAGCAGCAGACAGGCGACCTGCCGGTATTCGTGTCGGTCAACCTGTCGAGCGCGCAGCTGCTCAACGCAGACCTTTATAACGACGTGCGGGCGCTGCTGCAGAAGACGCAGGTCAACCCGGGCCAATTGAAGCTCGAGCTCACCGAATCGCTGATGATGGAGAACCCGGAACAGGCGCGGCTGGTGCTCGGCAAGCTCAAGGAGACCGGCCTCAGCCTGGCGCTCGACGATTTCGGCACCGGCTATTCGTCGCTTGCCTACCTCACGCAGTTCCCCTTCGACACGATCAAGCTCGACAAGGCGCTGGTCCGCAACGCAACGGAAAAGCGGGCCGTGCTGCTGCGCTCCGTGATCGCCATGGCCCGCGCGCTTGAGATGACCGTGGTGGCGGAAGGTGTGGAGACCGACGAGGATGCGGCGGAACTCGCCAAGATGGGCTGCCATTTCGGCCAGAGCTATCTGTTCGGCCCGCCTGCCCCGGCAGACGCCGTGCTGCGGCTTCTGAAAGAGCGCTTTCCGCTGACCAAGCGGGCCTGAAGCGCACTGCGCCAGGATCCGCGGCCCTCGCGGACCGGTAATAGCATCACAGGATGCATAGCCCCCAGGACATGAGAAATCCACGCAGCCACTCCGAGTCCGGCGAAACCGCTTCGAGGCCTTCCGTTCCCGCTTGACTCATCCATAGCTCTCTGGCTATACGTTAATTCATAGCCAACGAGGTATGGATCCAGTGTCGGACGCTCACGATGTGCTCTTCAGAACGCTCGCCGACCCCACGCGCCGTGCGATCTTCGAACGGCTGTGCCGCGAAGGCGAGAAGACGGTCGGGGTGCTCACGGCGCAGGCCGGGGTTTCGCAGCCCGTCGTCTCGAAACATCTCGGATTGCTGAAGCGCGCCGGGCTGGTGCGCGATCGTCATGAAGGCCGCCAGACGCATTATAGCGCGCAGCTCGGCGCACTCGCCCCGCTGGTAGACTGGACAAGCGAGATGGCCGGGTTCTGGCAAAACCGCTTCGACAAGCTCGAAGACCTGCTCAAAAGGATGGACCAATGAACGAGACCTCGACCGAAACCCGCACCGTCGTTGTCGAACGCGATATTCCTCACCCGGCGGAAAAGGTCTGGCGCGCACTGACGCAGCAGCACCTGATCGAGGAATGGCTGATGAAGAACGATTTCCAGCCGGTCGTCGGGCACCGCTTCAAGCTTCGCGGCGAATGGGGCGGCGTGCTGGACTGCGAGGTGCTGGCCGTGGAGCTTCATAAAAGGCTCTCCTACACCTGGGACCATGCGCATGACGATGCGGCCTACGATCTCAAAAGCGTGGTGACCCTGACGCTCACCCCGACCCGCACCGGAACCCATCTGCGCATGGAGCAGTCCGGCTTCCGGCCCGAGCAAAAGCTCGCCTACAACGGTGCCCGCCACGGATGGCAGGGATTCCTCGGAGCGCTGGAGACGGTTTTGGCGGGGATCGACTGAGGTCTGGCGACAGGCACGGCCGGATTTTTTACAGGGCGGCAGGGCCGCTCGTTTCAGAGGAGGTATTACCGTTGAACTGGAACTCGTTGACCCGGCAGGTCCACCGCTGGCTGTCGATCGTCTTCACGGTCACCGTGGTCGCCAATTTCGTCGCCATGGGCTTCGGGGAACCGCCCTTGTGGGTGGTCTATTCTCCCCTGCTCCCGCTCTTCCTGCTATTGTTCAGCGGCCTATATCTGTTTGCGCTGCCTTATGTCCGCCGCGGTGGGCAAGATGTTCGTGGATAGGAGGGAAGCGAATGGCCGGCAAAGCGTCCAAAACGCCCGTGAATATTGCCAGGGCATCCACCGGTAATGTCGGTGCGGGGCCGGTGCTGCTCTCGGGCGGCAATCCGCAGATCGCCAAGGGTTATGGCGACGCCCCGGTGCAGGCCTATATCGCGGCCATGCCGGGCTGGAAAAGCGATGTCGGGCGCCGCCTCGACGCGCTCGTCACCAGCACCGTCCCCAATGTCTACAAGGCGGTCAAATGGAACTCGCCGCTCTACGGCATCGAGGGCGACGGGTGGTTCCTCGGCGTCCATTGCTTTGCCAAATACATCAAGCTGGCCTTCTTCCGCGGCGCCTCGCTCAGTCCCGTCCCTCCCGGCACGTCCAAGACGCCGCAGACGCGTTACGTCCATATCCATGAGGGAGACGAACTCGACGAAGCGCAGCTTGCCGATTGGGTGAAGCAGGCCAGTCAGTTGCCCGGCGAACGAATGTAGCGACGGGCGAAACGCAACAGTATGAAGGAAGCGACGGCAACCATGGAAACGATGAAAAGCAATTCGACGGACAGCCAAGCCTCTCCGGCGCAGCTGATCGACGCGCGGATCAGCGAGCTTGGCGATTGGCGGGGCGAGACGCTCGCTCGTGTCCGGTCTCTGATCCAGCAGGCAGAGCCCGGCGTGGTCGAGGAGTGGAAGTGGCGAGGGGTTCCGGTCTGGGAGCTCGGCGGGATCATCTGCACTGGCGAGACCTACAAGAATGCAGTGAAACTGACCTTTGCCAAAGGGGCTTCGCTGGAGGATCCGTCGGGCCTCTTCAACTCCAGCCTCGACGGCAATACCCGGCGCGCCATCGATTTCCACGAGGGTGACAAGATCGATGAAGAGGCGCTGAAGGCACTTATTCGCGCCGCCGCGGCACTGAATTCCGCCCGGTCCCAAAAGAAGCCGAAGAGCGCCTGATCGGGGGTTTAACTGTTAGACCGGCCCCGATCATTCCCCACGCCGCAGCGGCGCAGCCTTCTATCGGGACGGTCCGCTCAGGATCTATCGAGGGACAAAAACTAGATATAATAACGGGTAATAAATAAGATACGTCGTCGTTTGTCAGGAATGAGAGGCGAAAAGCGCTGTTTCAATACGGTGCAGCCTCCCCAAAAATATGAAAATGCATATTTCGAGTTGACGAAATCGTGATCTTGCCCCCTAATTCCCAGGGGTCTCTGAATGCGCCCCACAAACTACACCCCGCCTTTCGATCCACCGAAAGGCGGGTTTTCTTTTTTTCCGGCGGAGTTCCTTACCCCCTCCGGGAATGGATCAGCCGGTGAATATACTCCAATTTCACCATGACGGCCTGCGACAGCACGAATGGGTAGAGATCCGGCTGGCCCATCGAGCGGTGGATGCTGTTGAGCGCCATGCTGAACGGCACCCAGGCGGAGACAAGCTGCTCCGCATCACGCGCCGCATAGGGGTTGAAGGCCACTTCCGCCGCCATTTCCGCATGGCCGCGAGGCTCGATCACCATGCCATAGGCACGGGCTGTCTCCAACGTATCGACGATATGCAGGTAGTGGGCGAAGCACTCGGCAAAATCTTCCCAAGGATGGGTGCTGGCATAGGTGCTGATGTAGAAATCCTGCCAGCCGGGCGGCGGGCCCTGTTCATAATTTCTCTGCAGCGCCGCGCCATAATCGACGGTCTCGTCACCGAAGATGGCGCGGAATTCCTCCAGCCTGCCGCCGTCGCGCACCAGCTTGTCCCAGACATAATGACCCGTCTCGTGGCGAAAATGTCCGAGCATCGTGCGATAGGGCTCGTTCATCGAGACGCGCACCTGCTCGCGGGTCGCATCGTCGGCCTCGGCGGCGCGGATCGCGATCAGCCCGTCTTCGTGACCGGTCATGGCCGGCACGACAGTGCCGTCCGGCTGAATCTCGTCGATCAGGAAATCG
Organism: Neorhizobium sp. SHOUNA12A; assembly: GCF_023006505.1. Lineage (GTDB taxonomy): Bacteria > Pseudomonadota > Alphaproteobacteria > Rhizobiales > Rhizobiaceae > Neorhizobium. Next base: position 11,297 of record NZ_JALBGV010000091.1, read on the forward strand.
AAAACGAGGCCGCCCTGGGGATCCTCGTCGCGATTGGTGTGCGGCAGGTTCCAGCGCAGGAGCGAATAGAAGAGATGCCGCTGCGCCTGGCTGATACGCCGCCATTGGCTGAGGCCGACCTCGGTCGAGGCATCCGGAACCAGTCGGTTATGCCGGCATGCGGGGCAAAACGGATGCGGATCGTCGGCGCTGACCGTCCAGTTGCAGATGTCCATCGCGGCATTGGCGCAATGTCGCACCTTGTAGTCCGGCCGGGCGACGAGATGCCACGTTTCCTGCCCCTCATCCTGCACCAGCGCATGCATGGCCAGATGCTCCGGAACGAAAGCCAGCCGATGGCCGCAGTTGACGCAGGAGCGGTTGTCGAAATGGATGGTCTGGCCGCAATGATCGCAGTCGTAGAGGCGCATGGAAAATCCGTCGGTTCCAAAGGAGCGGATACAGAAAACCTGCTCCGGCCGGAGCCGGAACAGGTTCGCATTCTAAGCTTGTAGCGTAACCGTTACATGCGGTCGACAACGCCCTTTGCGGCATCCTTGACCTTGCCCTTGGCCTGCTGCGCACGGCCCTTGGCTTCCTGGCCGGCACCCTTCGCCTTGAGCTTCGGATTGTCGGTCATGTCGCCGGCCGCCTGCTTGGCCTTGCCTGCCATTTCATTGGCCTTGCCGGCCATCTTGTCACTGGTGCTGCCCATCATGCTTCTCCTTCACGAGGACGTCCATCGTCCTGCGGGGAAAACAACTCCGGGCCGGAGGCTTCGTTCCGCAAATCTTTTCAAATTGAACGATCAGGCGTGGCCGGCTTCGCTGGAGAGCATTTCCGGGCTGACGCCGAGGAGCGCCAGGGCGCGTTCGTATTTGCCTTCCAGCGCCCGGTCGAAGATCAGTTCGTCGCTGGCGGGGCAATTCAGCCAGCCGTTATTGGCGATCTCGAGTTCCAGCTGGCCGGCGCCCCAGCCGGCATAACCGAGCAGCATCGTGGCGCGCGCCGGTCCCCGCCCGTCGCAGATGGCGCGGATGATATCGAGCGTGGCGGTCAGCGAGATGTCGTCACTGACGGGAATGGAGGATTCGCTGACAAAGTCGTCCGAATGCAGCACGAAGCCGCGGCCGCTCTCGACCGGACCACCCGAGAGGATCGGGAAATCGCGGGTCTGCACCGGCAGCATGATCGCATCGGCCTGATCCATGATCTTCAGGTGGAGGAGAACGTCCGTGAACGAAATCTGCTGGGCGCGATTGATGATGAAACCCATCGCGCCGGCCGGCGAATGGGCACATATATAAACCACGGCACGAGTGAAATTGCCGTCCTGCATGCTTGGCATGGCAATCAGGAACTGTCCGTCCAGGAAGCCCCGTTCGCTCTTGTCCCCGAGGGTCGAGAAAGACATGATGCCTCCAGCCTGCCTTCCGGCCCGGCCAACGGACAGGAAAGCGTCGATTGCAATTCCATCAAGATGGGGCAGTCCGACCGATCAATCAACTGAAAATGATCGACTTGCGTGGCGTCGTGACTGGTTCAAACAAGGCCAATCGGTTAAACGCTTGGTCGATGAAGAGAATTTCGCCGAGCAGCATGCCGTCCCGCGCGCCGACCTTGGTCGCCGCCTGCATCACCGTGGCCGCTGTCCTGGGCATTGCCTCGATGAGCCGCGCCGAGACCACGCCGTGGGCGAGCAACGAGGGCGGCCGCATGCGGATCGTGGCGATGCCGCCGGAGCCCGACGGCACGGTGCGCGGCGCGCTGCAGATCGAACCGAAAGCCGGCTGGATCACCTATTGGAAGGAGCCGGGCGATGCCGGCATTCCGCCGCAGATGGTGTTTTCCAAGGCAAGCGGCGTGACGCTGAGCAGCATGAGTTATCCCGTGCCGAAGCGGATCGACAATGGCAAACTGCGCGACATAGGCTACGACCATGCGGTCGCCCTGCCCTTCGAGCTGAAGATGGAAGATCCCGGCAAGCCCCTGAGCCTCGGCGCCTCCGCCTTTGTCGGTCTTTGCCGCAATATCTGCATTCCCTTTCAGGCGGAATTCTCGCTGCAGCTCGGGGCCGTCAAAGGCACGCCGGTCGAAGAGGCGATGATCCTCAATGCCGCGACTTCAAAACTCCCGGAAGCCCCATCGGACGATTTCGCCGTCACCCATTATGCGATGACGCAAGGGCGCGACAATTTGAGCCTGAAGCTGAAGCTGCCGCCCGGCAGCGTGGTGCCGCCGCAGGTGATCGTCACCGGTCCGCAGGGCCACGTGCTCTTCGACGGCGTCAACGGCCGGCGCGACGGCGACGCCTACGCGCTCGACATGCCGGTCGGCAAGCTGCCGAAGAATTACGACATCAGGGGCAAACACTGGGGCATTCTCGTGATCGCCGGAAACCGGGCCATGGAAACCTCGCTCGCCTTCGAGTGACGTCACCGTCACCTCCTGTTGATCGGACCTGCCGCTGGAGACCCTGTTGCGTGCGCCCCTCTCCCTTGTCTTGTGCCAACTCCGCTCTATAGTGCGCCGCGAATGGCGGGCCTGAAACAGGCGCTCGCCCAACCGAGGAGAGCCCCATGACGATTGCCATCGGCGACAAACTTCCCCCAGCCAAGTTCAAGGAAAAGACCGCGGACGGCCCGGTGGAGATCACCACCGAACAGCTTTTCGACGGCAAGAAGGTCGTGCTTTTCGCCGTGCCCGGCGCCTTCACGCCCACCTGTACGCTGAACCACCTGCCGGGATATCTGGAAAACCGCGATACGATCCTTTCCAAGGGCGTGGACGACATCGCCGTTCTCTCGGTCAACGACTGGCACGTGATGGGCGCCTGGGCGACCCAGACGGGCGGTCTCGGCAAGATCCACTTCCTGGCCGACTGGGACGGCGCATTCACCAAGGTACTCGGCCTTGAGGCCGACCTTTCCGCCGGCGGCCTCGGCGTGCGCTCCAAGCGTTATTCGATGCTGGTCGAGGATGGCGTCGTGAAGTCGCTCAACGTCGAGGAAAGCCCCGGTCAGGCCACCGTTTCCGGCGCCGCGGCGATGCTGGAACAGCTCTGAGCACGGATTTGTATTTCGTTTGAGAGGACGCCTGCAGGCGTCCTTTTTGTTTTCGATAGTGCGAGGATGGGCCATGTCCACGGGACGCGCTTCCTCCTCCGCCATCTTTCTGCCATATTTGTTATAACATAACTGTAATGTTATTACATAAATGGCAGCTGCAGTGGCACGATTTTCTCCCTCCTTCAGCCTTATCGGTAGTTCTAGTCTCGGCCGCCTCGTTTATGTCGCGCTGCTGCTCGGCCTGCTCTGGCTGGCGATCGAGTGGGCGGTGATGCTGCCGTGAGCGTCCTCCTCACGCTCGACAATCTCACGGTCACCTACGACCGTCATCCCGCCGTTCATCACGTATCGGGTTTCTTCCGGGTCGGTAGCCTGACTGCGATTGCCGGGCCGAACGGCGCCGGCAAATCGACGCTGATGAAAGCGATCATGGGCGAGTTGAGGCCGGCGGAAGGGCGACTGCGGCATCAGCTTGCGCGCAGCGATTTCGGCTATCTGCCGCAAGCGGCGGATATCAACCGGCGTTTTCCAATCTCCGTCCTCGATACGGTGCTGCTCGGCGCCTGGCGGCATACGGGGGCGTTCAAGGCGAACGGACCGAAGGAATACACCCAGGCGGCGGCGGCACTCGCGGCCGTCGGCCTTAGCGGTTTTGACCGGCGGCCGATCGGCTCGCTTTCGGCCGGGCAGTTCCAGCGGGTGTTGTTTGCGCGCCTCCTGCTTCAGGATGCCAAAGTCATCCTGCTCGACGAACCTTTTACGGCGATCGACGCGCGCACCACCCAGGACCTGCTCGACATCGTCGCGCACTGGCATGGCGAAGGCCGCACGGTGATCGCCGTGCTGCATGACCTCGAACAGGTGCGAACCCATTTTCCCGAGACCCTGCTGCTCGCCCGCGAGTGCATCGCCTGGGGGCCGACGGCGGAGGTGATGTCGGCCGGCAATCTTCTGAAGGCGCGGATGATGGCCGAGCGTTGGGACGACGGCGCCGGGAGCTGTGAGCCGCCGGTCGGCGGCGCTTCGACCAACGGGGTTGTCGCATGAGCACCTACGATCTGCTGATCGCGCCGTTTGCCGATTACGGCTTCATGCGCCGGGCGCTGGTCGCCTGCCTCTGCCTGGCGCTCGGCTCCGGGCCGATCGGCGTCTTCCTGATGCTGCGGCGCATGAGCCTGATGGGCGATGCAATGAGCCATGCGGTGCTGCCGGGTGCGGCAATCGGCTACTTGGTCGCCGGTTCGCTGTCGCTGACGGCGATGGGGATCGGCGGACTTGTGGCGGGGCTTTCCGTGGCGCTGCTTTCCGGCGTGGTCAGCCGCGCCACGGTGCTGCAGGAAGACGCCAGCTTTGCGAGCTTTTACCTGACTTCGTTGGCCTTGGGCGTGCTGATCGTCTCGCTGCGCGGCTCCAACGTCGATCTTCTGCACGTGCTGTTCGGCACCATTCTCGCCATCGACGGCCCCGCGCTCGTCCTCATCGGCTCGATCACATCGGTGACGCTGGTCGTCCTTGCCCTGGTCTACCGGCCGCTGGTGGCGGAATGTTTCGATCCGGGCTTCCTGCGAACCGTTGGCGGCCGCGGCCCGGTCTATCACGCGCTGTTCCTGCTGCTCGTCGTGCTCAACATGGTCGCGAGCTTTCAGGCGCTCGGCACGCTGATGGCGGTCGGGCTGATGATGCTGCCGTCGGCGATCGCGCAGCTTTGGGCCCGCAGCCTGAGCGCGATGATGGCGCTCGCCGCCGCCGCGGCCGCTGTCTCCGGTTATGTCGGATTGATCGCGTCCTATCATCTCGAACTCGCCTCCGGCCCGACGATCATCATGACCGCAGCGGTGATCTACGGCTTTTCCATCCTCTTCGCACCGTCCGGCCTTGCCCGGCGGCTCTTTCCCCGCCCGCATCTCGCAGGCTGACTTCAAGGAGACTTCGATGATATCCCGCAGACTGCTTCTCTCCGCCGCCGTTCCCGCCCTCATGGCCTTTTCCGCAGTGCCTGCCTTCGCGGACACGCTGAAAGTCGTCGCCTCCTTCACGGTGCTCGGCGATGTTGTCTCCCAGGTGGGCGGCAAACACGTGAAGGTGACGAACCTCGTCGGCCCGAACGGCGATCCGCATGAATTCGAGCCATCGCCGACGGACGCCCGGAACCTCAAGGCGGCGCAGGTGGCCTTCGTCAGCGGCGAAGGCCTGGAAGGCTGGATGGACCGGCTGATTACCGCCTCGGGCTACAAGGGCAAGCCGGTCGTGGTGTCTGAAGGGGTGAACACCCGCACCATGGACGAAGACGGCAAGACGGTCACCGATCCGCATGTCTGGAACAGCCCGGTCAACGTCAAGGTCTGGGTCGCCAATATCGAAAAAGCGCTGTCGCAGGCGGATCCGGCCGATGCGGGCGCCTTCAAGGCGAATGCCGAAGCCTATCTCCAGAAGCTCGACGCGATGAATGCCTATGCGCATTCCAAGTTCGACGCGGTGCCGGCCGACCGCCGCAAGGTGCTGACCAGCCACGATGCCTTCGGTTATTTCGGCCGCGAATATAATGTCAGCTTCCTGGCGCCGCTCGGCCTCTCGACCGAGACCGAAGCCTCGGCCGCCGACGTCGCCAAGCTGATCGAGCAGATCAAGGCCGAAGGGGTGAAAACCTATTTCCTCGAAAATTCCAACGATCCGCGGCTGGTGAAGCAGATCGCCAAGGCGACGGCGGCCCAGCCGGGCGGCGAGCTTTATGTCGAATCGCTCTCGGATGCCAAGGGGCCGGCGCCGACCTATGAAAAGATGTTCCGCTACAATGTCGACCAGATCGCCGCGGCGATGGCGAAGTCGAGCTGACGCGCCTGGCTGAGCGGGCCGTTTGTCCAGCGGCATGTCCCCATCTCAACCCTCATCCCTGTGCTCGTCACAGGGATCCAGCAGCGCCGCGTCTGCGGCGCGGTTGATTCTCTCCAGCCCAAGGACTTGGGCTGACTGGATTCCTGTGACGAGCACAGGAATGAGGGAGTACGGGACGGCGGCACCGTTCAACATCCAACGTTAGCAGGCAGAACGCCGCGAGCTATCTGTCTCACACAGCCATATCGAAAACCAGAAGTCCCGACAGACCGCCGTCGGCGGAACCGATGATCCGATCGCCGACAGCTATGTGGTCCGGATGGACGAGATAGGCGTCGCGCGCCTCGGGGTTCTCGAAGGTCACGATGAAACCGTCGAGAAAGCCGCCGTTCAGGCCTTCCGGCGAGACGTTCTGGCCGAATTTCACGTCGAGGATGCCGGGCGTGACGTTCTTGAGCGCGGCAACAGCGTCATAGATCGACTGTTTTTCGGCCTGCTGGATGGCCGCCTTGAAGCGGATGAATACGCAATGCAGGATCATGGACCGACCTCCCCGAGTTGTCTGCGGCAGAATAGTGACTGATGCTGCGAGCGCAACAGCGGCTCAGGCGATTTCCAGAAGAAGCGCACGATGGTCGGAAACTTCCGGCTCCTCGACCACATCGAAATTCCCGACCTTCACATCCGGGGTCACCAGCAGATAGTCCGCATATCGCCCATCCTTCGGATACCAGGATGTGCGGGTGTCGGTGAAGCCGCGGGTGGTGACGAGATCGGTGAGGCCGAGTTTTTCGAGAATGGCGAAGGTCTCGCTGCCGGGCAGCAGATTGAAATCGCCGCAGACGACAAGCGGTTCACCCGGCTGCCGGACCTTCTCGATCAGTGCGACGAGGGCATGCGCCTGGGCCAATCGGGCCGGCGTATCGTCCTTGCCTGAGAGATCCCGCAGGCCGTGCATCTGAACGATGGTCATCGCCGAGCCGGTATCATGGCGAAAAATCCGCAAGCCATGGGCGTTGCGGGGACGCGGATGGTCGCCGAAGCCGGAAAGCGGGAAGTCGCCGTGGATGAAACCCTGCGCCTGGCCGATCACCGACAGGTCCTGCCGGACAAAGGTGGCTAGCCCCCATTCGGACATCACCTGGCGATCGCCGTCGTAAAGGGGGCCACGCGCGGCAGGGGCGAAAAACGCCCGGTGCCCGGGCAAGATCTCCGTCACGTCCTCCAGCAGGCTGGCACGCTGAGGCAGCTCAAAATTGCCTTCGCGAAAGGTCAGCCAGCCGCCGTCATATGACGCGACATGGGTGACTTCCTGCAGGCAAAGCACGTCCGGATCCGCATCGCTCAGATACCGCATCAGCGGCGCATGGACCCGGCCGCCCCAGGCGTTGAGGGAGATCAGGCGCAGGGTCATCGCTCAGCGGAGACCATGAGGATCATCGGGCGGTCCATCTCCTCGGCAAGTGCCGGATTGGCGGCAATCTGATCCGGCGAGGGATGCCATTCGATGACACGGCGGATGGCAAAACCGCCATCGATCAGCGTATTCAGCGTCGTGCCGATGGTGCGGTGATATTTGACGACGCCCTTGGCGAGCCAATCGGTCGTGCGCCGACCCTCGACCGAATAGCCATCCACCGGCCAGAATCTCTGGCCCGCGTCATCCATCCGCCAGCCGGGATTTTGGGAAGCCATATAGATCGGGTGTTCGATGGTGAAAACAAATTTTCCGCCCGGCACGAGGGCGGAATGAACCTCGGCCACCAGCCGACCGAAATCTTCCAGGTAATGGAAGGCGAGCGAGCTGTAGGCGAGATCGAAGGCTGCCGTGGGCAATTCGACCCGCTCCAGATCGGCGATTTCATAAGTGATGGCAGAGTGGGCGTTTTCCGTCCGAGCCTTGGCGATCATGTTTTCCGAGAGGTCGAGGCCGAGCACGGAGGCAGCGCCCTCCTCCGCCGCAAATCGCGAGAACCAGCCGAAACCGCAGCCGAGATCGACGACGCGCAGGCCGGTCATCTCAGGCAGCAGCGTCCTGATCACCGGCCATTCAGCGGCGCCAGCAAGACCGTGCACGGAACGCCCGAGCTGGCTGTAGCCTTCGAAGAATTCCGGCGTGTCATAGACGTTCTGAGCCATCGATCCCCTCCCCGGCTTGGGCGACTACTTCTTCTTGAACGGCGCCATGCCGAGGCGGGCGAGCTCGTCGGCGCGTTCGTTTTCCGGGTGGCCGGCATGGCCCTTCACCCAGTGCAGCGTCACCTTGTGCTTGTTGCGCGCTTCCTCCAGCTGCTGCCAGAGTTCGGCGTTCTTCACCGGCTTCTTGTCGGCGGTCTTCCAGCCGTTCTTCTTCCAGCCGAAGATCCATTTGGAAATGCCGTCCATCACATATTTGCTGTCGGTGTGAAGGTTGACCTCGCACGGGGTCTTCAGCGCGTTCAGCGCGGTGATCGCCGCCATCAGCTCCATGCGGTTGTTGGTCGTCTCGGCCTCGCCGCCGAACATTTCCTTTTCCGTGTCGCCATAACGCAGGATGGCGCCCCAGCCGCCTGGGCCGGGATTGCCGGAGCAGGCGCCGTCGGTGAAAATCTCTACCTGCTTCATGATGCGGACAGTCTTTCCTCGGTCAGCCCGTATTCGCTGGCCGACGTGATTTGGCGGTGGAAGCGCAGCTTGCGCAGATATTCGAGCGGATCCTTCTTGACCACCAGGGCGCCGGCCGGCGTCGTCAGCCAGTCGTAGAGCCTCGTCAGGAAGAAGCGCAGCGCCGAACCGCGGGCGAGGATCGGCAGGGCCTCGATCTCGGCTTTATCAAGCGGACGGACACTCTGGTAACCTTCGAGCAGCGCCTGGCCCTTGGTGAGATTGTAGGCGCCGTCCTTTTCGAAACACCAGGCATTCAGGCAGATCGAGACGTCATAGGCGAGCAGGTCGTTGCAGGCGAAATAGAAGTCGATCAGGCCGGACAGCTCGTCGCCCAGGAAGAAGACATTGTCCTGGAAGAGATCCGCATGGATGACGCCAGCGGCCAAGTCCTTCGGCCAGTTCCGGTCCAGATGATCCAGTTCCGAGGAAATCTCGTCCTGCAGGCCGGTTTCGACCTCGTCGGCGCGTGCTGCGGACTTTTCCCAAAGCGTCTTCCAGCCCTCGACGGAAAGCGAGTTCGGGCGCGTCAGATTGAAATCCTGGCCGGAGAGGTGCATCCGGGCAAGCGCCTTGCCGACCTCGCGGCAATGTTTCGCCTCCGGCTTCCTCAGCCACATGCCTTCGAGGAAGGAGATCAGCGCGGCGGGCCGGCCGGACAGGGTGCCGTAGAGATTTCCGTCGTTGCGCGGCAAGGGCAGCGGGCAGGACAGGCCGCCGGCCGCCAGATGCTGCATCAGGCCGAGGAAAAACGGCAGGTCACGCTCATCCGTCCGCTTTTCGTAAAGCGTCAGGATCAGCGGGTCACGGGTCGTGTGCAGCAGGAAATTCGAATTCTCGACGCCCTCCGCAATCCCCTTGTAAGAGGTCAGTTCCCCGACATCGTATTCAGTCAGGAACTGCTTCAGGTCGTCTTCGGTGATATCGGTATAAACGGCCAAGGTGGTCTCACGGTGCGTGGGAAAACAGAGTATTCAGTTCAAGGGCACACCCCCCTCTGTCACTTCGTGACATCTCCCCCTCAAGGGGGGAGATCATTGGGAGGATGCCGCCCCGGCTCCTTGCCGATCTCCCCCCTTGAGGGAGAGATGCCCGGCAGGGCAGAGCGACTGTCTTGTGCGTCAAGCGCTTTGCCATGGTTTATTGTCCCGGATGATGGCGTTGAGGATTGTGAGGAGCTTTCGCATGGTGGCGAC
>NZ_JALBGV010000092.1 GCF_023006505.1 Neorhizobium sp. SHOUNA12A
CTTCAGCCATTCCGTCAGTGCAACATCCTGCTCTGCCATCCTTCGCACCCCTGTTGAAGTGCTAAAGATCGCCGATCATCGTTAACCGAGGATTAATCTGCCAAAGTAGTGTTAGGGATTGTCCCTTCTGAAGATCCAGTCATGGTCCGGGTGGTTCTTGAACCGCCATTTGCGGATCGGGCCGGCCATGACGTTCAGATAATACATCTCGTAGCCATAGGGCGCGCCGCAGGGATGATGGCCCTTCGGCACCAGCACGAGATCGTGGTCCGAAACGGCCATGGTCTCGTCAAGCGAGCCGTCTTCGGTGAAGACCCGCTGGAAGCCGAACCCCTGCGCCGGGTTCAGCCGGTGGTAATAGGTCTCTTCCAGATAGGTCATGTCGGGGAAAATATCCTCGTCATGCCGATGGGGCGGATAGGAGGACCAGTTGCCGGCCGGGGTGAACACCTCGGTGACCAGAAGGCTGTCGGCGACGTCCCGCTCTTCCATGGCGATCGGGTGGATGTAGCGGGTATTGGCATCCCGGCCGCGGGTATTGAGGGAAAGCCCTTCCGGCCCGATCACTGCCGCTTCGCGTCCGGGCTTGGCCGGCGCGGTGCAGACAGCGAGCGTGCATTCGGTGGTCGCCTTGGCGCTCCAGTCGGAACCAGCGGGCACATAGACGCAGTGCGGTGGCTTGCGCTCGAAGACATTCATCCGGTCGCCGAGCTCGCCGAAAGCCTTGCCGCCTCCGGAGATATCCGCCCTGCCCTCGACCAGCACGAGGATGACTTCCGTCTCGCCGGTCTTTTCGGCAGCACTTTCGCCCGGCTTCAGGCGGTAGAGGCCAAAGCCGACATAACCCCAGCCGGCATCCTTCGGCGTGACGTCATGCACCTTGCCGGATGCGCCTTTCGGCTTGCGCAGCAGGTTCGTCATGCGTCGCCCCTCCCCTTGTCGAGGCCGGCTGCCTGCGCCATCGCCTTCAGCGAGGAAAGACCCATGCTCTGGTATTCGAAGGGATTGCGCACGTCCGGGTCCTGCTCGGCCTCGATCACCAGCCAGCCTTCATAACCATGGTCGGCGGCGACCTTCAGCACCGGGGGGAAACTCACGCCGCCTTCCTTGTCGCCCGGGACGGTGAAGACGCCACGGCGCACGCCTTCGAGAAAAGAAAGGCCTTCGTTCCGCACCTGCGCGGCGACGTCTGGGCGGACGTTCTTGGCGTGGATATGGCCGACGCGGGCCATGTGATTGCTTGCGGCGCGCTCCGGATTGCCGCCGCCGAACAGGCAATGGCCGGTATCGAGCAGGAGTTTTGCATGCGGGCCGGTATTTGCCATCAGCCTGTCGATCTCGTCTTCGCTCTCAACGATCGTGCCCATGTGGTGGTGATAGACGAGGCTGATGCCCTGGCCTGCCGCAAATTCCGCCAGCGCCTCGACGCCGGCGCCGAAGGATTTCCACTCGCTGTCGGGGAGTTTCGGACGGTCGTTGACGGCCGTGCCGTCATCGCCGTGGATGGCATTCGACGTCTCGCAGACGATGATGACCTTCGAACCCATCGCCTTGAGGAGATCGAGCGCCGGCTGCATCGCTCGTTTCTCGTCCTCGACGGAGTTGACGAGCAGGTTCAGCGAGTGCCAGCCGGAAACATAGCGCAGCCCGCGCGGCTCCAGCACGGCCTTGAGCGCGGCCGGCTCCTGCGGAAACTTGTGACCCTTCTCGATACCGTCGAAGCCGATCTTCGCGGTCTCGTCGAGGCACTGGTCGAGGCTGATATGGGCGCCGAGCGAACGGTCGTCATCATTCGACCAGGCGATGGGATTGGTACCGTAGAGGATCATGTCAGCGTCTTTCCTTGAGTGCGGCTTCATAGGCGGCGCGAGCTTGCGTGACTTCAGCGCGGGTCGAGACCTCCGGCACCGCGACGTCCCACCAGTATCCCCCGCCTTCAGGCGTCGGATAAGGATCGGTGTCGATGACAATAACGGTTGCGACTTTGGCTTCCCGCGCGCCGTTCAATGCCGCTTCTAGATCCGCGATCGAGGAGACCTTGCGGGCATCGGCGCCCATTGCGGCGGCATGGGCAGCGAAATCGATCTGCATCGGGTTCGCCTGGTTGGTGTGCGCATAAAGATTGTTGAACTGCTCGCCGCCGGTCGCCATCTGCAGCCGGTTGATGCAGCCGTAACCGCGGTTGTCGGTGATCACGACGGTGATCTTGACGCCCATGGCAACGGCCGTGGCAAGCTCGGAGTTCATCATCATGTAGGAGCCGTCGCCGACCATGACGATCACGTCGCGATCCGGCTCTGCCATCTTGATGCCGAGCCCCCCGGCGATCTCGTAGCCCATGCAGGAGAAGCCGTATTCCATGTGATAGGAGAGTGGCCTGCCTGCCTTCCAGAGCTGGTGCAGCTCGCCCGGCATGGTGCCGGCTGCACACATGACGACCGTATTGTCGCGCGAGGCGCGCTGGACTGCGCCGATCACCTGCATGTCGGTCGGCAGCAGATTGCCGTCCTTGGGGGCTGCGGTGACGGCATCCGCATTGGCGAACCAGTCCTCCTTGAGGCTGGCATCCACTCCTCGGAAACGATGATCGCCGAGCGCCGCACTCACCAGCTCCAGCCCGACCTTCGCGTCCGAGACGAGCGGGATCGCTTCGTGCTTGGCGCTGTCATAGGGCTGGACATTGAGCGACAGGATACGGCGCGTCGGATTCTTGAAGAGCGCCCAGGAGCCGGTGGTGAAATCCTGGAACCGGGTGCCGACGCCAATCACCAGATCGGCATTTTCGCAAACGGCATTGGCGCTCGAAGCACCCGTCACGCCGACCGGGCCGAAATTCGAAACATGGTCCCAGGGCAGCGCCGACTTACCCGCCTGCGTCTCAACGACCGGGATATTGTGCCGGCTCGCAAATGCCGCGAGCGTCCCGGTCGCGCCGGAAAAATGCACGCCGCCGCCGGCGACGATGACTGGATTTTTTGCGCCCCGGATCGCCTCGATGGCACGCTCAAGCTCGTTCTCATCCGGCCGCGGCCGGCGCCAATGCCAGGTCTTCGACTCGAAGAAACTTTCCGGATAATCATAGGCCTCGGCCTGGGTGTCCTGGCAGAAAGCCAATGTCACTGGGCCGCAATCGGCAGTATCCGTCAGGGTTCGCATGGCGCGCGGCAGCGCGGTCAGAAGGTGTTCCGGCCGACTGATGCGGTCGAAATAACGGCTGACCGGCCGGAAGCAGTCGTTGACGCTTGCAAGGCCGTCGCCGAAATTCTCGATCTGCTGCAGGACGGGATCGGGCCCGCGATTGGCGAAGACATCGCCTGGGATGAAGAGCACCGGCAGGCGGTTCACATGCGCAAGTGCTGCCGCCGTGACCATGTTGAGCGCGCCCGGTCCGATCGAAGAGGTCACCGCCATCGCTCGGCTGCGGCGAAGCTGTTTAGAATAGGCGATCGCCGCATGGGCCATCGACTGCTCGTTCTGGCCGCGATAGGTGGGCAGGTCCGGCCGGATGCCCGCCAACGCCTCGCCCATGCCGGCGACATTGCCGTGCCCGAAGATCGCCCAGACACCGGCGATGAAGGGCACCCCCTCCTCCGTCATCTGGTTTGCGAGATAGCGCACCATCGCCTGCGCGGCGGTCAGTCTCACTGTTGTCATTGGCCGTTTCCTCCTCCGCTGCCGGCTCTTGCGCGTGCCGTGTCCCAGGCCGTGCAGAGTTCGCGGTATTTTCGCACCATGTCGGCCACCGCCTCGTCATCACCGATCGCGCCGGCAAACCACCGCCGCGCCGCATCGCCGAAAATCGTCCGGCCAACGGCAAAACCCTTCACAAGGTCGAAGCCTGCCGCGGTGGCAAAACTTTCCTCCAGCTCCGCCATCGGCGCATCGAGCCCGAGCACGACGATACCGCGCACATAGGGATCGTGCTTCTCGATCGCGGCGCAAGCATTCGCCCAGGCGGCCTCGCTCGTCATCGGTTCGAGCTTCCACCAGTCGGGGTAAACGCCGATCTCGTAGAAACGCTCGATGATATCGGCAACGGTTCGATCGTTGACCGGTCCGACCTTGGAGGGGATCACCTCCAGCAGCATTTCCAGCCGGTTGCGGCGGGTGGCGGCAAACAGGCGCTGGATCACCTCTTCCTGTTTCTCCCGCATCTCTGCCGGGTCATCGGGATGGTAGAAGCAAAGAACCTTGGCAACATTCTCGACCGGCCATTCTGTGATGCCACCGAGATCGGGACCAAGCTCTGGCTCCAGGGTCAGCGGGCGCGAGCCTGGCCATTCCACCGGCCGGCCGATCCACAATCCCGTGCCCGTCGCCTTGTAAAGCGTCTCGCGTCCGAGCCGCCCGTCGCAAAGAATGCCGTAGCCCTGCCTGCCGTCCGAGACGTCGAGCGCGGCCTTCAGGCACAGTGCCTTGAACTCGTCGATCCGCTCCGAACTTTGTCCCGCCTCATCGGCGATCGCTTCGAGTTGCATGCGGTGATCGAAGGCGAAGACCCGCAATTGCGGCCACTCGCCGGTCCGGTTGGTCGACCAGTGCACCTGCTCCAGCGCGCCGTCCTTGCGCAGCGCCTTGTCCCGGATGCCGGTGCGGAAGAAATATTGCAGCTCTTCCCAGCTCGGATAGGCCGGCGTGCAGCCGTGGCGCGAGACGGCGAAGGCGCCGCAGGCGTTGGCGTATTTCAGCGCGGTCGGCCAGTCCTCGCCGGTGAGCCAGCCCTTCAGCAGGCCTGCCATGAAGCCGTCGCCGGCGCCGAGCACGTTGAAGACCTCGATGGGAAAACCCTGCCCCGTCTGGCCCTCGTCGAGACTGTCGGGAATCTCGCCTTCAAAGACGACGGCGCCCATCGGGCCGCGCTTGCAGACCAGAGTCGCCTTGGAAACGGCGCGAACCGCTCTCAGCGCCTCGAGCGTGTCGGTCGAACCGCCGGCGATATGAAATTCCTCTTCCGTCCCGACCAACAGGTCGAACAGATGCAGGCTCGATTGCAGCTTGGCCGTCACCTTGCCGGACTCGATAAAGCGGCTTTCGCCTGCCTCATGGCCCGCAAGGCCCCACAGGTTCGGACGATAGTCAATGTCGAGGGCCGTGCGAGCGCCATTCTCGCGGGCGAGCCGCAGCGCCTTCAGGACGGCAGCCTCGGTGTTCGGGTGGGAAAGATGGGTGCCCGTGACGCAGACGCAGCCCGCTTCTGCGATAAAGCCGGGATCGATATCGTCTTCACAAAGCGCCATGTCGGCGCAGTTCTCGCGATAAAAGATCAGCGGGAACTGATGCTGGTCGCGGATACCGAGCAAAACGAGCGCCGTCAGCCGCTCCGGATCGGTCTTGACGCCGCGCACGTCGACCTTCTCGCGGATCAGCTGCTCGCGGATGAACCGGCCCATATGCTCGGCGCCGACGCGGGTGATCAGCGCCGATTTCAGCCCGAGCCGGGCCGCACCCGCGGCGATGTTCGTCGGCGAGCCGCCGATATATTTGTTGAAGGAGGCCATATCCTCCAGACGTCCGCCGACCTGCACACCGTAGAGATCAACGGACGAACGGCCGATCGTGATGAGATCCAGTGACGCCAAGATTTCCTCCCTCTCAAGATAGCGCCACCCTCCGCGGCATTTTATCGAGACTTAAAATGGATCATAAATTCCATTTTAAGAGAGTACAACATAAAAATTCAAGCCCTCTGCGATTTTGCCGTACCGACGATGACGGCGAGCGCAGTTGCCAGACAGAGCGTTGCGGCGGGCGATCGGAAAGCCCCAAAATCAATCTCGGAAACCAGAAGCGTCGTTGGGCGAAATTTCGCAAGCGGGCCAATCGCAGAGTCAGTTACGGCTACAATTGGAATCTTGCGTGCAGCCACGTCTTCGACAAGTTCAAGTGTCGGCGCCGAATAAGGCGCAAAGGTGAACGCCAACAGCGCATCGCCTTCTCGAATCGCATGCCGATTGTCCAGTTTACCTAGCGAAGTATGCAGAACCGCAGGAACTTCCATTTTCTCAAAGAGATAGGCAACGTATGTCGCCACCGAGAACGAACGTCCGAGACCAATGATATGGATCATTCCCGCAGCCACAAGCAGATTGGCGCCTTCGTTGAGAGCGACCGGGTCCACCGTGCTCAGCAGACTTTCAATCGATGCCCTGCCGGCCTCGACAAATTCGCCCAGCAGAGCGGACGGGCTTCCTTCTGGTTTTTCCCTCAGATGCAGTAGCCGGGTGGAATAGTCCGGCCACCCACCCACATAGGTTTCGCGAAACAGCCGCTGCATTTCGGAAAAGCCGGAGAACCCTAAAATTTGGCAAAAGCGCATGAAAGCTGAAGGCTGCACCCCTGCACCTTCGGCCATTTCGGCAACGGTTGAGACGGCGATCCTATCCTTGTTTGCCGCGACGTAGTCGGCACATTGGCGTAAGCGTTTCGGCAGGTTTTCCGAAACCTCGAGAAGCCGCTCCTCGAAAGCCTTTACATTGGCCGGTGGTGAGAAATTCGCCACGCTTTCCTCCTTGATCCCGCTTGACATAAACACAATGACGATCTAGCAAAATAGAATATATGTTCCAAATCTGCTTTGGACAAGCGATAATGATCTTCGCAGCGACCAAGGAAAAGGCCGAAATGACTCGGGCCGGACGCTTGCGATGGGATCCGTCGAGCTACAATGGGAGGACATCATGGTCACGAAACTGGCGCTTGTCGGCGCAGGCCGTATCGGCAAAGTGCATGCGCGTGCCATCACGCAAGACAAGCGTGCGAACCTAGTCGCGGTCGTCGACGCCATGGCGGATGCGGCAAAGGCGATCGCCGATAGCGCCGGCTGCGCCGTTAGCACGATCGAAGCCGTCGAGACGGACAAGGATATCGACGCGGTCATTATCTGCACGCCGACCAATACTCATGCCGACCTGATCGAGCGCTTCGCCAAGGCTGGCAAGGCGATTTTCTGCGAAAAGCCGATCGATCTCGACGTGGACCGCGCCAAAGCCTGCCTGGAAACGGTGCGCAAGACCGGCGCCAAGGTGATGCTCGGCTTCAACCGCCGCTTCGATCCACATTTCCTTGCAGTTCGTAAGGCGATCGACGACGGCAGGATCGGCAAGGTGGAAATGGTGACTATCACCAGCCGCGATCCAGGCCCGCCGCCGGCCGAATATATCAAGGTTTCAGGTGGCATTTTCCGCGACATGACGATCCACGACTTCGACATGGCGCGTTTCCTGCTCGGTGAGGAAATCCACAGCGTCATGGCGTCCGGCGCCGTCCTGGTCGACCCAAAAATCGGCGAGCTCGGCGATTATGACAGCGCAAGCCTCATCCTGACCACGAAAAGCGGCAGGCAGGCCATCATCTCCAACTCCCGCCGGGCGAGCTACGGTTATGACCAGCGCATTGAGGTGCACGGATCGCTCGGGTCCGTGGCCGCCGAAAACCAGCGGCCGGTCTCGATTGAGGTCGCCAACAAGGACGGCTATATCCGCCCGCCGCTGCATGATTTCTTCATGACCCGTTATACCGAGGCTTATGCGGCGGAGATCTCCGCCTTCATCGACAGCCTCGAAAGCGGCTCGGGGCCCTCGCCTTCGGCTGAGGACGGCTTGATTGCACTGGCGCTTGCCGACGCGGCATTGCGCGCAGTCAAGGAAAGCAAGACCATCGTAATCGGCGGATAGTCCGCTCAATGTCGGCCTCGGCAAAACGCTCGAGGCCGATGAAATCATTTTCCGGCCTCCGTCCGCTCACGAGTGACGGTAATTCTAACCTTGCGTGTAAATGCACACGTGTGCACCAAGTGGACAACCCAATTGCCAGCCAAATCCTCCTATTCAAATGATCTGTCGGGTCGCGCCTTGTTGTGCAAGGACGTGATCAAGGCTGCCGGCGCGCTCGTGTTGAAGGGCTTTCAGGATAATACCGGGCGCGCCACTTCCATGAAGGGTCCGCAGGACTTTCTTACCGAAACAGATGCGGCCTCCGAAGCACTGATCCGGAGCACGATTTCCGAGCATTTTCCGGTGGATGGCTTTCTCGGAGAAGAAGGAGGCGGGAAGGTTACCGATCGGCTTTGGGTCGTCGACCCGATCGACGGTACTGCCAATTTTGCCAGAGGCATTCCGCATTTTTGCATTTCGATTGCCTATGTGGAGAACTACGACTGGAAAATCGGTGCGATCTACAATCCGGCCCAAGACGAGCTCTATTTCGCTTGCCGTGGCGCCGGCGCGACGCTGAATGAGAAGCAAATCAGCGTTTCGGCCACCAGAAGCTTCGATTCGGCTTCGGTCGAATTGGGTTGGTCCGGCCGCGTGCCGAACGAAATCTACATCCGGACCATTGGCGAACTTCTCGCACTTGGCACGAACGTCCGGCGAACCGGATCCGGCGCTATGGCACTCGCCTATGTGGCCGATGGACGTTCCGATGCCTATGTCGAGTTGCACATGAACTCCTGGGACTGTGCTGCCGGGCTTTTGCTGGTTGAAGAAGCCGGCGGTGCCGTTTGCCCGTTCATGGAAATTGGCACTCTCGCCGAGGGCGGTCCGGTACTCGCCTCGACCAGGGCTATTGCCGTTGGCGTAAGCCAGGCAAGCCGAATTCCGCTCGCCGCGCCGCATCTCCTCACCACTGACCTGCATCGCGCCAGAGGATAACAATAAAGCGTCGGGAGGCTTGAAGCTGCCGGCGGAAAGGAAACGATATGGATGCCCCAATCTATACTCGCCCGGATATCAGCCTAATCGGCCGTGGTCTCGGGCCACACGGCGCCGATCTTTACATCGGCGGCAGGGAAGGCGCCAGCAATCGCGAATTGCTGAACCGCCATGGCATCACGGTCGTCGTCAACTGCGCCGTCAATCTCGACATCAATCTTGTCACGGCACCGGACGAGCCCGCATCCGACGAGATTTACGGGAGCGGCTACGCAGGTATCCGCTACTACAAGCTCGGACTGATTGATGGCCAGGGCAGCCCGGACACGATGATGCTGGGCGCCTATTATATTCTCGACGGCGCCCTGCGCCAGAGCATGCCGAAGCGGCACACCTATCCGTTTCCCGACGGCGGCAATATTCTCGTCAATTGCCGCAGCGGTCGCAGTCGCTCTGTTTCGCTTGTGGCACTGTTCCTTCACAAACAGCAGCCGCACCTTTATCCGACATTGGACGCGGCGGTTGCCCATATTCGTGAGCATCGCCAACTGCGTCCCGACGAGTGGTTCGAAACGCCAAAGCCTATGCTTTACGAGGCTGCTCGTCTTGCATCGAAATGGATTGACCTGATCACGACGGCTCCATCGGACAATGCGATCTCCAATGCCTAAATTGCCTTCCATCGCCATCATCGCCGATGCGCACTTTCATGATGTCAAAGCCGGGTTTGATTTTCCCGGCATCACGATCGAAGGCGATCGGATGGCTCTTCGCACCTGGGTCGACACACGCCAGTCCACGCGCGTATTCAATGAAAGTACGCAGGCCCTCTTCGCCGCATTGGATGAGGTGAAACGGCGCGAGATAAGACATGTCGTATTGCTCGGAGACTATTCGGACGATGGCCAGCGTGAAACGCTCGCAAGCCTTCGAAAGATCTTGACCAGGCATGTTCGCGAAAACGGGACGAACTTCTACGCCCTACCCGGCAATCATGATATTTTCGGCCCCGCCGGCCGCCATCACACCAAGGAATTTGTCGGGCAAAATGCCGACGCCGTGCAGGTGACCAGTGATAGCCAAAATATGGCACCTGGCACCATTTTCAGCGCTGGCATGTTTTGCGAAGGTTATCCCGCTGGGCTGGACGCGATGGCTGAGTTCGGCTACTTTCGCCAACTGCATTATCTGCATTGGGAAACGCCCTTCGGCGCGTCCGATGCGATCGAGGCTCGGCGATACGATGCCGTTTCGCCTGATGGCCGCAACCATTATCACCTCATGGATGCCTCCTATCTCGTCGAGCCGGAGGACGGACTCTGGCTTTTGATGATAGACGCAAACGTTTTCGAGCCGCGTGACGGATCCTACGTTGCAGGGGAAGAAGCGGCCTTCGTCGATAGTACCGCAGCGGGGTGGAACGCGCTTCTGCGCTGCAAGCCTTTCATCATCGATTGGATCGCTGACGTCTCTTCGCGAGCAAAAGCCCTGGGCAAGACGCTCCTTGCGTTTTCACATTATCCTGCGCTCGATCCGTTCGATGGTGCGACCGCCGCGGAACGGGTGCTTTTCGGAGAAACAAACGTGGCTCGCAGAACACCGCGCGCCGCCGTAGCGGACGGACTTCTGGACGCTGGACTGGTCGTGCATTTCAGCGGACACCTGCATGTCGAGGGCATTACCCGCCGGAGCCGCGGCGAGCGTGAGATCGTCAACATTGCCGTTCCCTCGATAGTCGCCTATCCGGCCGCTTTCAAGGTTGCGCGGCTCAGCCCCGACAGCATCGAAGTCGAAACCGTGGAACTCTCTGGCCTGACGCTTGATCAAAACATCTTCGCCGCATATCGGCAGGAAAGCAATCGATCGGGCACATCACAGGATGCGGCTTTCGACACGAAGAACTACGGCGCCTACTTACGGGCACATAAGGAGGCCCTCATCCATCACCGTTACTTTCCCAAGGAATGGCCGGAGGATGTCGTCGACGCGGTATCGGACCTGAATCTGCTAGAGGTTTGCCGGATCATTGATGGCAAAGCGCCTGCGGATGACGGTCTGGCAGCAATCGGCATAATCGACGCGATCGTCGATTGGTATTGCCTGAGGCAGGCGGCCGTGCTGGCCTTGGGCGACGTCACGGCGCAAAGGCGTGATGTTTACCGTAAGCTGGCGCAATCCTATGGTCGTGACCCCGCTCAAGGCAGCGACGGAACGGTCGAAACATTTCTGGCTATTTTCCTCGGTGCATTTGCCGATTTTCTGGATCGTGCCGAGCGCGGTGCCAAGTCTTTCGAGATTTCTCTGAAGCAGGAATTCGAGACGACGTGTTAACCTGAATCCGCTCTGCAGCATGACCGAATGGTGCCAATCGCCAGGCATTACCGCACTGTCTTGCGCTCAACCATTGCGACCGGCACGACCTGAAGACGTGTTTCCTGATCGTCGGATTCGAGCGCCGCAACCACGCTCTCGGTAAGGACCGAGAACGATTGCGCCACAGTCGTCAATTCATAGCTCTTCCATGCGGCCTGTGGAATGTCATCGAAACCGATGACTGACAGGTCCTCGGGCACCTTGCGTCCCGCTTCCTTGCGGGCCGCGTCCATAAATCCGAGCGCCAGAAGATCAGTTACGCAGAATGCGCCATTAATCGAGCGATCTTCGAGAAGCGCGCAGCCGGCCCGGTAACCGCTGTCATAGCTCGTCGGTCCTTCCGACCACGGGATGACCTCGGCGCCTGAGGCTTTCATCCGCTGGCTGAATGCCGTCGCGCGGCGGACCTGAGCGGGCGTGTTGCTACCGCTTGTCACCAGCGCGACTTTCGTACATTTCGCCTGCAGCAGGCGTTGCGCCGCGAGATCCGCGCCGCGAGAATCATCCGTCAGCACCAGGCTCGTGTCAGTGCGTTCGAGCATCTGGTTGATAAGAACGAGCCTGACGCCGTTTGCCGTGCATTGATCAATGATGGTTGAGGGTGGCTCGCCGGAGAGAACGACAATTGCCCTGGCCCGAAATTCGAACAGAAGCTCGATCAGCGGCGCAATGTCCCTGCGGGCATCGGCTGCATTGAGAAGAAGACATTGCATGCCCTTTCGCAAAAGCGCGATGCTCAGGAGATCCAGCTGTTTCGCGATAAAGGGCGAAGATAGATTGGCACCGACGACGCCGATCAAGTTCGACCGGTCATTGTTCAGGCCCTGCGCCAACCGGTTCACCCGATAACCGAGTTCCCGAGCTGCCTTAAGGACCTTGCGCTTGACCGCGGGCGAAACACTTCCGCCTTCGGTGAACGTCCGCGAGACTGCGGAACGGGAGACCCCGGCCCGCCTTGCCACTTCTTCAGCCGTCACGAACGCTCGCGCCATACACCCTCCTGTCGCCGAACTTCCGGTTTCGTTCATCCTGCGCCACCTGCGTGGCGGCGCTTACATAAGTGTCCGGAAATCAAGATGTCTGCAAGCGCTCACAACAAGCCTACTTATCGGCACTCGCCATACGAAAGCCCATCGCAGCAAATTTGTCTGCGTCAGGACGGAGGCGTACAAAAATCTTGTCAGACATTAAAAAAAATCAATAAGAACCAGTGGCTTAACTCGATGATCACGTGTGCATTTTTTTATTGACAAAAATTCCACGCGAGCAGATTATGCATTCCATGGGCGGGACTTAAATAGAATTTTTGTTCTGCGCGGGTTCGCGATGGTCGGCCTTCGCTTGGGGAGTTTGCGAAGATCGATATCCAGGTGGGCAGCGATGCCGACGATGGATGCGAGCAGGGAGGATTGGTATAGATCAACGCGACTTCTGTCCTGCAGATGCCGGTCCTGCCCGGTATATCGGACGACAGTCTCGCGCCACTTCCCTGCACGCAATGTCGCCGCTCGCTACCCGATCGTCGCATTCCGAATTCCAAAGGGGAAGAGAATGGCCTTATTCAGTGAAGCAACGAAGGCGTCGCCCGCCAGTGGCGGCACGCGCCAGCCTACCGCCTGGCAAGGGTGGCGTTACCGGGCGAAGGTCGCATCACGCGAACCCACAACGCTGATCGGCGTGCTGACCGCACTTCTATTCACCTACCTTATCGCCGTACCGATCGTCTCGATCGTACTCGACGCCGTTCGCGTACAGTTCGGGCATGAACGGCGGCTCGGCAAGGATATCGGTGATCTAACGAGCTATTATCTCGACCGCGTCTTCATGTCGCCTGTTTCGGTGGATCTCTTCTGGCGGCCGTTGTTCAATACATTGACGGTGGCGGTCGGCGCCATATTGCTGTCTCTCGTCATTGGCGGGATTCTCGCCTGGCTGATCAGCCGGACGGATATGTTTGGCCGACGCTGGTTCGCAACCGCCCTGATCGTTCCCTACATGCTGCCTGCGTGGACGTTTGCGCTTGCTTGGACGACCCTTTTCAAGAACCGTACCGTCGGCGGCCAGCCGGGATGGTTCGAGGCCACGGGCTTCACGCCGCCGGATTGGGTCGCTTATGGCCGCTTCCCGATCACCATTATCCTGGCCCTCCACTATACGCCGTTCGTCCTTCTGCTATTTGGCTCGGCTCTTCGTCGCTTCGATTCGCAGCTCGAGGACTCCGCTCGAATTCTGGGCGCCCGGCGATATCAGGTCGCTCTCAAGATCATCCTGCCGCTGATGCGCCCGGCACTCCTCTCGTCGATGGTTCTGATTTTTGCAAAATGCCTCGGCGAATTCGGTGTGCCTTACGTACTCGGCCTGCCGGTAAAATTCGAAGTCCTTTCCACATCGCTGTTCCGCAGCATTGCCTCCCGTCAGACGGGTGTCGCTGGCGTCGTCGCCGCATCGATCATGATCATCGGCATCATAACGTTGATAATCGATGCGCGGCTTGTGCGGGAAGCGCGCCGCTTCGTCACAGTCGGCTCCAAGGGGTCGATGAACCGGCAGAACCGCCTTGGCAAGATGCGACTTCCTGCGACGGTATTCGCGGCGGCTATTTTTGTTCTGAGTGTCGGCTTGCCGCTCGTGACCCTGTTTCTGTCGACGGTCATGAAGATGCCGGCGCGCTTCACGCTCGACAATTTCACACTCGACTACTGGATTGGCACCAACCTCAATACCGTCGCGCTGCAGACAGGCGTGCTCCTGAGCCCGGACCTCTGGTCTGCCGCCAAGAACACCCTGACGATCGTCGGTCTTGCATCGCTCACCTCCGGTATTCTCGGTCTGCTGGTGGGATATGTCGTCATCCGCACGCCGGTCCGCGCGTTGTCGATATATCTGCGGCAGGTCACCTTTTTGCCCTATCTTGTTCCCGGCATCGCATTTGCTGCTGCTTATCTGTCGCTATTTGCCGTCCCGCGCGGTCCCATGCCGGCTCTCTACGGCACGGTGACCATCCTGGTGCTGGCGCTGATCGCCGACCAGATGCCTTACGCCTCCCGTGCGGGCATCTCCGCCATGACTCAGCTTGGCAAGGAGCCTGAAGAGGCTGCGCAGATTGCTGGCGCAGGGTGGCTCCGCCGCATGATTTTGATTGTCATCCCGATCCAGAAGGGGTCGCTCGTCACCGGCGTTCTGCTGCCGTTCATCTCCGGCATCAAGGGGTTGAGCCTGTTCGTTATCCTCGCCGTGCCAAGCACCGACGTTTTGACGACCTATTCGCTGCGCCTCGTCGACTACCACTACACGCAGGCGGCCAATGCTGTCGTGCTCATGATCGCGACGATCGCCTATCTCGGAACGCTGGCGGCCCAAAAACTCACCAAAACCAATCTCGCAGAAGGACTCGGAAGCTGATGCCGACTATCAATCTCAACGGCGCACAGAAAAATTACGGCGTCAATTCAGCCAATGCAGTCTCCGATCTGGATCTCGAAATCGGCGATGGCGAGTTCATGTGCCTTCTGGGACCATCGGGCTGCGGCAAGACAACGACGCTGCGGATGATCGCCGGATTGGAGAACCTATCCGGTGGCGAAATCAGGATCGGCGAGAAGGTTGTGGACTCAGTTCAGGAGGGTGTCTTCGTACCGCCGGAAAAGCGTGAAATGGGCCTCGTCTTCCAGAGCTATGCACTCTGGCCGCACATGACGATCGAACGCAATACGGATTTCGGCCTGCGTCTGCGCAAGCTGCCGAAGGCCGAGCGCGAAGCGCGGGTTGAACAGGTCATGCAGGCGCTCGACATCGCCAAATATCGGGACCGCTATCCGTCCCAGCTTTCGGGGGGCCAGCAGCAGCGCGTGGCTCTCGCCCGGATGCTCGCGGTCAATCCCGGTGTTCTCTTGCTCGACGAGCCGCTTTCCAACCTTGATGCCCGCTTGCGCCTTGAAATGCGCGCGGAGCTCAAACGTATTCACAAGGAATTCAAGACGACGATCGTCTTCGTCACCCATGATCAATGGGAGGCAATGACGCTCGCGACCACGATCGCCGTCATGAACAATGGCACTCTTCAGCAGATGGGCACTCCGAACGAGATCTACGATCGCCCGGCCAATCGTTTCGTTGCGGAATTTGTCGGCAGTCCCCCGATCAACATCCTCGATCTGGACACCGCCGACATGACCAACGTCGCCCGGGAGGCGGCCGTATTCCTCTCCGCGCGACAACCGTCGCTGAAGGGAATCGGTGCGATCGGTCTCCGCCCAGAGGCAATCGGCTATACTGACGACAAGGTGCAGATCCCGTCCGACAGTTTCAGCGGCGAGATGATCGTGACGGGCGTGCTGCCGACAGGCGGAAGCTGGATCCTCGAGCTCAGAAGCGACAACAACACGCTCTTTCTGACGACGTCGGTACTGCCTCGGGTAGAGCTTGGCACAAAAACACATTTCTATGCGGAAACGGGCGCGCTGCACGTTTTTGACAAGGCCGGCAGGAGGATCGCCGAAGCGGACAGCCTCCTTAGAGACGCAGCCATTAACTGAATCACTGCAAGGAAAACGACGACTCAAGGGAGGAAAGGTCGATGATTTCTCGCATGAACAACACATTTTACCGAAGGGCGCAGGCGATGCTTCTCTCGGCGGCATTTCTGACTGGAACGGCTGGAGGATCGATCGCAGCAGACGCCTTTGATCTGCAGGCCCTGGTCGAAGCGGCCAAAAAGGAGGCCCCGATCACTGTCTACGACAGCACCGGCAAGATCGTAGACATGGCGAAAGCCTTTTCGGCCAAATACGGGCTTCGCGCAGAGGGAGCGAAGGTCAAGGCAGCGGCCCAGCTAGAAATGATGATCCGCGAGGCCCAGGCGAAGAACGTTCAGGGCGACGTCTCGATCGTAAGCGACGCTCCAGCGGCCATGGCTCAACTTCTGCCGCAGGGTTTCGCGGAAAGCTGGCTGCCGCCGGACATGGCTTCCAAAATCCCGGCGGAATATCAGGCCCCTCTGACAGTCGTCACGAGCGCCAACGTCTGGGCTTACAACACCGCTCTTTTTGACAAGTGCCCCGTGACCAACATTTGGCAGCTTACCGAGCCCAAGTGGAAGGGCAAAGTGGCGATGCAGGATCCGCTGGGAAAGTCATCCTACATCGATTGGTTTAACCAGATGTCGAAGCACGGCGACGATAAGATCGCCGCTGCCTACAAGGAGCTTTACGGCAAAGATCTGGCTCCGGACGAGAGCAGTGCCACCGCTGCATGGGTCAAAGCACTCGCCGCCAACAGTCCGCTTCTCACCGACGCCGACGCCGGCGCGGCCGATGCCGTCGCCGCACCGGGACAGACCCAGCCTTTCATGGGAATGATCAGTTCGGCGAAGTTTCGTGACAACAAGGACAAGGGCATGAAGCTCGGTCTTTGCAAGGATCTGAAGCCGTGGCTGGGATGGATGTATCCAGGGATCGGCCTGATCGCCAAGGGCACCAAGAGCCCTAATGCCGCAAGGCTGTTCATCCACTACATCATGACTGCCGAAGGCATCGCACCCCAGGCAGAAGACGGTAAGATATCCACCAACCGTGACGTCTCCCTGCCCGCGGGCGAACCGTCAGGGGTCGGTGCCCTGCTTAGCCAGGTTCTTCCTTACCAGATGGCGACAAGCCTTAACGACTGGGATGAACGGGACGCATGGCAGGATTTCTGGCGCTTGAACTATCGAAAGTAACGGGAGGGACAAATGAAGACGTTGAGAAAGCATAGGGCTGCCGGTGTGGCGGGTTGGGCATTGGCTGCCTTGCTGCCTGCCAGCATCGCGGCGGCGCAAGACGATAAATTCAATCTCGATACCCTCATTGAGGCGGCACGCAAGGAACAGCCCATCACGGTCTATGCCGTAACCGGAAAGATCGTCGAGACGGCGAAGGCATTTTCCGAGAAATATGGAGTGAAGGCGACCGGCAAGAAGGTCAACGAGGCCACGCAGATCGAACTTATGATCCGCGAGCATCAGGCGGGGAACGTCGTTGGCGACATCAGCGTCGCGACCGATGTCGCCTCGGCCATGGGGCAGCTCTTGCCGGAGGGCATCGCCACAAGCTGGACGCCGCCCGATATTGCCGCCGACATCCCGGAAAAATACCGCAACCCGCTCGTGGTCGTCTCTGACCCGCATGTCTGGACCTACAACACCCAGAGATATGCCAAATGCCCCATCGACAACGTCTGGCAATTGACCGAACCGGAGTGGAAGAGCAAGGTTGCCATGCTCGACCTGTTCGACAAGCCGCTCTATGCCGACTGGTTCAACCAGATGGAAAAGCATCATGACGGAGACATGGCGCGTGCCTATGAACTCCGCTACGGCAAGAAGCTCGATACAGGCAAGGAAAGCGCAACCGCTACCTGGGTAAAAGCCTTTGCCGACAACGGCCCTTTGCTGTCGGACTCCGCCACGGTTGCCAATGCCGCTGGTGCGCCCAATCAGCCGAACCCCTTCTTCGTTATCACCTCCACGGCCAAATACCGTGACAATATCACGAGCGGTCTCAAGCTCGGTATGTGTACCGATATCAAGCCGTTTGCAGGTTTTCTTTATCCGGGCTTCGGCCTGATTGCTGCAAAGACGAAGAGCCCCAACGCAGCCAAGCTGTTCATCCGCTATCTGATGACGGAGGAAGGCGTTGCGCCACAGACGGTGGACGGAAAGGTCTCCGGCAATTCCAAGATCAGCTTGTCTGCGGATGAGCCGTCAGGGGTCTCGGCATATCTCGGCCGGCTGATGACTTTCGAATCCACAACGTCAGACGACGATCTCGACAGGCGCGAAAGCTGGCAGGACCTCTGGCGCGTCAACTACAGGAAATGAACAAGCGCGAACCTCTGTTCGCGCCATTCCTTGGGAGGGGAAGGTGAACGAAGTGATTGCAAAAAAACGCATGAAAATTTCGGTCTTTGCTCTTGCGGTGGGGCTCGGTGTTCCGCACGCACGCGCTGCAGACGATCTCAACGCGTTGATCGAAGCCGCGAAGACGGAAAAGCCGATCAACGTCTATGACAGCACCGGCAAGATTGTCGAAATGGCGGAAGGCTTTACCAAAAAATACGGGCTCAAGGCGACTGGGGTGAAAGTTTCGGCAAACAACCAGCTCGAAATGATCATCCGCGAAAGCCAGGCCGGCAATGTTCAGGGCGACGTCGCGCTAATCACCGACACTCCGGCAGCGCTCGCGCAGTTGCTGCCGCAGGGCTTCGCGCAGAGCTACCTGCCGGATGACATGAAGGCGAAGATTCCCACGGAGTTCCAGAATCCGCTGGCGATCTCCACCAATGCCAACGTCTGGGCTTACAATACGGAGGTCTATGATAAATGCCCGGTCGAAAACATCTGGGAGATTACTGGCCCGAAATGGAAGGGCAAGGTCGTGCTTGTCGATCCGCTGACCAAGAGCACCTACACGGACTGGTTCAGCCAGATGGAGAAGCATGCCGACGGCAAAGTCTCAGACGCCTATAAGATGCTTTATGGTAAGCCGTTCGAGACCAAGGAAAAAAGCGCATCCGCAGCCTGGATCAAGGCGGTCGCGGCAAATGCGCCATTGCTGGTCGATGGTGACGATCCTGCTTCGGAAGCGATCGGTGCGCCGGGGCAGAGGACACCATTCTTCGGGCTCCTGAGTTCCGCCAAGTTCAGGGACAACAAGGACAAAGGCTACAAGCTCGGTCTTTGCAAGGATCTGCAGCCTTGGGTGGGTTGGACCTATACCAAACTCGGTCTGATCGCCTCCAAGACGAAGAGCCCCAATATGGCGAAGCTCTTCATTCGTTACGCTCTGACGGAAGAGGGCATCGCCCCACAGATGAAGGATGGCAAGCTGCCTACCAATATCGATGTAAAAATGCTTGCCAACGAGCCGTCGGGATTGGCGGCTGTCTCCAACCGTCTCTTTGCCTATGAAGCATCGACCGGCTTGACGGATTTCGAACGCCGTGAGGAATGGCAGGACTTCTGGCGCTTGAACTACAGCAAATGACCCATGCCGGCACGCGGTCGACCCTGTCCGCGTGTCGGGACCTTGATGATGGAAAGATGACATGACCAGTTTGCAGAAAGCTTCGGACGATTTTCCAGAAACTCGAGAACAGCGCGTGGCGGAGGCAAAGCGCCTCATGGCTGTGGCGATGATGGCTGCCAGCGCGGTGCAGGCGCCGCTCATGGCTGCTTTCAGATCGGATATGGAGATAGGCTACAAACGCGACCTGCACGATGTCGTCACCGTGCACGACAAGAACGCTGAAACTACCATCCGCAACATCATTCTCGACAACGAGCCAAATTCGGCCATCCTTGGGGAAGAAGGCGGACAGATCGGCGATGGCGACATCCAATGGTATGTCGATCCCATCGATGGCACGGCGAACTTCGCCAGCGGTTTTGCTTTCTGGTGCGTATCTATTGCGGCGGTTCGGGATGGCACCCTCATGGCCGGAGTGGTGTTCGATCCGGTTGCGAACGCACTGTTCTCAGCCGATCTCGAGCATTCCTACCTGAACGGCCGGCTCATACAATCAAAAGCCGCAGACGACGAGCGGCGTGCGACGCTGATCACCGGCTATCCCGTGTCGCGCGATTTTCATCTCGACGGACGAGACATTGCTCTGGCCCATCTTGGCGATCTCGTTGACACATTCTCAACCGTGCGCCGGCCGGGTAGCGCGGCACTTAGCATCGCACATGTGGCGGCCGGTTTTATCGACGCGGCGGCAGGTTTCGGCGTCAACGCCTGGGATGTGGCGGCCGCAATCCTGATCCTGAAGAACGCGGGTGGTCGTTACGAGCCCATGACGTTAGGAAAGGTGCCGCCAGGCAGCGCTGACTTCATGTGCCCAGGTTATGTCGCTACCGGCAATGGAGGAGACTACCCCACCCTCAATCGGATCGCGCGGGAAATCTCTAACGCTCGCAACGGCAAGGTTTCGGGGAGCAACGGGGCGGCGTGACGGACATGTTGAGCACAAAGAACGAATTCGTTGCCGAAAAAGATGAAGCGCAATCGCTCGAAAAGCTGAGCCTCATCTATGAAAAGCATCCGGCCTATGGTGTGGACCTCTACATCTCCGGCAAGGAAGGTGCGAGCGATCTACCCATGCTGCGCGAGCACGGCATCACCACTGTCGTCAACTGCGCAGTCAATCTTGACTTCAACTACGTGCAGCCAGCGACACTGGTTGCGGACCATGAGGGTAGTGTCTACGGGCCGGGGGAAATCCGTTACTACAAAATCGGCCTCATTGACGGCAGCGGAAATCCCGACACACAGATGCTCGCCGCCTATTACATTCTGAAAGCGGCGCTCGAGCAAGTTTTGCCCGAAAAGCCATCCTATCCGCGCCGCGAACAAGGCGGCGTGCTTATCAATTGCCGAGGGGGGAGATCCCGCTCCGTCGTCGTCGTCTCGCTTTTCCTGCACGCGACTTTGCCGCAGGAATTCCCCACGCTCGAAAGTGCCATCGCGTTTGTCCGGACACAGCGAAGGCTTCCCGAAAAAGAGTGGTACAAGGCGCCGAAGCCGGTGCTCATTGAGGCCGCCAGGCATGCGGCTACGTGGATTCTGGATATCGAGGGAAATTCGTGGCCGGTGCCTCCAAAATGACCTTCATCATCGCCATCCTCGCACTTGCAGGACACATCGCCCTTCTTCTCTGGGGCACGAGAATGGTCCAGACCGGGATCCAGCGAGCCTTTGGTCCCAGCCTGAGGTCGTTCTTGGGTCATGCCCTGAGCAACCGCTTCAAAGCATTTCTGGCCGGACTGGGTGTGACCGCGATCTTGCAAAGCAGCACGGCCACAGGCTTGATGGCATCGGGCTTTGCTGCTGGCGGGCTAGTTGTTTAGTCCCGGCATTTGATGGATTGGATCGATGATGAATCGATCCGGCTCCAAAGTCCACCGTTTGCATATGAACTCGTAGGGCGTGAGGCCCTTTAGCGTCTTGAGCC
>NZ_JALBGV010000093.1 GCF_023006505.1 Neorhizobium sp. SHOUNA12A
CCGCGAGCCGGTCTTCACCGCTCCGCTCCGCCCAATCGGGCGCATAGGCGGGCACCATCCCCGGCTCCTCGCCGTAAAGCTCGCGCCAGATCCCGCGGATCAGCCCGATGCAATCGCAGCCGACGCCCTTCGTTGCGCCCTGGTGGCGGTAGGGCGTGCCGATCCATCCCTCGGCCAGCGCCACGATCCGTTCGCTTTGCCCGCTCATTCGAAGATCGGGCCGCCGTCATGGACCCGCTCCCCATCGACATAGGAATAGGCGAAATCGGCACCGGGCACATGCGGAAAACCGCGGAAATTCAGATGGTTCGCAAAGCGCGCCTTGCAGGTTGCAAACGACTTGTCGCATCCCGCGGTCAGCGTAAACGTGTGGCCCGCCGCAACCGGCTCCTCCAGCGGCAGCCAGAAAGTCAGCTCCACCGAACCGTCCGACCTCTTCTCGTGCGCGTCGACATCGACCGCCACGCCGTCCGGAAACGTCAGCACGCCGTGGCGGAAAAACCCGCTCGCGAAACCACCGAGCCCCGAGACGACAATCCGGCTGGCATCCTTCACCGCGATCACCGCCCCCTCGCCGCGCCACAGATCCAGGTCTACGCCACAACGGGCATCCCCCAGGCTGGCATCGCAGCGCCGGTTATAGACGCGCCCCTGCGGCTGGCTCAGCCGATGCGCCAGACTGCGCAGCTCTGCGCGAAACTGACCGCCGGTGCGGGAAACCTCGCCGATCTCCCGCACGTTCAAAAGCACGTGCTGGTCCGGTGCCGCCCAATTGACGAGAAACAGTTCCACCCGCGCACCGTCGTATCTGCCGGTCGCCAGATCCTGCTCGCCAATCGCCGCATTTGAAAAGCCACCGACGACCTCGTCGGCGCTGGCGGAAAGTCCCGTTGCCGCCTCCGCCTCGCTTGCCGAAAACCCGCCTGCCGCCAGGAAGGTCGTGCCGCTGAATGTCAGGTCATGGTCGTGTTCGGTGAAACCCAGGATCACGCCGTCGCGCCGCGTCACCCGCCATGCGTGACAGGTGGTCGTTGCCTCCTGCGCCAGATGCTCGGCCAGATCAGCCGGTATGGTTCTCATGCCAAAACCTCCGTCAGCGGAATGGTCGGGATGCGCCCGGCATCAAAATGCGCGAGGTTGACGTCGATCCGGTCGGTATCGAACCGCACCGGCACGTCGAATTCGTAACCCGCCCGCACCGCCGCCCCGGCCGGTGGAGCATGCCCGGCGGTAAAGGTGACGATTCCCGTTGCCGCATCGACGGACCAGGCTTCCGCAGGTACTGCGACGCCGTCCACCGACAAGGTGACCGAGCCAGTGACCGGCTTGACGATCCGCCTCGTCCAGCTGCCGCCGCCATCCGCGTAGGTTTTGACGAGCTGGAATGCCGCGGTCTCCCCGTCGCCCGTGCCGATTGCCTGGTCGGTCGCCGATAACGCCTCGCCCGGCGCGCAGGATTTCCAGTCGACGGGATCGCGGAACCGAAAGCCGTAAAGCTGCCCGCCCCGCGCCTCGAAAAATTCCAGCACCGCATAAAGATCGGTGAGCGATTTCACCCCCGAACCGGCATCATAGCTGCGCCTTGAATCCCGCCAGCGCTGGTTGCGCTGCTCGCGCCCGTTGGAAAGATTGACGATATCGGTGCGCCGCACCGGCCCCCCGGTTGCCCCGAGCGCCAGGCGCAGCGGGAACCGAACCTCGTGAAAACCGCTCATCTCATCCTCGCAACATCATCGTCACAAACCACGCCGCCCGCGCGAGACGCTACGCGCCAGCATGGCGGAAATCTGCCCTTCGCTTTTGCGAAAGCTCGCGGCATCGCTCGCCGTCACGTTGAAGACGATCTGCGGCGTGGCCTCGCCCGCCGACGCAACGCCGAGTGCGCCGTCCGGCCCGCGTCTGAGCGGCAGGATCGCTTCCGCGCCGGCCTCGCCCATCAGGCCCATATCGCCGCCCATCGGGAAGAAGCTCGGGGAACGCACGACACCGCCGTCGGCAAACGGCGTCACAGACCCCACCAGTCCGCCGATCGCATTGCCCAGCATGTTTTCGAGCGGCTTCAACCCGGCCGCCAGCGCGATATCCGAAAGCCGGTTGCCGAGCCCCTTGAGTACGTCCTCGAGCCCGCGCCCGCCCGTCGTCGCGGATCTGAGGGCCCCGGTCAGTGCGGCCCCGAAGCGCTGCGAGCGGACTTCGAGATCCGCCATCACGCCGGTCAGCGCCTCCGCACCGGAGAGCGTGCCGGCCAAACTATTGTCGTCTTCCATTGTGGACTCCCGTTTCGTCGCCGCGGTCCTTCATAGGAAATCTTGCAAGATCCGCCCCTCATCCGGCTGCCGCCACCTTCTCCCCGTTTTCACGGGGAGAAGGACGCAAGTCGCGCCAACCTTGCCCAATCACGGGCAACACGCGAGGCACGTCTCCTCTCCCCGTCAAAACGGGGAGAGGGTTAGGGTGAGGGGCAATTTTTCGGACGCGGCACCAACTGACAGAAACAAGACGAGCGGTAGACTTACCCATCCGGGAACGCCCGCATCAGCGCTTCCAACCCGGCCTTCTCCATACCTGCGCTACGTCCCCTCATCCCGCCGGTCATGGCCAAAAACTCGACTGGCGTCAGCGCCCAGAAATCCCTCGGCGGAAGCCGCAGCAGGCAGAGGCCGGCATGCATCACGGTTCCCCAAGGAAACGGTTCAAGCCTCGCCTCTTCGATCGCAGTGTCCGGAACCCCTGCTGCGATCGCTCCGATTCCCGCTGCGGCCCTCAAGGGTTTGCCGTGGCTTTGCCGCCCGGCTCCGCAAACGTCGCCGCCAGCAGATCCGCGACAATCTGCGCATAGGCTAAAATTCCGCCCTCGATGCTCATCGCCGCCACTTCATCATCGGAGAAGAGATTGCCGCCGCCCCTCAGGCCGGCACCGATCAGCCGGATCATGTCCGCCGCCTTCAGCCGCCCGGAAGAAAACCGGTCCGCCAGCCCGTTGAGGTCGCTGACGGAAAACGCCGTTTCCAGCTCCGCCAATGCGCCGAGCGTCAGGCAGAGAATACGGCGGTCGCCGTCGATCACCGCCTCCACCTCGCCGCGCCTGCGGTTCGCGTGTCCGCCCGCCATCACAGCACTTCGAAGGTCAGGCTGCCGGCCGATTCCAGCGCCAGTTCGAAGCGGATTTCGCCATTGTGCTCGCCGGAATATTCGAGCGCCGTCACCTGGAACGGCCCGGTCACCGTGCCGAAGGCCGGGATCAGGATCTGCCAGGCAAGAATGCTGCCGCCGAAGAACGCCGCCCGCACCAGCGCATCGCTTTCCTGATCCTTGAAAATACCGGCTCCGGTCAGCGAAGCGCGCTGCACGCCGGCGCCACCCAAAAGCTCACGCCAGCGCCCGGCGCTTTCGGCATCGGTGATGTCGACGGTCTCGGCATTGAAGGCGAGGCGCTTCGAGCGCAGCCCCGCCACCGTCAAGAACGCGCCGTCATTGTCGATCTTCAAGAGCAGGTCCTTGCCCTTCTGCGCCACCATGTGGAAGTCCTTTCCGCTGTTGTCCGTTTGTCGCTTCCGCACCGTAAAAAGCGGTGCTAGAGCATCGGGCGCTCAACCATCCCTTTCGCGAATGCCTCCCGCCGCCATGCCCAAAATCCTCCCGCTGCGCTCGGCGCAGACGATCGCCGTGCTCGCCGTCACCCAGATCATTTCCTGGGGCACGACCTTCGATATGCTCGGGGTCATGGGCCGCATCGTCGCGCCGGAACTTGACCTTCCGAACGAGGTCGTATTCTTCGGGCTGTCGATCATGATGCTGGTGAGTGCGCTTGCCGGTCCCGCGACTGGGCGGCTGCTCGGGCGCCATGGTGCTGCAAAAGTCATGGCGAGCGCGTCCGTCATCTTCGCGATCGGCCTCATGCTGCTCGCGAGCGCTCACGAAATCCTGGTCTACGGGCTTGCGTGGATCGTTATCGGCATCGGCGGCGCGCTCGGCCTGTCGGCGCCGGCCTACACGGCGGTCGTCGAGCGCGAGGGGCTGGGCGGCAAGCGCATCATCGCCATCCTGATGCTGTTCACCGGGCTTTCGGCGACCATTTTCTGGCCGCTCCTGGCGCTGATGAACGATCTCGTCGGCTGGCGGATGACGTTTGTATTCTCAGCCCTGCTGCAGCTCTTCGTCTGCCTGCCGCTCTATCTGTTCGGTCTTCCCAAACCGATCGACCGCAACGAGCAAACCCAGGCCACGGATACGGTTCCTGTCGATTTCACACCGCCGGAACGCCGTCGCGCCTTCTTCCTGGTGGCGGCGGCAACGGCGATCAGTTCGTTCATCAGCTTCGGCCTATCACCCTCGCTGCTGGCCCTGCTGCAACATGCCGGCGCGTCGCCAGCGCTTGCCCTGCAGCTGGGTTCTGCACGCGGCGCGATCGGCGTGTCCGCCCGCTTCGTCGACATGGCGCTTGGCCGACGCGGCAATGCGCTGCTCACGTCGCTCGTCGGCACCGGACTGGTTCTCTTCAGTTTCGTGCTCGCCGCGACCGTCACGTCCTCGCCCCCGGTCCTGGTGGTGTTCATGGTGCTCTATGGCTTCGGCACCGGCGTGCTCGCGGTCGCCCGCGCGCTCCTGCCGCTGTCGCTATTTTCGCCCCGCGAATTCGGCCTGCAATCGGCCCGCCTGTCGATGCCGCAGAACCTTGCCAATGCCGCCGCGCCGGTCATCTTCACCGCCCTGCTCGACCGCGTCGGCGCCACCGCAGCACTTCTGACCGGCGCCGTGCTCTCGGCAATCTCGCTGGTATTGGTGCTGATGCTAGTCGGGCTGGTGCGCAGCGCGAATGCGCGGAGCCGCCTAGCTGCGGACCGAAGCCAGGATATCCTTGACCGGCAATAGCAACGTCCGGTCCAGTCCCTTGGCCTGGCGGAAACCGTATCTGAGGTAAAACCTTGTTGCCTCATCGTCGAGCGCATGAACCATCACTGCCCGGAACGCCACCACTTCAGAGGTCGCAACCACGGCCAACAGAGCATTCTTCAGCAGTTCGCCGCCCAGCCCTTGTCCATGATGCCTCCGGTCCACCGCAAGCCGAGCCAGCAGAGCCACAGGGATCTCGCCCGGCGCCTGATGGCCCTTGACCTGACGGGGCGCTTTTTCACGCGAAATCATGCCGGCGCAAAGCGAGTGGTAACCGACCACCCGAAAATCGGCGTCGGCAATCACGAAGGTCCGTGTGTAACCCTGCACCTGATTGTGAAGCGCCATCTCCTTCAGGAAGGCATCGAGCACCGGCTTGCCGCTGTCGAACTCCCCAAGATGATGATGCTCACTCAGCGGGGCCGGTTTGCGATACATGGCCTCAATCGAGCCATTCGCGGTTCGACTTCAGCAGAGCCGAGAGTTTCTCATTGACCTGAGCAGGCTCGCCAAGCAGATCCTCGACGGCATCGAAGACAGTCGCGTCGATACCTATGAAGCGCTGGTCCAAAAGCTCCTTCTGGGCCGTTGCAAAGGCCGCTTCCGTCATGAATGCTGTCAGCGACTTACCGGAAATCTCCGCCGCGCGGGCAATCACGTCCCGCGTGCCGGCATCGATCCTCAAGTTGATCGTTTCGCTTTTCCGAAGGGCTACCATGGCTCCACCATCCTAGTGCACATACATTGTATATACGTTTCCCTCGAAATATTCAACGGCCTATTCCGTCACCGCCCGAAACCGCATCTCCGCCAGATGAAACTTCGTCTTCGGCTCCCGCCGCGTCCTTGTGCCGACCTGTAGCAGGTTCACCAGCACCGCGCCGGCGAGCGCCAGCGCCGCATCATGCAGCAGGCCATGCACCAAGCCGGCGATCTCCTGCGCCTGCCGCCGCCCCTCGCCATCCGACCAGATTTCCAGAACCAGAAGATGTTCCTCGCCGGCCTCACTGGCGGTCGAAAAATCCCTCGTCTCCATCTCGCCGAACACAATGCAGGGCAGTTTCGGCCGCGGCAGCAGCCGGTCTCGGATGCCGTCCGCGCCGATGATCGCGGTCAGCGCCGCATCACTGGCAAGCGTCTGGTGGATCGCCTGCAGAAGCGCGTTTCCCGCCGTCATCGGGTTTCCTCCTCGCATTGGCAGACGAGATAACGCCGCGTCTCGTCCGGATCGTGCACCAGCTTCACCAGGAAGGTCCGCGCGCCCTTGCGAAACCGCTGGCCGGCTGAAACGCCGTCGCGGAACCGTGTCCAGATGCGGTGGCTGATGGTGCCGGTCTCTGCAGCCGCCTGTTCCGCGACCAGGAACGAAACCGGCTCGATCCGTGCCCACAGCGAGAGCGTCACCTCCCAGGCCACCGTCGCGCCGCCCTGCCCGTCCGGCACCGCCCGGGGCGCCTCGAGGTCGAGCCTTGCGGTCATCAACCCCGGATCGAAGAACAGGACCATCAGAGCCTCCGCATCCGGAAAGGCGCGATCAGCCGCTCATAACCCTCGGGAATGCCGGCCGGCTGGTTCTCCGGCGAAACGACGCCGCGGAAGGCGAACATGTGGCCGATATGGATCGACATCGCCCGTTTCAGCGTGTCCGGCACATCGGTGCTCGCCTCGCCGAAACCGGCCGAAAAGTCGATCTCGATGCCGTTGACCGACCGGCCCGGCGCCGGTGGGTGCCGCAGCCACAACCGCGCCGGCCGGCCCTTGCCGTCGAGCAGATGATCTTCCAGTGGAACTTCAAGCGCCGTGCCGTCAGCGTCATAAACCGTAACGTTCTCAACCGCCTGCACCGGCGATCTCGAAATCCGGATCACCCCGTCCGCCGGCCAGCGGTCGAGATAGAGCCGCCAGGCTTGAGAGATTAGGCAAAGCCCGGTCTCCCGCTCCAGGTGTTCGTGGGCGGTGCTGATCAGCGAGGCCAGCAGCGCATCCTCATCGCTTCCGTCGAGACGCAGATGCGCCTTCACCTCGGCAAGCGTCAGCGGCTCCGCGGAAGGCGGAGTGGTTTGGGCGTAGGTCATGGGGATCCCGGGGGTGAGTAGTGGTTGGTCGGTAGTGAGTAGTAAGACGCAAGCAGAGGCCGTGACGTGGAAAAGGCGGCCAACTGATTGGCCGCCCCTGCTCACTAATCACCACCCACTACTCACTTTGCGGCGGCTCATGCCGCCGCAAACTTCACCACCTTGATCGCCTCGAAATTCTGCACGCCACCACCGACGCGCTTGGTGGTGTAGAAGAGCACATAGGGTTTTGCCGAATAGGGATCGCGCAGGATGCGCACGCCCGCCCGGTCGACGACGAGATAACCGGAGCGGAAATCGCCGAACGCGATCGACAGCGAGTTCTCCGCCACGTCGGGCATCTCCTCGGCTTCGGCGATCGGAAAGCCCATCAGCGAGGCCGGCTGGCCTGCCGATACCGGCGGGTGCCAGAGATAGTTGCCGTCGCCGTCCTTGAACTTGCGGATGTCGCCCTGCGCCTTGCGGTTCATCATGAACGTGCCGTTCTGGCGATGGCCGGCCTTGAGCGCATAAATGACCTCGATCAGCGTGTCCGACGGACCCGTGGATTTCCAGCCGCCCGCCACGCCGGTGGCGATATGGCCGATATTGCCCCAGCTCCAGGAGCCTTCCGCCACCGTCGGATAGGACAGAAATCCTTTCGGCTTGTTGGTGCCGTCGCCGCGGATGAAGGCGTCGCCCTCCTGCTCGGCAAATACGATGTCCACCTCGCCGGCGATCCAGGCCTCGATATCGACCGCCGAGTCGTCCAGCAGCGACTGCGTCGCCGCCGGCATCGCATAGAGCTCCATGGTCGGGAAGGAGAGTTCGGTGAGCTGCGGCGTACTGGTCTGCGGCCGCGCCGTGGTCTCCGCCACCCAGCCGGTCGAAAGGCCGGCCGCCGCGAACGGCTTCTTCAGCACGGCGGAGGACACGGTGCGCACGGTCGAGAGTGCCCGCATCGGCGAGACCGCCGAAATCCGCCGGCCGATTTCCGTGTCGGTTTCCGGCGGTACGAGATAACCGCCGTCGGCACCGGTTCCGCCCGAAAACGCCTTGGCCTCCAGCTCGCGCAGGCCGCTCTCCTCGCCACGACGCACATAAGCGTCAAAGGCCGCCTTGTGCTCCACGGCCTCGGCCGAAAGCTCCGAACCGCCGCGGCCGAGTTGCGGCCTCGCCTTCTTCAGCACCAGCTGGTCGAGCATCTTCTTCTGGTCGTCGACGGCGCGGTTGATGCGGTCCATCTTGTCGCGGGTCACGACATCGGCGGTCAGCTTCTGCTCGATCTCGCCGAGGCGCCGGTCGTTGACCTCCTTGAAGGCCTCGAACGCCTTCATGAATTCGTCGAAGGCCGCCGTCACCGTTTCCGGCACGGCTTTCACTTCGGGCGCCACGCTTGCCATCGTTCTCGCCTGCTCGGTCATATCACTTTTCCTTTGATGGTTGATTTCATCATCATCTTCGCCGCCCGCCGCATCTGGCGGACAAGTTCGGTTTCCCTGTCGCGGAAGAACCGCGCATGCTTGACGTTGGAGACCCGCGCCGATGGCAGCATCGGAAAGGTCACCACCGAGATTTCCCAAAGATCGGCCTCGAGGATTTTGCGCACGCCCGTCTTGGCGTCGGTGCGGGCCTTGACCGTGCGAAACCCGATCGACAGCCCGTCGAGCGCGCCGGATTTCATCAGCGCCAGCACCTCGCGGGAGCGGGCGACGCCCGGCGACAGCATGCCCTCGACGTAAAGCCCGCGGGCATCCTCGCGGATCGTCCGCCAGGCGCCGATCGGCTCGGAAGGGTCGTGCTGATAGAGCATCCGCACCCCCGGCGCCCCACGCTCGACGAGGCAATTGCGAAAGGCGCCGCGCTCGATCGTATCCTTGCCGAGATCGACCTCGCCGAAGACGCTGGCATAACCGGAGAAAACCCCGTCGCCGGTTATGCCTGCGAGTTCCAGATTGGCAAATTTGCGCGCAGTCGGACGCGGCCCGCGATAAGCGTGCATCGGTATTCTCCTAACGATTGAATTGGTGCTGGCCCGGACGACGACCGAAGTTATGCCCCGCCGCCTCGTCCCCCATATCTTACGGCGATCCTCGCCAGCGCGCCCAGCACCCACCAGGCACAAAGACTGGCCGCCGCCGACCCCGTCAGCATCACTTCCGCGCCGGAAAGCTCCCCGCCGATCCCCAGCCTTTCCACCAGCCAAAGCCCGGTCGGCCCACCGAAGATCATCCCGCAGCTCAGGCCCGTCAGAAACCGGCTCGCCGCCTCGCGGCGGCTCTTCGGCAGCAGATAGATCAGCGACACGCCGGCTCCCGCCGTGGCGCCCACCGCCTTGGCGGCCCAGATGCCGGCCAGGGCGCCCGGATCGTTTCCGAGGTCAGCCATTTTTAATCTCTCTTGTTTATGATGCACGCATATGGACCGAACGGCGCTGCTGCCATGCAATCAGCCGTTCCGCGCTCGACGCAGGGTCGGCGGATCCAGTTTCCATGAATGTTCAGAATCGCTTGGGGCTACCTGCTGGGAAGTTGAGTCCGGCACTTCTCAAGTTGAGTGAGTTCGGAGACCGATTCAGCAGACCTGCAGAAAGTGTGCCTCCTCGAGGATTTCATTCGAAGTCGTCGTCTTCGTCCTTTTCGAGATCCGCTGGCCCCTGCCGCGCATGCATGATGGAGACAATCAGTATCCGATCCGCCTCGATGACATAGTCCAGATGATAGGGCGCAGATACGAAACGGCGAATTCCTTCGACCGGCGCCACAGCGGTCCCGACACGAGGATGATCCGCAATCAACCGTGCCGCCCTCTTGACCTGTTCCGAAAAGGCAATGGATGCCCGTCGGCTGAATTGGGCAAGATACGCCCTTTCCCGTTGGACGTAGCGTATCGCTTCTTCCGACAGGAACACCTTCATCAGGCGGCGTCCTCGCGGTTGAGACGGTCAAGCTCAGTGAAAAACTCCTCCGCCTCCACGAAGCGCCCGGCCTCGATATCCTCCCTGCCACGCTGGATGCTCAGGATTTCGCTTCCCTCCGCCATCAGGTAATATTTCAGCGCCCGGACGATCACCCAGGATCGGCTTCTGTCCGCTGTCTCAGCGATCTTCTCGATGTCCTCAAGGATGTCGACCGGCAGGCGCAGCGTGATCGGGTCTGAAAGAACGGGCTTGGCCATCAGAGCCTCCATTTGTAATACGACGTGTTACAACCTACACCCGTTGCTTACGGATTAATACCCCACCGCCTCGCGCTTCTCCTCGTCGCTCAGGAAAGCCGCCGCCCCGACCCTTGCCCACAGCGCCTCACGCTCGGCGGAAAGGCCGGCGATCCGGTCGAGATCCGGCTCCAGCCGCAGCCGATCGCCATAGGCCTCCGACAGCCAGGCCGAAAAGCTCGCGGCGGTACGGGAGATCAGCGGCAGCACGGTAAGGCGGTAGAAGGCGCGGTTGGCCTCCTGGTAGTTGGCATAGGTATTGTCGCCCGGAATGCCGATCAGCATCGGCGGCACGCCGAAGGCGAGTGCGATGTCGCGGGCGGCCCCGTTCTTCGCCTCGATGAAATCCATGTCCTTCGGCGACAGGCCCATCGCCTTCCAGTCGAGCCCGCCTTCGAGCAACAGCGGCCGGCCGGCATTGACGGCGCCGGAATAGCCCGCCTCCAGTTCGTCCTTCAGTCGCTCGTACTGGTCGGCGGACAAGTTGCCGCCATCCTTCGGCTGATAGACCAGCGCGCCGGAAGGCCGTGCGGAATTGTCGAGCAGCGCCTTGTTCCAGCTCGCCGCCGCATTGTGCAGGTCGAGTGCAGCACCCGCCGCCCCGAGCGGCGGAAAACCGCAATGGTCGTCGAGCGGATGAAACAGCTTGAGGTGCAGCAGGGCGATGCCATCGCTCTCGGCCGGAAGCCGCCGCGTGGTGCCGCCGGCGCGGTAATCGTAACCCGCCACCCAGCCGTCGCGGCCCTCGACCACGCTCACCCGGTCGGGCCGGAGCAGATGCAGTTCGCGCAAGTCGCCGCCGATCGACAGCGGTTCGACATAGGCATTGCCGGAAAGCGCCAAGTGCCCGTAGAGCGCCTCGAAAAAGTCGGGCCCGCCCTGCCGGCCGTTCGGACGGGCCAAGAGCGCCAGCGCCGGATGTTCGGCAAGCTCCGTTGCCCCGTCATAGGCAAGCCACGGCACGGCTGCGGCGGCTTCGGCGATCATCCGCACCGCCCGATAGGCGACCGGGTTCTTCATGAAGCCTGCCCGCGCCAGCGCCGCGTAGGACCGCCCCGACCACTGCGCCGCTCCCTCGCCGGAGACGATCGCAAAACCGGAGGCCGTCTTGGTTTCGGGCTTTTGGGTGTCGGTCCCCTGGATTTCGGGCACGGCCTGTCGCCCACCCGCGGAAAACCACGGGCGCCGGAATGGAGATTTCATCGTGACTTGTCCTTTTCGCTCGCGGGCGCCAAGGCCCACTTCAGGGAAGCGGCAGGGGCGATTTCACCGCGTTTTCACTGTCGAAATCGGCCGCCAAACGCATCTCGCGGATGGGGCGGACGATATCGATCGAGGCCTGGTAGGCCGGATGCGCCTTGTAGGCGGCCAGCGCCGCTGCATCCTCGAACTCGCCGTAGACGACCAGATCGACCTCGTTGCCGAGCTGGTCGCTCTTCACATTGGTGCCGATCTCCAGGGTCAGCGCATGCGGGTTGCCGGTCAGAAGCGAAAGACCTGCCCGGACCCGGTCGATCTCGCCTGCCTGCGCCGTGAAA
Source organism: Neorhizobium sp. SHOUNA12A (assembly GCF_023006505.1). Lineage (GTDB taxonomy): Bacteria > Pseudomonadota > Alphaproteobacteria > Rhizobiales > Rhizobiaceae > Neorhizobium. The sequence continues at coordinate 11,702 of NZ_JALBGV010000093.1, forward strand.
AATACGATGTGGCGTATCATGGAACCTCCAGCAATGCGGAGGCCTGCTATCATGGCCTGCAGTGGGCTTCAATGCGGCTTGGTGTCCAGCGCTTCGGCGAACAGCCGCGCATGCCGCGCCACCAGGTCTGCCCGGTCGTTGCCGTTGATGATTTTTCTGGCGCCCAGCCAATTCGCTCTGCCCTGCCCAAAATAATCGCCGAGCTTGCAGCCGGTGAAACTGCCGCGCCGCATGCCCTCGATCAGGATCGCGACAGAGACCGGCATTTCCATCGCCCGGCCCGGATCGGCGAGCAGGTCGATCCCGGTCACGGCGGACATCGCCTCGTAGTTCCGCCTGTGGGTGAGCTGCACCAGCCCGCGACCGAGCCAGCTTTTTCCGTCTCCGTCCGGCCGCCAGTAAGGCGTCTTTACCGACCCGAGCCGGCCCGCCGCAAAAGCTTCGTCCAGCCGTGCGATCGCCGACCTGTCGCCGGCCGCCAGGGTCTCGCGGACGGGCTGCATCGTGGCGGCCGTCTCGTGAAAGGCGGTGGCCAGCACATAGGCGAGCGGCTGCGCCTCATCCTGGCCGACCCTTGCCTGCCAGCCATCGAGAATCGCCGTCAGCCCCTCCACCTGACCGGCAGCGAGCCGGCCATTGAAGAGCTTTGTCCGCACGAAATCAAAGAAGGCATGCCGGTTGTGAGCCATGTGGAGCCTACTCCCATACCGCGTCGCAGGGTTTCAATCGGTTTAGAAAAACTAAATCGTTTTAAGCGCTTAGACGGCAGTTTACTTTTTTCTGACGGTGTGGAACCAACGGCGTCACACGACGTTCTTGTCGGCTTTCTAAACAACAGGAGATCATGATGATGCAGCAGCCCGCACCGGCCGCCCCTTCCAAGCCGATCCCGCAGCATGTCGTCGAACGGATCGAATCCGAATGGAAGCAGATGCGCGAAAGCGCCCAGCCAAAGCCGGTCACTCCGCGCTGATCATCATCACCTGAAGCGCGAGCCGCGCTCAAACACCGCGCACGCGCGGCTCTCCGTGACCTTCCAGCATCAGCGCCGTCAGCGCCCAGACCAGCGCATCGAGCCGGTCGGGCGAACGGCCTGAAGACAGACCGTCCGGGCCGAAGTCACACATCTGATCTTCAAGCTCGGCAAACCGCCCGGCATGCGCCACCCGCCCCTGTTCGTAGAGGGCAGCAACAGGCTCGGCGCGCAGGAATTTTCCGCGCGTCGCCCGCACCATGGTCACCGGCAGGCCTGCGTCGACACTTCTCAGCATCGCCGTTACCATCTCGCCGCCCTGGTTCACCTCGGCCACCACCCGGTCCGCCTGGAAGCGCGCTTAGGCGCGCGCCACCGCGTTCGCCCAGCCCGCCGGGGTTTTGCCTTCGACCGAACAATCCGCCAGCACCACCGCCCGCCCGCTCGCCTCCAATCCGGCGACGACGATGCCGCAGCAAGAATGTTCGCCCGAGCCTGAAGGCGGGTCGACCGCGACGACGATGCGCCGCAGCGCCCCGGTAAACCGGATCATGAAGGCCTCCAGATCGGCGCGTTTCCACAGCGCGTCCTCGCGGTCCTCGATCAGCTCGCCGGCGAGTTCCTGCCGTCCGAGCCGCGTTCCTCCGTAACGCGCCTCCAGCGCCGAAATGAAGCCCGGTGAAAGGTTGCCGGCATTGGCCTGGGTCGAGATCCGCACGAGTTGCGTGCCGGGATCGGCGATCAGCCGTTTCAGGATCGGCACCGGCCGCGGCGTGGTCGTCACCAGCTGGCGCGGATCGGCTCCCAGCCGAAGCCCGAACTGCAGCATGTCGAAGGTTTCCTCCGCATGCCGCCATTTGGCGAGCTCGTCGCACCAGGCGAAATGAAACTGCGGGCCGCGCAGGCTTTCCGGGTCTTCCGAGGAAAAGATCTGCGCGATCGCCCCGTTCGGCCAGACCAGCCTCCGCCGCGAAATCTCGAAATCCGGCCGGTTCTTTCGGGCAATCCGGCAGATGCCGGAGACCCCGTCGATCATCACCTCACGGGCATCGCCCAGCGTTTCCGCCACCAGCGCTATCCTGAGCTGCGACCTGCTGCCGGCCGAGGCCAGCCCATGGATCCATTCCGCGCCCGCCCGCGTCTTGCCCGAGCCGCGCCCACCCATGATCAACCAGGTGCGCCAGTCGCCGGCCGGTGGCTTTTGGTCGGGACGGCCCTTTATATCCCAGTCGCGTTCATGAGCGGGCGTGAAGCCAGATAGAGAGGTGTCGGACTCGTCATTCCGCTCCGGAGCGTGCTCGCTTCCAGGAGCAGACCCGTGCGGCAGACCGATCTCCCCCCTTGAGGGGGAGATGCCCGGCAGGGCAGAGGGGGGTGCTGCGGCACATTCTTCGACAGTTGAGTTCGCGGCGCCACCCCCCTCTGTCACCTTTGGTGACATCTCCCCATCAAGGGGGGAGATCAGAGGGCGTTTGCCGCGCCCGGCGTTTCCTTGCTCAATCACGCTTCTCAAGGCAGTGCTTTTCACAACGGCTTCGCAATATTCCTCACGCGCAGCCGTGATCATCTGTAGGCCGCGGTTCAACCCCGACGCCCCCTTTGAGGCTTTGACCGCCGTCTTTTCCAGAGCCAGCCGCAAGGTCCGTTGGCTCGGAAGGCGCGTGTCCAAACCTCTCCAAAACGAGGGGCGGAGGTCCATCCCGCTTCCATGCTTCGAAAAGCCGATAGGCATTTTCATTGGCGCGATCCTCGATCATTTTCAGGAAGCGGGCCTTGGCCTCCTCATAACCACCCTCGTCCGCATCGCGCTCGGCGGCCTCGTCGCGGTCGCGGGCGAGCTGGCGTTGCAGGCTGTCGACCTTTTCGAGCGTGCGGACGATCAGAGACATGGCGTCGGTCGCGGCCTTCACGTCGGCACGCGCCAGTTTCTGGGCGGCATCGTCGCCATCCGTGAGCGCCGCCTCCGCCGCGGTCCGCATCCGCCGGAAGGTCGAGAACTGGTCGCGCATCTCGACGGTCATCTCGTTCAAGAGCCGCCGCAGCTCCTCGCCGGGAGAGAATGCGCCCTCGGCCGACTTGATCTCCAGCAGCACGCCGCGCACCGCGTCCGACAGCACAGAATCGTCCATGACGACCGCGTCGCCATAGACCGGCGCCTCCGTCCAGAGCCCGAAAAGCGCCGGATCGAACATCTCGAATTCATCCATCTGGGATATCCCCGGGGGCCAAAACAGGAGCCAAAATGAGGGCCAAAATTTCGGCGCAGAAAACCCCGCCGCGCCCGTTTCCGGTCGCTGCGCGTCCCCGCTGCCGATTGTCGAGATAAAAAGAAGGCCCGGCTTTTGGGACCGGGCCAATTTGACTGGAAGTCTTGCCACCGGCCGCCCGAAGGCCACTTGCCGGCGCAATTCTTCGACTGTGCCTGGAACCTACCAAACAACCGTCACGCCGTCAAGGACTATTTTCCTAATTAGCAAAAATTAATTTACGGCCGAATCACGTCCCGCAGAACGTCTGCGTCACCCGCTCCTCAGGCTTCGGCGGCTGCATGTAGCTCACGAATTCCGGCCGCTCTTCGAAAGGCTTTTCCAGCGCCTCCAGCAATCGTTCGAAGAAACTGAAATCGCCGTAATTGGCGGCCGAAAGGGCCTCCTGGACCTTGTGATTGCGGGGGATAACCGCCGGGTTGACCGAGCGCAGGGCGTCAGCCAATTCGCCGACCGGCCGTGCTTCCGTGGTCAACCGCTCGCGCCAGCCGACGAGCCAGGCCCCCGCCTTGTCGGGATCGGCAAAACACTCGAGGAATGCCCCTTCCCCGCCCTCCGCCGCGTCGGCAAGCCGCCGGAAGGCCAGCGTGAAATCCGCCTGCCCCTCGTGCATGGCAGCGAGAAGCGCCTGGATCAGTTCGCCATCGCCATCCGCTTCGGTCGCAAGGCCGATCTTTGCCCGGAAAACGCCGATCCACTCTTTCTGGAACCGCTCGCCGAACGCCTTCAGCACGGCGTTCGCCGCTTCCACGGCCTTTTCCTCGTCCTCATCCAGCAGCGGCAGCAGGCATTCCGCCAGCCGCGCGATATTCCATTGGCCGATGCCCGGCTGGTTGCGATAGGCATAACGGCCGCCCTGGTCGATCGAGGAAAACACCTTCATCGGGTCGTATTCGTCGAGAAAGGCGCAAGGCCCGAAATCGATCGTCTCGCCTGATATCGTCATGTTGTCGGTGTTCATCACCCCGTGGATGAAACCGATACCCATCCAGCGGGCGATCAGATCCGCCTGCCGCCCCGCTACACCCTGCAGCAGCGCCAGATAGGGGTTTTCCGCGGTTTTAAGCTCCGGATAGTGCCGCTCGATGACATAATCCGCGAGCAGTTTGATCCCGTCATTGTCGCCGCGGGCGGCAAAAAACTGGAAGGTGCCGATCCGCACATGGCTTGCCGCGACGCGCACGAAAACAGCGCCCTGTTCCACCGTCTCGCGATAGACCTGCTCGCCGGTCGCGACAGCCGCCAAGGCCCGCGTTGCCGGCACGCCGAGCGCATTCATCGCCTCGGAGACGATATATTCGCGCAGCACCGGGCCTAAAGCCGCGCGTCCGTCGCCTCTGCGGGAATAGGGCGTCGGTCCAGCGCCCTTCAGCTGAATGTCGCGGCGTTTGCCGTTGCGGTCGACGACCTCGCCCAGCAATATCGCCCGCCCGTCGCCGAGCTGCGGCACGAAATTGCCGAACTGGTGGCCGGCATAGGCCATGGCGATCGGCATGGCGCCGGGCGGCACGACATTGCCGGCAAGGATCGCCGCCAGCCGGGCGGGGTCGGAGAAATCCGCCTCGACGCCCAGTTCCTCTGCCAGTTCGGCATTGAATTTCAGAAGCTTCGGCCCCTCCACCGGCTCGGGATAGACAGAGGCGAAAAACCTGTCCGGCAGGCGGGCATAGGAATTGTCGAACTGGAACACGGGAAGGTCTCCTTTGGCCGCCGGGATGCGGCGACCTTTTCCTTCAAATATGGGAAATCTGTCCCGCCGAACAAGCGAAATGCGCTTTTGTTGCGCCGCTCAGGCTTTGGCAAACCGCACCCCGAAACCGAGGAGAAATGTCAGCAAGGCTCCCGCCGCCGCAGTCCCGTAGAGCCACAGGGCCGGGCCGCCGGCGTTGCCGTTCTCCAGCGCCGGAACCAGGCCGGTCGCGCTTGCGATCATCCCGGCGATCCCAGCGCCGATCGCATAACCGGCGGTCGAAATCGTCGGCAGCAAGGCACTTGCGAGATCGCGCTCCTGCCTTGCTGCCGCTTCCATCGCCGCCTGGTTGACGCTTGCCCAGGCGACGCCGAAGCCCGTGCCGATTGCCACCTGGCCCGCCAGCAGCAGCGCCAGAGAGCCGCTCGCGAACGCTGCCGCGAGGCAGAGGAACCCGGCCAGTTGAAACAATGCGCCTGTGCGCATCCACCGATGCCGCGGAGCAAGCGCGGTAATCCTGCTTGCGACCACCGCGACCGCACTCCAGGAGAGCGCCATGGTCACCACCAGATAACCGACCACCGCCGGCCGGAACTCGAAGACGGCGTCGATCATCAGCGCCAGGTAAACGCTGCCGACCGAGTGGCTCGCGGACATCAGGAACAGCACCCAGAACCCGTGCCCGAGAACCGAACCGAGCCGGAAGGCGCCTTCCGGAAACAGCCTTGGCCCGATCCGCCCGTCGAGCTTCAGCGCCGGCAGGAACAGGCCTGCGCCTGCCACCACCGCTACCGCCTGCATCGCCCCTCCGGTCACCACCGACGACAGCGACAGGACGAAGGAAGCGGCAAGGCAGAGCGAAATGGTGGCGACGGAGAGCGGCACCGGTGCCGCCTCGGTCACCCTCACCTTCGCGGTCAGCGCAAAGACGGCCAGCAGAACCACGAAAGGCGAGACGGCCAGGAAGGACGCTCGCCAGGAATAGGCCTCGGTCAGAAGCCCGCCCGCCAATGGTCCGGCAATCGCCGCCACCGCCCAGACGATCGCCTCCACCGCAAACACCTTGGCGATCAGCGCGGAGGGAAAGTTGGCGGGGATGAGACTGTAACAGATCGCTACGATCAGCCCGTCGGCAATGCCCTGCAGCAGGCGCCCGGCCATGATCCAGGAAAAGGCCGGCGCCGACAGCGCCAGCAGCCCGCCGGCAGCAAAGATCAGCGCCGAAAGAAGGAGGATGAAGCGCGCGCCGAACCGGTCGCGCATCGCCGCAGCGCCGGTGCCGCCGGCGATCGAGCCCAGGAAGTAGAGCGTATAGGCCCAGCTGAAATACCCCGTGCCGCCGATCTCCCTCGCTGCCGGCGGCAGCGCCGCAACGATTGCGAACTGGTTGAAGGCATGCAGCCCGATCCCCGCCGAGATCAGCCCCAGCATCGCCCCTTCGCGGCCCTTGAGAAGCCTCGACCAGCCCACATTGATATCCTGCAACACGCCCTGCCCCTTATCCGGTTTTTCAGTCCCAGGCACGCTACAACCTCAAGTCTGATTGAGGTCAAGGGGGAAGCCGAAAATTAAACCTTCGCGTTTTCAGTATCTTAAGGCGTAATTGCAGATTCTCTCCGATGTTGTATTTTAGCTACAGCTTTCCAAGCAAACCGCTCTATTTGCGTTTTTGCCAACCAATCGGAGGGAATATCCATGAAGGCTCTTTTCATCCTTGCAGCGTCGGCCGCCATGACCGCCTCTTCCGTTGCTTACGCAGCCGACGCCGTCGAACAAATCCCGCAAGCGCCGCAAGCCGTCGAAACGCCCGTCGTATTCTCCTGGAACGGCCCCTATATCGGTGCCCACACGGGATATGCCTGGGGCAGCGGCGATGCCCCCGGCGGCGGTTCGGACGATTTCGACAGCTGGAGGCTTGGCGGCTTCGTCGGTTATAACTGGCAGTTCTCCAGCGGTTTCGTCGCCGGTATCGAAGGTGACGTCAACTACGACTGGAACAAGAACAGCTATGCCGGCGGCATCGACGTCGACACCGGGTTCTCCGGTTCGGTTCGCGGCCGTGTCGGTTACGCCATGGACCGGGCGCTGATCTTCGCGGCAGCCGGCTGGACGGCCACCACCGCCCATATCGACGGCGGCGGCTTTGACGACGACGACATGCTCAACGGCTGGACAGTCGGCGCGGGCGTCGATTACGCCTTCACCGACAACATCTTCGGCCGCCTCGAATACCGCTATAACGACTTCGGCAACGGCAGCCTCGGCGGCGCCGATTTCGACTTCAGCCAGCACGTGATCAACGTCGGCATCGGCGTGAAGTTCTAAGCCGCGGCTTCGGGATACGATCAATGCTCCGCCTTGCGACAAGGTGGAGCAAGATTTTGACGGTCGCCTGCTTCATCAGGGGCGTGCCAGCACCTTGAAGGCGATGAACTGCGTCTTCTGTTCCTTCGAGAAATTGTTGTCGGAAACAAAGATCAGCAGGTCGCTGCCATCCGTGCCCTTGGCGAAGGTGACGGCCTCGATATTGTCCGGCTGCAGGCCGATCGCCCGCATGTCGAGCACTTGGGCCTTGCGCACCGGCACGATGGCCGCGTCGGTATTGGCGAGTGAAGGGATGGCCGAGACATCGGTGGCGCCCTCGGTATCGACCATGAAGACCTTGATCGAACTGCCGAACCCTTGCGCAAAACCGCGTTCGACCACCAGCAGGCGGTGGTCATCCAGGCTTAGGATCTCCGAAGCGCCGTTGTCGTTATAGCCCTTGTCGACGGTCGGCGCCTGGGGGATCGGCGCGATCGGATAGACATATTCGGCCTTAGGCCTGCCGGTTGCCGCGTCGTAGCGGATCATGCGGGCGAGTGTGCCGCGGCTAAGCCCGGAGATCGGTCCGTCCTGGAACAGCGCCGACTCGACCTCCACCATCAGGTCGCCGCCGGGCAGCGTCGCGAGCCCTTCGAAGGCGAGGTTGTCGCGGATGCCGGCGGACTTGTCGGCGGTCGGCATAAAAGCCTTGGGAAGCTCGAATTCGCGCAGGAAGGCGCCGTCCGGGCTGGCGACACGCACGAAGGGCGGCAGAAGCTGCTTCACGTCGCCTTCGCTCGACCAGTAGATGCCGTCCTTGCCAAGCCGGATCGATTCCGGATCGACGCTCTTGGCCGCAAAAGCCGCGCCGTTCTTGTCCTTCAGGGTCACGGTCTTGACCACCTTCACATCGCTGATGCCGGCAGCGCTCGCCTCGATCGAAAGCTCGTAGAACCGGGCCGGGGCCCGCTCCGAACGGTCGTCGGAAATGGCGATATAGCGATTGCTTGCCGGGTCGTAATCAAGACCGGACAGGCCACCGAACTCGACACCGTCGAACAGCGTACCGGTCGGAATGGAAAATTCGCCGGCGAAGGAAAGCCCGATGGCCGCCTTGCAATCGCCGAACGGGCAAGGAGTTGCGACCGTCACGCCAGGCTCGGCGGCATGCGCCGCGGGTGCGAAGAGGAGGACGAGGGCAACGGTTGAAAACAGCGCTTTGAGCATGATCGGTGTCCGGCAATTCGAGGCGGGTGAAAAACGGCGACCCGCCTCACGAATGAAAGCCGGTCCCGCAGTTGCTCTTCCTCTGCCACGCGAGTTTTGCGGACGTATAACGGCCGGCCGTCAGAATCTTGAAATTTTCATGACGGGTGGTGTGGGAGACCTCAGACCGCGGCCCGTTCGGGTGAATACCCCGCCTCGCGGATCGCCTCTTCGGCCTTCGCCGCGTCGCCTTCGATCGCCACCGTCTTGGCCGTCAGATCGATCGCCACCGACACGCCCGGCAGGGCTTCCGCCAGCGCGCCGCGCACGGTCTTTTCGCAATGGCCGCAGGTCATGTCCGGCACGGTGAAAATCGCAGTCATCCGAATCTCCTTGTTCGATAGATGTGTTGTGCAGCTTCCCATAGAGGGAAGGTCAAGTGCATTTGAGGAATGAAGCCGGTGCGGCATGCTCCAGATGATCTCCCCCCTTGAGGGGGAGATGTCATCGAAGATGACAGAGGGGGTGGCGACGGTGGGAAAGTGCAGTGCCCGAAGAATTTGCGGAGCAGTCACCCCCCTTGTAACTTCCCTTTATCCGCTTTTGGCGATTTACTGCCAGATGCGGTGGCGGATGGGAGACCGAACCTCCCTTGGGACATCAAGCCCGTGGCAGAGCCTGGG
>NZ_JALBGV010000094.1 GCF_023006505.1 Neorhizobium sp. SHOUNA12A
CGGGGAGCGGCAGGCCGCCGCGCGGCCCGCGCAGGCAACGGTCCCGGTCTTTCCTTGCCCTATATCACCCGCAAAATCGGCGTCTACGAGGTGCTGGACGAGGAGGGCCTTACCCTCATCGAGCGCAATGCGGATCTCATCCTCGAAGAGATCGGCATCGAATTTCGCGAGGATGAGGAGGCGCTCGAACTCTGGGCAAAGGCGGGTGCCGACGTTCGGGGCCACCGGGTGCATTTCCCCAAGGGCCTCTGCCGCGAACTGCTGAAGACAGCACCGAGCGAATTCACCTGGCATGCTCGCAATCCGGAGCGCAATGTCCAGATTGGCGGCAAGGCGACCGTGTTCGCGCCGGTCTACGGACCTCCCTTCGTGCGCGACCTCGACGGCAAGCGCCGTTACGCGACGATCGAGGATTTCCGCAATTTCGTGAAGCTCGCCTATATGGCGCCATCGATGCATTCGTCGGGCGGCACGGTCTGCGAGCCGGTCGATGTGCCGGTCAACAAGCGGCATCTTGATATGGTCTACAGCCATATCAAATATTCCGACAAGCCGTTCATGGGATCGGTCACCGCGCCGGAACGCGCCGAAGACACGGTTGCCATGGCGAAACTGGTATTCGGCGACGAGTTCGTCGAGAACAATTGCGTCACCCTGAACCTCATCAACGCCAATTCTCCGATGGTGTTCGACGGCACCATGCTCGGCGCGCTGAAGGTCTATGCGCGACATAACCAGGCCTCGGTCGTGTCGCCATTCATTCTCTCGGGTGCCATGAGCCCGGTAACGGTGACCGGCACGCTGACGCAGATCCTTGCCGAAGTACTGGCCGGTGCTGCGCTGACGCAGCTGATCCGCAAGGGCTCGCCGGTGCTGTTCGGTACATTCGCAGCGTCGATCTCGATGCAGTCCGGCGCGCCGACATTCGGGACCCCGGAACCGTCGCTGGTCTCTTATGGTGCGGCGCAGCTCGCCCGCCGCCTCGGCCTGCCGTTCCGCACCGGCGGTTCGCTCTGTGGCTCGAAGGTGCCCGATGCCCAGGCGGCGCACGAATCGGCCAATACGCTGAACACGACACTGCTCGCCGGCACCAACTTCGTGCTGCATGCCGCCGGTTGGCTGGAGGGTGGCCTCGTGTCGTCCTATGAGAAATTTATGATCGACCAGGACCAGCTCGGCATGATGCAGAAGATGGCGCAGGGCGTCGATCTGTCCGAAGAAGGCCAGGCGCTCGACGCGATCCGCGAAGTCGGCCCCGGCAGCCATTATCTCGGCTGCGCCCATACCCAGGCACATTTCCAGACGGCCTTCTATCGTTCGGCGCTGATGGACAACAATTCCTTCGAACAGTGGGAAATCGAGGGCGAAAAGCGGATCGAGCAGCGCGCCAACGCGCTCTGCCGCTCCTGGCTCGACAGCTACGAAGCACCGCCGCTCGATCGCGCGATCGACGAGGCGCTGCTGGCGTTCATCAAGGATCGCAAGGATTCGATGCCCGACGCCTTCACCTGAAGAGAGCCCGATGCCGCCAGGGAGCAAGGCGGTGCCCGGCTGGTCGCCGATTTTATCCAGGAAGGGGTCTGGCGACCGCATTACCGATACCAGGGGCCTCGGTGAGGCCGCCTTCACCGGTTCTCGACGAGATTGCCGCGGGGCTCGAACCCCACGGCATCCTGATCCGCGGCGTGGTGAATTTTGGACCGGGCGAGGGGCCGTTACTGGGCGACGGCACGCTTGCCAGGTCCGTCGTATTGCTCGGCAATGTCGGCGGTTCGATCTGGCCGTCGTTCACGGAATGGCGAAAAGGCCATGACGGTCCCGATCCCCTCGACACCTGGTCGAAGTTTCTGATCCGGCCGTTCGCCGAACGGCTCGGAGCCGCTGCCTATTTCCCCTCCGATCCGCCCTGGCAGCCGTTCCAGCAATGGGCGATGAGGGCTGAAGGTCTGAAGTCTTCGCCGCTCGGCATCCTTATCCATCCGCAGTTCGGGCTCTGGCACGGTTATCGAGGCGCTCTGGGTTTTCCGTATGCGATAGAGATTTCGCCTGATGAGGCCGAGCATCCTTGCGAGAGCTGCGCAGAAAAGCCCTGCCTGTCAGCCTGTCCCGTCAACGCGGTCGGCTTGTCGGGCTTCGATATTCCTCGATGTCACGCCTATCTTGCAAGTGACGCGGGCAAGGCGGTCTGCATGATTTCCGGCTGTGCGGCCCGCAACTCCTGTCCGGTTGGCCTGCAATACCGCTACCCGCCGGGGCAGCTCCGGTTCCATATGGAAGCGCTGGTGCAGTGAGCTTAAAAATTTTTTCTTGGGATACCCCAAGGAATTTCCTGAACGAAACGTCTAAGCTCTTAAGCGACGGAAAAGCGGGCGGGCAAGTGAGCGCGGAAATCCTCGATAAGGCATGCCAAGGCGACCGCAATGCGTTCTCAGCGCTCGTCGAAGCGCATTACGATTTCATTCATGCCGTCGCCTGGCGCTGGTGCGGCACGGAAAGCGATGCGGAAGACATCGCCCAGGACGTCTGCATCCGGCTGGGCAAGGCGATCCGCAGCTTCAAAGGACAGTCGGCGTTCCGCACCTGGCTCTACACGCTGACGCTGAACGCGGTGCGCGACCATCAGCGCCAGTCCTCCCGTCGGAGACGGGATCAGGACCGGCTTGCAAACGATCCGATCTTCTTTTCGCATCTGCAGCCGGAGGAGGACGATCGCGGCGACTGGCTATGGGCGGCGGTGCGCCGCCTGCCGGAAAAACAGCGGGATGCGGTCCTGCTGGTCCATAGCGAGGGTCTGTCCCATGCGGCTGCGGCGGGCATTCTCGACTGCAGCGAAAACACGGTCTCCTGGCATCTGCACGAGGCGCGTAAACGATTGAAGGACCTTCTGAAGAAGGAGGCGGTTTGACCATGACGGACGAATTCGACCAGCTCGGCAATTTGGCCCCGGCGCCCCGCGCTTCCGATGCGACACGCGCCCGTGCGCTTGCCGCCGCCATGCAGGCCTTCGACGAGACGGAAAAAAATGCGGCGCGCAGCAAAGGAAGTTCCTGGCGGCAGCGTCAAAGCTCTGTTCTCAATAGGATCTGGAGCATCCGCATGGTTACCCAACACCGTTATCTCGCAGGCTCCGCACTTGCGACGATGCTGATCATTCCGACGGCTGCCCTGCTGACATTCGAACTGACGCGCGGCAACCTGCCGAGCTCAGGGCAGGTCGCGCTGCCGCAAGTCATAGACGCACCGAAGCCCGTGGCGGAGAGAGTGCCGGTACCATCGGTCGCGAAGCCGGCCGAACCGCAGCAGGAAGCCGATCGGAAGGCCTATGCCGCACCGTCGGTTCAATCCTCGAAGCAGAGGGATTTTAGCTCCGCGGATATTGCCCGCCAGCTGAAGAAGCAGGAGGCAAATGGCGGTGCGGCCAAGCGGAGCGCTGCGCCCAGCCCATCGGTTGCTCCCATGCCGGCGCCCCCGGTGATGGCCGAGCGCGCGGCACCGATGGCCGCTGCTCCCCGTTATGCGCCAACTGAGCGTGAAATCCTGCCGCCGCTCGAAGAAACCCGCGACCGTTTCGCCAACGCGGACACCAACCCGGTCAAAAGCGTCGCAATCGATCCGGTTTCGACCTTCTCCGTCGACGTCGATACCGCCTCCTATGCGTTTGCGCGGCGCTCGCTGATGGAAGGGCATCTGCCCGATCCCGACAGCGTGCGGGTCGAGGAGATGATCAACTATTTCCCCTATGACTGGCCTCGGCCGCAGACGGCGGACGAGCCCTTTCGCACCACCGTCACCGTCACGCCCACTCCGTGGAATACGGGAACGCGGCTGATGCATGTGGCGATCAAGGGGTTCGAAACCGCGCCGGCCTCGCAGCCTGCCGCCAATCTCGTTTTCCTGATCGACGTCTCCGGCTCGATGAACGCGTCCGACAAGCTGCCTTTGCTCAAAAGTGCCTTCCGCCTGCTGGTGAGCAAATTGAAGCCGGAGGACAAGGTGTCGATCGTCACTTATGCCGGCAATGCCGGAACGGTGCTGGAGCCGACCTCCGCTCGCGAACGGGACAAGATCCTCGTCGCAATCGACAATCTACGGCCAGGCGGTTCGACGGCCGGGGCTGAAGGCATCGATGCGGCCTATCGGCTGGCGCGCCGGGCTTTTATCCAGGGCGGCGTCAACCGGGTGATGCTGGCGACTGACGGCGATTTCAATGTCGGCGCTTCCAGCGACGAAGACCTCAAGCGCCTCATCGAGCAGCGCCGCAAGGACGGTATCTTCCTGTCGGTTCTGGGTTTCGGCGAAGGCAATCTCAACGACAGCCTGATGCAGACGCTCGCCCAGAACGGCAACGGCACCGCCGCCTATATCGACACGCTGGCCGAGGCGCAGAAGGCGCTGGTCGAGGAGGCTGGTTCGACGCTTTTCCCGATCGCCAAGGACGTAAAAATCCAGGTCGAGTTCAATCCGCAGCAGATCTCGGAGTATCGTTTGGTCGGCTACGAGACTCGGGCGCTGAAGCGCGAGGATTTCAACAATGACCGGGTGGATGCCGGCGATGTCGGGTCCGGTCATGCGGTTACGGCGATCTACGAAGTAACGCCGAAGGGCAGTGCCTCGGCACTCAACGACCCGCTGCGCTACGGCCCGGCCGCACCATCCGCGCCGGTTGCTGTCTCCGACGAAATGGCCTTCGTCAAAATCCGCTACAAGCAGCCGGATGGCGACAGCAGCAAGCTGATCACCACGCCGGTCACCGAGATGAATGCGGTGCGCGACTTCGCCTCAGCACCTAATGATGTCCGGTTCTCGACGGCGGTGGCCGCCTTTGGGCAAAAACTGCGTGGCACCGATGCGCTCGACGCCTATCCCTACCGCTTGATCCTCGACATGGCGCGTAATGCCCGCGGCGAGGATGCGTTCGGATATCGCGGCGGGTTCCTCGATCTGGTGCGGCTCGCCGAGACCCTCGACCGCCGCTAGGCCGTCTCAATCAAACCTTGGGATAGGCCCGCTCCAGTCCGCCGGAGCGGGTCAGCCCGTCGCGAAAGGCGGCATTAGCCGGATGCTGGCTCGATTTCGCCGCTTCCATCAGCCGGATCTGCAGCCGGGCAGGGGCGGTGCCGCCGATCCATTCGCCGCATTTCTGCAGCTTCAGCGAATTCAGGAATTTTGCTTCCGAAGCCTGGTCGAGATAGAGATGCAGGCCGTCGAGCAGCAGATCGTCGGATGTCGGATTGTCCATCAGCAGGGCCAGCCAGGATTGGTTCTCGATCGAGAAACTCGCAAGGCTTTCCGCTACCGTTTCCCGGCTGCCGATCGGCGATATGTTTGCCATGTCTCTATCCTTCAGCCCTCACGCGTCAGCCGCGACGGCGACGTCTTTCCCGGCCGGAATCTCCGCCCGATTCGCTGGCGGTCTTATTGCGCAGCGGGCCGATCTTGTCGACGATTTCCTCGATCGTCGGCCGCGGCCGGGGGGTGTAATCGTCGAGTGCGGCACGCATGGCGGCCAAGTGTTCGCAGGACGTGCCGCAGCATCCGCCGATGATTCTTGCCCCGGCATCGCGGGCAAGCCGCGCATATTCCGCCATCAGCGGCGGCGTGCCGGAATAGAAGATTTCCGAGCCGCGGAATTCCGGAATGCCGCAATTGCCCTTGACGATGGTGACAGCGTCAGGATCGGCGGCTGTCATGTCGAGCAGGCTGGACAGGATATCGGAGGCGCCGACGCCGCAATTGGCGCCAGCCGCGACCGGGCCTTCGCCGACATCCTTTGCCACGCTGTGGATCTGCTTGGGATCGAGGCCCATCATCGTCCTGCCGGCCGTGTCGAAAGAGCCGGTATAGGTATAGGGCAAGCCGACCTGGACGGCCGCTTCGGCCGCTGCGCGGATTTCCTCCGGCGCGGACATGGTCTCGATCCAGGCGATATCGGCGCCGCCGGTCTTCAGGCCCTCGATCTGTTCCGCGAAGGCGGCGACTGCATCCTCATAGGTCATGGCGCCGAGCGGTACGAACAGTTCGCCGGTCGGACCGACCGAACCGGCGACGATCACCTTGCGGCCCGCTTTGTCTGCCACCTTGCGGGCGATCTCGGCGGCAAGCCTATTAAGTTCGTGCACCCGGCCTTCCGCCTTGTGCAGCTTCAGCCGCTGGCGCGTGCCACCGAAGGAATTGGTGAGGATGATATCGGCGCCTGCGTCGACGAAATCCTGATGCAGCTTCTCGATCTTCTCAGGCGCGGCCTCGTTCCACAGTTCCGGCGCTTCGCCGGCTTCCAGGCCCATGGCGAAGAGATTGGTGCCGGTCGCGCCGTCAGCCAGCAGCACGCCCTTCTCGGCCAGAAGTTCGGTCAGTGCGTTGGCGGTCGGCATGGGCGCTCCTTGCAATAGCGATCAATCATATAAAGAAATCTTTATATGATTTCAAGCCGCGGCCACGCGCGCCTCTTCGCGACGCCGGCGGCTCCAGCAGCGCCCGCCCGAATGGCCGGCTCAGAGCGACGCCTTGATCTTATCGGCGATGTCGGGGGCCAGCCATTTGGTCCAGATGTCCGGACTGGTTTCGAGGAAATGTTTGGCGGCAGCCTCGTTGGTGCTCTTGTTGGCCTCCTGCCAGGCGAGCACGCCGTTGACCGTCGCATTGCTCCACTTGCGCCTCTTGATATAGTCCATCGCAACCTCGGCCTTTTGAGCAAACTGCTTGGTCACCAGGGTGAAGGCCTGCGAGGTCGGATAAGAGTTCACCTTGGGGTTCAGGCAGTTGGGGACGGCGGTGCAGGCGTCCCAATCGGCCTTGTCGTGCGGCACGCCGAAGGAGAGCTTCACCATCTCGTATTTGCCGAGGAAGGCGGTTGGCGCCCAGTAATAACCGAGCCAGCCGGTCTTCTTCTCGAAGGCGGCGGCGATCGATTGGTCGAGGCCTGCCGCCGTGCCGGTGTCGATCAGGTCGAAATTCTTCTCTTTGCCGCCGAGAGCCCTGAAAAGATTCGCGGTCGAAATCTGACAACTCCATCCGGACGGGCAGTTGTAGACGACGCCTCTGGCCGACTTCTGCGGAGCCGGAAAGAGATCCGGATGGGCGAGCGCCTGCGCGACCGTCTTGATGTCCGGATGCGAGTCGGCAAGGAATTTCGGGATCCACCAGCCCTCGACGGCTCCATCCGACAGGATTTCGGCGCCGATCACCAGGCGGCCTTCGGCAACGGCCTTGTCGAGGGACGTGCGGACGGAGTTGATCCAGAATTCCGGTGCGAGGTCCGGCTGGCCCCTTTCGTTCATGGATGTGAAAGTCGGAAGCGTGTCACCCGCGACGAGTTCGACGGTGCAGCCGAAACCCTGTTCCAGGATGATCTTGTCGAGATTGGCGGCGATGCCGGCTGAGGCCCAGTTCATTTCGGCGATCGAGACTGAACCGCAGTCCGCCGAGGCTGACCCTGCGAAAGCATAAAGACCGGCGGCGAAGACCGTGGAAGCGAGGATTTTTTTCATTTTGAGACCTCCCGGCCGTTTCCTTTCAGTGTTGACTTCAGCAGAGCGCAAGATGGTGATCAACCGATGGAGGCAGTTTCAAGCAGCCCTGCGAAGGATCTACCACATCCGCATTTGCGGCAGCTTTTCACAGATACTGCGCATTTATATGTCAACTCAAATCACGGTAGGGTTTCGGGATCAGAAATCAACACGCGCGACCTGGGATCATTTATCCACGGCCCATTTTTAGGGAACCGCAAGGAAAATGAGAAAATCGCGTGACTTCCGGAGTTCACTAACCATCCGGTAAGAATGTCGCGTTATTGCTTTTAATGCGGGCGGTTAGCTCGCGCCTGGCGCCGGATCAGGTAGTGCGTACCGGTTGCCCTCGCTGTCCGATGGCGGGCCTGCTTTATTGGCCCGCGGACGCTTCATCTTCCGATTGTTGTAGAATTCACGATTGTCATATTGGCTCGTGGGCCTTTTGGCACCTGCGTGGATTTGCGGTCAAAATCGGCTGGCCGAGCCCGGTCAGCCGAGGCCTTTCGTCGGTGAGGCTTGAATACGGCAAGCGGGTATCGGTTGACACCCGTGCTTTCTGACGGCACCATTTGACCGTAATGCTAATCCAGAGACATCATCACCAACAGGGCCGGACGCCTCCTGTCTACGAATCGTCCGGTCCCCTCTGGTTCAGGCCATTTTCTCCATGACACGCAACGGTCACGTCACCCTTGTCCTCGGCGGCGCCCGCTCGGGCAAATCCGGGTTTTCGGAAAGGCTTGCCCAAGAGAGCGGCCTGGAACGGCATTACGTTGCCACCGGTCGTGCCTATGACAACGAGATGCGCGAGCGCATCGCCCGGCATCGCGTCGATCGCGGAGACGGCTGGACCACGCACGAAGTGCCGCTCGATCTGGTGGAGCGACTGACCGACATCGATGCGCCGGGGAGGGTCATCCTCGTCGATTGCCTGACGCTCTGGCTCACCAACCTGATGATGGACGAGCGCGATATCGACACTGCCGCCGCCGCATTCGTGCGGCAGTTCGAAAGCCTCTCAGCGAAACTGATCGTCGTCTCCAACGAGGTCGGCCTCGGCATCGTGCCGGACAACAGAATGGCGCGGGAGTTCAGAGACCATGCCGGAAGGCTGCACCAGCGGATCGCGGCATCTGCCGACGAGGTCTTCTTCGTCGCCGCCGGTCTGCCGCTCAGGATGAAGAGCTAGAAGCCGAGCCAGACGCGGACGGGATGGGTCGGGTCGGCGAGCAGCTTCAGGGCGAGCGCCAGGCAGGAGATGACAAGCAGCGGCTTGATCAGCTTGGCGCCGTTCTTCATGGCCAGCCGCGAGCCGACCTGGGCGCCGAGGAACTGGCCGACGCCCATGATCAGGCCAATCTTCCAGAGTACGGACCCGGTTGCCGCAAAGACCAGGAACGAGCCGAAATTCGAGCCGAGATTGATGAGCTTGGTGTGGGCGGTCGCCTTCAGCATGCCAAAACCGGCGAGCAGTACGAAACCCAGCATGTAGAAAGAGCCGGCACCAGGCCCGAAGATGCCGTCATACAGGCCGACCAACGGGACGATCGTCACCCCGAACACCAAAGGCGTCACCCGGCGGTGACTGTCGATATCGTTGAGATTGGGCTTGATGGCGAAGAACAGCGCGATGGCGATCAGCAGGAACGGGATTGCCGCGGCAAGCCAACCCGCCGGCACCAACGACGCGAGCGCGGCGCCGACGGCCCCGCCGATCAGCGACATCGCCGCCATCGGCAACTGACTTTTTAAGTTCACGTGACCTCGCCGCGCATAGGCAATCGTCGCGGATGCCGATCCGAACTGCGACTGCAGTTTGTTCGTAGCAAGCGATTCGAGCGGCGGGATGCCGGCGATCAGCATGACCGGAATGGTGATGAGCCCACCACCGCCGGCGATCGAATCGACGAAACCAGCAAAAATCGCGGCAAGAAACAGCAGGAAGAGGAATTGGAATGCGAGGTCGGTCAAGGGGAGGAGACTCTGTCAGGGGAGGCGCATCCGGACGGGTGCGGCGTGCTTCTCGCATCGAACCGCGTTGACCGCAACCATCTCCAGCGGAACTCCAGCCATGTTGCTTCCGGGATTGCGCATCATTGGTTTGGCGTTATTGTGCGCGGCTTTCGAAGAGCCGAACGAGGAAAGCACATGCACAAGGTCATTTTCGATACGGACCCCGGCGTTGACGACGCGATGGCGCTGCTCTTTCTGCACCGGCATCCTGAAGTCGACCTGATTGGCGTCACGACCGTTTTCGGCAATGTGTCACTTGATCTGACCACTCGCAATGCGCAGTTCCTGCATCAGGAATGGGGAATTTCCGCGCCGATCGCCAGAGGCGCCAACAGGACGATCGATCCGTTGCGAAGCGACGATCGCGCCGCTTCCGTCGTGCACGGCCTTGACGGTCTCGGCAATATCGGCCTGCCGGACACGATAGACTGGCCGCTCGACCCGCGTCCCGCCTACCAGTTCATCATCGATACCGTCCGCGACAATCCGGGCGAAGTGACGCTGATCGCCGTCGGCCGCATGACAAACCTGGCGCTGGCGCTGCAGGCCGATCCGGATTTTGCCGGCCTCGTCAAGGAAGTCATCGTCATGGGCGGCGCCTTCGATGTGAACGGCAATGTCACGCCGGCAGCGGAAGCCAATATCCATGGCGATCCGGAAGCCGCCGACATCATCTTCACCACGCCCTGGAAGGTCACCATCGTCGGGCTCGATGTGACGCTGAAGACGATCATGACGGGGGAGTATCTTGCCGACATGGCCAAGTCGGGCGAAAAATCGGTGCAGCTGCTCTCCGACCTGTCGCAATATTACATCGAGTTCTACAAGAGCCGGGTCGGCATTTCCGGCATGGCGGTACATGACAGCACAGCTTGCGTCTATCTGGTGCGGCCGGACCTCTTCATTCTCCGCAGCGGCGCGGTGCGGGTCGTCTGCGGCGGCATTGCCGACGGCGAAACGATCCAGGCCCCCGACAGCGGCCGCAAGTTCGTCGGCACCGCCTGGGACGGTCAGCCGAGCCAGTGGGTGTGCACCGACGTCCGATCGGGCGAGGTTCTGGAGGTGATCCGCACCGCGCTGGTCGAGAGCCGAGCTTCCGGTGCCTAGGCGATTGCTGTTTAGGCAACAGTTCCGGTGCAAATTTTCACGCGGGAACACGAGGCCATTGGCATTTGTGATCGATTTCCCTATGTGGAACCTTGATTTGGATATTCGACAAAGGACATGGGCGTGACAGCTACATTCGATAAAGTTGCCGACATCATCGCTGAGACCAGCGAAATCGATCGCGAGACGATCACGCCGGAAAGTCACACGATCGATGACCTGGGCATCGATAGCCTGGACTTCCTGGATATCGTGTTCGCCATCGACAAGGAATTCGGGATCAAGATTCCGCTGGAACAGTGGACCCAGGAAGTCAACGAGGGCAAGGTTTCGACCGAAGAGTACTTCGTCCTGAAGAACCTGTGTGCCAAGATCGACGAGCTGAAGGCGGCCAAGGGCTGATCGTCAACGATCATCCCGGGCCGGCAAACTCATGCTGCTCGAATATTTCCAGATGATCGACCGCGTCGAAGCGGTCGATCTTGGGGCCAAAGTGTTGAAGGCGCGGTCTGTCGTGCCTTCCAAAAGCCCTGTCTTCGAAGGCCATTTTCCCGGAATGCCGCTGGTGCCGGGCGTGCTCCTGATCGAGACCATGGCGCAGGCCTCCGGTTTCCTGGTGCTTGCCGCTACCGATTTCGCCGCCATGCCGTTCCTGATGTCGGTCGACGGCGCCAAGATGCGCGCCTTTGTGGAGCCCGACGCGGTTCTCGACATCGAGGCGTTTCTGGAGCATGAGGGGTCCGGTTACGCGGTGACCAAGGCAAAGATCACGTGTAACGGCAAGAAGGTCTGCGACGCACAGCTTAAACTGCGCACCATGCCGTTCAGCGAAATCCCGCTGGCGCCGGTCATCCGCAAGCGCGCGGAAGAGGTCGGCCTGATGGATGCGATTGCCGCAAGCGCATAAAAGCCTGCCCGTTCAACCGGTGGGTCAAAGAGGACATTATGAAGTCTGACAACGATGTCGTGATCACTGGTATCGGGATCGTCACCAGCCAGGGCGTGGGCAAGGAGCCGCATATCGCGCTCCTGTCGTCGTCGGAAGCGGGTGCCCCGAAAGTCGAGATCGATCGTTTCGCGCCGTATCCGGTGCATCCGATGCCCGAAATCGACTGGTCTGCGCAGATCGCCAAGCGTGGCGACCAGCGCCAGATGGAGAACTGGCAGCGGCTCGGCGTGTTTTCCGCAGGCCTTGCGCTCGACGACGCGGGCCTGAAGACGGATGCGGAAGCCTGCGCTTCCATGGACATGATCGTGGCCGCCGGCGGCGGCGAGCGCGACATCAAGGTCGATTCGCTGATCGTCGACGAAGCGCTGAAGCGCAACGACCGCGAAATGCTGCTCAACGAGAAGCTGACGACCGAGCTTCGCCCGACGCTGTTTCTGGCCCAGCTTTCCAACCTGGTTGCCGGCAATATCTCGATCGTCCACAAGGTCACCGGTTCGTCGCGCACGTTCATGGGCGAAGAAGCGGCCGGCATTTCCGCCGTCGAGACCGCCTTCCATCGCATCAAGGCGGGCCAATCCACCCACAGCCTGGTCGGCGGCGCCTTCGTCGCCGAACGGGCCGACATCATTCTTCTGGTCGAAGGCATCCAGGCGCATGCGACGGGTGGCTGGCATCCGCTCTGGTCACGCTCGACCGACAATGGCGGCGGCATGATCATGGGTACGGTCGGGGCCTTCCTGGTGCTCGAATCGCGCGCCCATGCGCAAGCGCGCGGCGCCCATATCTACGCTGTCATCGATGCAATCGAGGGCGATCGCGGCAATCGTGACGAGGGTCGCCTCGAAAAGCGCATCACCCGTCTCGCCGGCCACGCTTCGGGCATTTCCAAGGCTGATACGATCGTGTTTTCGGGCGCGAGCGGCGTCGTCGATCTCGCGATGCGGGAGAAGGCGCTGCTGGAGACCGAATTCCCCGGCGCTGCGATCCGCGGATTTGGCGGCGTCACCGGCCATGGCATGGAAGCGCAATTCCCCTTGGGTCTGGCCCTTGCGGCATTGACCTTGGATGGCGCGGCAAAAGTTCCCACATTCGATGCCCAGAACGAAAAGCCGATGACGGCGCCTGCCAAACACGCAGTGGTGACGACGGTCGGTTATACGCGCGGCGAGGGCCTTGCAGTCCTCTCGGCCGCGTAAAGGAGATTTTGATGAGCGACAACCGCTTCAAGGATCATCTCGGCCGTCCGATCATCGCGATCACCGGCATGGGCGTCATTACCTCGCTCGGCCAGGGCCTTGCCGACAACTGGGCGGCGCTGACCTCCGGCACCTCCGGCATCCACAAGGTGACCCGCTTCCCGACCGAGGGCCTTTCCACCCGGATCGCAGGCACGGTGGATTTCATTGCCGTTCCGGCCGAAAACTCTGTCGAACGTTCCTTCGCTTTTGCCCGCGAGACGACGGTCGAAGCGCTTGCGCAGTCGGGTCTTTCCGGCGATTTCGACGGACCGCTCTTTCTTGCCGCACCGCCGGTCGAGCCGGAATGGAGCGATCGTTTCGCGCTTGCCGACCGCGCTCCGCCGTCGAAGGCCGAAGGCGACGCCTATGACCGTTTCCTCGCCGCCATGCGCGAACGTCCCGATCCGGTCTTCCTCGAAGCCGTGCAATTCGGGTCGATCTCCGAACGCCTCGCCGACAAGTTCGGCACGCGCGGCCTGCCCGTGACCCTCTCGACGGCCTGTGCCTCCGGTGTCACCGCCATCCAGCTCGGCGTCGAAGCGATCCGTCAGGGCCGCACCGATCGCTCGCTGGTGGTTGCGACCGACGGTTCGGTCAGCGCCGAAGCACTGATCCGCTTCTCGCTCCTCTCCGCACTCTCCACTCAGAATGATCCGCCGGAAAAGGCGTCAAAGCCGTTCAGCAAGGACCGCGACGGGTTTGTCATCGCCGAAGGCGCGGCGACGCTGGTGCTCGAATCGCTCGAATCGGCCATCGCCCGCGGCGCCAAGGTGCTCGGCATCATGAAGGGCTGCGGCGAAAAGGCCGACCATTTCCACCGCACCCGTTCTTCGCCTGACGGCGGCCCGGCGATTGCGACGATCCGCGCGGCGCTGGCAGACGCCGGCATGGACGAGGGCAGCATCGGCTATATCAATGCGCATGGCACCTCGACGCCGGAAAACGACAAGATGGAATATGGCGCGATGCTCGCCGTCTTCGGCGATCGGTTGAAGGAAATTCCGGTTTCCTCCAACAAGTCGATGATCGGCCATACGTTGACTGCGGCCGGCGCCGTCGAGGCCGTCTTCTCCATCCAGACGATGCTGACCGGTACGCTGCCGCCGACCATCAACTACACCAACCCCGATCCGACGATCGTGCTCGACGTGGTGCCGAACAAGAAGCGGGACGGGCAGCCGAAGGCGGTGCTTTCCAACTCATTCGGCTTCGGTGGACAGAACGCCAGCCTTGTCATGACGCTGGAACCAGCTTAGAGACCGTCGCCAATCACGTTTGACGAATTGGGACGCCTCCGGGCGAAGGAAGACCTATTATGCGCGCTCTGCAACTGATCGATGACCGGAAGCTCGAAGCGGTGGACATTCCCGAGCCGGAAGCCCCCGGCCCGGGCGAGGTAACGCTGCGGGTCAAGGCCGTCGCGCTTAACCATATCGACGTCTGGGGCTGGCGCGGCATGGCGTTCGCCAAGCGCAAGATGCCGCTGACGATCGGAGCGGAAGCCTCCGGCGTCGTCGAGGCGATCGGGCCGGGCGTTTCGAACGTCCTGCCCGGCCAGCTCGTGTCGATCTACGGCGCGCGCACCTGCGGCCTCTGCAAGCCCTGCCGCGAGAAGCGCGACAATCTCTGCGAACACGTGTCCGGCGTGCACGGCTTCCACCTTGACGGTTTCGCGCAGGAAAAGGCCAATTTGCCGGCCCGCCTGCTCGTGCCGGCACCCCCGGGCGTCGATGCGATTGCCGCAGCGCTGGCACCGGTCACCTTCGGGACCGTCGAGCACATGTTGTTCGACAATGCCAAGCTGCAGCCGGGCGAAACCATTCTGGTCCATGCCGGCGGCTCCGGCATCGGCACGGCGGCGATCCAGCTCGCCAAGAAGATCGGCTGCACGGTGATCACCACGGTCGGTTCGGACGACAAGATCGAACGGGCCAAGGCGCTCGGCGCCGATCACGTCATCAACTACCGCACCGACCGGTTTGAAGGCGTCGTGCGCAAGCTCACCAAGAAGAAGGGCGTCGACGTCGTCTTCGAACATGTCGGCAAGGATACCTGGGCCGGCTCGATGCTGTGCATGAAGCGTGGCGGCCGCCTCGTCACCTGTGGCTCCACGTCCGGCATCTCGACCGACATGAACCTGATGATGCTGTTCCAGCAGCAGCTGAAGCTGTTCGGCTCCTTCGGCTGCCGCATGGAGAACATGGCGAATGCCATGCAGAAGATGGCTCAGGGCATTGTTCATCCGGTGATCGACACGGAAGTCACCTTCGCCGAGATCGACAAGGCGCTGGAGCGGATGGAAACTCGCCAGGTGTTCGGCAAAATCGTGCTCCGGATGGACTGAGGCGTCTCCTTTGAAGATGTTCCTTACCCGGATCGCTCTGGCGCTACTCCACTTCCAGCAATGGCTGGTGGCGCAGAGCGCGTTCGGGCTCTTGAATTTCCTGAAGATTTTTCCGGCGGATCCGGGCATCCGGTTCGCCGACCGGATGGCGCGGCGCATCGGGCCAAAGCTCGGCCGCCACAAGCTGATGCTTGTCAATCTGCGCAACGCCTATCCGGAAAAGACCGACGAGGAACTTGAGCAGATCGCCATAGCGAGCTGGGGCCATATGGGCCGGCTCGCCGCCGAATACGTGTTCCTCGACCGGCTGTTCGATTTCGATCCGGAACAGGAGAAGCCGGGCAGGGTGGAAGTCTCCGGCATTCCGATCTTCGCCGATCTTCGTGACAATCCGCGTCCGTTCATCGTCTTCACGGCCCATACAGGCAATTTCGAACTGCTGCCGGTCGCCGGCAATGCCTTCGGCCTCGAAGTGACGGTGCTGTTCCGGCCGCCGAACAATCCCTATATCGCCGACAAGGTGTTCGCCTTCCGTAGCGCCCGCATGGGCCAGCTGGTGCCATCGCATGCGGGCTCTTCGTTTGCTCTGGCGCGTAAGCTCGAAACGGGCGGCGGTGTCGGCGTTCTGGTGGATCAGAAATTCCGCAAGGGCCTCAAGACCAGCTTTTTCGGCCAGCCCGTCCAGACGAGCCCATTGCTCGCAAAGCTGGTTCGGCAGTTCGATGCCGAAGTCTATCCGGCTCGCTGCATCCGACTGCCGGGCAATCGTTTCCGGCTCGAGATCGAACCGAAGGTAGAACTGCCGCGGGACGCCAACGGCAAACTCGATCTCCAGGCGACCGGGCAGCTCCTCAACGACAAGGTGGAAAGCTGGGTTCGCGAATATCCCGAACAGTGGCTCTGGTACCACGACCGGTGGCATATCAAGCGCTATCTCTAAGCAGATTTTGAGATTTTTCTGACCGCATTACTGCAATTTTACTTTAAGTCACCGGCTATAAATCGGGTCTGCTTTTGAGGAATAAATTAATCTGAATCGCATTGGATATTGGAGGCGCCGATCTTGAGGAACGATCGGCGATAATCTCCGGCACGAGGGGGAGGGCATTTTGGAAGCGTTGATCGATCTGTTTTGGTCAAAATATGCCGATCTACGGCAGGCCGTCGAACGCAATGACGATAACGCAACCGCTTCGCTCGATCGTGACCTCGATCCGCTTCTGCTCGCTGTGTTTTCGAGCCAGAGCAAGGATCCGGCCAGCATTCAGGCGCAATTCCGCTTTGCACTCGACCTCTTGAACGAAGAGGCCGATGACCGCGGCTGCGTCCGCCGCAACGGTCATTTGCTGCAGATGCTTGTGGAACGCTACGTCGTTCAGGAGACCGGTCTGTCGGCCAATCGCCGTCCGGAGCCGGAATCGCTCGATCATGGTGTGATCGCCGATGCGACGGCAGACGGTTTTCTCGACGACGCTCTGCTCAATCGGATTTCCGACCGTATCGTGGTGATCGCGCCCGGATATCGGATCTTCTACTCCAACGAGACCAACGCTCGCCGTCTTGATCTCGATCGCGACGCGCTGATCGGCCGGCATTTTGCTGAATTCGTCGGCCTTCACCGTTTCAAGAACGATTTCAAGCCGAACCTGGATCGCTGCTTTGCGGGCGAGAGCATATCATTGACTTACGCCGATCAGACCGACGGCCAGACAGTCGTCGTCCGTTGCCGCATGTCTCCCTGTGTTTCTGGCTCTTCACAACTGATCGGCGCGCTCCTGGTCATGCAGGAAACAGCCGACCGCCGCCGGCGTCCCGCGGCCTGACCTCTATCTGTCGGACCAGATAGCCAGCTCGTAGCCCTCCGGATCGGCGAAATGGAAACGCCGGCCCCCGGGGAACGAGAAGATCGGCTTGACGATCCGGCCACCAGCTTTACCGACCCGCTCAAGGGCATTTTCCAGGTCGTCCGCGAAAAGAATGACGAGTGGGCCGCCTTTGGCTGTTACGTCCGTCGACTTCGCAAAACCGCCCGTCAGCCTTCCGTCCTGAAACTCGCAGTAGTCCGGTCCATAGTCCGTGAAAGTCCAGCCGAAGGCCGAGCCGTAAAAAGCCTTGGCGGCTTCGACGTCCTTCACGTTGAACTCGATATAGTCGATCTTGCGATCCGCTCCCTTGGTTCCCATCGGGCCCTCCTATTTGGTTTCTTCCAGCAGATTTTTCAGCGCCCTGAGATCCTTCCGCACATGGGCGGCATCCGCCTCGAAAGCCGAGTTGTCGAGGTCCGGGCGCTGGAACAGCGTGAACATGATTTCCGCTCCATCACCGTTCGCCACGACGCGCAACGGGTTCTCGACCACGAGACCGTTTTCCATCGTCACCGTGTGGTCGAGGATGCCGAATGGATTGTCGGGCGAGAACCGCACGCGCACCAGGCCGACCGGTCCGCCGTCGCCGATCCAGTGGTCACCGTCACGGCTAAGCCCGGCGGCAAGGCCGGATGCCCAGAGCGGCATGTTTTCAGGCTGGCTCGCGAAGGCGTAGACGTGCTGCCAAGGTCTCTCGATGCCGATATGAATTATACGGGCGGGCAGGGTGGTCATGGTAGCCTCCTCAGTTTCCCCTCGGTCTATCCGAAGAGAAATGACGGTTCTTGAACAAAACGGACAATCAGCCGCAGATCTGTCTGCGGATTTCCCAAGGTGTAAAGGTCGTCAGCTCCTTCACATCGCGCGTCATGTGCGCCTGATCGGCATAACCGGCTTCAAGCGCGAGAGTGGCGAGATTTCCGGATGCGGACTGGCGGACCATGCGAAGAAAGCGCTGGAGGCGAAGAATGCGCTCGAGAGTTTTCGGCCCATATCCGAAGTGATCGTGGCTCTGGCGGCGCAAGGTGCGTTCGCCGAGTGCCTGCGTTGCCGACGTGCCATGCAGCACGCCGCTGCCGAGCTCATCAAAGAGCATTCCCATCGCGTTTTGGGGCTCGGCGGCCAGTGATGCCTCTCCTGCCGCCCAAGCCTCGAACAGCCGCCGCCTTACAATTGGGCAGTTTGCTTCGGCAAGCCGCTCCTCTACCGTCCGGACGTCGTCCCGGAGCTCGCGGAGCGGCACGGCTCGTCCGACCAGCTCGCGGAGCGGCACGTCGAGCCAATGCAGGGCAGTACCCGGCCTGAAGCGCAGGCCGAGGATGGTTTCACCGGGGGCGAGGGCAGGGAAGGCGGCAGTGCGGTCAGGGCCGATCACCATCAGTTGACCGCCAGCCCAGATCAGGTCGCAGCAGCCGTCCGGCACGACAGCAATCTGTCTCTCGAACTCCTGCGGCAGGCGATGCGACCAGACGCGGCAAAACAGCCTCGAGAGCGGCCCGTGCGCCGGCCGCTCTCGGTAAGTGCCGGCGCGCATTGCCAATATCGGGGTGTCCGTGCTCATATCTTCGGCCACATTCATACGCTTGTTGTCGCATCCGAATTGGGCAGTCGCAAGACGTCGGCACGGCGGAGAAAACGGTGGCTGCGTCGCCGCGACGAAGACAGAGTGTCATGGAAATTTAATCGTTTAGCGTCGCCATCGCCTTGCCGTTTCCCTATATG
Source organism: Neorhizobium sp. SHOUNA12A (assembly GCF_023006505.1). Lineage (GTDB taxonomy): Bacteria > Pseudomonadota > Alphaproteobacteria > Rhizobiales > Rhizobiaceae > Neorhizobium. The sequence continues at coordinate 18,750 of NZ_JALBGV010000094.1, forward strand.
AATGCGACAACACCCTCGAATCTCAATATGGAGGCACTTCCGTGGAACAGGCAGAAATCGGCCTTATCGGGCTCGGCGTCATGGGCTCTAACCTCTCGCTCAACATTGCCGAAAAAGGCAATAAGATCGCCGTCTTCAACCGGTCTCCGGAAGCGACCCGCAAGTTCTACGCCGAGGCCGGCGAGCTGCAGGGCCAGCTTGTCCCTTGCGAGACGCTCGAAGAATTCGTCGCCGCCATCCGCCCGCCGCGGCCAATCATCATCATGATCAAGGCCGGCGATCCGGTCGATCAGCAGATGGAGCTTCTGAAGCCTTACCTTTCGGCCGGTGACATCATGATCGATGCCGGCAATGCCAATTTCCGCGACACGATGCGCCGCTTCGACAATCTGAAGGACAGCGGCCTGACTTTCATCGGCATGGGCGTTTCCGGCGGTGAAGAAGGTGCGCGCCACGGTCCGTCGATCATGGTCGGCGGCACCGAGGAAAGCTGGAAGCGCGTCGAGAAGGTGCTGACCTCGATCTCGGCAAAATTCAACGACGAGCCCTGCGTTGCCTGGCTCGGCGAAAACGGCGCCGGCCATTTCGTCAAGACCATCCATAACGGCATCGAATATGCCGACATGCAGATGATCGCCGAAATCTACGGCATCCTGCGCGACGGCCTCGGCATGAGCGCCTCCGAAATCGGCGACGTGTTCGGCAAGTGGAACGAAGGTCGCCTCAATTCCTACCTGATCGAGATCAGCCAGACGGTGCTGAAGGCAGCCGATCCGATTACCGGCAAGCCGATGGTCGACATCATCGTCGATGCCGCCGGCCAGAAGGGCACCGGCAAGTGGTCGGTTATCGAAGCCCAGAACATGGGCGTTGCCGCGACCGCCATCGAAGCTGCCGTCGCCGGCCGTGTCCTCTCGTCCCAGAGAACGGAACGCCTGGCTGCCGAAAAGATTTTTGGCCTGCCGAAGGTCGCGGAAGCGCCGAAGGACAAGGCTGCCTTCATCGCGGATCTTGAAAGCGCGCTGCTCGCCGCCAAGATCGCTGCCTATGCGCAGGGTTTTGCGGTCATGTCGGCCGCCTCCGCCGAATATAACTGGAACCTGCCAATGCCGACGATCGCCAAGATCTGGCGCGCCGGCTGCATCATCCGTTCGGCCTTCCTCGACGAGATCACCTCGGCCTTCACCAAGGATCCGCATGTGGCGAACCTCATTGTCACGCCGGCCTTCGCGCAGATGGTCAAGGACACCGACGCTCCGCTGCGTCGCGTTGTGTCCTACGCCGCGCTCTCCGGCCTGCCGGTTCCGGCGCTCGCCTCGGCGCTCTCCTATTTCGACGCCTATCGTCGCGGCCGTGGCACGGCGAACCTCATCCAGGCGCAGCGCGACTTCTTCGGCGCCCATGGCTTCGACCGCCTCGACGGCGTCGACAAGCATCACGGCCCATGGGGCAGCGGCCTTAGCGAATTTGCCTGATCATTGATCCGCGCAACGCAAAACGCCCGCCAATCCGGCGGCCGTCAGACTGCTGACAAACCCCTGGCGTGGTCCGGGGGTTTGTGATTCATTGGGACATGTTGAAGAAACCTGCCCCTTGCCAGACGGCTCTTGAGATGGTGACGCTCG
>NZ_JALBGV010000095.1 GCF_023006505.1 Neorhizobium sp. SHOUNA12A
CAAGGCAGGTGGCGACGGCCTCGTAACCCGGCGCGCCCGGAATGGGTGCAACGCGGCTCGGCGGGCTGTGGTTGGCGGGGCAGAGGATGATTGCCTCGTCCGGTCCGACGGCGCCGAGATCGAGGATCGCCGAGGAACGGGTCATGATGAAGAGCGGGCAGACGCCGGGACCGCGGTTGCGCAGATAGACGGAGACTGCTTCCTGCGATGTCTGGTCCAGACCCTGCTCGATCATGTCGATGACCGGGATGCGGGCCGCGTCGGCTTCGATCGCGACAAGGAGGGCGGTGAGGGCAGGCGTCACGGCTGCACCTTCCTCAACGAGCCAGGCGAGCGCCTGCTCGACGCGCTGCTTCAGCGCCGGATCGGTTTCCATCCGTGCCCGGGCCTCGGCGGCATCGTTGGCGGCGCGATCGAGGTCGATGAAGACCGCTCCCGGCAGATGTTCGGCGATCGCCTTGGCGAACCGAGTCTTGCCGCTGCCGAGAGGCCGATGATGTAGTTGAGCGGCCTTATGTCCCGGAGTTCGAAGCGTTCGCCGCCCCAGGGCCAGGGAAGGTCGAAAGCCGCGACGATCTCGGCCGCCGGCCGCGCTAGCCGCGTCAACTCGTGCAGCCCCGGCGGTTCGCCGCCGGCAAGGCCCGCGCGCAGATTGCGGACTTTTTCGACCGTTTCGGCGATCCTTCGGGCCTCCGCTTCGAGCTTCGCCTGATGGGCGGCAAGTGCTGGAGCGAGTTCCTGTGCCTCGCCTTTCAGCACGCGCGCCACCTGCGCGAGGCTGAGGCCGAGGGCTCGCAATGCGGCGATCTCGCCGGCGCGGGTCATTTCGACCGGGCCGTAGGTCCGCCATCCGGCGGCGGTGCGGACAGGGGCGATCAGGCCCCGCTGTTCATAAAGGCGCAGCGCCTTTGGCGATATGCCGAGCCGTTCGGCGGCGTCGGACGGGCTCAGGTAATGTGCGGAAGAACTCAAGGAATCACCTCGTCGGTTGTTGACCGCTCCTCCTATCGGGGCAGCCCCAGGGGCCGGGTCAACAGGTGTTTTGCGAAGTTTCGATTTTTTTCCGGCGGCGGCCCCGCTCAGTCGACCAGCGCCGTCGATGACGCGAACCGTGAATGGTTGCCGGCCTCCCAATCGATCGCGAATGTGATGAACTCGTTGGCCGGCATCGGCTTTGCGAAGACGTAACCCTGCAGGGTCTGGCAGCCGAGGCTGCGCAGGATGTCCACATGGGCTGCCGTCTCCACCCCTTCGGCAACGATCTCAATGCCCTGTGAGCGACCTATCTCGATAATCGAGGCGACCAGCCGGCGTTGAGAGCCGGCAGCTTCGAGCGGGGCAATCAGCTTGCGGTCGATTTTCAGCCGCTTGGGCCCGAGTTCGATAAGGCTGACGATCGAAGCGTGGCCGGTGCCGAAATCGTCGATCTCGATATCGATGCCGAGCGCCTTGAGGCTGAGGATCGCGGACCTCAGCTCCTTGTCCTGATCTTCGAAGGAAATCGATTCGAGAAGTTCGAACGACAGGGTCCCGGGGAGGATCGGCAGTTCAGCCAGTCGTTTGAACAGCCTTTCGTCTTTCAGGCGCTGCGCCGAGATGTTGACGGAGAGATGCGGGATGTCGAGCCCGAGTGCACGCCATCTCACCGACTGGAAGAGCGCCTTTTCAAGGATGATCGCATCGATATCGGCCGACCGGTGCAAGCTCTCGGCGATCGCCAGGAAACTGTCCGGCGCCAGCAGGCCGCGTTTGGGATGCTGCCAGCGCGCCAGCGCCTCGACACCGACGATAGCGAGCGAATGCGCGTCGAATTGCGGCTGGAAGAAAGGGATGATCTGGTCGCCTTCGAGCGCCGTCAAGAATTCGTCGGACATGCGCTTGCGCAGCACCACTGCCGAGCGCAGTTCCTTGGAGAACAGCTCGACGCGGTTGCGGCCGCGCTTCTTGGCCTCATAGAGCGCGATATCGGCATTGATCAGCAATTGGCTCAGTTCTTCGCCGGCTGCGGTCTGGCAGGCGATGCCGGCGCTGCAGCCGATGCGACATTGATGCCCGTCGATATCGATGGGGCGGGCAAGCGTGCTGACGATCGACTGAGCGAGATATTCGGCCCGGCGTTGCGGCTCAGCGCCCCCGGTTACGACGACGAATTCGTCACCGCCGATGCGCGAGGCGAACTCGTCGTGGTCAATCAGTTCGAGCAGGCGGGACGTGGTGGCCTTCAGGACCGCGTCGCCCGCCGCATGGCCGAGCGTATCGTTGACTTCCTTGAAGCGATCGAGATCGATGTGGATGAATGCCAGCCGGTGACCTGCAGCCTGTTTCTCCCCGGCAGTCATGAACTGGTCGAGGAAGCGCCGGTTCGGCAGGCCCGTCAAGGCGTCGTGCAGCGACTGATGTTCGAGCGTGCGCCTTGCCGAACGCAATTCGTCGTTCTGCAGTTCGGCCTTCGTCTGCGCCTGCCGCAGTTCGGAATGCAGCGTGACGTCCCTGGTAACGTCCCAATTGGCGCCGACGACCCGCTTGACGCCGCTCGCAGTCCGGTAGGTGGCGCCGTGTGCACGGATGTGACGGATCTCGCCGTTGCCGGACACGACGCGGAACTCGGTGCGGTAGCTCGTTTCGTTCTTGAGCGCGTCGCGGAAGTATGCTTCGGCGGCTTCCACGTCGTCGGGATGCAGCGCATTGCGCCAGTCCGCGTATTCGCGAACCGTGCGGTCCGGGGAAGAGTCGTAGAGCTCGCGCATGCGCCGATCCCAGATCAGCGTATCGGTCGAAGGTTCATATTCCCAGACGCCGACGCCCGAGGCCTGGAGCGCCAGTTCGAGGCGCTGGGACAGCGTTTCCAGCTGTTCCTCGCGCTGCTGCAGGGTGAGGATGTTGCCGTGGCGTTGCTTCATCAAGAGGCCCGCCCAGAGGAGCGGCGCGGCGATGCAGAAGGCGATTAGAAGGGCGGTGACCCGGAAGCCGAACATGTCCAGCGGCGAGCCCTCCCATCCGCCCTTCGGGACTGCTGCGAGATACCAGGTGTCGTAACCGAGCTCGATCCTTGATTTGACCGGATCTTGCGAAAATATCGCACCGTTTCCGAGGAAGATGTCGCGCTCGGCGGGGATGGGCCGCTGCGAGATTGCGATGTTCAGCGTCTGCCGCTGGGTATTGACGTTGCTGTCCGTATAGAGCCGATCGAGATCGATGACCGCCGAAACGACACCCCAGAACCGGCCGTTGGCAAGCGAGAAGACCGGATAGCGCGCAATCAGCCCCTGGCCGCCCTGCACCAGATTGACCGGGCCGGTGATGACGAGCGTCCGCCGCTCGACCGCTCTCATCACGGCATCCCGCTGCAGCTCGTTGGTGCGGTAGTCGAGGCCGAGGGCCTTCTTGTTCGCCTCTTCGGGATAGACCAGGCCGACCACCAGGTCCTTGGCGGCGACAACATTGCGCAGCTGTGACGGAACGTCGAAGACCCGCTCCGAAAGCGCCGTGAATTGGGGTTGGTTAATGTTCGGATTGGCGGCAATGGCGGCGACCAGTCCGTAGATCAGATTGACGTTGCCATGAATATTGGTCTCGAGACTTGCGGCCACTCTGGCGAGCTGCTCGGCCGCCTTGACCTGCTGTGCCACATGGTACTGCTCGCGTTTCTCGATATCGGCACGGACCACGCCGACCAGCAGGCCGGCGACCGCAAGGATGGCCGGGAAAAAATAGCCGAGGCCGAAGAACTGAAGACGAGACGATTTCGATTTCGAGAGAAATGGCAGCGAGGTCATGGAGATTTCCGATGGTGTCCCCCACTGTCGCCGACAAAATTTAAGATTGTCTAATTTACCTGCGTATCAACTACGCAACTATGTGCGGAAGAGGCACAAATTTTTCGTTTGTACGGAAATGGGACCTCGGCCGTGCCTATGCGGGGCTGATCCGGTTCCTGCCGGCACGCTTGGAACGGTAGAGGCCATCGTCGGCCCGTTTCAGAATGTCCTCGGAGGAGGCATCCGCCGACAGAAATTCGCTCAAGCCGCCGCTGATCGTGGCGTGGTGGCCGAGCGTCTCCCGGACCTCGGTTGCGACGCGCTGGCGCAGCCGGTTGGCGATGACGATGCCATGCTCCTGCCGGGTGGCGGGCATGACCACGACGAACTCGTCGCCGCCGAGGCGGGCGAGAAAGTCGGTCTTGCGCAATTCCAGGCGACAGACGCCGGCAATCGCTTTCAGAACAGCGTCGCCCATCGCATGTCCAAGCTCGTCGTTGACGGTCTTGAAGTGGTCGATGTCGAACATGAAAACGGATGTCGGGATATGCTCGTCGCGGAAAAGCTCGAACTTCAGGGCGAGCACGTCCATCAGCTTGCGGCGGTTGAAGAAGCCGGTCAGCGCGTCGGTCTCGCTCTGATGACGCAACTGGTTTTCGACGGCGTTCTTTTCGGTGATGTTGCTGGCGACCCAGACGATCGCATCCTCGCCGTCGACTTGGAAATCAAGCGCCTGCAGGCGCCCCTCGAACCAGATCGGATGTTCGGGACCGTCGTTCTGCAGCCCCTTCACGTCGCTGCCAGAGAGGCTGTATTCGATGATATGCAGGGCGCGCGAGGCGAGCGCCTTTTCGATCTCCCGCACAAACCGTTCCGCCTTCTCGAAGGCGAGGACGTCATAGAGGCTCTTGCCAACGAGATAGCTGCCCTCATGATAATAGCGCGTGTCCTTGCCGCCGAAGAGCGCGGCATAACGGCCGCTGCGGGTGAGGACGAAACAGGGGTCCGGGAGCGCCGACAGAATGAAATAGAGCTGATCGCGGGAAAAGGCGGTTTCCCGTCCGATCTCGATCTCTGGCGCAAGGTGAGCTGCCGTCATTGCTTTTCCCGGGGCGTTGATGCAATCCGGGCTGCATGGCCGGACCGACCGGAAGCAACGGGCGCACGGTCCGGAGACTACCGCCAAACTCCTTCCAAATTATCAACAGATGCGAATATTCGCAGGCACGAATAAAGGCAGGAGCGGCAGCCGGCAAAGAACAAATGGCTGGCTGCAGCCATGGCTTTTCCATCTCGGCCGTACCCTTTTGCGGCAAACGCACCTTGCCTTTGCCGGCGGGCCTATGTTCGATTGCGGACTTTCAAATTCATGAGTCCCCGCCCGCATGTTCAAGGATTTTTCCGTTTCAGCCCTGATGATGGGATTGCTCACTGCCTTTGTCGGGTTCATCAGCTCGTTTGCGGTCATCATGCAGGGGCTGCAGACGATGGGTGCGACCGCACCGGAAATCGCCTCGGCGCTCTTGGCGCAATCGATCTCGATGGGCTTGCTGGCGATCGTGTTCTCGAGCTGGTATCGGATGCCGATCAGCATCGCCTGGTCGACGCCGGGGGCAGCGCTTCTATCCGGCATCAGCGTGATCGAGGGCGGATTTCCGGCCGTTGTCGGCGCCTTCGTGGTCTGCGGCGTGCTGATCATTCTCTCCGGCCTGTTCCGGCCGCTCAGCCGGGCGATCCGGCTGATCCCGGCGCCGCTCGCCAATGCCATGCTGGCCGGCATTCTCCTCAGCCTTTGCCTCGCGCCGGTGAAAGCTGTCGCCTTCAATGCGGCGCTCGGCCTGCCGATCGTGCTGACCTGGATGGTCGTGGTTTCGAGATGGCGTCTCTGGGCGGTGCCGGCCTCGCTCGGCGCGCTGATCCTGGTGCTGGTCTTCGGCGTCGAGCTTCCCTCGGACGCGATGGCGCAGATCGGTCAGGCGATCCATCCGAGCCTCACCTTCGTCACGCCGGTCTTCACCCTGCATGGGGTGATCTCGGTGGCGCTGCCTCTGTTCATCGTCACCATGGCCTCGCAGAACATTCCCGGCATGGCGATCCTGAGAGTGCATCACTACGAGCCACCGGCGGGCGTGATGTTTGTCGGCACCGGCATCTTCTCGATCCTCGGCGGGCTGGTCGGCGGCGTGCCGGTCAACATGGCGGCGATCACGGCGGCGATGTGCGCCAGCGAGGATGCCCACCCCGACCCCGCCAAACGCTACTGGGCGGCGATCCTTGCCGGCTTCGGTTATATCGTGTTCGGCCTGATCGCCGGCGGCATCATCGCCTTCGTGTCGCTGGCGCCGCCGATCCTGCTGCAGGCGGTGGCGGGTCTCGGCCTCATCGGCGCCTTTGCCAATGCGGCCTTTGCGGCCTATCGCGACCCGGAAACGCGCGAAGCCGCGGCGATCACCTTCCTCGTGACGGCGTCGGGTCTTTCGTTTGCGGGGATTTCCGGGCCTTTCTGGGGGCTCGTCGCCGGCGGCGTGATGATGGGATTGCAGAGCCTCGTCAAGCGTGCTTGAATGACTGGAAATGGTATAATTTCTATATTATATTGGTCATGAAGTTCGAATTCGATCCTGACAAGAGCGCCACGAACAAGGATAAGCACGGAATCGATTTCGTGGAGGCGCAAGCGCTATGGGCGGATGAGAATCTATTCATCATGCTGGCCAAGGATGATCAGGAGCCACGTTTCATGGCGATCGGAGAAATAGGAGACAAGCTGTGGTCTGCCATCTGCGTCCATCGCGGAAACAGGATCAGAATTATCTCCGTCCGCCGGTCGCGCAAGCTTGAGGTAGAGATTTATGAAAGCCAGCAAACTTGACGAGATCTTTGACAAGGGTGAGGAAGACGTCCTTGAGTATTTCGATGTCGCCAAAGGATATCGCCCCAATCTCGAACCCAAGCGCGTCAATATCGATTTTCCGACCTGGGTCGTGAACGGGCTGGATCAGGAGGCGCAGCGTCTTGGTGTTACGCGGCAGTCGCTGGTGAAACTCTGGATCGCCGAACGGCTTGAGGCAAGACGCCAAGGCAAGTGAAAGCCCACTTGCCTCTCTTCCACTCTGAGGTTATACACTTCGCCCATGACCATGACAGGCGCAATCATGTCCGACCGTTCGTCTACCCGCTGCATTGCGGCCGGGACGATGGTATTTGCGCTTTCCTCGCTTCTTAGCCTCGACCTTACGCGCGGTTGCCGGGTCCGTTGAGGAGCGCCCGGCGGCCGAAAGCCCGCCCGGCATAAGAGCTCCTCTCACGAACATTCAAGACCGAGCCACAAAAGACCGCTAAAGGTCCGCATCGACGACGGCCAATTCCTCAGATGGATGCCGAGCGACGCGTGAAGCGAGAAGAGACGACGACAATGGACGCCAAGACCAATTCCCCTGTTTCCGGCCCGAAATCCGGCATGCCCGACGCGGCAGTGAAATATCGCGCCTACCCGACCATCAACATTCCCGACCGCACCTGGCCTTCGAAGGTCATCGACAAGGCGCCGATCTGGTGTTCGGTCGACCTGCGCGATGGCAACCAGTCGCTGGTCAACCCGATGGGCCATGACCGCAAGGCCCGCATGTTCCGCATGCTGCTCGACATGGGCTTCAAGGAAATCGAGATCGGCTTCCCGTCCGCCTCGCAGACCGATTTCGATTTTGCCCGCTGGTGCGTGGAAGAGGCCGGCGTGCCGGAAGATGTGTCCATGCAGGTGCTGGTCCAGTGCCGGCCGGAGCTGATCACGCGCACCTTCGAATCTCTGGAAGGCGCCGACAAGCCGATCATCCACTTCTACAATTCGACCTCCGAGCTGCAGCGCCGCGTGGTGTTCGCCAAGGACGTCGCCGGTATCAAGCAGATCGCGGTCGATGCGGCGAAGATGATCACCGACATGGCAGCGAAGGCGGGTGGCGGGTTTCGTTTCCAGTATTCGCCGGAAAGCTTTACCGGCACCGAACTGGAAGTGGCGTTGGAGATCTGCAATGCGGTCACCGAGGTGATCAGGCCGACTGCCGAGGACAAGCTGATCCTCAACCTGCCCTCGACGGTCGAGATGGCGACCCCGAACATCTATGCGGACCAGATCGAATGGATGTGCCGCAATCTCGACAACCGCGAGAACATCATCATCTCGCTGCATCCCCATAACGACCGCGGCACCGGCATTGCCGCGACCGAGCTCGGCCTGATGGCGGGTGCGGACCGTGTCGAGGGCACGTTGTTCGGCAATGGCGAACGCACCGGCAATGTCGACGTGGTGACACTCGCCTTGAACATGTACACGCAGGGTATCGATCCGGAACTCGACTGCTCCGATATCGAGCGGATCAAGGCGGTCTACGAATATTCCAACCAGATGGTCATTCCCGAACGGCATCCTTATGTCGGCGAACTGGTCTATACCGCCTTTTCCGGCTCACACCAGGATGCGATCAACAAGGGCATGAAGGCGATCAAAGTCGCCAACCATCCGATCTGGGAAGTGCCCTATCTGCCGATCGACCCGCGCGATGTCGGTCGCTCCTACGAGGCGATCATCCGCATCAACTCGCAGTCGGGCAAGGGCGGCATCGCCTATATCCTGGCGGAGGATTACGGCCTCAATCTGCCGCGCAACCTGCAGGTCGAGTTCCGCGAGGAAATCCAGCGGATCACCGATGAAGAGGGCGTGGAGCTTCCCGCCAGGCGCATCTACGAGAGCTTCATCGAGCGCTACGTGGAACAACCCGGCGCACGGCTGAAATTCGTCGACCACCACACCTATCCGGCAGGCACCGACCATAAAGGCATCCGCGTCGTCGCAGCCGAGATCATCGACGGCGGCGAGGCGAAGCGGATCGAAGGCAAGGGCACGGGGCCGATCGACGGGTTCATCAACGCACTCTCGACCTATCTCGGCGTCGAGCTGTCGGTCGCCGACTATTCCGAACATTCGCTGCAGCACGGCTCGAACGCGTCCGCCATCGCCTATGTGGAGATGGAGCATCCGAACGGAAAACTGTTCGGCGCCGGCATCAACAAGAACATCGTCGCGGCTTCGCTGGAGGCGATCGTTTCGGCGGCGAATAGGGTGATCGAGGGGCGCTGAGGAAGGTCAGGCCCCTAAAATTGCCGAGGGCCGCTCGGCTATCTGAGCGGCCTCGTAATTTTCGCAGGAAGTTTAGAAATGGATTTATTTTGCTCGCCTGACGTGCAATTTGCCCTTAGTGTGGGGGGCACCAAACGTAAGTGCCGGGAACCACAGCACGCATAGGACGCGAATTAATTTGTCATCACGTCTTGGCTATTCAGCTGATTTTATGAATAGGTTATTGCGGTGAGTAATGATGAATCGCCATACTTCAGTATATTCTCGATTCTGGATATTTCGAGGCTTTATTCTTTTAAAATTTTATTCCGAAGAACACTCATATGTTCATTTTTTATTTTTTTCATATTGGGTATTTTTATTGGGCTTTTCGGCTTTGACCATTCGTTCTGCGATGAAGTTTTGAATTCTGCCAATTCAGGTATCAATTCATTATTGGTACTTAAGCGAGAGACGCCTTTGTTGCGGTGCAGACTGATTTTATCATTATATATATTTCCGATTATCGTACTTTCTATTTCAGTTTTATTTTTTATTATGATGGTGCGCTATTTTTCTATATTTGCTCAGGTCGAGAACGGAAGTTATAAATTCCAGAATTTTATGAAGGAAAGCGTTTCGATTATGATTTTCTCTTTAGCCTTCTTGTTGGCTACATATTGGCATCCGCAGCAAGGGCGATATGGAGGCTCGGGTGAGGTTTTGCTTGGCGGCGCTTTTATCATCGTCTTTACGTCATTTGCTTGGTATATTTTTTGCGCTGTATTTCTTACTTTGATGATATTTACAGCAACATACCTCGGACAATTTCGAAAAAATAAATCCTGAACATTATTGACGGCTGTGCGGCCGTAATGCAGCCATTTTTGCTGACAGCTGCATCCACGTTTAGCGCGCTAAGGCAGCCTGGTGTTTCCGTATGTATGTCGTAGCCTAAATCAGCCCCGCCGCCTTGGCCGCGATATCATCCAGATCCGCCGCAGACGAGGGGCCGACGACCATGTAGGTGGCGAGCGGCGTGACCCAGGAGACGAGGCCGGTGTCGTTGCGGATTTCCTCGATCGAGCGGTTGCCCTCGGGCCGGGCCTTGGTGAAGGAAATGGCGATCACGTCGCCGTCCCCATCGCCGTCGGTGCGTCGGTAGAGAAGCTGGCCGACCGGCGCGCCGCCGGCAGCAAACAGGCGGGCACCCTGGAAGGTCAGGCCGCTGTCGCTGAGATCGGGGATACGAAAACCGACGCCGGTGTTGGTCGTCAGCCATTCGAGGATATCGGCTGGCCTTTCGGCCGGGATTTCGGCGAGATGATTGGTCTGGCGCGCATAGAGGCGGTAGTGGGCGATGATATCGTCCAGCCAGTCGCGGCTGCTGGTGCCGGGAATGGAAATCATCGAAAACTGCGGAGCCGCCGGGTTGCCGCCGATCATATAGCCGATACCGCCGCCGAGCACGAAAAGCAGGGCACAGGCGGCGACCGCCTGCAGGCCGGACGGCTTGAAGGAAAGCGTCGGGCGCGGCCCCTGCGGCAGGCGTATGGCCCGGCGCGGCAACGGCGCATTCTTGATGGTGCGCACCAGATTGAGCGGCACCGGTTCCTTCAGCATGTCGTCAAACGCGCGCCGGCCGAGATCGGCGCCGCGCTTCAGGGCATCTTGCAGGGACCGTGCCTGCGGATCGTTGACCAGCAGTTCCTCGACATCGTGCCGGTCCTGCTCGTCGATCTGGCCATCGATATGGGCGGAAAGCCGCAGTTCGAGCGACGACGGATGGGGGATGTTCATCCTCACGCTCTCCGCTCGCTCGTCTGGGCGGCGGCGGTGGCCAGGCTGAGACGTGCTGCGCAAAGACGGGCGGCGAAGAGATCCGGCTGGATGCCGAGGATGGCGGCGGCCTCGGCATAGGCGAACCCCTCCACGTCGGCGAGCAGGAAAACGCTTGCCAAGCCGTCCGGCAGGCAGACGAGGGCAGTCGACGGACGGGAGTTTTCGGCCGGGGAGGCATCGTCGGCAGCATGGATATCGGCGCGCCGGCGCTTCTTGGCCTCGTCGACGAAGGTGCTGCGGATCATGCTGAAAAGCCAGCTTTCCAGCCGGCCTTCGCCCTTCCAGTGATGGCTTTTCTGGATCGCCCGGCCAGCCGCTTCGCGCACCAGGTCATCGGCCTCGACAGCACTTCCCGTCAGCGTCAGCGCAAAACGGCGCAGGCGCGGCAGGAGCGCTACGAGATCGCGCCGAATGTCGGTCGATGGACTCGGTTGGGTCATGGATAGGAGCGGCTTACCTGTAATCTACTGCAATAAATAGCTATGACGAGATTGTGGCGATTCCGCAACAATCGCGCCATTGATTCTACAACATTCTCGCGACTTGCGGAATCGACATCGTCGCCGGCTCTTCGCCATAGAGGAGGCGGCTGTTGTCGAGCGCGACGCCGTCGCCCCATTCCGTCAGGCCGTAACGTTCGCAGAGCAGGTTCCAGGCGCCGGCTTCACCGGAAAGTGTGAAGAGGTTGTAGGCGGCGCGCGGCTTATGTCCGCCGGGGCCTTGGGATGCCGATGCGATGCCGACCACCGGCACGTTGCCGCTATGGCTTCGCAGCCAGTAGAGCGTGTTGAGATGCGTATGCCCGTGCAGTACCAGTTCGGCGCCGCCGGTGGAGATCGCTGCCGCGAAACGGCGGATGCCGAGCATGCGCTTGTGCGAAGAGGCGGCGCCGCGGATCGGGGGGTGGTGGATCAGCACGACCCTGAAGAGACCCTCGTCTCCCGCTTTCTTCAACAGGTTGACCGTTTCGCGCGCCTGCCGCGAGCCGTAATAACCGGACGCCGAAAAGGGCAGGGTGGCATTGGAGGTCGAGCAGCCGATGATGGCAAGCGGACCGCGCCGGCGCAGCGTCGGGAAGATATGATCCTCTTCCGGCCATTCGGCGGGGTCGTCGTCGCTCTTGATGAAGGGGTACCATTCGTTGACCGACTTGTCGTGCGCGCCGGGTACATAGGCGTCGTGGTTGCCGGGCACCACAGTCGTATCATAGGGGTCGCCGATCGTGCGCAGCCACTCGCCGGCAAGCCGCGTCTCGATCTTCGTCGCCAGGTTGACGAGATCGCCGGTGATGACCAACTGGTCCGGCTCGCGCGTCTTCAAATCGCTCAAAAGCAGGTCGAGCGTGTTGACGAAAAGGTGCTTGCGCCGATTGCGGTGCCAGTTCACAAAACCGGTGATCCGCTTCGAGAAAAGCTCGCGAAGCGTCAGGTTTGGAAGCGGCCCCAGATGGATGTCGGAAATATGCGCGAATTTGAACATGGCGCACACATAACGCATGAGCGCAGAAATCGTTATCGATTTTCTGGGCGCTCCCGGAGTTATGAATGAGTAGCGAAGGGGTGCCGGAAATCCGCAGTTGGCGCACTCGGATCGTCGTCTGGCTGCTGCACCGAGTCTTCATGCTGACGCGCGGCATGACGCTTGGCGTACGTGCCGCCTGTTTCGACGCAGAAGGCCGCATCTTTCTCGTTCGCCATACCTATGTGCCCGGCTGGTACATGCCGGGCGGCGGCGTCGAGCGCGGAGAGACGGTGCTCGATGCGCTGCGCAAGGAGTTGCGCGAGGAGGGCAATCTGGAAATCCGCGGAGAGATCACGCTTTTCCACGCCTACTACAACCGCAATGCCAGCAGGCGTGACCATGTGCTGTTCTATCGGGTGACCGTGGAGCAGACGAAACCGCGTGCGCCGGATCGGGAGATTGCCGAGAGCGGGTTCTTTACGCTTGATGCGCTGCCGGAGGAGACGACCGCGGCGACACTGCGGCGGTTGCGGGAATTGAAGGGCGAGGTGGAGCGGGCGGATTATTGGTGAGGTATCCCAGTTTGCCCCTCATCCGCCTGCCGGCACCTGCTCCCCGTTCTGACGGGGAGAAGGACAGATGCCGCACCGTCTCACCCTATCCGCAACGCTTTGGTTTAAAGAGGAGCGGGAGCTTGCCGCTTGCGTCCTTCGCCCCGCTTTGCGGGGAGAGGTGCCGGCAGGCGGATGAGGGGCGGGTGCGTCTCGATCAAGCCGCCCGCGTTACCTTCTCCCGCCCATGCGGCGCGTCGAGGTCCACTACCGGGCCGACGGGGACGATGCCGGTCGGGTTGATGGTCTTGTGGCTCTCATAATAGTGGTGCTTGATGTGGAACAGGTTGCAGGTCTCGGCGATGCCCGGTTGCTGATAGAGATCAGCGAGATAGCCGGACAGGTTCGGGTAGTCCGCGATGCGGCGGATGTTGCACTTGAAGTGCCCGACATAGACCGGATCGAAGCGTAAGAGCGTGGTGAACAAGCGCCAATCGGCTTCGGTCGTCGTCTCGCCGAACAGGTAACGGCTGCCCGAGAGGCGCTTTTCCAGCATGTCGAGCGTCTCGAACAGGCGGGTGACGGCACCCTCATAGGCGTCCTGGGCAGTTGCGAAACCGGCCTTGTAGACGCCGTTGTTGACGGTGTCGTAGACGACTGCATTGAGGTCATCGATCTCGCCGCGCAGCGCCTGCGGATAGAAATCCGCCGTCGAGCCGGTCAGGCCGTCGAAGGCGCCGTTGAACATGCGGATGATTTCCGAACTCTCGTTCGAGACGATGGTGTTCTCAAGCTTGTCCCAGAGGACGGGCACGGTGACGCGGCCGGAATAGTTCGGATCGGCCTTCAGGTAGACCTGGTAGAGATAGTCCGAGCCGAACAGGTCGTCGCCGGTGGCGCCGTCGCGTTTCTTGAACTCCCAGCCGTTCTCCAGCATCAGGTAGTCGACGACCGAGACCGAGATCAGGTCTTCGAGCTTCTTCAGCTTGCGGAAGATCAGGGTGCGGTGCGCCCAGGGACAGGCATAAGAGACGTATAGATGATAACGCCCGGCTTCAGCCTTGAAGCCTTGCTTGCCGGTAGGGCCGGCGGAACCATCGGCGGTCACCCAGTTGCGGAACTGCGATTCGGCGCGCTTGAAATGGCCCTTGTTTTCCTTGGTGCCGTACCAGACGTCCTGCCATTTTCCTTCGACGAGCCTGCCCATGGTTATCTCCTTGGATTTTCCTTGAGGTGATAGATACGGCACCGGCTGCCGAATACGAGGCAGGATTTTATGAACGGTGTGTTTTTGCGTTGGACGCGGGAAATTTTTCCTGCTAATTCGCTTTCCGGATTTTAAGGATACTTTCCTCTATGACCGAAGTGCGGACACTGCGACGACGCTGATCATCGACCACGACGCTAGAACAAGCGTCATCGATATCCCTTGTCCTGTCCGCTCTTTATCCTACGGCTTCGGTCCATCCATGTCTCAGCACAACGTTCTCTACAAGCACGACCTCGTTTACCTCACGGAAGATACGTCTCACGATGAGGTCATCGAACTCATCAACGCGGAAGCCTTCGGCCCCGGCCGGCATACCCGCGCCGCCGCCCGCATCCGCGAGCAGGGGCCGCATGACCGGACCCTCTCCTTCGTCTGCGCCGACGACGGCGAAACGATCGCTTCGGTCAGGATGACGCCGGTCCATGCGGGTTCGGTGAAGGGCCACCTGCTCGGGCCGCTCGCGGTCCGGCCGTCGCACAAGAACCGGGGCATCGGCCGCGAACTGGTGCGGATCGCCATCGAGGCGGCGAAACGCAAGGGTTCGGAAGCGGTGATCCTGGTCGGCGACCCGCCCTATTACGGCCCGCTCGGGTTCGAGAAGGTTGCCTATGGCGCACTGGAATTTCCGGGACCTGTCGATCCCGGCCGGGTTCTGGTCGTGCCGATCGCAGCCGACGTGCATGCGCGGCTCAAGGGCGTCATCGGCTGGCGCGGATAGGCCATTTCCTTTAAGCAGATGATGGATCGGTCGGTGAAAGCCGGCCGGAGGTGTCGTCGAAGCGAGGGACCGGGCGCATGACAGCAATCACCATGGACGAGGCGCTCGACCGCGCCGGAGCGGGGACCTATCAGCGGCGATTGATGGGCATTTTCGGGCTCGTCTGGGCGGCCGATGCCATGCAGGTTCTGGCGGTCGGTTTCACCGCTGCCTCGATCGCGGCAAGTTTCGGGCTGACCGTGCCGCAGGCCCTGCAAACCGGCACCGCCTTCTTCCTCGGCATGCTGCTCGGCGCGCTCGGTTTCGGCAGGCTCGCCGATCGGATCGGCCGGCGCCGGGTGCTGATCGTCACGGTCGCCTGCGATGCGGTGTTCGGTACGCTCTCCATCTTCGCGCCGGATTTCACCATCCTGCTTCTGCTGCGTTTCTTTACCGGCGCTGCGGTCGGCGGCACGCTGCCGGTCGACTACGCGATGATGGCGGAATTCCTGCCTGCCAGGAACCGCGGCCGCTGGCTGGTGCTGCTCGAAGGGTTCTGGGCGATTGGAACGCTGATCGTGGCGCTGGCTGCCTGGGCCGCAAGCCTTGCCGACGTCGCCGATGCCTGGCGTTATATCTTTGCGGTCACCGCCATTCCGGCGATCGCCGGCATCGGCCTGCGTTTCCTGGTGCCGGAATCGCCGCTCTACCTGATGCGCTCTGGGCGTCACGACGAGGCGAGGGTAATCGTCGACCGGATGCTCGCCGTCAACGGACACACGCCCCTCGGGGCAGGCACCAGCCTGGTCTCGCCGCCGCCGGTCAAGACGACCGGCATCTTTTCCGGCGAGCTTCGCCAGCGCAGCGTCATGATCCTGGCGATCTGGTTTCTTGTCTCCGTCTCTTATTACGGCGTCTTTACCTGGATGCCCGCGAAGCTCGCCGGCGAGGGGTTTGGTTTCGTGCGCGGTTACGGCTTTCTGGTACTGGTCGCACTTGCCCAGCTTCCGGGGTATGCGCTTGCCGCCTATGGTGTGGAAAAATGGGGCCGCAAGCCGACGCTGATCGGCTTCTGCCTGCTCTCGGCGCTCGGCTGCCTGATGTTTGTCGTCGCGCCGAGCGCCCTCCTGGTCGGGGCCGCGCTGCTGATCATGAGCTTTGCGCTGCTCGGCACCTGGGGTGCGCTTTACGCCTACACGCCTGAGCTCTATCCGACCGCGTCGCGGGCGACCGGCATGGGGGCAGCCGGCGCCATGGCGCGTCTCGGCGGACTGCTTGCGCCTTCGCTGGTCGGTTATGTGGTGGTTCAGGGGCTCGGCCTGACGATCGGCATCTTTGCCGGCCTGCTGGTGATCGCGGCGATTGCCGCCACGATGATCAATGCGGAAACGCGGCAGGTCTCTCTCGCCTGAGCTAGAGCCGCTTTTGCAGCCACGTCACCGAATGGCCTCCTTCGAGGCCTTTCAGCGTGCCGATCTCGGTATAACCCTGTTTCAGGTATAGCTTGAGCGCTTCCGGGTTCATCGTGTCGATATAAGCGCCGATCGCGCCGCGAGCTTTGGCTTCGGCTTCGGCCATGTCGAGCATGCGGGCGCCGAGGCCTTGGCCGCGCAACTCGTCCGGCACATAGAGCATCGAGATATAAAGCCAGCCGCGGCCGGTATAGCCGGTCAGCCCGCCGATGAGGTCGCCGTCCCCGTCATGCAGCGGCACCGCCAGTTCGCGGCGGTTGCTGGGGCCGAACGTTGCGGCATTGTGGGTCATCAGCCGTTCGAGGATGAAATCCTCCTCGTCGGCGTTCATGCCTTCGGTGAGTTTCAGGTCGATATCCATGCGGCGATTCTTCGTCCCCATTTTTCGGAGCGAATGGATAACCTACAGAGCTTTCCTGAGGAAGGTGCGGGTGCGGCCCTTCGGAAATTCCGGCAATTCGCCGAAGACTTCGTAGCCCTGGCGCATATAGGCCTTGCGGGCGAGCGGGCTGAACGTGTCGATCCAGGCGCCGTGGCAGCCGCGGGCGCGGGCTTCCTCCTCGGCTTGGCTGAGCAGCTTGCCGGCCATGCCTTCGCCCCGCAAGGCGTCGGGAATGAACAGCCACTGCGTGAACAGCCAGCCCCAGGCGGTGTAACCGGAAAGCCCGCCGATCACCTTGTCATCGATATCGCGGATCAGGACGGCGAGAGCTTTACGCTCCGACGGGCCGACATCGGCGTCGTTGAAGGCGGTCAGTCCTTCGCCGATCACGGCCAGTTCCTCGGGCGAGGGCGAGGCGGTCACATCAAACTGCGTCATATGTCAGCGACCCTCGCGCCACCACATGGCCGCGACCGCGAAGAGCAGCGCGGAGAGGCCGGCGAAACCGGCAAACAGCGGCAGCGTGTTGATGCCGCGCAGCACCGTCTCGTCGGTCATGCGGATGACCATGCGGTTGGGATCGTTGACGCGCACTTCGCCGCGAACCGGCAGGATGTCCGGCAGCGAAATACCATCGCCCGAGGCGATGCGGGTGACGAGGCCACGGGTCTTGTCGGCATAGGGTTTCAGCGTGCTCTCGGTCGAGATCATCGCCTTGAATTCCGGCGCGTCCACCGTGCCGACATGTACGAGCGTCGAGAACTGGCCGTTGGTGACTTCGAACAGGCCGGTCTCTTCCATACGGCGTTCCAGCCGGTACTGGCCGGGGCCGGCAGCCGTCATCGGCACGGTCTCGGTACGGCCGGACGGGTATTTGATCGTCGCGGGACCCGGATCGTCGCCGATCGTCTGGCGGGTCGCTTCGAGCGTGCGGCCGACGGCGCGGGCGGTCAGCGCTTCTTCTTCCAGCTCCGGTTCCTTCATCAGCCAGTGGGCGATGCGGCGATAGAGCGACACATGCGGGCCGCCGCCTTCGAAACCGCGAGCCCAGAGCCAGCCCTGGTCGGAGAGCAGCATGGCGACGCGGCCTTCGCCCTGGCGGTTGAGGACGAGCAGCGGGCGGTCGCCGTCGCCTTCCATGACCGTCTGGCCCTGCGGCGTGTCGACGTCGATGGTGCGGAACCAGCGGCCCCAGGCGGGCGGATTCGAGTTGGAGCCGTCGAGGCCGCGGGTCACGGGGTGCTTTTCACCCTCCGGCGACAGATGCGGATAGAAGGCGGCGCTGTGGATTTCGCCGGTCGGGGCGGCCGGCAGGACCTGTTCGAGCGGCGTGGACGCAATCGAATCCTCGCCGGCATGCTCGGGGCCGGCGGCGATCAGCAGTGCGCCGCCATTGTTCACGTACTGGGCGATGTAATCGTAATAGAGGATCGGCAGCACGCCGCGATGCTTGTAGCGGTCGAAGATGATCAGGTCGAAATCCTTGATCTTCTCGACGAACAGTTCGCGGGTCGGGAAGGCGATCAGCGACAACTCGTTGATTGGCGTGCCGTCCTGCTTTTCCGGCGGCCGCAGAATAGTGAAGTGGACGAGGTCGACCGAGGCATCGGACTTCAAAAGGTTGCGCCAGGCGCGCTCGCCGGCATGCGGTTCGCCGGAGACGAGCAGCACACGTAGGTTCTGACGGATGCCGTCGATGACATGGACGGCGCGATTGTTGGCGATGGTCACCTCGCCCGGAAGCTCGGCGACCGAAAATTCCATGACGTTGTTGCCGCCGCGCGGAACCGTGAACGAGAAAGGCGTCTCCTGGCCGGGCGTGGCGCGCAGCGTCGCCGTCTGCTGGCCGTTCATGCGCACGGTGACCTGCGCCGGTCCGCCGCCGGTGCGGCCGTCGTCGAAGACCCGCAGCGTCAGTTCCTGTTCCTCGCCGACAATGCCAAAGCGCGGGGCGCGGACCACTTCAACGCGGCGGTCGAATTCGTCCGGCTTGCCGGTGATCAGGCCGTGGACGGGGGCGTTGAAGCCGAGGTCCTGGTTGATGCCGGGCAGGTCGTGGATCTGGCCGTCGGTCAGGAAAACCGCCCCGCCGATACGGGCCGGCGGCACGTCGGAAATGGCGGAACGCAGGGCAGTGAAGAGCTTTGTCGAGGGAGTGTCGGTATCGCCATCGTCATCGACCTCGACGATACGCGTCTCGATGCGCGGGTAGCGGGAGAAGCGGTCCTTGAGGCTTGCGAGCGCCTCGTCGGTCTGTTGCTTGCGCTGGGCGGTATCCTGGCTCTGCGAGCGGTCAACAATGACCGGCACGACGGTCGAAAGCTGGTCGCGGTCCTCCTGCAGCAGCGTCGGGTTGGCGAGCGCCAGGAGCAGGGCGGCGAGCGCCAGCGTGCGCAAGGCGGCGCCGCGAATGCCGCGCCAGAAGGAGAGGCCCGCGAGGATCAGCGCGAAGACACCGAGGGCGGCCAGGATCGGCCAGGAGAAAAAGGGGGCGAATTCGATGGTCATGTTCGGCTGTCCTTACTGGCCAAGCCGTTCGAGAAGCGCCGGGACATGCACCTGGTCGGCTTTGTAGTTGCCGGTCAGCATGTACATCATGATGTTGACGCCGGAGCGATAGGCATATTCGCGCTGCATCTCGTCCGGGGGCACGGTCGGCAGGACCGGGGCGCCCTGGCTGTCGACTGCCCAGGCACCGGCGAAATCATTGCCGGTGATCAGCAACGGGGTCACCCCGTCGCCGCTGGAGGAGAGCTGGGCGCCGGTGTTTTTCGCTTCCTGCCGTGCCTCGACCCAAAGCGGGCTGCCGGTATAACGACCGGGGAAGTTGGTGAGCAGGTAGAAGGAGCGGGTCAGCACGTGGTCGGTCGGCGTCGGCTCCAGCGGCGGGATGTCGATATTGGCGAGGATCGCCTGCAGGCGCTCGCCATTTGGCGTGGTGCCGCCACCGCCGAGCGACGAATATTGATCACGGGTGTCGAAGAGCACAGTGCCGCCATTGCGCATATAGGCGTCGATGCGGGAGATCGCCGCCTGCGACGGCATCGGCGCCGTGGCAGAGATGGGCCAGTAGATGATCGGGTAGAAGGCGAGCTCATCCTTGGTGATGTCGAGGCCGACCGGAGCGCCGGGTTCCAGCGTCGTGCGGTAGGTGAGGAACTGGCTGAGACCCTCGAGACCCTGTTCGGAAATCCGGTCGACATCCTGCTCGCCGGTGGTGACATAGGCGAGGTGGGTCGTGTCGAGCCGTTCGAGGATCTGCTCGTCACCCGGCTTGGCACCGGCACCGGGCGCCATTTCTTGCGCTTTGGATTGGCCGGGCGTCAAGGCGAAGAGGCCGAAGGCGAGGGCGGCGATCGCTGCTGCGGCAGCACCGCTCGGCCTGCGGCGTCCGCCGGAGCCACGCGAGAAAACGCCGTTCATGAAGAGCACCACAAGGCTGTCGAGGATCAGCAGTGCGAAGGCGGCGGCGAAAAGGGCGGGGCGCAGCGATACGGCTTCGCC
>NZ_JALBGV010000096.1 GCF_023006505.1 Neorhizobium sp. SHOUNA12A
CGGTCTGCCGCATCCGACCGGACGGCCTTGGCGCCGGTCTCGACGGCAAGAGCGTCGGCGGCATCCTTCGAACCGGCATAGGTGAATGTCACGTCGGCGCCATCGCCGGCGAAACGGCGGACGATTGCGGCCCCGATGCCGCGGCTGCCGCCCAGAACCAGCGCTTTCTTTCCATGGAAGTCAGTCATTGTCGTGTCTCCTTCAAAGAGGCTTGAGATTTAATGTAATGAACGCTACATAAATCGAGCGGTCAGTGCAGTCAAGGATTTTGTAATGAGTACTACAAAAAAGATCTCGTCGCGCGGTCGGCCCCGCGCTTTCGACAAGGAGGAGGCACTGGCAAAGGCCCAGGCGCTTTTCCATGCGAAGGGATACGATGCCTTGAGCGTCGCCGATCTCACCGAGGCGATCGGCATCAATCCGCCGAGCTTTTATGCCGCTTTCGGCAGCAAGGCGGAGCTCTACTCAGCCGCCTTGAAGCGTTACGAAGAGAGGGAAGGTCTGGATGTTCCAGGCGCCCTGGCAGCGGACAGACCGCTCGACGAAGGCGTGGCCGGACTGCTGAGGCAGGCTGCCGACAACTACGGCAGCGGAGACGCACCCGGCTGCATGGTGATCGAGGGAGCAAGAGGCACGGTTGATCCGCAGGCCTCCGGCGAGGCCCGGCGCATGCTGGACATGAGCCGCAAGGTCATCCACGCCGCAATCGCAGGCCGTGAACCGCAGCGTGCCGAACTCATCACCGATTACATCATGATGGCGATGTCCGGCCTCTCGGCGAGTGCCCGCAACGGCATGGCTACGGACCGCCTGCGCGCACTGGCCGCAATCGCCTCCAACCAGCTTTCCCATCATCTGAAGGAAATCGGACAATGAGCGCCTGGATCAAATTCGACCTCTCGTCCATCGCGCCGGAAGAGGGCGCCCCGGCATCGGACCGGCTAATCTGCGGCACCCCGACATTCCGGACCTGGAATTTCGAGGAAGCGGAGGGCGGGCTTTATGCCGGCGTCTGGGAGGCGACTCCCGGCAAATGGCGGATCGTTTATGAGGAGTGGGAATATTTCCACATCCTCTCCGGCCACTCGATCGTCACCGAGGAGGGCGGCGCGGCGGTCCAATTGAAGGCCGGCGACAGCATGATCCTCAGACCCGGGTTCAAGGGAACCTGGGAAGTCGTTGAAACGACTCGCAAGGATTACGTGATCAGGGTTTGATCAGGCTTCTTCACCCCGCTTAAAGGCCTTCGCGAATTCGCCCGACGAAATGAACGCCAGCGCCCGCCGCAATTCCTCCGACTTTTCCTTGCCGAATGCCTTGTCGAAACGGTCCTGGGCAATCTGCCAGCGGGCGGTGAAGTCGCGCTGAGTGGCTGCGCCTGTCTCCGTCAGGCGGACGCGTTTGGCGCGGCGGTCTTGGGGATCAGGCACCAGTTCCACTAGGCCATCGCGGATCAGCGGCTTCAACGTGTGGCCGAGCGCCGAGAGGTCCATGACCATCGCCTCCGCGAGATTTTTCAAGGTCGGCTGGTTGGATCCGGCGATCTGGGATATCAGGGAGAACTGCGTTCCCTTGAGGCCTGTATCGCCCATCGCATCCTCATAGAGCTGGCCAAGATGCCGTGAGGCGCGGCGCACTGCGGTATTGCTGCAATGAAGCCAGACGCCGTCTTCGTTCTGCGCTTGGCTGTCGTGTTTGCCTTTGTCCGTCATATCTCGTTCCGATCCTGCCGCGGGACAATGCCCGCTTTTGGCTGGCCCTTCCACTCCGATAAAAATTTACGGCCGCCCCTTGCGGGCTCTATTCCTCCTTTTCATATATAGTGGCATATGCCTGTAAATTCCAGATGCCGAAACGCCGGCCGCGACACCACTCGAAAAACCTCTGCCCGAAAAACCTCTGAAGGAAATCGACCATGACCAACAATTCAAAACTCGGAACCGCACTCGTGACCGGCGCATCGTCGGGCATCGGCGCGACCTATGCGGAAAAGCTCGCCAAGCGCGGCTATGATCTCGTCCTCGTCGCCCGCGACGCGGATCGCCTGAAGGCGCTTGCCGGCCGGTTGACGAGCGAACATGGCATCAAGGCGGACGTACTGCGCGCCGACCTCAGCCAGCGTACCGATGTGCTCGCCGTCGACAAGCGCCTGCGCGAGGACGGCTCGATCACGCTCTTCGTCAACAATGCCGGCATCGGCCCGAAGGGGCCGCTGCTGAAGGCCGATTCGGAATACCTTGACCAGATGGTCGACCTCAACGTCACCGCCGCCAATCGCCTCGCAATCGCAGCCGCGCAGGCTTTCGTTGCCCGGGGTGAGGGCGCCATCGTCAATATCGCCTCCGCCGTGGCGCTCGCCGCGGAGTTCTTCAGCGGCACTTATGCCGCCAGCAAGGCCTTCGTTCTGGCCCTGACGGAAGCCCTCGCGGCAGAGCTGAAGGACACCGGCGTCAAGATCCAGGCCGTTCTGCCCGGTTATACCCGCACCGAAATCTTCGATCGCGTCGGCGGCTCGATGGATAGTCTCGATCCGAATTCGGTCATGGAAGTAGGCGACCTTGTCGATGCGGCGCTTGTGGGTCTCGACCGCGGCGAACTCGTCACCATGCCGTCGCTTGCCGATACGCAGCTTTATGAGGCCTACACGACCGCCCGCGGCGGGTTGCGCCCCTATCTGTCGCTCAACAAGCCGGCAACCCGGTATGGGGTTGCCGCCCAGGCTTGATCAGAACAATCGACGGGCAGCCGCAGCAGGTGTCTGCAGTTGCTCATCGAAGGCACCTTCGCGCTTGGATACACCACGATCGCCATCTCGCTCACGGAGCCAGCAACTCTATCGCCACCGCCGGGGGCAGAAACGCCTCCCGCGGTCCATTTTTTGGCGTTTCACCAGCGGGTTATCACACCGAGTGGCGCCATCTTTTCATCAATTGAGATCAAGGCCATGTCTTCAATGATGGCTTGGGCCGCAAGAATCCGATCAAACGGATCCTGATGTATCCCTGGTAGCAGAACGCTCCTCACCATATGAGCGCTTGTAATGGGAAGGTCGGCAAAGCCGTTCTCCTGAACAACTTCGGAGAAGTTGGGCAAGACGCTGATTGCCGTAGGCAGTTTGCCCTTCTTATGTTTTGTGGCTATTTCCCAGGCGGACGCTACGCTAACATAGATATCGTTCTTTTCATCTATGATCAGTTCGCGGGCTGCGGATGAAAGATCAGGATGATCGTTGAGCCACCAAAGGAGCGCATGCGTGTCGAGCAGATATCTCATTCGCCAGTCAGTTCTCTGATTTCAGCCTCGCTCAAAGGTTCAAAGAACTCGGGGCCTACCACGAGCTTGCCTTTCAAGCGCCCTGGCTTTCTTTTAGCCGATACGGATCTGTGAGACGTTTTTTCTCGCGTTTCAAACAATGTTGTGAGAGCCGCGTCTACGTCCCCAGCTTCAAGAGCGCTTACCAGTTTTTCCATTTGTTCCTTGCTAGGAAAATTGGAAAGCTCGAAGAGCGACAACGTACCGGGGTGATTTTCCTTAGATTCATTGTCCAAAACCGGGGTCCTCAGAGTCAATTTTGAGCAGCCAATATACGCGTTATTTGCGACGTCGAAAACTCCCACTCACCAGGCCAGGTCCAGCCGCTCAAGCCCGTGGAAATGATAGACGTCCTTGACCACCGGCGTCCTCGTGATCCGCATGCCGGGCAGTCGCCGAAAGAGGATCGGCAGCACGGTATTGAGTTCCAGCCTTGCAAGCGGCGCGCCGATGCAGAAATGGATGCCGGCTCCGAAGGAGAGGTTTGCGGCTTCCTGCCGGTCGGACTTGAAAACCAGCGGATAGGAGAACTTCTTCGGATCGAGATTGGCGGCGGCGAGGATGAGGCTCACCTTGTCGCCGCGCTTGAAGGATAGTCCGTCGATTTCGACATCCTCGAGCGCCCAGCGCTGGAAGATGTGCACGGGTGCGCAAATGCGCAGCGTTTCCTCGACCGTTCGCTCGGTTGCCGCCTCGTCGCGGAAAAGGTCTGCCGGCGACAGGCCGCTCTCCAGGATCACCCGCACCGAATTGCCGATCTGGTGCACCGTCGCCTCGTGGCCGGCATTGAGCAGCACGATGGTGGTCGAGACAAGTTCGTCGTCGGTGAGATACTGGCCCTTGTGCTCCGTGTGGATCATGTGGGTGAGGAGATCTTCGCGCGGCTCCCGGCGGCGCTCAGAGATCAGGCCTTTGACGTAGTCGGAAAATTCCTTGGTCGCGCGGTCGGCAGCATGTTCGTCGTCCGCGCTCCGCTTGAACATGTACATGCCGACATAGGCGTGTGACCATTTGAGAAGCTGCGGTCCCATCGCGTCCGGGATGCCGATCATCCTTGCGATCATCGTGACCGGGATGATGTCGGCGAAGGCGGAGAGCAGCTCCGTCTCCCCTTGGCCCTCGAACCCGTCGATCAGCCTTTCGGCCAGTTCCGCGATCTCCGGCCGAAGCCTTTCGATATGCCGCGACACGAAGGCGCGGTTGACGAGCGTGCGAAGCCGGGTGTGCTCGGGCGGCTCGAGCTCCAGAAGCGAATACCGCTCGGTGAGATCGAAGTTTTCGAGATGCGGCAAGGGTTCGGGCAGGCCGAGTTCTTCGCGACTGGCGATATGCAGAATCTGCCGCCCGAACCGCCGGTCGCGCAACAGCCCGTTCACCTGGTCGTAGCCGGTGAAGAACCATTGCCGCTGTTCTTCCCAGTAGAAGGTCGGACAATGTTCGTGGAGGAGGGCGTAGACGCGGTTCGGGTCGCCGTAAAAGGCTGGGTTGCGGCCGTCCAGCGAGACGCGGCGGGTGTCGGGATCGATGCGCAGGAAATCGGGCAGGGCGGTCATCCGAAAGACCTAGCGGATTTCCCAGGCGCGGGAAAGGTTGAGTGATTGACGCAATTCAGGATTGCGATCATGTTTGGATGCAAGGGCCGCTGTCGAGCGGGGAGGGAAGTCTGTGTGCCTGTCATCGCGCGAATATAAGGTCATGCTGCATGCGAAGGAGTTTGCCGGCGATGAAGCTGCCCGCGATAGAGCGGTGGCGCTCTTCTGGGAGCGTCTGCGCGCGGAACTGCAAGGCGCCGACATCGATACGCAGGGCAGGCTTGATGTCCAGAAGGACAGCAAGCAACGTGACATCTTCTTTCTGGATACCGAGAAACGGGATCTCTACCACCGTTCCGACCTCGTTTTCCGCATGCGTCGCAAGCTCGATTCCAGCAAGGACTGGAAGGCGACGCTGAAGTTCCGCCACGGCGACCGCCTGCTTGCCGAAGCGCAGGATTTTGAACTGCGGAAGAAGAGCGACGAAGAGCCCAAGTTCGAGGAGGACGTGAAGGCGATGCCGCCTGCCGACACGCCCCGTTTCTGGGCGCTGTTCAGCCGTTCGGTGGAAGCGGAATTCAATCCGAAGCACATGCCCGTAACCGTCGGCGAGTGCCTTGGGCCTTACACGGATATTCGCAAAGCCCCGCTGCCGGCGCTCGACACACCGGTTCAGACCGTCGCCGACTTGCATGTCGTCGAACATGTCTACGAGGAAGGGTGGATCAGGCTTTCGAATGAGATCGACGCGGAATGCGCCCTGATCCTCTGGCGGGAGGAGGAAAAGCTTCGGACGCCGATCGCCGCCGAGTTCAGCTTCCGCTTTCCTCTCCAAGAAGGCCAGGCGGATATCAAGGTCGTGCGCAAGGCCTGGACGGTGATGAAGACGCTTCTCAAGTCGCCGCTGGTCGATCCGAAGGGGCCGACCAAGACGGCTCTGGCCTATGGCGACGCCGAAATCTGATCATTCCCCGACCGCTACGCCCTCGCGGCGCGGGTCGGCGCTGCCCACGAGACCGCTCTCGGTGATCTCGATCGCGTGCAGTCCGGAATTCATCTCGCCCGGTTTTACCTCGTAACCGAGCGCCTTCAACGGTTCGGCGAACTTTTCGGCCCCGGTGCCTGCCTCGATCTCGTAAGGCCCGAAACGATTGATGAAATGCGGCTGGGCGACGATCTGCTCCACCGGCATGCCCCAGTCGATATAGGCGATCAGCGCCTGGGCGACGTAACCGATGATCTGGCTGCCGCCCGGCGAACCGACCGCCAGCAGCGGTTTGCCGTCCTTCATCACGATCGTCGGCGCCATGGAGGAACGCGGCCGCTTGCCCGGCTCGACACGGTTGGCGACGGGCAGGCTGCCGTCATGGGTCTTGAAGGAGAAATCGGTGAGCTCGTTGTTGAGCAGGAAGCCGTTCGTCATCAGCCGCGAGCCGAACCCGCTTTCGATCGTCGTGGTCATCGACACGACGTTACCCTCTCTGTCGACGATGACGAGATGGCTGGTGGAGGGCAGCTCGATCGCGGCATCGCGGCCGAACAGCAGCGCATGGTCCCATTCCGGCTCGCCGGCCTTCACCTGGTCGGCGCTAAGAGCCTTGGTGCCGTCAAGCAGCGAGGCGCGCTTGCCGAGATAGTCCTTCTTCAGCAGGCCCTTGATCGGCAAGGGCTGGAAATCCGGATCGGCCAGATACCGTTCGCGGTCGGCAAAGGCGAGGCGCTGGGCATCGCCGATGATCCGCCAGCTTTCGGCGTTCTGGGCCCCGAGTGCCTTGATGTCGAAATTTTCGATCAGCCCGAGCATCTGCCCGATGGCGACCGCACCGGAGGAGGGGGGGGCCATGCCGCAGACGTCGAGCGCCCGGTAGGTGGCGCAGACCGGCTCGCGTTCCTTGACGCGGTAATTGGCGAGGTCGGCGAGCGACAGGACGCCGGGATTGACCGGGGCTTCGCGCACCGTCTTGACGATCGCCTCCGCGATCGGCCCTTTGTAGAAGGCATCGGCGCCGCCGGTCGCGATCGCCTTCAGCGTCTCGGCATAGGCTGGGTTCTTGAGCACCGTGCCGGCCTTCAGCGGCGCGCCTGACGCGTCGTAGAAGTAGCTGCGGGGACCGTCGTATTTCTTCAGCCGGTCGCCCTCGGCGGCGATCAGCGAAGCCATGCGGGGCGAGACCTGGAAACCGTCTGCGGCGAGCTTCTCCGCCCGTTCGAACAGGCTCGCCCAGTCGCTCTTGCCGTAGCGCTTATGGACTTCGGAAAGCAGGCGCACCGTGCCGGGCGTGCCGACCGATCGGCCGCCGACCACTGCGTCCATGAATTTCAGCGGCTGGCCCTGGGCATCGAGGAAGAGTTTCGGCGTAGCCTCCATCGGTGCCGTCTCGCGGCCGTCGAACGTGGTGAGCTTGTTGGCAGCTGCATCGAAATAGACGAGGAACGAGCCGCCGCCGAGGCCGGAACTCTGCGGCTCGACAAGGCCGAGCACGGTTTGGACCGCGATCAGGGCGTCGATCGCATTGCCACCCTTGGCGATCACGTCGCGCCCGGCTTCTGCCGCCAGCGGATTGGCGGCGGCGACCATGAAGTTCTTGGTCTCGACGCGCTTGGCCGAGGTGAATCCGGTCGCCCGCTCCGGCGCAACCGTATCGGACGCCTGCTGTGCAAACGTTACGTCGGCCG
The DNA here is from genome assembly GCF_023006505.1 of Neorhizobium sp. SHOUNA12A. Lineage (GTDB taxonomy): Bacteria > Pseudomonadota > Alphaproteobacteria > Rhizobiales > Rhizobiaceae > Neorhizobium. The sequence continues at coordinate 7,521 of NZ_JALBGV010000096.1, forward strand.
AAAGCATCAAGGCCGAAATAGCCGAAGAAAGAACGATGCTATTGAAAAGTCTTGTCCTGAAAAATCCAGCCCGCATGACGCACCCTCCGCGTTTTATCTCTGCGGACCAATGTGGGTTTCAGGATGGCGAGGGCAAGAGGATGTCAGCGCTTGCCGAGCGAAGCGAGGCGTTTCAGGGCTGCGACTTGCCGGCTCGCGCGCACATCCGTCGGGGCCTCGTCCTCGCCCTGCCGGTCGACGGCCGGAACGATCGAGGCGTCGGTGCCGGTATCGATCGCGGTGCGGTCGCGGCCGCTGTCCTTGGCTGCGTAAAGTGCCCGGTCCGCGGCGCTGAGCAGAAGATCGAGGTCGGCGGTTCCGGCGCCCGCAAGCGCGATGCCGGCGCTGACGGTGACAGTAATATTGTGCTCGCCGGCGACGATGGTTTGGCGTTTGAGCGTCAGGCGGATCGCCTCGGCGATGCTGGCGGCCTCGATCATGTCGCCGACGCGCAGGATGGAGGCGAATTCCTCGCCGCCCATGCGGCCGAAGAAACCGCGGCCGCGCATCGACGTCTGGCCGACTTGTGAAAAGGCGACCAGCACCGAATCGCCCGCCTGATGGCCGCAGCGGTCGTTGATCTGCTTGAAGTTGTCGAGGTCGAAATGCAGGAGCGCGATCAGCGGTTTCTCATCGTCCTCGAGTTTTCTCAGGGCATGGAACTGGTCGATCAGGCCGCGCCGGTTGAGAACCCCGGTCAAGGGGTCGGTGACGGCAAGCGTCTTGAGTTTCTCTTCCGAGCGCTCGGTCAGCAGTTTCGTGCCGGTCATGATGATGGCGATTAAACAGACTGCCGCCGGGAAGAGCAGCCAGGCGGAATGCGGCGACATGCCAACGGATTTCGCCTCACCGGCGATCACCAGAACCGCTACCACGCCGTTCGCGCAAAGTTGTACGGCAAGGAAGGCCGCAAGCACCCGCCGCGTCATCTTCGACGCGCCGTTGTTCCTGAGCAGGATATAGATCATGATCGCATGACCGACCATGGTCGCGACGTTGTGGAGAGCCACCCGGTTAGCGAAGTTCTCGCGCACCGGATAGAGGAACATTCCAGCCACCCACAGAAGCGCCGGGATGGCGATATAGGCTCCCACGGGCTTTCGGTCGAACTGCAGGAAACCGGCAATCCACAGGCCGACGCCGGAGAGCACCAGCGTATTGGCGATCTGGATGGAGATGAAATCGGGGATGTCGCCGCGCAATGCCACCAGGATGACGCCGATCCCGTGCAGCGCAAACCCGCCGCCCCAACTCAGGTAGAAGCGGTCCCGCTCGTAGTACCAGCGTGAGCACAGGAGGGCTGCAAGCGTCAGCGCCTCCGCCGCCCAGATCATCAGGCCCGTTAAAATGTCCACCCCAAACTCCAATGCTCGATGTCGAGCGCGCCCAACATGACACGCAGTCTTTAAGACGAAGTTGCACGGATTCTGGAAAACCCTGGGCTCAAACCCGGTTGCGGCGAGATTTCGAGACGAAATTCACGCCCGCTTTACCCTGATCGCGCAAAAACCTGTGCCATCGGGCGAAATGGGGCGCCCGCAGGCTGTCGCCCGGCAGGAATCGTAATAGCGGTCAGCCTCGCGCATCCCCGGGCAGTTAAGGATATCGGATGCTCCGTCTTGAAGTACCGGGCGTTGACACTCTATGTAGGGATGACCCATTCCATTTGATTCCGGAGCGCTTATCCGCTTTCGGCAAGTGCTTGACAAAGGACGGACATGAGAAATCCAGTTGATACCGCAATGGCCTTGGTGCCGATGGTCGTCGAACAGACCAATCGCGGTGAGCGCTCTTACGACATCTATTCGCGTCTTCTGAAAGAGCGCATCATCTTCCTGACGGGTCCCGTCGAAGACTATATGGCGTCGCTGATCTGCGCCCAGCTTCTCTTCCTCGAAGCGGAAAACCCGAAGAAGGAAATCGCCCTCTACATCAATTCGCCCGGCGGCGTCGTGACCGCCGGCATGGCGATCTATGACACGATGCAGTTCATCAAGCCGGCGGTTTCGACGCTCTGCATCGGCCAGGCCGCCTCCATGGGCTCGCTGCTCCTCTGCGCCGGCGAAAAGGGGATGCGCTTTGCAACCCCGAACTCGCGCATCATGGTGCACCAGCCCTCCGGCGGCTTCCAGGGCCAGGCGTCCGATATCGAGCGCCATGCCCGTGACATATTGAAGATGAAAAGACGTCTTAACGAGGTCTACGTGAAGCATACGGGCCGCACGTTGGAGGAAGTCGAAAAGACCCTCGACCGCGACCATTTCATGACGGCCGACGAAGCCCAGGATTGGGGCGTCATCGACAAGATCCTGACATCGCGTCAGGAAATGGAAGGTGGCTCCGGAGACTGAGTCTGATGGCGCGACCCGTGCACCTCACCCCGATGTGAGCAAAAAGGGGTTTCAAGTCGCACGGAAAGCGCTATTAGTACTTATTAATGCTGTGTTGAACTTTTATGACATAGCATTCGTTTCTTAGGGGTTTCGTTGCCGCTGATCCGGCATGATGTGCGCAGGATCGGTAGAGTACCCTTAAGGCAAGGCAGGCGCGCAAGGCCCGTCGGGCGCGCGCCGGCAAGCGGTAGAGTGGACCGCGCCCGTTTTGACGTGAGTGCGGAGTGCTGGAAGGAAAGTGATATGAGCAAAGTCAGCGGCAGCAACGGCGGCGACTCCAAGAATACCCTATATTGCTCTTTCTGCGGAAAGAGCCAGCACGAAGTCCGGAAGCTGATCGCCGGACCGACCGTATTCATCTGCGATGAATGCGTCGAACTGTGCATGGACATCATCCGCGAAGAGAACAAGACCTCGATGGTCAAGTCCCGCGACGGCGTGCCCACGCCTCAGGACATCATCAAGGTCCTCGACGAATATGTCATCGGCCAGAAGCAGGCCAAGCGTATCCTGTCGGTCGCGGTGCATAACCATTACAAGCGCCTCGCGCATGCCTCCAAGGGCGGCGATGTCGAGCTTGCGAAGTCGAACATCATGCTGGTCGGCCCGACCGGCTGCGGCAAGACCTATCTTGCCCAGACCCTCGCCCGCATCATCGACGTTCCCTTCACGATGGCGGACGCCACGACGCTGACCGAAGCCGGCTATGTCGGCGAGGACGTCGAAAACATCATCCTGAAGCTCCTGCAGTCTGCGGACTACAATGTCGAACGCGCCCAGCGCGGCATCGTCTATATCGATGAAGTCGACAAGATCTCCCGCAAGTCGGACAACCCGTCGATCACCCGCGATGTGTCGGGCGAGGGCGTGCAGCAGGCGCTTCTGAAGATCATGGAAGGCACGGTTGCCTCGGTACCGCCGCAGGGCGGCCGCAAGCACCCGCAGCAGGAATTCCTGCAGGTCGACACGACGAACATCCTGTTCATCTGCGGCGGCGCCTTCGCGGGTCTCGACAAGATCATCTCGGCTCGCGGCGAAAAGACCTCGATCGGCTTCGGTGCCTCCGTCAAGTCGGCGGATGACCGTCGCGTCGGCGAAGTGCTGCGCGAACTGGAGCCGGAAGATCTGGTGAAGTTCGGCCTCATTCCGGAATTCATCGGCCGTCTGCCGGTTCTGGCAACGCTCGAAGACCTCGACGAGGATGCGCTGATCCAGATCCTGTCGGAACCGAAGAACGCGCTGATCAAGCAGTACCAGCGCCTGTTCGAGATGGAAGACGTCGACCTGACCTTCCACGAGGATGCGCTGCGCGAGATTGCCAAGCGGGCGATCACCCGCAAGACCGGCGCCCGCGGCCTGCGCTCGATCATGGAGAAGATCCTTCTCGACACCATGTTCGAACTGCCGACGCTCGAAGGCGTGCGCGAAGTGGTCATCTCGGACGACGTCGTGCGTGGAAACGCCCGGCCGCTCTACATCTATGCCGACCGGCAGGATGAAAAGGCGAACGTTTCGGCTTGAAGTGGGCCGTTCCGTTCCTGAGCTTGAAGAGGCCCTATCGGGGCCTCTTTTTTATGTCGGCGAACAGCCTTGCTTTTTTTGATTTTTCCACCATTTTTGCCTCGCGAAGAATTGCACCATATTCGCCTTGCATTAGAGACTGTGCGGGAAGATCATCGACGCTCCGGTTGCTTCGTTTGGGTGTGATCTCAGGTTGGCAGGTCCGGTGGTCGCGTCCCGTGTCCTTTGGCGTTCCGCGTGGCGTTTATGTGTACACGCTTTGTAATGCCCCTGTCACATTCGTTAAGCGACGGCGGCCTGCAAGGCTTGAAATCAAATTTCTAAAACTCCACTTTGGGCGAGAGTGAAATGCCCGGGTGATTTGCCCCGGGACGTATCCCGGAAACGGGACGATGGAAAGGAAATGAAATGACGAATTCAACGTCTGCGACTGGTAGCGAAACCTATCCGGTGCTGCCGCTGCGCGACATTGTGGTCTTTCCGCATATGATCGTGCCTTTGTTCGTCGGACGGGAGAAGTCTATTCGCGCGCTCGAAGAGGTGATGGGTTCCGACAAGCAGATCATGCTGGTCACCCAGATCAATGCCGGCGACGACGATCCCGAACCCTCGGCAATCTACAAGGTCGGCACCGTCGCCAACGTGCTGCAGCTCCTGAAGCTGCCCGACGGCACCGTCAAGGTTCTGGTCGAAGGCCGTTCGCGCGCCAAGATCGACGGCTATACCGACCGTGAAGAATTCTACGAAGCGACGGCGAGCGTTCTTGCCGAACCCGACGAGGATGCGGTCGAGGTCGAAGCCCTGTCGCGTTCCGTGGTTTCCGAGTTCGAAAACTACGTGAAGCTCAACAAGAAAATCTCGCCGGAAGTGGTGGGCGCCGCAAGCCAGATCGAAGACTATTCGAAGCTGGCCGATACGGTTGCCTCGCATCTGTCGATCAAGATCACCGAAAAGCAGGAAATGCTGGAAACGGTTTCCGTCAAGCTGCGCCTCGAAAAGGCGCTCGGCTTCATGGAAGGCGAGATCTCCGTCCTGCAGGTGGAAAAGCGCATCCGCTCGCGTGTAAAACGCCAGATGGAGAAGACCCAGCGCGAATACTACCTCAACGAACAGATGAAGGCGATCCAGAAGGAGCTCGGCGATGGCGAAGAAGGCCGCGACGAGATGGCCGAACTGGAAGAGCGCATCGCCAAGACCAAGCTGTCCAAGGAAGCCAAGGAAAAGGCCGATGCCGAGCTGAAGAAGCTCAAGCAGATGAGCCCGATGTCGGCGGAAGCCACCGTCGTGCGCAACTATCTCGACTGGCTGCTCGGTATTCCGTGGGCCAAGAAATCGAAGGTCAAGGTCGACCTCAACAATGCCGAGAAGATCCTCGAAGCCGATCACTTCGGCCTCGACAAGGTCAAGGAGCGCATCATCGAATATCTCGCCGTGCAGGCCCGCGCCACCAAGCTCAAGGGTCCGATCCTGTGCCTCGTCGGGCCTCCGGGCGTCGGCAAGACCTCGCTCGCCCAGTCGATCGCCAAGGCGACCGGCCGCGAATACGTGCGCATGGCTCTCGGCGGCGTTCGTGACGAAGCCGAAATCCGCGGTCACCGCCGCACCTATATCGGCTCGATGCCCGGCAAGGTCATCCAGTCGATGAAGAAGGCAAAGAAGTCCAACCCGCTCTTCCTGCTCGACGAAATCGACAAGATGGGCATGGATTTCCGCGGCGACCCGTCTTCGGCCCTGCTCGAAGTGCTGGATCCGGCGCAGAACTCGACCTTCATGGACCATTACCTGGAAGTCGAATACGACCTGTCCGACGTGATGTTCATCACCACGGCGAACACGCTTAACATCCCGGCACCGCTGATGGACCGTATGGAAATCATCCGGATCGCCGGTTACACCGAGGATGAAAAGCGCGAGATCGCCAAGCGTCACCTTCTGCCGAAGGCGATCAAGGAACATGCCCTGCAGCCGAACGAATTCTCGATCACCGACGATGCCCTGATGGCGATCAGCCAGCAGTACACGCGGGAAGCCGGCGTTCGTAGCTATGAGCGTGAACTGATGAAACTCGCCCGCAAGGCGGTCACCGAGATCATCAAGGGCAAGACCAAGTCGGTTGCGATCACCGCGGCCAACATCTCCGACTACCTCGGCGTTCCGCGGTTCCGCCACGGCGAAGCCGAGGGCGAGGATCAGGTTGGCGTGGTCACCGGTCTCGCCTGGACGGAAGTCGGCGGCGAACTGCTGACGATCGAAGGCGTGATGATGCCGGGCAAGGGCCGCATGACGGTCACCGGCAACCTCAAGGAAGTGATGAAGGAATCGATCTCGGCGGCGGCTTCTTATGTCCGTTCGCGTGCAATCGATTTCGGCATCGAACCGCCGCGCTTCGACAAGTCGGACATCCACGTTCACGTGCCGGAAGGGGCAACCCCGAAGGACGGACCGTCGGCCGGCGTCGGCATGGCGACCGCAATCGTCTCGATCATGACCGGCATCCCGGTCCGCAAGGACGTGGCGATGACGGGTGAGATCACCCTTCGCGGCCGTGTGCTGCCGATCGGCGGCCTCAAGGAAAAGCTGCTTGCCGCCCTTCGCGGCAACATCAAGACCGTTCTGATCCCGGAAGAAAACGCCAAGGATCTGGCCGAGATTCCGGACAACGTGAAGAACAACATGGAGATCATTCCGGTTTCCCGCATGGGCGAGGTGATCCGTCACGCGCTCGTCCGTCAACCGGAAGCGATCGAATGGGATGGCACGGTGGAAACGCCGCTGATCACCACGGTCGAAGGTGTGGACGACGCAGGCGTAACCATAGCGCACTGATCGATAGTCTTTTGGTTATGCCAAATTGGCACCAGCAATGAAAAAAGCCGGCACAACGCCGGCTTTTTTTGTGAAAAATAACGCGCACCCCTTGTTTTTCAGGCGATTGCGGAGCTTTTGGGTTGCCACGGGCGGGCGCCTGACTATTGTCTGCCCCGATTACATGAGTCGTTCCAAAACCGTTTGAAAGGGGTGGAAACATGAATAAGAATGAGTTGGTATCCGCAGTGGCCGAGAAGGCCGGCCTCTCTAAGGCTGATGCCGCATCCGCTGTAGACGCCGTTTTTGAGACCGTACAGGCTGAACTGAAGAAGGGCGGCGATATCCGTCTTGCCGGTTTCGGCAGCTTCTCCGTTTCCCGTCGCGAAGCGTCCAAGGGTCGTAATCCGTCGACCGGCGCCGAAGTCGACATCCCGGCACGTAACGTGCCGAAGTTCTCGGCCGGTAAGGGCCTGAAGGACGCAGTCAACAGCTAACGCGCTGCCTTCGAGGCATCCTGTTACAGTCTCATATTTTGAAAAGGCCCGGGTTTTTCCCGGGCCTTTTTTACGAGTCGCAAATCGCTGCCAATCACAACGCTGGATGTGAAAACTGTCATCCGTTGTCACGGGGCTGCATGCTGCGTGACGGCAAGCTCGGCGTCCCTACCAGCGCTGATGCACGTGCGGAGCAACCAGCCGCGCGTAGATTTCCTTGATCGCGGTCATCACGTCGGCCGAAAGTGCGGCAAGCTCTGCCGCCGCAGCATTGCCCCTGGCCTGCGCCTCGTTGCGGGCGCCGGGAATGATGACGGTGACCGCCTCGTTCATCAGGATCCATTTCAGCGCGAAAGCCGCCATCGACGCTCCCTGTGGCACCAGCTTGCGGACTTCCTCGACCGCCTGGAGACCAACTTCGAACGGTACGCCGGCAAAAGTCTCGCCGACATCGAAGGCGTCGCCATGCCGGTTGAAATTGCGATGGTCGTCCTTGGCGAACGCCGTATCGCGGGTGATCTTGCCCGACAGCAGCCCGCTTGCGAGCGGCACGCGGACGATCACCGCGACGTTCTTCTGCTTGGCCTCCCTGAAGAACAGGTCGGCCGGGCGCTGGCGAAAGATGTTGTAGATGATCTGGATGCTGGTGACGTCCGGATATTCGATCGCCTTCAGCGCTTCCTCGACCTTCTCGACGCTGACGCCGTAATTCCTGATCTTGCCGGCACGGCGCAGATCGTCGAGCGCGCCAAAAACCTCCGGGCGATAGAGGACTTCGGTCGGTGGGCAGTGGAGCTGCACGAGGTCGAGGCTGTCGATTTCGAGATTCTTGAGGCTGCGGTCGATGAAGCCTTCGAGATTGGCCTTGGTATAGCCGTTGGCCACATGCGGGCTGAGACGACGGCCGGCCTTGGTGGCGACCATCGGCCGATTGCCGCCGCGCGATTTCAGGACGCCGGCAATGATTTTTTCCGAACGGCCATCGCCATAAACGTCGGCGGTGTCGACGAAGGTGACGCCGGCATCGAGCGCCGCTTCCAGCGCCTTGGCCCCGTCCGTTTCGCTGACGTCGCCCCAGGAGCCGCCGATCTGCCAGGCGCCGAAACCGATCTCGCTGACGGTGAAGGATGTGCGTCCGAACGCGTGGTTTCTCATGATGTCCTCCGAATAAGATTGGGCTATCCACAGGCTGCGGAACCCTGAGCTTCCTTCGTGCCCGGCATTTGCCTAAAACACCTGATCAGCTCCGGCAATCAAAACAAGCGATTCGATGACCTCCTTCCGATTCATTCACGCCGCCGACCTGCATCTCGGCAGTCCCTTCCAGGGGCTGGCGCTGAAGGATGCCGCGATCGCAGAATTGTTCATCGAGGCGAGCCGCAGGGCGTTTTCAGGCCTGGTCGACCAGGCGGTGGAGCGCCGGGTGGATTTCTTCATCGTCGCCGGCGACGTCTATGACGGTGACTGGAAGGACAACAAGATCGGCCTGTTCTTCAACCGCGAAGTGGCGCGGCTGGAACGCGCCGGTATCCCCGTCTTCCTGCTGAAGGGCAATCACGACGCCGAAAGCGTCATCACCAAGACGATTACCCTGCCGAAGAATGTCAGCGAGTTCCCGGTCAACAAGCCGGGCAGCTTCAAGCTGGACCACTTGAAGGTGGCGCTGCACGGCCAAGGCTTTGCCGAACGTTCGGCTGTCGAAAACCTGTCGCTCGCCTATCCGAGGCCGGAACAGGGCTGGTTCAACATCGGTGTGCTGCACACCTCGCTCACGGGCCGCGAGCCGCACGCGCCCTATGCCCCGTGCTCGGTCGAGGACCTGCGCTCGCGCGGTTACGACTACTGGGCGCTGGGCCATGTGCATGATTTCGAGATCGTCGCCGAAGACCCGCTGGTGGTCTTCCCCGGTAATCTCCAGGGGCGCTCGATCCGCGAGCAGGGGGCGAAAGGCGCGGTATTGGTGATCGTCGAGGATGGTCGTATCACCCATGAGCGGATCATCACCGACAGCGCCCGCTTTGCCGAACTCGTGGTCGCGGTCGAACCGGACGACAACATCCCGGCGATCCTGCGCCGCACCGAGGGTGCACTGGAAGATGTCGTCGAGCGGATGGAAGGCCGGCCGCTGGCGCTGCGCATCCGCCTGACGGGCAAAAGCCGCTTCCGCAACGAAGTCATGGCTCGCGCCGAGGACTTTCGCGATGAGGTGCAGGCGGCCTGCCACCGCTCCCACCAGGATATCTGGCTCGAAAAGCTGGAAGTGCGGCTGGAACCGGCAACCAACGGGGCGGGCGTCGCGACCGACATGCTCGGCCTCGAAGGCCTCATCCCGATGGGCGGCTTCGCCCCGGAACTGCTCGCCGATGCCAACGCCAAGATCGCCGAGATCACCGCCCGCCTGCCGGGCGGCATCGGCGCCGGTGATCTGGCGCTCGGCGACGACGCCGAAGCGCTGCTGGCCGAGGCCCGCGATCTCCTGCTCTCGCGTGCGGCGAGGACTGGCTGATCCATGCGTTTTAATCGCCTCGATATTCTGCGCTACGGCGCGCTGACCGACCGGACGCTGACCTTCCGCCCGGATGCCAGATTACATGTGATCTACGGACCGAACGAGGCCGGAAAATCCTCCGCCCTGTCGGCAATCTCCGACCTGCTGTTCGGTTTCCCGACGACCGCCGAATACAGTTTTTTGCATGATGCCACCGCGCTCCGCGTCGGTGCCGCGATCACCGCGCGCGATGGCCAGGCGCTCGAATTCCGCCGCCGCCGAGGCCGCAAGAACACGCTGCTCGCCGCCAATGAGACGGAAGAGGCCCTGGCCGAGGATGCCCTGGCGCCGTTCCTAGGCACCCTGTCCCGCGACGTGTTCGAACGCGCCTTCGGGCTCGATTCCGCATCGCTCAGGGCCGGCGGCGAGACGATGCTGAAAAGTGGCGGCGAGATCGGCAGCCTGCTGTTTTCCGCGGCCTCCGGCCTGACCGGACTTTCGGACCTGCGCAAGTCGTTGGATGCGGAAGCCGACGGCATCTATGCGCCGCGTCGCTCCAAGGATCGCTCGTTCTATCAGGCGCTCGACAGCCATGACGAAGCCCGCAAGGCCGAACGCGACAACGAGCTGAAATCCGGCGACTGGAAAAAGCTGCTCGCCGAACAGGCCGAGATCGAAACCGATCTCGCCGCCGTGCAGGCCGAGCGGCAGGAAACCAAGCGCGCCCTCGATCGCTTGCGGACACTGCTGCGGCTGGAACCGGTGCTGCGGGAGATCGACCGCGAGCGGGAACTGCTCACGCAATACGAAGCGCTGGCTGTGCTGCCGGCTGGCTTCGAGGAACGCCTGGCCGCGGCTCTGGAGACGGAGCACAAGAACGCCGAAGCGCTCAAGGCTGCGGAGGCAGAGGTATCGCGTTTGCGCGACGAGATCAGCGCCGTGCATGTCGATGAGGCGCTGATCGCCGCGGCGCCCAAGATCCTGGCCGCCCATGCGGATAAGGGCGCCTATCTCAAGGCGCGGGAAGATATCGCCCGGGTGCGCGGCGAGGTCGACGATTTCGACCAGCGTATCGTCCAGTCGGCCCGCCGGCTTGGTTTTGGCAAATTCGAAGAGCTTCAGCGCGCCCAGCCGGCCGATGCCGATCTCGTGCGCCTCCGCAAGCTTGTCGAGGAGGGCAATGAGCTCGACCGCAGCCTGAAACAGCTGCGCCAGCAGATCGAGGACGCGCAGGATGTCCTGCGGCGGCTCGGAGACCACGGGCCGGATGGCCGGTTGATCGACCCGAAACCGTGGGCTGAACAGCTCGCAGCGCTGCGTCCCGACGTCAGCGAACTCTCCAGCGTCGAAACGCTGCAGGTGCGCGTCGCCCGTGCCGAAAGCGATCTTGCCGCCGCGGCCGCGCGCCTCGATCCGCCGGTCAAGGACATCGCCCGTCTTCTTTCGGTGCCGCTGCCGGATATCGCGACGCTCACCCATCACCGCCGGTTGATCGATGCGGCCAAGGCGGAGAGCGCTCAGGCTGCCCAGAAGCTCGCCGGCCTCGGCGACGAAGCCAGGGCGATCGCCGGCCAGCTTGCAGCGCTGGAAGGGCAGGGGCGGATTGTCTCCCGCGAGGATATCGCGGCGGCAAGAGCCGGCCGCGACGAAAAGATCGAGGCGCTGGGGACAAAACCATCTGTCGAAAAACTGAGCGAACTGAAGATCGCCGTGGAGGACGCAGACCGGCTCGCCGACGCGGCGCTTGCCGATGCCGAGCGTGTGTCGCTCCACGCCCAGCTCACCCTGCGGCAGCGGGAACTGCAACAGGCGATCGGCGCTGCCGAGATCACTGCCAAGGAATGCGGCATTACCGCCGCCGACGTGGTCACCGAATTCGAAGACCTTTTCCATGCAGCACCCGTCGCATCGTCGACGCCGGAGCGGATGATCGAGTGGCGGCGTGCTGTCGATGGCCTTTCACTCCTGTCGGGTGCGCTGAACGATGCGCGCGACGAGCTGGAGGCGCTGCGTCTCAGGGAGGAAAAACTCAAGCCGGCGCTGCTGGGGCTGGCCGATGCGATCGGTCTGGCCGCAGCGGCACTTCCTCCTCCCGCTCTCGCCCGCGGGCTTGAACGCCGGATCGGTGAGCTCAACGAGCGCTGGACCGAAAGCCGGTCACTGGAAGGCAAGCGCCATTCCGCCGAAGAGGCTTTGGAAAAGCTGACTGACCGCGAGACCGGTTTGCGCCGCGATATCGAACGCTGGCGTTCCACGTTTTCGAACGCGGCAGTCCTGGCGGGTCTTTCCGAAGACGCGACGGTCGACATGGCGCTTGCGGCGCTGGATGTCTGGCGCACCATACCGGATCTGCTTTCAGAGCGGGAAAACCGCGACCGCCGGGTGCGCGGCATGGCCCGGGACATGGAGGATTTTGAAACGGAGGTGGGCAGGATTGCCGCCGAAGTATCGCCGGATCTTGCCTTGCTCCCAGCCGACGTCGCCGCCGGCATGCTCAACGACCGCGCCATGGGCGCCCGGACCGCGGCCAACCAGCAAGCCACCCTCTCCGCG
>NZ_JALBGV010000097.1 GCF_023006505.1 Neorhizobium sp. SHOUNA12A
GCGCTACCATCCGTTCGCCCATCATCAGAAAATCCTCCTAAATCCCTAGAAGGAGTGAATCAGAACTTCGCACTGACAGCAACGCCGACTTTTTCAACGGTATCTGCCCAATGCGGACCTGTAAGTTCGCGTTGGGGAACGGCAGTTTTGCGCCCGCATAGTCGCCGTTCGCCGGCGTTAACGCCGGTCCCCGAACGCCGCCATACAGTGAGGTTCTACAGCCGAACCAAGATCACGGGGCGGGGTGGTCAGCGACATACGCAACACCCACCTCAACCGCAGCTTGAGCAAAAGATCGGCCCTCGATATGCTATTCCGGTAAAGGGTGTAGGGTTAAGGGATGCGAATCGAATACCTTCAAATATCAAATGTCCTCAGCTTTCCCTATCGTGCCGATGTGCGCCAGGCCGATAAAATAGAATTTGACGATGGTCTAAATATTATTATCGGCGAGAATGGCTCCGGAAAATCGACAGCCCTCGAGGTTATCAACTTCCTCTTCCGAAGGGTCATATATCGTCAGTTCAGCTTCAACCGCGAGCTGTTCGGACGCCGCTCAACCCTTGCAATAAATGATAGGCGGCAGGTTCTGCAGCCAGCCAATCACACCAACATCAACGATTTTCGGCTGGACGCAAATTGGGATAGCGAAGATCAAGAGCAGCGAATTCGTATAGCAGTGCGACTCGACGACATCGATCGGCAGAACATTGCTAATATCAGGGCTTACTTTGTTGAGCTCACCGAAACGCTAGGATCATACTCTAGTTATAATATTAACGCCAATAGCGAAGAGCGCGACACGTACGTAATTGACGTGATATTGAACCGTGCCGCGAATAATTTCTCGGTTCAGCTACAGGGTGGAGAACATGACTTTGGCTTCACATATCTAACCGACTATCACCTTTTCAGAGAAGCCATTTCACTTCGCAATGCCCTTACGCGCGGTGAGCCGATCCCACCGCTCTATGAGAGCTTCACGCTTATCGGCAGCTATCGCAACTACCACGCGTTTCAGCCCTCAATTTCCCTCAGCAACGCGTCAGCGTCGCAGCAAATTCAGGACATACGGAATCAAGATTTCAATCGTAGCCTCAATGCCACCGACAGCAATGAACCCCCTGTGTTCGCGCTCATGCGGCTGCAGGTTGCTGAGCGCCATTTCAACCTCATTTCTGAAGCAAAAGATCTTGCGCAGTGTGAGCAAGAAGCGAACGATCTTCCCTTTGTGAGGTCGGTCAATGAGCGACTGCGCGTGGTAAATCTGCGCTGTCAAATAAAGCTTCTGGACCAGCGAACATGGCGGTACAGCTTTGAATTCTACGACACCCGTCGCAACAAGCCAATCGGCGACATTAACAGCCTGAGCGCGGGTCAAAAAGCGATTATCCACCTAGTGCTCGAGGCGTATGGGAGGGGTGAGCTGAAGGGTGGCGTCGTCATCATTGATGAACCTGAAATCCATTTGCATTATCAATTTCAGCACGAGTATCTGCAGGTACTTCGAGAGCTGAACCGGACGCAGAACTGCCAATATATTCTCGTTACCCACTCGGAATCGCTCATCAATTCGAGCACCATAAATTCTGTACGCCGGTTTGCGCTTAATGCGAACGGTCACACGTCAATCTTCTCGCCAACACTTTCCGCAGATGAAAAAAGCCTCATACGCATTCTCGACAATTCCCGGTCCACTTATGCCTTTTTCTCGAAAAAGGTGGTTCTGGTTGAGGGCGACACCGACCGCTATTTCTTCAAGGCGCTGCTCCAGGGGCGGCACCGTCTGCTCGAACAAGAAATTGCGGTTCTCCATGTCGGCGGAAAGAAAGAATTGCCGAAGTGGCACAGTCTGTTTTCAAGCTTCGGCCTCCATGTTTATGTAATCTCAGACTTCGATTACATCGTGAATTTGCATTATCCCGCCGACAACGGTGTTCCCCTCCGAACGGCTCAACAAATCGCCTCATTCAAACAATCACACTCAGATTGGGAAGATCATATAGCCGCCTCGGCAGTAGAAAGCATATTCATCTTTCGTGAAGGCGACCTAGAAGCGTACCTTGATATTAGGAAAAATCTTAGTCATGTGATCGAATTCTGCCAAAATGGTCTTCAGTTATTTCTGGCAGACAATACTTCCAGCAAGAGCCGCGAAATACGGTCGATCATCGATGCCATCGCTGAATAATGTCCCGGAATGACGCCGAGGCGTTACCAGAAAGTAAGGGCACGTCAGCTTCGCCCGCTACCGAGCCCGAAAGCTGAAATGCCGCTTACGGCCCCATCAATCGGCTGGCGCACGCGGCACTTTGGCCGACCGCTCAGCGGTCAAGCCAGGCCGCAAGACCATCCAGCGTCTGCAGCCCGTATTCGACGGCGCCGAAGCCGATGACCACCTGACGTCGTTTGGCGCTGGGGTGAAGCTGGCGCATGGTCAGCACCGTCTTGCCATCCGTTTGCTCATCGAAGGTCACCGTGGCGCGAAAACGGTCGGGGTCGTCCGGGTCGGGCGTGCCGTAGTCCATCACGATCCGCTCGTTCGGCACGATCTCCAGAAAGCGCATCAGGTTTGGGAAGCGCTGTTCCTTACCCTCGAACACGCCCACCATGTCGAACCGCCAGACCCCGCCCTCGCGGATATCGGCTTCGTGGGTCTCGATGCTGAGACCGGCCGGGCCGTACCATTCGGCCAATGCCTTGGGATCCATCCAGGCGGCAAAGACCTTCTCGCGGCGGTGGTTCAGCAGCTTCACCAGCACGATTTCGCGGTCGAGCGACCATGTCTCAAACAGCTTTGCCATGTCCTTCATCGTCCTCTTCGGTTTTATCCAGGTAGACTTCGAGCCGATCCAGCCGCTCGGTCCAGCGCCGGCGCTCCGATACCATCCAGTCCGCCGCCTCGTCGAAGCGCGCGTGCACCAGCCGGCACCAGCGGCTGCGCCCACGCTTCTGGCTGACGATCAGCCCGCAATCTTCCAGCACCTTGAGATGCTGGGCGAAGGAGGGCAGCGCCATGTCGAAAGGCTCGGCCAAAGCGCTGACCGGTAACTCGCCCTCGACCAGCCGCGACACTACGGCGCGGCGGGTCGGGTCGCTGAGAGCATGAAAGGCGAGGTCGAGCGGGGTCGAATGATAAGGCATGTGCATCAGTAAAATCGGCGGGTGCGCCGGTCAAGATAAAAAGGTACTTGCCTTAGTATCAGGCTTTGGATACAAAGGCAAATACCTTAGTATTCGGTTCCGAATATGAGGCGGTCAAGGTGCAACCACACGCAAGGAGGATCCCGGTGGTAGTTCGTGTCGATCTCATGATCTCGCTCGATGGTTTCGCGACAACGACGGACCAGACGCCCGAAACCCCGTTCGGCGAGGACTGGTCGCGTCTCGTCGGCGCATATGCAGCAACGCGAACATTCCGGGAGCGCGTGTTGAAGGATACCTCGGGAGCGGGAACCACAGGTGTCGATGATGAATACGCGAAGGCGTACTTCGCCGATGTGGGCGCCGAGATTATGGGCGCCGGCATGTTCGGGTTGCACAACTTTCCCGACGATCCGAACTGGCGTGGCTGGTGGGGCGACGAGCCACCGTTCCGCTGCCCGGTCTTCGTCTTGACACACAAGCCGCGGCCCTCCCTGGAGATGGCCGGTGGCACCACGTTCCACTTCCTCAGTACCACTCCGGTTGATGCGCTCCAGCAGGCTATGAGCGCCGCAAACGGCAAGGATGTCAGGATAGGCGGTGGCCCTACCGTCGTTCGCGAATATCTCAAGGCTGGTCTTGTCGACCGCCTCCATGTTGCTATCGCGCCCATTTTGCTCGGGCGGGGCATCCGCCTGTGGGACGATCTGCGCGGCTTCGAAACGGGTTATACGGTCAAGGCGGAAACGGCCGAGAGCGGCACCGTCCACCTTACGTTTCAACGATAGCCATTAGCCTGTCACTTGGGACGGTCATCGACTGTCCATCGGACAGGGAGGTGATCAGCGGCGAGAGCTCGCCGGTCAACGCATCGCCACCGCCTCCAGCACCAGCCGTTTCAGCTCTTCGGCAGGCGGTGCGAGGCGGGTTTCGGCGACGTGCAGCGCAAGCTCGATCGCGCCGAGATCGGGCAGGCCTGCTTCTTTGGCATCAAGCGCGGCAAGCTGCGGCGGCTTGCCCTCGACGATCCGGGGGGTGACACCGAGCCCGGCGGTCACGGCGGCCCAAAGACCGGCAAGGCTCGGGCTAGCAAAAGCGTGCCGCCAGGCGATGCCGCCGCGGTCGAGCGCATCGATCGCGGCCTTGCGGAAGGCGCAGGGCGGATCGAAGGCGACGATCGCTAGCGTCTCTCCGGGCATATGCCGAAATCCGTCCGGACCGATCCAGGCGATTTCCCGCCTTGCGACGATCTCCGCCCGCGGACTTGCGAGCGTGCCCCAGGTCAGCGCTACGTCGAGTTCGCCCTTGTCGATCGCCTGCACCATCGCGACACCCCGGTCGACCCGGGCCTCGACCCGCACCTTCGGATGGATCTTCGAAAAGCGGCCGAGCAGGTCCGGCAGCCAGGTTTCGGCGAAATCCTGCGGCACGCCGATCTTCACCCAGCCTTCGAGCTTGCCGACGCCGCGCACCGCCGCCCGCGCCTCGTCGTTGAGCTCCAGGATGCGCTTGGCATAACCGAGCAGGATTTCGCCGGCTTCGGTCAGCACAAGTCCACGCCCCTGCTTCTGCAGCAGGGTTTCGCCCACCTGTTCCTCGAGCTTCTTCAATTGCAGGCTGATCGCCGACGGCGAGCGGCCGAGCCGGTCGGCAGCCTTGGCGAAACTGCCAAGTTCCAGGCCGAGCGCGAAACTTCTCAGAGTGTCGATGTCGAGATTGATGGGTAGCATAATCGTTGAGTTTTACCAAAGCATATGTTTGAAACTTCGTGATTTTCAGAATGATTGTGTGGGGAGAAGATAGCGGCGTCAACAGAAATCCGAAAAGGAGAATGTCATGCCCTTCGTTCACGTCATTATCGCCGGCAAAAGCATCGAGCCGGAATCAAGGCGCCTGCTGCAGCAGGAAACCACGGTGCTGATGAACACGATCATGCGCAAACGCCGCGAGGTCACCGCGGTCCTGGTGGAGGAGGTCGATCTTTCCGGCTGGACCGTCGGTGGCGAACCGCTGGAAGTGGCCGCGCATGTGGAGGCGAATGTTACGCTCGGCACCAATACGGCCGAGGAGAAGCAGCGTTTCATCGAGGCGATGGACGCGCTTTTGAAAAAGAGCCTCGGCGGGATACCGCCCGCCACCTATGTCATCGTCCGCGAGGTCGAGGCCGACGCCTGGGGTTTTGGCGGGGTGACGCAGGAATACCGGCGTACAAATGCAATGACGGCGTGATCCCGAGCCGCCCATTGGGATGGCGCCCGGCATGGCCGGGCGCATCTCTGCCTTAGAAAACGGCGAGATATTTCAGCAGCGAAATGATGCCGATGATGATGATGATGATCTGCGCGATCTGTTTCGCGCGGCCATCGATCGGCAGG
Organism: Neorhizobium sp. SHOUNA12A; assembly: GCF_023006505.1. Classification (GTDB taxonomy): domain Bacteria; phylum Pseudomonadota; class Alphaproteobacteria; order Rhizobiales; family Rhizobiaceae; genus Neorhizobium. Next base: position 5,520 of record NZ_JALBGV010000097.1, read on the forward strand.
CGCGCGACGAGATAGAGAACCAGGACGATCACCAGGAAGGTGATCAGAATGCTGATCAATGCGGAAGTAGCCAAGCCCCAAACTCCTTTTCATGACAGTGCCGTGCGGCACCGATGTGTAAGATATGGTGCATTCGGCGAAAGGAAAGGCCGCCGCATCGCGATTTCCCGTTTCTTCTCAGGGACTTCCGCCGGATGACCTCACACCGTTTCGGCGCCCAACTCGAAAGCCCAGTGGATGAGGCGGTCCTTCAGTGTCCGGTCGCGCAGATAGCCGGTCAGCTCCTTGTCGATCTCTTCCAGCCGCTCCAGCGCAAAATCCTCCGCCCGGTTCGAATTCCAGGCCACCTGCAGGCTCTTGCTCACATGGCTGCCGTGCCGGAGCGTGAACCAGATGCGGTTCTGGATCTTGTCGAGGTCTCCGGAGCGGCCGACCCATCGCTGCCCCATGGGTGCAAAACGGATGGCATAGATGCCGGCCGGGGCCTTGCGTTCCTTGTAGGCGGAGATCGCCGCTTTCCTGTCGATGGTGTTCATGTCCCGTGCCTTCCTTGATGGAGGTGTAGCCAATATCATCCGGGTAATATTATGGCAATAGTTATATCCGGGTAAAATTTGGGGAGGGCGAGTTTGCGCCCGGTCGCGAAGCGCCGTAAGAGGAACCATGCGCCTGAAATCCGAAATCGTCGTCTCCGCCATGATCCGCCGCGTCTTCGGGCTCGGCGGTTTTGCCGCTGTCGAAAAGAAGGGTGCGGAGGCAGCGGGCGCGATCTTCATCCGCCAGCGCTTCCGCGACGGGCTGGAAACGCTCTACGCGCCGGCTCCGCAGAACTTCTTCGGCGAGGACGATGGCGGTCGCAAATTCGAGATGAGGGCGGAACGGGCCGAACCGGAAGCCGTCCGCGAGATGCTGTCGCGCGAACTGCGCTTCGATCCGGATCTCTGGCTGCTGGAACTGGAGATCGACGACGTCGCCGATCTGTTCGAGGTGGTGAAGCCGGCTTGAGCGGCCGCGCTATGACCGGTCAGCGCACCCGGTAGAGGCCGTTGAGCGGCTTGCGGACGCTAGCAGTGGTGCGGATCACCCGCGGTTCGCGGCTGTCCTCTGCGCGATTGTCGGCAAACATCGGCTGATGCTGCTGTTCCGGGTAGGTATAGCTGTCGGCGCGGCGCCAGGCCTCGACACGTCTGCCGCATTCGTCCTCGTCGAGCCCATCCCAGAGAGAGGCGCTCCGCGTCACGCCGTCCTGCTCGGCTGCCAGATGGTCGTAAAGCCGCTGGAGGATGAAGAGCGCATCGTCCTTCTCCATCGCCAGGCCCTTCAGCGTCGCCGCGAGCTGCTGGCCGGAAATGTCGAGCAGGATCCGTTCCGAAAGCCAACGGCTGGCCGAAAGCGTATCGGCAAGCACAGTCGCAAACAGCCCGGTCTCGCGATTGCGGGCGAACCGCACGAGCAGCGCCTCTTGGATCGGCGACAGATTGCGCAAGCCCAGCCGGTCGGCGGCGGGCCGGTCGACATGGCCGGCAAGCGCCTTGATCCGGTTGCGCAGGAGTTCCTCGCGCGTATTGCGCTCAGCCTCGTCAACCATTTCCGGCGTCGGCCGGCGCGGCACGAGCGCGTCGAGGTTTTCAGGCGCATCGCGGCGGGTGTTGCGGTCGTAGCGCAAGCCCACCAGCGCGTCGATCACCGTCGGCGACAGCGCTTCGCGGCGCACGATGGTGCGGGCATGCGCTTCCCCTTGGGTGCGGGCGATGGCGATCAGCGCATCGTCGGAAAGGCAGGTCGAGGAGGTGAGGAACGGGGCCGCGACCGCGATCGGCTGGCTGGCGATGAAGAAGGCGACGGCCGGCGGCACGGTCTTGCATTGGGAAAGGGCCGCGACCGCATCGCGGCGGGCCTCTTCGGACGATGCGGAAAACAGGGGGGCGAAGAGCTCGGCGAACTGTCGAAGCTCCGACCGCGAAGGGTACGGAAGGCTTTCGAAGCTCGTCACCGTGGCCATCAGCACCACATCCTTCTTACGCATGGCCTGGGGCCTTTCAAGGTCTCGAAACTCATTCGTCACTGGCAAACTCGCAATCAACGCAAAACAAATCCGGAGTGCCGAACGCCGATCAGGTGTGCCGGAAAAGCCCGCCTGGCGCTCTCATCGTACCTTGCCTGGGAAACTCCCGGTGGCGTGCGCCCGCTCACGCAGCTGTGAGAGCATCTGCAGAATGGTGTCGCCTTGGTTTAACCGGATGCTAACTCTTGGAGGGTTAACGGTCTGTGAAAATGGATCGTTTTGATACGTCCGTGATTTCTTGCAGTTTCCCTGTTTCGGCCAGGAAATTGCGGCTGGGGTCGGCGCCTGCGGAGGCGGTGAACCAAACCGACGCTCCTGCGTTTTGGCTGCGGACAACAGACATCCACCGGTAGCAACTGCTATATTAGCAGTAAGGAATTGTTAACGGTGGTCTGGCTGAATCATGGGGTAACCGGCGTGTGTTTTGCCGGGTTTCAAGTACCGGATGGCCCCGCGTCCCTGGGACCTTCTCCATAACGGCCGGTTCAGGCGGAACCGGTCGTCCATGTCGAAATGTCGTTGCGCTTTCGAACAAGGCGCACAGGCGAGAAAGGCGCGGATGCCCGAACTTCTACCTCGGGATGCGTCAGGCCCTTGGAGAGGGCAGGGTGAGATCGGTCCGTCTTCATCCGTCTCGAATTCCTTAAACGGAGACGAGCATGGCAGAGATCGTAGTATTGAACAGATGGCGCAGCGAGCATCAGCGCCGGCCGCAGATCAAGATCGGCGAAAGCGACAATGCCGGACAGCTCCTGCTGTTCACCGGCGTGCGGTACGAGCGTTTCGAAGACCTGGGCGACCGCAAGGCCGAAAACCACGCGGTGCGCGCCGAATAGCCGGCAAGACAGACATCAGAACCGGCTTCGGGAGCGCCATTCGAACGGTGCGCAGGTTGCCTGGTTCAGGAATTGCGACACGATACCCGCAAAGCTTGGTTGCGGGACGAGACTTCTCAGGACGGCATATCCCGCCGTCTCTTTGGCTTCCACCAGGATCGACTGCGAGACTGCCTGCGGCAGCGCCTTGCGCAATGCGGTCGTCTGCGCTGGGGAGGCAATCACCACATCCAGCACGCCGCCGGCCGATGTTCGGTCATTGATGCTGAACACCTCGTTCGACGACTGGTCGTAGACACCGAGCGACCAGAAGGGCACGCCGCCATTGGCGGCCGTCAGCCGGACCGGCCCGTCGGAGATATCGAAGGCGCAGACCGTCGCATCGACGAACGGATCGTCCTTGGCAAGCCCGGCGCGATCCGGCTTTTCTCCCAGCCGGTAGAAGCGGAAGATCTCCCCTTCCGCCAGCACCCGCGTATAGGCGTCGCGCTCGCTGAAACTCGGCAGCGCGAGCACGATGATCAGGTGCAGCAGCGCCGCGCCGATCAAGCCGGTGATCACCGCCAGCAGCGCCTTCAGCGCGAACCCCCGGGATACCGGCTCCGCAGCTCTCGAACTCACCGACCTCAAACGTCTCAATCCAAGCCTTCTAGACATTGCCGCACCCGGTCTTCTCGATACGCGGCATGGTGAGGTCGATCAGGCCGGAGCTGCCGGCCGTCGGCGTGTCGAACAGCGTCAGCGTCAGCCGGAACGCGCCAGGCGCTGCGACGGCCAGCCAGTTGCCTGGCTTGGCGGTTGCGGAAATCGCGATGTCGAAACCGCCGTCGCTGTCGCCGTCGCGCAGCACGATGCGGGAATTGAGAGCGGTCGGCAGGTCCGATTGAGCCAAGGGCGGGGCGGCACCGGGGGCCGCGGCAAACAGCGTCCAGAAACGCGCCGGCGGCGTGCGGCCGGTGAGGCGGTAGGAGCAGTTTCCGGTCAGGCGATCGCCCTTTTCGTCGACCGAGGCAATGAAGGTGAGGCCCTCGGCGCTCGCGTAGATGAGCTTGCCGGCATTGGCCCGGTGCGACTTCGCATAAGGGTCCGCCTGCGCTGTCTGCGCCTGCGGAAAGGCTTCCCATGAGCCGAGCTTGATCGCACCGAAACCGATCGTGGCATCCAGCGCGACGAGGGTGGACCATATCCCGCCGCCGAAGGCGATGGTGAGCGCGATCGCTATGAGGAAGGGAACACGGAACACGGGTTTGCTTTGGCCCTCGGACAGCTATGTCAGAGGGTTAGCATTGATTCCAAAACATGTCGCGCAAAAGTGTGCGACGGTTTTGCGATAACGACATGCGCAAAAACAAAGATTTCCAGCGTGCCGCGATCCTCCAGATCACGACACGCTAGAGCGGGAAAGAATGGGCCCGCAGGCGAAACCCAAACCCGTTGCGGACTATAACGCGGCGCGTTATAGTCGTCATATGATCAGGGATTTTGCGGATCGCGAAGCCGAGTGGATTTGGGCCGGCAGGAAAAGCCGGAAATTGCCCGCGGATATGCAGTCGGTTGCGCTGAGAAAGCTGCGTCTTCTCAATCAGGCCCGCCAGTTGTCGGACTTGCGTATTCCGCCCGGAAACCGGCTCGAGGCTCTGAAAGGCGATCGCTCGGGCCAGTTCTCGATCCGTATCAATGATCAATGGCGTATTTGTTTCATCTGGACCGAAGGAGGGCCTGCCCATGTCGAAATCGTCGATTACCACGGTTGAGACCGAATGGCTCCGGAACCCCCATCCGGGAGAAATCCTGCTGGAAGATTTCCTGAAACCCATGGGGCTCACCCAGAACGGGCTGGCGCGTGCCATCGGCGTGCCGCCGCGCCGGATCAATGAGATCGTGCTCGGCAAGCGGTCGATCTCCGCCGATACCGATCTCAGGCTGGCTCGCTATTTTGGCATGTCCGAGGGGTTTTTCCTCGGCCTGCAGGCGGATTACGACCTGATGCAGCGGCGCCGCGAACTGGGCGACGCCTTGAACAGCATCGAACCGCGCGCCGCCTGATGGCCTGAGCGTCAGCATTGATTCGATTGGACGGAATGGGAGCGTGTCTTTTCGGCACGCTTGGATGCTCTGCGCGAATCGGTCTGGCGGACGCTGGCAGAGGACGGCCCGCCGCCGCCGCCCAACTTCCGCGCCCGACCGAGATGCGCACCGTCACCTGTGCCAAAGTTATCCAGCTTGGGCGCCTTTCGTTCTATTCCCGCACAACCGACGCCATCCGCTAACCGTTTGATAACGTTATTTTAAGCGGTTCTTGTGACTAGAATCCGCGCGCACTACGCCAAGCCTGTTCCTTGGCTACCGTCGCCCCGAGACAACGTTCCGGGGCAAAGACGATGAGATTATGGATGATGGCGACCGGCGCCTTGGTAGCCGTGGCGGCTGGGTTTTCGGGTGCCTATTACCACCTGAAGCAGGAAAAGGGGCCGGCGAGCCCGAAGACCATTTCCGCCGACTTCATGACGCTGACCGAAAGCCAGCCGACCGAGACGCGCCGCGCGGTTGTCGAGGCGATCGACACCTGCTTGCCGCAGGCGGCGCGGCCAGGCTGGACAAGCCCGCCGGTCAAGGACCTCGCGGTCGATACCTATGTCCGCTTCTTCGACCTGATGGGCCAGGATATCGATCAGGGCGAACGCACCGCGTTATTCCGCAGCTGGGTGTCGCGAGCCGATGACGGATTGGCTGAAAGGGACCGCATCGCATTTGAAAAGCTGATGCAGGGCGGCCTGCACGAGGGCGTGACGGCGCTCTGCGTCGCCGCGACCGTGCGTGGCAAGCTCGGAAGCCAGGGGCTCAGGGGCTTTTGGAACTGACGGGCAGCGCCTCGGTGACCGATCCCGTCGTGGTCTTGTCGGCCACCTTGGCGGTGGCAGGTCCAAGCCGGCCGGCTTCTTTCAGCTTTCCGGCAATCTGCCGCAGCAGCCGGGTGGATTCGGCCGATAGCGAGCGGGGCCGGACGAGCGCCTGCAACCCGGTATCGGGGGTGCCGTCCTTCTTTTTGGCGACCGCATTTCCCTTGTGGTCTCCGGTCGGCAGCGGATTATCGATGCCGGGAATGGCGCGCAGCTCGATCCCCTGATGGGCATAATCCATCACCGTCTTGAAGGTCGCGGCCGGCAGCGAACCGCCGGTCATGTTGTTCATCGAGGTGAAGTCGTCGTTTCCGAACCAGATGGCGGTCGTGTAATTGCCGGTAAACCCGATGAACCAGGCGTCGCGATAACTCTGCGAGGTGCCGGTCTTGCCGGCGGTGACGATGCCGCCGTCGAGGGCTGCCTTGCGGGCGGTGCCGATCACCGGGATCTGCGACAGGATGCGGTTCATCGACGACATCGCCTGTTCGGAGAGCACGCGCTTGGCCGGCGGTTCGTCTCGGTTGAAATCGTAGAGCACGTCGCCGCCATATCCGAGAACCTGCTCGATGCCGTGGCGGCGCGATTGCATGCCACCGGCCGGCATCACCGCATAGCCTGTCGCCTGGTCGAGAACGGTCATTTCCGAAGTGCCGAGCGGGATGGTCTTGTCTTTCCTGAGCGGCGTTTCGACACCGAAAGCCTTGGCGGTCTTCACGATCAAGTCGGTGCCGAGATATTCCTTGGCAAGCCTGACCGGAACGGTATTGAGCGACTGGGCCATGGCTGAAAGCAGCGTCACCTTGCCCTTGTAGGCGCGGCCGTAATTCTGCGGCGACCAGCCGTTCCAGGTGATCGGCGCATCCGAAATCGTCGATTCCGGCTTGAAGCCGTTCTCCATCGCCGCCGAATAGGTATAGAGCTTGAAGGACGAACCCGGCTGGCGCAGCGCTCTGGCGGCGCGGTTGAACTGGCTCTCGCCATAGTCTCGGCCGCCGACCATGGCGCGCACGGCCCCGCCGTTCTCGATCATCACGAGCGCGCCCTGCTTGGCCTTGTAGCTCTCGCCGTATTCGCGAAGGCTCGATTCCATCGCCGATTCCGAGGCCTGCTGCAGGCCCATGTCGATCGTCGTGCGCACCACGACCGAATGTTCGTGGAACTTGCCGGCCTGCGCCAGCCGCTGCACTTCATCGAAGGCCCAGTCGAGGAAATAGTCGGGCGCCTTGGCGTCGGCGCGGTCGACGACGGTCGCCGGGTTGCGGCGGGCGGCGATCACCTGGCCCTCGGTCATCAGCCCGCTCTGCACGAGGTTGGAAAGCACTTCGTTGGCGCGGGCGCGGGCGGCGGGCAGGTTGACATGCGGCGCGTATTTGGCCGGCGCCTTGAACAGGCCGGCGAGCATCGCGCTCTCGGCAAGGTTCACCTCCGTGATGTTCTTGCCGAAATAGAACTGTGCGGCCGCCGCCGCCCCGAACGTGCCGCCGCCCATATAGGCGCGGTCGAGATAGAGCGACAGGATCTCCTTCTTGGAGAGGTTGGCTTCCAGCCACAGCGACAGGAAGGCTTCCTTGATCTTGCGTTCGATCGACCGTTCGTTGGTGAGGAACAGGTTCTTGGCGAGCTGCTGGGTGAGCGTCGACCCCCCTTGCACAACGCCGCCGGCCTTGGCGTTTTCGCTCATGGCGCGGGCAAGGCCGAAGAAGTCGATGCCGAAATGGTCGAAGAAGCGGCGGTCCTCGGTCGCCAGCACCGCCTTGATCAGGTGGTCCGGCAATTCGTCGATCGGCACCGAATCCTCATGGATGATGCCGCGATGACCGATGATATTGCCGTAGCGGTCGAGGAAGGTGACGGCGAAATCGCCGCGATTGCGCCAGTCCTCGTGGGTCTCCTCGAAGGCCGGCTGGGCGAGTGCCAGGAGCAGCACGAAACCGGCGGTGCCAAGTGTCATCGCCTCGCCAGCAAGCTCGAAGCCGATGCGCTTCCAGCCGCGCACGCGAAAACGGCGGAAGAAGATGGTGATCTCCTCCCAGATTTCTGCGAGTCGAAAGCCGAGATTCCAGACCGTGGAATCGATCCAGGAATCGATGCGCAGCAGCAGGTGGCGCTTGCCGCGCGGCCGGTCGTCGGATGACTTTGGCTCGTCCTGCACCTTCGGAATTCCCTGCCCTTTCGATGAGATGTGCTTGACGTGGTCCCTGCAAGGGATCAAGAGCTCTAGCCTCTCACCGTTAATCAGCTTTAGCTGACAAATGGTTGATGCGCGATATCAAAATCGCAACAGGTAAAATGCAGATATCGGGATTTGTTCCGAACTGCCGCAAATGTGATATCCACGATGACCGACGAACCTTTCTGGAAAACCAAGCGGCTCGACCAGCTGACCCAAAATGAATGGGAAAGCCTGTGCGACGGTTGCGGCCTCTGTTGTCTCAACAAGCTCGAGGACTGGGATTCCGGTGACGTCGTCTTCACCTCCGTCGCCTGTCGGCTGCTCGACGGGGAAAGCTGTCGCTGCAAAGACTATCAGCACCGCCAGGCGACCGTGCCGGACTGCATCCAGCTCACCCCGACGACGGTCAACGAGATCACATGGCTGCCGCCGACCTGCGGTTACCGCCTCATCCGCGACGGCGAGGATCTGTACTGGTGGCATCCGCTGGTCTCGGGCGATCCGGATACCGTGCACCAGGCCGGCATCTCTGCCCGCGGCCGCACGGTCAGCGAAAACGAAGTCGATGTGGAAGATTTCGAAGACTACGTGGTCGACTGGCCGCTGACGGTGGGCGAGGAACGCTAGAGGCTCGGAGCAGGTAGCGCAGGCGCCCGCCGTGCCATTCGTGAGATGGTCGCGATTCCGGCCAGCGCACCATCTTCCCACGCGCGCCAGCCGGACAGGAGGGCCAGAAATTATAGTTCCACGCCGACGCTCGCCAGAAAGCTCTCCATGCGGTTGTCAACCTCAGCCTTCGTCTCCGCCCACGCCGGGAACGACTGGAGAAGGTTGTCGTGCCAGGCGATCAGGTTTGGATATTCCTTGAATGGAAACTTTGCACGATCGACCTGGGAGAAGGGAGCCGCGATATCGATATCGGCAAAGGTCAAGGCATTGCCGACCATGAATTTGCGGCCTTCGAGATGCCGGTCGAGTACCCTCGCTGCAGCGCGGATCTTGCCCTCGGCAAATTCGACGAGCGACTCGTCCTTCGGTAGGCCCATGACCGTCTTCGCCACGCGCTCATCGAAGATCGTGGTGGTGAAGGTGCGCCACTGCTCGCCCGACCAGAACATCCACTGAAGCACCTGGAAGCGCTCCGCCTGCGTGGTTCCCACCAGCGGCGAATTCACCTTGTTGGCGAGATACAGATTGATGGCAGAAGATTCCCAGAGAATGGTGTCTCCATCTTCCAGAACCGGTGTCAGACCGTGAGGATTGAGGCGCGATTTGAACTCGTCGGTCTGGCTCTCGCCTTTGAACAGGTCAATGTTAACCCGTTCGAGTTCAATGCCCATGATCTTCGCGGCGGTCGTCACGCGACGCAAGCTGCCCGAGCCCGCATCACCGTAGATCTTGATTGCCATAACTCTTCCTTTCAGTTCGAGGCCCGTGACCGGGCGGTCGAGCTGGGATTGCCATATTCCTGTAGCGAATGACATTGACGCCTTTTTGAATACCATCTATTCTTATTTAGAATTAGTCGTTATGCGCGTGGCGGTTCTGACCTCGTTTGAAAACCCGAGCGATCTCCTTCGGAATGAAAAGTGATGGATAAGCTAGATGCGATGCGGATGTTCGTGCGCGTTGTCGAAAGCGGAAGCTTTTCGCAGGCAGCGCGAGACCTGAACGTCAGCCAGCCGACGGTCAGCAAACAGCTCGCGGCGCTCGAGGCGCGGCTCGGGACGCAACTCCTCGCGAGAAATTCCCGTGCCCTTGCCGTGACGCCCGCAGGACAAGACTACTATGAGGCCACCGTCCGCATTCTTCAGGATCTCGATTTCGTCGAAGAGAGGGTCCTTGAAGGGCAGTTGGCGCCCTCGGGCCTGGTCCGTGTGACCCTCTCGCCAGCCTTCGGGAGGATGTTCGTTATTCCCCGGCTATCCGATTTCAGGAACCGTTTCCCCGGCGTCGCGATCGAGATGGAAGTCTCCGGGCGGCACGTCGACCTTATCGAGGAGGGAATAGACGTCGCGATCCGTATCGGCCGGCTTTCGGATTCGGCACTCGTCGCCCGGCGCATCGGCGACATGCAGATGATAACCTTGGCCTCCGCCCGCTATCTTGCACAACACGGCACGCCGCAAACGTTGGACGAACTGCGCAGCCACCAGCGGATCAGCTACGTCTACCAGGGCGATGTCGTCGGGTGGGGTTTCCACGTAGAGGGTCGGCTGGTCACGGTCGACGGTGGGGGAGCGTTCCGCACGAACGACGCCGAGCATGTCCGAGGCGCGGTCCTCGCGGGTCTCGGCATCGCCCACCACGCCAGTTGGCTGTTCACGGATGTGCTGGCCTCCGGCGAGGTTGTGCGAATTCTGGACCAGCATGCGCCGCCGCCCTTCCCGATCAACGCGGTGACCGCCGCCGGACGGCGCATGCCCTCCCGAGTGCGGCAATTCATCGATTTCCTCGCCGCGATTTGCGCCGAGGAGCCGGAATTAAGGATCAGTGACAGTTAGCCCGTCATGGAGCGGGCCGGCTCCGGGCTGGCGCTGCACAGGAGGACGCTGAACAGGCCTTTGTCGTCGTCCAGTCGGCCATTGGTGACCATCCCGCTGCGCTCAGCGAAAGGCAGCGGGACTGGACTTGTGGTTATTCTCGGTATGAATGACTTCGCGGCTTCTACAGCCTTAACGGCGTCACTTCACGGCGATGACGACCTTCCCCTTCGCGCGACCCTTTTCGACGTAATCCAGCGCCTCGTTGGTCTTCTCGAACGGGAAGACCTGGTCCATCACCGGGCGGATGTGGCCCGCCTCGATCAGCGAGGTGATTTGTGCGAGCTGATCGCCGTTCGCCGTCATGAAAAGAAACGAATAGCCGATCTTCCGGCGTCCCGCTTTTCGCCTGATGCCGAAGCTCAGCAGGCGCATGGCCTGTCGAAGCAGCCAGCCGGAGCCGTTCTGCCGGGCGAAATCCGGATCGGGCGGACCGGAAATCGAAATCAGCTTGCCGCCCGGCTTCAGCACGCCCAGGGATTTTTCGAGCGTATCCTTGCCGAGGCTGTTCAGCACGACGTCATAGCCCTGCAGCACTTTCTCGAAGTCGTCTTTCTTGTAGTCGACCGCGACGTCCGCCCCGAGACTTTTCACGAGAGCGACATTGGCCGTGCTCGTGGTCGTGGCCACATGAGCTCCGAGATGCTTGGCGAGCTGGATCGCGATGGTGCCGACGCCGCCCGACCCGGCATGGATCAGGACCTTCTGCCCCTTCCGCAGGTTGGCCCGCTCGACAAGGACCTGCCATGCCGTCAGCGCGACAAGCGGAACGGATGCGGCCTCTACCATGGTAAGGTTGCTGGGCTTGATTGCCACATCGGCCTCGTCGATGGCGATATACTCGGCAAATGTCCCGATGCGATCCTGGGCCGGACGGGCATAGACCTCGTCTCCCGGCTTGAACTTCCGGACCTTGGGTCCGACCCGGACGACGACGCCCGCAACGTCATTGCCCAGCACCAGCGGAAGGCGATAGGGCAGGATCAGCTTGAATTCGCCGTCCCTGATCTTGTTGTCCAGGGCGTTCACGCTGGCGGCATGAACCTCGACCATGACATCGTTGTCGCGCAATGCCGGTTCGGGTATTTCGCCAAGCCGCAGAGCGCTGCCTTTGCGATAGCGATCGATCAGGAATGATTTCATCGGACTAACTTCCGTTTCCGTGGTGGCCGGCATCGCCGGCGGGCTCTGCGATGAATGCTCAGGCGGGAAGCCCGTTGAACTTCCGAAGGTTCTTGTCGACGATGGTTTCGGGCAGGAAGCGACGTATGAAGCGGACCTGTCCTGCCATCTTTCCGGCGGTGTAGCGCCGTTTGGGCAATGCCGCATTGGCTGCCTTCAGGACGGCCTGGGCGACCACTTCCGGTGCATCTCCCTTCGCGACGGCTTCGCGCATCAGCCGCTCCGCACCGGCGCGAACCTTATCATAGACGGAAAGCGGCCGGTCCGCCCGCGTCAGGTTCTCCTCGAAGGCGGTGCGGGTCAAACCGGGCTCGACAAGCACGACGCGGATGCCCTGGGTCCGCACTTCATGGTCGAGGGACTCCGAATAGCCTTCGACGGCGTGCTTGGTCGACGCATAGAGGCCGTTGAAAGGAGCTGGGATCATCCCCAGTATCGAACTCAGGTTGACGATGCGGCCCCTCTGCTGGCCCCTCATCATGGGCAGCACGGCGTTTGTCATCCGAATGGTTCCGAACACGTTGACGTCGAACAGGGCCTTCGCCTGCTCGATCGTGGATTCCTCGGCACCGCCCAGCAGACCGACCCCGGCATTGTTGACGAGAAGATCGATCCGCCCTGCGCGGCGCAGAACCTCGTCAACCGCATTTTTGACGGATGCATCGTCGGTCACGTCGCAGACCAGCATCGTCACCCCGTCCGCCGTGTCGGGCATCGGCTTGCGGCTGGTGCCGAAGACAAGATAGCCATCCCGCCGCAGCGCCTGCGCCGTCACCAGTCCTATTCCTGAGGAGGCACCCGTAACCAGGGCAACGCCACGTTTTTTCTTGCTCATCGGCTCCGCTTTCATTTTGTGATCGAACATCGTGGAGCGATCAGTTACTATCAAATCCGTATCAAGTCACTACTAAAAAGATATCGACATGAAGAATCTTTCCGACCAGCCCTGCCTGATCGCCCGGAGCCTGGCGCTTGTGGGGGACGCGTGGAGCATGCTGATCATGCGCGACGCCCATGCGGGGCTGACCCGCTTCGACGAGTTTCGCAAAAGCCTCGGCATTGCGCCGACCATGCTGACGGGACGACTTTCGGGCCTGACGGAGGAGGGGCTTTTGGAGAAACGCCGTTATTCCGACCGTCCGCCACGGGACGAATATGTGCTGACGGAAGCCGGCCGCGACTTTCTGCCGGTTCTGTTTGCGATCGGCGCGTGGGGACGCAAGCATCGCGGCGGGGGCAAGGTGACCCGGTTTTTCGACGCCGAAACCGGAACGGAAATCGATCCCGTCACCATCGACCGCGCGACCGGCGCTCCGGTCGGAACACGCCCTATCCGGATCGCCGCACCCGAATAAGCGCCCCTCACGGCAGATAGAGCAGCGTCCGGCAACTCCGGTTGAAAGCTCGCGTCCAGCGCAAGATTGCTCGCTTGGCCAGGGAGGAGCACGCGGGAAGTCGCTCGAAACACAGCTTTATTACTTGTCAATCAAGTAAGTTACAGGGAACAATTGGACCGCATGCAATTCTTTCGGTGTACCGGGACTTGCAGAAACGTTAAAGATTACCGCAACAGTCCAGTTTCATCCCGAATTCATTCCGATGGCACCTAGATGAATGCAGAAGGCACGCTGGCAGACCGCCTCTACGAGGCAGCCCTGGTTCCGGAGCTTTGGACGGAGACTTGCGAGAGGATAGCCCTGGAGGCCGGGTCCAGCACCGCCTCGATCTTCACCGTCGACGGCAGCGGCAATCATCGTTACGTCACCACTCCCAACATCGCGGACGCCTTCGCCCAGTTTGTGCGAAGCGACACCCGGCTCGACAATGTTCGGCCGCTTCGGGCCATGCAACGTTCGCCCTTTTCGTTTGTCCGCGTCACCGATCTCCTGAGCGCGGAGGAGTTTGCCAATGATGCGATCCAGCGCGACATCATCGAGCCGCACGGCATGCGATGGGAGGCGGGTTGGGCCTTCCAGGAGCCGACCGGGCACGTCATCGTCATCACCCTGATGCGGGCCAAGGGCCTGACGCATTTTTCCGACGAACAGCTGGCGCGCCTCGATCTCTTGAAGCCGGATCTCGCCCGGGCTGCCTATATGTCGTCGCGGCTCGCCTTCAACGAGGCGCGATCGATGACCGAAACGCTGTCGATGCTCGGACTGCCGGCGGCGGTGATCGGCGACGCGGGCAGGGCGATCGCCATGAACCCCGAGATGGAGGCACTGAGCCCGCGCATCCGCACCGGCGCCGGCGATCGGCTGATATTGGAAGGGGTGGGCGCCAACGCCCTGCTGGAGGAGGCGATCGCGCACTACAAGGCGCAGGCTGCGCCGGCCGTGCAGTCCCTGCCGATGGCGGGACG
>NZ_JALBGV010000098.1 GCF_023006505.1 Neorhizobium sp. SHOUNA12A
ATCGTTCAGCTTGGCCTCGGCCTGGTCGAGGCGCTGGGCGAGACCGGAACCGGCGCTCGCCGCCGACTGGACGGTGGCGCGAAGCCGGTCGAGATCGGCCTTCAGCGCTGCAAGCGCCTGATCGCTGGCGCTGCTCGATGCCTTGGGCGCGGTTTCAAGGGCTGCGACGCGATTGGCGAGCGCTGTATCCGGCGCTGCTGCGGTGGTGGGACGGTTTTTGAGGGCCGCAATTTCTTGGCGCAAAGCGGCGATCTCGGAGGAGAGGCCGGCCGTGTTGGAGGCCGCCGGAGCGGGCGTGGCGCCGGGCAGGTAACCGGCATATTGCATGCTGCCGGCCAGCAGCAGCGCGACGATGCCGCCGAAAATGCCGGCCGCGATCAACGTCGACGTGGCAGGACTCGTGCGATGGTGCGGGGCGGGAACTGGCTCCGGTTCGGGCGCCACGGTCGCGGGCTGCGGTTCGTTCCGGGCAGCGGCAGACCAGGGGTCGTCATAACGCGGCTCGTCCGCGGCCGAGGGACTGGACGCCGGTTCTTCCGTGGACTCGGACTTGGGCGTGACCGGCTCTTCGGCTGTTGCGGTAACATCTTCCGCGGGCTCCGTGGCGCTCACCACGTCGTCGGTGTCGTTGCTGCGGACGGGTTCGGCGACGACATCGGACTGCTCGGCGGTCAAGTCGATCGTGACCGGCTCCTTGTCCGTCTTGGATCGGCGGGGTGGTTGTTCCGGTACCATCTCGACCTCTTTTTGCATGCGCTCACAGGAAACTAGTGGGTGGGTCTTAGGAAAGAAAGGGGCGGGCGGGATTTTGGCGCCACACCTCGACTAAAGGAGTGCCAATACCCCATCCTCGTCAGGGTGGCGGGCGATCTTGATATTTCTATGGAATTCCCGCGGAATGATTTCGGCGACATTGTCGCTGAGGCAGAGGAACTGCAGGGACGCGAGTTCCTGAAGGTGCGGCGCAGCGAAATCGCAGAAAAGCCGGGCGTTTTCCCGGGAATAAAGAAGGACTGCATCCACGGGCGGATTGAGCAGGGTGCCGCGAATAAGAGCTTCATCGTAGGCTATGGGTGCCATTTCGTAGATTTCGGCAGTCACAAACGGGACGCCCTCCGCGTTGAGGCCATCTTCGAATTTTGGCGAGCGCGGCCTCCCGGCAAGATAGAGCAGCGGAGTGTCGAACGAAGGTGCATCGCTTGCGATGATTTTCGCGAGTTCGGCGCCTGTGCCAGGCCCGCGGCGAATATTCCGGAAGCCGGCATCTTCGGCAGCCTTTGCTGTTGTTTCGCCAACGGCAAAGAGGGTTTGGCCGAGAAATGGGATGAGACGCTCGCCCAACGCGGACAGCACGCGCAGGGCTTCGGCGCTGGTGACGGCCAGCGCCGAATGGGGGCTGGCGAGCGAGGCCTCGGCAATTTTCGGATGATGGATCGTCCTGGTCAGCGGCAGCAGGACCGGCTGATGGCCGAGGTTCTGCAGCCGTTCGGCGGTCCGGCGGGCCGAGTTTTCGGGGCGGGTGACGACGACCCGCATCGCGTTACGACCAGCCTTCGAAGAAATCGGAACCGGCCGCCGCGCGAACGGCTTCGCCGGCCTGCCGGCCGAGCTTTTCTGCGTTGGCTCGTTTGCCCTCGGTCTCGATCGAATGTTCCTTGCGGCCATCCGGCGTCAGGATGAGGCCCGAGAACTTCAGATGGTCGCCATCGCAGATGGCGTATCCGCCGATCGGGGTGCGACAGGAACCGTCGAGTGCGGCCAGGAAGGCGCGTTCGCAGGAGACGGCATCATAGGTTGGGCGGTCGTTGATCGGGTCGAGAAGCGCGTCGATGCGGGCGTCACTGACACGGCTTTCGACGCAGATCGCGCCTTGTGCCGGCGCCGGCGGGAAGTCGGCCGGGTCGAGCAATTCGGTGACGACATCCTGCCTGCCGAGGCGCTTCAGGCCGGCATAGGCGAGCAAGGTCGCATCCACCTGGCCTTCGTTCAGCTTGCGCAGCCGCGTTTCGACGAGGCCGCGGAAGGTGATGACCTCGATGTCCGGACGGATGCGGCGGATCAGCGCCTGGCGGCGCAACGACGAGGAGCCGACGGTGGCGCCATCCGGAAGTGCGGCCAGCGTATGGGCGGTGCGGCCGATAAACGCATCGCGAAAATCCTCGCGGGGCAGGTAGGCAGCGAGACGCAGGCCCTCGGGCAGTTTTGTCGGCATGTCTTTCGAGGAATGGACGGCGAAATCGAGATCGCCGGAAATCAGCCCTTCCTCCAGTTCCTGGGTAAACAGGCCCTTGCCGCCGAGCTCGGTCAGCGCCCGGTCGGTGATGCGGTCGCCGGTGGTCGACAGTACGACGATCTCGAACATGTCCTCCGGCAGGCCATGCGCCGTCATCAGCCGGGCACGGGTTTCGGAAGCCTGGGCGAGCGCCAGCGGGCTGCCGCGCGTGCCGATCCGGAAAGGTTTTGTTTGCATCCGCGTCATTCCATTGTTACCGGAAGCTTTCGTAAACCGGTTTATCCGGCATCGCAATTATCGATAGGCGTATGGCGACCTTTCTTCGCATCCTCGGCATTGAAACTAGCTGCGACGAGACGGCGGCTTCCGTCGTCGCGCGCCATGAAGATGGCCGCGGTGAAATCCTCTCCGACATCGTGCTGTCGCAACTCGACGAGCACAGCGCCTATGGCGGCGTCGTGCCGGAGATCGCGGCGCGTGCGCATGTCGAGGCGCTGGACGGGCTGATCGAGGAAGCTCTTACCCGCGCCAATGTGTCGCTCGACGAGATCGACGCGATTGCCGCGACGTCCGGGCCGGGCCTGATCGGCGGTCTGATCGTCGGGCTGATGACCGCCAAGGCGATCGCGCGGGCCGCCGGCAAGCCGCTGATGGCGATCAACCACCTCGAAGGCCATGCCTTGACGGCACGGCTGACCGACGGGCTTTCCTTTCCCTACCTGATGCTGCTCGTGTCCGGCGGCCATACCCAGCTGGTTCTGGTGCGCGGCGTCGGCGAATACGAGCGCTGGGGTACGACGATCGACGATGCGCTTGGCGAGGCGTTCGACAAGACGGCAAAACTGCTCGGCCTGCCCTATCCCGGTGGGCCGGCTGTCGAGAAGGCGGCCCTGAAGGGCAATCCGGACCGGTTCTCGCTGCCGCGGCCGCTGGTCGGCGAAGCGCGGCTCGACTTTTCCTTCTCTGGCCTCAAGACGGCGGTGCGTCAGGCGGCGACCGAGATCGCGCCGCTCAGCGAGCAGGATGTCGCGGATATCTGCGCCTCGTTCCAGAAGGCGATTTCCCGGACGCTGCGCGACCGCATCGGCCGCGGGCTCGCCCGCTTCAGCCGGGAGTTCGCGCATCTCGATGTCGACCGGGCGCTGGTCGTTGCCGGCGGGGTTGCCGCCAACCAGGAAATCCGCCGGACGCTGCAGGCGCTCTGCATCGAGAACGGCTTCCGCTTCATCGCACCGCCGCTGCGCCTCTGCACCGACAATGCGGCGATGATCGCCTGGGCGGGGCTCGAGCGGATGGCGGAGGAACTGCCGACCGACGGTCTCGACGTGGCGCCGCGCTCGCGCTGGCCGCTCGACAAGGACGCCAAGACCCTGCTCGGATCCGGCAAGCGAGGAGCCAAGGCATGAGCGGCGCGGAGAAAATCGCCGTCATCGGCGCCGGCGCCTTCGGGACCGCGCTTGCCGCCGTGATTTCGCTGGAAGGCCGGCATCCGGTCACCCTGATCGGCCGCGATCCTTCGCTGATGAGCGATCTGCGCGACGACAGGGTGCATGATGCCGCACTTCCAGGCGTACCCCTGCCGGATGCGCTGGAGTTTTCCGCCGAGCCGGATGCGATCGGCGAGGCGAGCCTCGTGCTCTTCGCCATGCCCTCGCAGGCACAAGCGGATGCGGCCCGGCATTACGGTCCCTATCTTGCCGGCGGCGCGGTGGTCGTCACCTGCGCCAAGGGCATCGACAAGTCTTCCGGCCGGTTGCTGACCGAGCTGCTGGAGGCGGAATTGCCGCATCATCCGGTCGCGGTGCTTTCGGGGCCGGGTTTTGCGGCGGATATCGCCCGCGGCCTGCCGACGGCGATGGCGATTGCGGCGGGGGATGAGGCATTGGCGGAACGGCTCGCCAACGCGCTCTCCAGCCGTACCTTCCGCCTCTATGCTTCCACCGATCGGATCGGTGTTCAGCTCGGCGGCGCGC
The DNA here is from genome assembly GCF_023006505.1 of Neorhizobium sp. SHOUNA12A. Taxonomy (GTDB): domain Bacteria; phylum Pseudomonadota; class Alphaproteobacteria; order Rhizobiales; family Rhizobiaceae; genus Neorhizobium. The sequence continues at coordinate 4,207 of NZ_JALBGV010000098.1, forward strand.
TGAAGAACGTGCTGGCGATTGCCTGCGGCATCATCGAAGGCGCCGGGCTCGGCGAATCGGCGCGCGCCGCACTGATCTCGCGCGGTCTTGCAGAAATGTCGCGGCTGGTCGAGGCGATGGGCGGCAAGGCGGATACGGTGCGCGGATTGTCGGGGCTCGGCGACCTGGTGCTGACCGGCACCAGCCATCAATCGCGCAACCTGCGTTTCGGCATCGCGCTCGGCAGAGGCGAGGGCACTCAGGCCGGCGGACCGCTGGTCGAAGGGGCGTTTGCGGCATCCGTCGCGGCGCGTCTTGGCGAGAAATTTTCGGTCGAACTGCCGGTCACCAACGCGGTGGCCGATATCATCGACGGCAAGCTCGATATCATGACGGCCATGGAACAACTGATGACCCGGCCGATCACCACCGAATAAGATCATTTCCCCAATAGGATCATGCAAGGAGAGACTGATGCTGTTTGCGTTTCTGTGCACCGACAAGCCCGGCCATCTGAACGTCCGGATGGAAACCCGCCCGACCCATCTGGATTATCTGAACAAGCTCAATGCAGAGGGCGTGCTGAAGTTCGCAGGCCCGTTCCTCGATGACGACGGCAAGCCGAACGGCAGCCTCGTGGTCGTCGAAGCCGCCGACATGGCCGCCGCTCGCCTGGTCGCCGAAGCCGATCCCTATTACCTGGCCGGCCTCTTCGAGAAGGTCGAAGTGAAGGCCTGGAACTGGGTCTTCAACAAGCCGGAGTGAGGCGACAGATGGCATATTGGCTTTACAAATCCGAACCGTCGGCCTGGTCCTGGGAACAGCAGAAGGCGGCGGGCGAAAAGGGCACCGAATGGACCGGCGTGCGAAACTACCTGGCGCGCAATAACATGCGGGCCATGAAGATCGGCGACAAGGGCTTCTTCTACCACTCGAATGACGGGCTGGAGATCGTCGGCATCGTCGAGGTCTGCGCCCTGTCGCATCCCGATTCCAGCGCCAAGGGCGATCCAAAGTGGGATTGCGTCGACATCCGCGCGGTGACCGACATACCGACGCCGGTGACGCTGAAGGATATCAAGGCGAACCCGAAGTTCGAGAAGATGTCGCTGGTGACGTCGATGCGGCTTTCGGTGCAGCCGGTGACCGACGAGGAATATTTCGAGATCTGCAAGCTCGGTGGTCTCGACAACCCGCCGCGTTAACCTAAAGTGGCGGTTGTGCGGAGTATTGGCTGCACGCCAAGCGATTTTAGGGGGCTTCAATGGGGTCGTTCAGCATTTGGCATTGGTTGATAGTCATTATTTGGTTGGTTGTGTTTGGTTGGCCAATCGCGAAAATTCTGAGGCGAATGGGCTTTTCAGGCTGGTGGACCGTCATCGCATTTGTTCCGCTGGTCAATATCATTGGCTTGTGGGTCGTTTCTGTCGCCCGTTGGCCCGTCATAGACAGGCAATAAGCGGAAAAATTGAAGACTGATCCCCGGACATTCATCCTTCAAAACACGGATATCGCCGCGCCGCCGCATGTGCCGGAAATCCGGCTGCATCTGGCGAGCGAGGCGCATGACCTCTGGCTGAAGACGGAAGAGGATCTGGAGGAAATCGGCCTGCCGCCGCCGTTCTGGGCTTTCGCCTGGGCGGGCGGGCAGGGGCTTGCGCGTTATATTCTCGATCGTCCGGATGTGGTTGCGGGCAAAGAGGTGCTGGATTTCGCCAGCGGCTCGGGCCTGGTGGCGATTGCCGCGCAGCTTTCCGGCGCCGCCGACGTGCTGGCGGCGGATATCGATCCCTGGGCTGCGAGCGCCATAGCGCTGAATGCCGCGGAGAACGGGGTGGTAATCCGCTCCACAGCCGACGACCAGATCGGCGAGGTGGTCGGGGCGGATGTCATCCTGGCTGGCGATGTCTTCTACGACCGGGATTTTGCGGCGGCCTTGATCCCATGGTTCATGCAGCTTGCGGATGAGGGGAAACTGGTCCTGATCGGCGATCCGGGCCGCAGCTATCTTCCGAACGACCGGCTCGAATCGCTGGCGGTCTACCAGGTGCCGGTCACCCGGGCGCTGGAAGACAGCGAAGTGAAGAAGACGACCGTTTGGCGGTTTGTTTAGCTTCGAGCAGATAATGCCGCGTCTCAGTTCCCGCCGCGGATGACGCAGACGCCGGCTTCATAAGAGCAGGCGTTTCCGAAACCGCGCAGGCCTGTGCCGACATCGATGATCTTGGCCCTGGGGGCAAGCACCACGCGACCTTCTTCTCCCTGCCAGTAGCCTTCCGAAAAGTAGCGTGAAAAATGAATGCCGAAGTCGGGGATCGGGGGGGCCTGCAGCGGTCCGCTGAAAATGCCGAGCCTGCGGACGAACGATGCCGTGCCGGTGTAGAAAACCCGGAAGCTTTCCACGTTGGGTGCGCCATCGCCCTGTTCGACCCAGTGATTGCCGCCAAGGCGGTAGACGCTGCTGTCGGCGCCGCGCCAGCCGTCGCGGGCATTGGCGGCGGATGCGAGCGACGCAAAAAGCGCCGCAGCGACCAGGACAGGCTTGATGCGATTCGCGATCATGGCGAAACTCCGGAGAACATGATTAACGAAACGTTACCATAAAACGGCTCGTCACGTCCCGGTGGCAACGAAATCTTTCGAAATTGTAGTTAATGTGACGGCCGGGTTTGAACCACGCCAGCCACGAGAAAGACACAATCGATTAAATTGAAAATCGGTTTGAATTGTTCTTGTCGTCCGACATCCGTGCGATTAAACCACGCCAATGATGCAATGCACATTTCTTCGGCACCGTGCATTGCTGGGCGCCCGCCCTTGATACCGCATACGACGCCGCGAGGTTCTGATGGCGAATGTGACAAATAACCGGCCTCTGTCGCCGCATCTGCAAATCTACAAGTTCATTCCCACCATGGCGATGTCGATCGTCCACCGCATTACCGGTGGCGCGCTCTACGTCGGCACGTTGCTGGTCGCCGCCTGGCTGATCGCGGCCGCGTCCGGCGAGCAATATTTCAACCAGGTCAACTGGCTGTTCGGCTCGATCATCGGACAGGTCGTGCTGTTCGGCTATACCTGGGCCCTTCTTCACCATCTGCTCGGCGGCCTGCGCCACATCATGTGGGACATCGGCTACGGTTTCGAGAAGGAATTCTCGACCATGCTGGCCAAGGCCAACCTCGTGGCCTCCATCGCGCTGACCGTTCTGGTCTGGGCGATCGTGCTCATCGTTCGCTGAGGAGATTGATCATGGATATGCGCACTCCTCTCGGAAAAGTCCGCGGCCTCGGCTCCGCCAAGAGCGGCACGGAGCATTTCTGGCGTGTCCGGACGACCGCGGTCGCACTCGTGCCGCTTCTTCTCTTCTATGTCGTCTTCCTGATCATCTATGCAGGCAAGCCTTATGCCGAAGTGGTGGGCGCGCTGGCCAATCCCTTCGTCGCCACGATCAACGGGCTGACGGTCGTCGCCAGCATCATCCACATGCGTCTCGGCATGGAAGAGATCATCCAGGACTACATCCATTCCGAAGCCACGAAGATCGTTCTTCTGATCCTCAACGCCTTCTTTTCCCTCGCGGTGGGCGGCCTCTGTCTTTTCGCCGTCCTGAAAATCGCATTTGCAGGATAACCCCGTCATGGCATCCGTCACCCCCATCGCCCAGAACGGCAAGGCCTATACCTATGTCGACCATTCCTATGACGTGATCGTCGTCGGCGCCGGCGGCGCGGGCCTGCGCGCCACGCTCGGCATGGCCGAACAGGGTTTCAAGACCGCCTGCATCACCAAGGTCTTCCCGACCCGCTCTCACACCGTCGCAGCTCAGGGCGGCATCGCCGCCTCGCTGCAGAACATGACGCCGGATAGCTGGCAGTGGCACCTTTACGACACCGTCAAGGGCTCCGACTGGCTCGGCGACGTCGATGCCATGCAGTACATGGTCATGGAAGCGCCGAAGGCCGTCTACGAACTCGAGCATTACGGCGTGCCCTTCTCGCGTAACGAGGAAGGCAAGATCTACCAGCGCCCGTTCGGCGGCCACATGCAGAACTTTGGCGCCGGCCCGCCGGTGCAGCGCACCTGCGCCGCGGCAGACCGCACCGGCCACGCCATCCTGCACACGCTCTACGGCCAGTCGCTGAAGAACAATGCGGAATTCTTCATCGAATATTTCGCGCTCGACCTGATCATGTCGGATGACGGGCGCTGCACCGGCGTCGTCGCCTGGAACCTTGACGACGGCACGATCCATCGTTTTGCCGCCAAGATGGTGGTGCTGGCGACCGGCGGCTACGGCCGCGCCTATTTCTCGGCGACATCGGCCCATACCTGCACCGGCGACGGCGGCGGCATGGTGGCCCGCGCCGGCCTACCTTTGCAGGACATGGAATTCGTACAGTTCCACCCGACCGGCATCTACGGCTCCGGCTGTCTGATCACCGAAGGGGCGCGCGGCGAAGGCGGTTACCTTGTTAATTCCGAGGGCGAGCGCTTTATGGAACGCTACGCACCTTCGGCGAAGGACCTCGCCTCGCGCGACGTCGTCTCGCGCTGCATGACGCTGGAAATCCGCGAAGGCCGCGGCGTCGGCAAGAACAAGGATCACATCTTCCTGCATCTCGACCATCTCGATCCGGCCGTTCTGCACGAACGCCTGCCGGGCATTTCCGAGAGCGCCAAGATCTTTGCGGGCGTCGACGTAACGCGGGAGCCGATCCCGGTCCTGCCGACCGTGCATTACAACATGGGCGGCATCCCGACCAACTTCTACGGCGAGGTGCTCAATGCCGACAGCAACAATCCGGAACGACTGCTGCCGGGCCTGATGGCCGTCGGCGAGGCGGGCTGCGCCTCGGTTCACGGCGCCAACCGCCTCGGCTCCAACTCGCTGATCGACCTGGTGGTGTTCGGCCGCGCCGCGGCGATCCGCGCCGGCGAGGTGATCAACAAGGCCGAGCCGATCCCGGCGCTCAACATCGCCGCCTGCGACAAGATCATGGACCGTTTCGACCGCCTGCGGAACGCCAACGGCGGAACGCCGACCGCGGTGCTGCGCGATAAGATGCAGCGCACCATGCAGGACGACGCCGCCGTGTTCCGCACGCAGGAATCGCTGGAATCGGGCTGCAAGCGCATGTCGGCGATCTGGGGCGAGCTGAAGGACATCAAGGTCACCGACCGTTCGATGATCTGGAACTCGGACCTGGTCGAGACGCTGGAACTCGAAAACCTGATGGCGAATGCAATTGCCACGGTCGTCGGCGCGGAGGCCCGCAAGGAAAGCCGCGGCTCCCACGCCCGCGAGGACTACACGTCCGGCCCGTTCGGCGGCCGCGACGACGAGAACTGGCGCAAGCACACGCTTGCCTGGGTCAGCGACAACGGCGACGTCAAGCTCGACTATCGCCCGGTTCACACCGAACTCATTGCCGAAGGCATCGATCCGCACAAGATCGAGCCGAAAGCCCGCGTCTACTGATCTGAGGGAATTGGACCATGGTTGAACTCGCTCTCCCCAAGAACTCTCAGATGACCGAAGGCAAGACCTGGCCGAAGCCGGCCGGTGCCAAGAACGTCCGGGAATTCCGCATCTACCGCTGGAGCCCGGATGACGGCCAGAACCCGCGCATCGACACCTATTATATCGATGTCGACGATTGCGGCCCGATGGTTCTCGACGGTCTGCTCTACATCAAGAACAATATCGACCCGACGCTGACGCTGCGCCGCTCCTGTCGCGAGGGCATCTGCGGCTCCTGCGCCATGAACATCGACGGCACCAACACGCTCGCCTGCACCAAGGGCATGGACGACGTGAAGGGCACCGTGAAGGTCTATCCGCTGCCGCATATGCCTGTGGTCAAGGATCTGGTTCCGGACCTCACCAACTTCTACGCCCAGCACCGCTCGATCGAGCCCTGGCTGAAGACGGTTTCGCCGCCGCCGGCCAAGGAATGGAAGCAGAGCCACGAAGACCGCCAGAAGCTCGACGGCCTCTACGAGTGCATCCTGTGCGCCTGCTGCTCGACCTCCTGTCCGAGCTACTGGTGGAACGGCGACCGGTATCTCGGCCCGGCCACTCTGCTGCAGGCCTATCGCTGGCTGATCGATAGCCGCGACGAAGCCAAGGGCGAGCGCCTCGACAATCTCGAGGATCCGTTCCGGCTCTATCGCTGCCACACGATCATGAACTGCGCCCAGACTTGCCCCAAGGGCCTGAACCCGGCCAAGGCGATCGCCGAAATCAAGAAGATGATGGTCGAGCGCCGCGTCTGAGGCGTTCTCGGCAATTTGATGCCTCATTCGGTCCCTGCGTCGGCGGGACCGGATGCATTGCAGCATTCTTCTTGATCAGCCATGCCGAATTGTTCCAGTACGACTTGATTAACCAAGGTGGTTTACGATAATTCGGTCTCAATTCAGTGGCATCGGTGGCGGGTCAAGCTGAAAGCAGGAGTTAGATGATGCAGTTCAGATACGTGGCGACGGGACTTGTTCTTGCCTTGGCACTGGCGGGTTGCCAGCGCACTTCATATAGCCCCTATAGCGATCTGCCTGCTCAACCCTCTCAGCCTGCTCCGCTTCAGGCGCAGCCCGTGCCGTCCGTTCAGGGCGGCCAGTTGCCGCCGCCTCCCGGTACTGCCGGTGCTTCTCAGTTCCCGAGCGCGCCCGGCGCAAATCCTGCCATGGCGTCGGCCAACCCGACCGCACCGCCAGCGAGTGCGCTCGACGTCAAGAAGGAAGCGATGGTCGGCAACTGGCGCGTTTCCAACGGCGGTTCGTCCTGCGACATGTTCCTGACGCTCACCAATCTCGGCGGTGGTTCGCGCGGCGGTACCCGCGGCTGTGCCGGTGAATTGACGGCAATGGGTTCGTGGGAAGTGTCCGGCAAGATGGTCCAGTTCAAGAACCGGGCCGGCGACGTGATCGGACGCGTCTACAAGAGCGCCGAGAACCGCTTTGACGGTACGATGAATTCCGGTCAGCAAGTCAGCCTCAGCCGTTAAGCGGCCCCCGCAATTTCGAGGGCGTCCGGTTGGAACCCATCCCCGAATACACGACGAGTGTCGGTGAGGAGCTGAGAGCCCTCACCGCATCCGGCGTATTGACCGCCGATCGGGCCCAGCTTTCGGTTGCCGCCAAACTCGACCATCTGCTGACCTGCCTTCGCGAGACGAGGCCGGCGAAGAAGAAAAGCTCGCTCGGCTGGCTTTTCGCCAAGGGCGGCGGCCGGCCGCGCGAAATCCGCGGGCTCTATGTGCATGGCAGCGTCGGGCGCGGCAAGACCATGCTGATGGACATGTTCTTCAAGAAGGCGCCAACGACGAAGAAACGCCGGGCGCATTTCCACGAATTCATGGCGGATGTGCACAACCGCATCCACGACCACCGCCAGAAGCTGAAACGCGGCGAGACCAAGCAGGCGGACCCCGTGCCGCCGGTCGCTGCGGCGCTGTTTGCGGAGGCCGAACTCCTCTGCTTCGACGAATTCTCGGTCACCGACATCACCGACGCGATGATCCTGGCGCGGCTGTTCACGGAGCTGTTCGGGCTCGGCTGTGTTCTTGTCGCCACCTCAAACGTTGCGCCGGACGATCTCTACAGGGACGGGCTGAACCGCGGCCTCTTCCTGCCGTTTATCGTGCTGCTCAACCGGTATGTCGACGTGGTCACCCTCGATTCACCCAACGACTACCGTATGCAGAAGCTCGCAAGCCTGCCGGTCTACGTGACGCCGCTCGACGCGCGCGCCGACGCGGCAATGGAATCCGCCTGGCACCAGGTGACCGAGGGCGAGAAGGCGGCGCCTGCCGAGATCCCGATAAAGGGCCGCAGCATCCATGTGCCCTCGGCCGCCGGGCGGGCGGCGCGTTTCGATTTTAAGGACATCTGCGGCAAACCGCTGGGTGCGTCGGACTATCTGGCGCTTGCCCATCGTTTCGATGCCATCTTCGTCGAGCACGTTCCGCAGCTCGGGCCGGAGAAGCGCAACGAAACCAAGCGGCTGATCAATCTCGTCGACACGCTCTACGACCACACGGTCCGGCTTTACGTATCGGCAGCGACCGCGCCGGAAGGTATCCTCCTGGAGCGAAAAGGCACAGAAGGCTTCGAGTTCGACCGCACCATCTCGCGTCTTTTCGAGATGCGCAGCCCTGACTATCTTGCGCTGCACCAGGAAAAGCGCCGCGGACTTTAACGGTTTGGTGACAGAAACTCTTACGTTTACGTAAGATTTTTGATATCTAACCGATTGAAAAAGTTGAGTGGAAAATAATCGATTGCCATTTTGAGCGGATGGGGCTATGCGGTCTGGCACATTGGTAGGCGAGCCGTAGTCTGCCAAGGATTCGGATCTCGAAAGGAAGCTTTTCGATGGCGCGCAAGAAGATCGCACTTATTGGTTCTGGCATGATTGGTGGCACGCTGGCGCATCTCGCCAGCCTGAAGGAACTGGGCGACATCGTCCTCTTCGACATCGCCGACGGCATTCCGCAGGGCAAGGGCCTCGATATCGCCCAGTCCGGCCCGGTTGAGGGCTTCAATGCCAAGCTTTCCGGCGCCAGCGACTACGCGGCCATTGAAGGCGCCGACGTCTGCATCGTCACCGCCGGCGTCGCCCGCAAGCCGGGCATGAGCCGCGACGACCTGCTCGGCATCAACTTGAAGGTCATGGAACAGGTCGGTGCCGGCATCAAGAAATATGCCCCGAACGCCTTCGTGATCTGCATCACCAACCCGCTCGATGCGATGGTCTGGGCTCTCCAGAAGTTCTCCGGCCTGCCGAAGAACATGGTTGTCGGCATGGCCGGCGTGCTCGACTCGGCTCGCTTCCGTCTCTTCCTCTCCGAAGAATTCAACGTCTCCGTCCAGGACGTCACCGCCTTCGTTCTCGGCGGCCACGGCGACACGATGGTGCCGCTCGCCCGTTACTCGACCGTCGGCGGCGTACCGCTCACCGACCTCGTCAAGATGGGCTGGGTCACCAAGGAACGTCTCGAAGAAATCATCCAGCGCACCCGTGACGGCGGCGCTGAAATCGTCGGCCTGCTGAAGACCGGTTCGGCCTATTACGCTCCGGCCGCTTCGGCGATCGAAATGGCCGAATCCTTCCTCAAGGACAAGAAGCGCGTTCTCCCGGCTGCCGCCTATCTCTCCGGCCAGTACGGTGTGAAGGACATGTATGTCGGCGTTCCGACGATCATTGGCGCCGGCGGCGTCGAGCGCATCATCGAGGTCGAGTTCAACAAGGACGAAGAAGCCGCCTTCCAGAAGTCCGTCGGCGCCGTTGCCGGCCTCTGCGAAGCCTGCATCAACATCGCCCCGGCTCTCAAGTAATTGACGCGCTGAAGTCATCGAAACAGGGATAAACCCATGAACATTCATGAATATCAGGCTAAGGCTCTGCTGAAGGGCTATGGCGCGCCGGTTGCGGAAGGCGTCGCGATCCTGAAGGCTGAAGAAGCCGAGGCTGCTGCGAAGTCACTTCCTGGCCCGCTCTATGTCGTCAAGAGCCAGATCCATGCCGGCGGCCGCGGCAAGGGCAAGTTCAAGGAACTCGGCCCCGACGCCAAGGGCGGCGTTCGCCTCGCCTTCTCGATCGAAGAAGCCAAGGCGCATGCCAAGGAAATGCTCGGCAACACGCTGGTGACCGCGCAGACCGGCGAAGCCGGCAAGCAGGTCAACCGCCTCTATATCGAAGACGGCGCCGATATTGCCCGCGAACTCTATTGCTCGCTGCTGGTCGATCGCTCGGTCGGCCGCGTCGCATTCGTGGTTTCGACCGAAGGCGGCATGGACATCGAAGCCGTCGCCCACGATACGCCTGAGAAGATCCACACAATCGCCATCGATCCGGAAGCTGGCGTAACGGCTGCGGACATTGCTGCGATCTCCAAGGCTCTGGAACTCGACGGCGCTGCCGCCGAAGACGCCAAGTCGCTCTTCCCGCTGCTCTACAAGGCCTTCAACGAGAAGGACATGGCCCTTCTCGAGATCAATCCGCTGATCGTCATGAAGAACGGCCACCTGCGCGTTCTCGACGCGAAGATGTCGTTCGATGGCAATGCGCTCTTCCGTCACGACGACGTCAAGGCGCTGCGCGACGAGACTGAAGAAGACGCCAAGGAAATCGAGGCCTCCAAGTGGGACCTCGCTTACGTGGCGCTCGACGGCAATATCGGCTGCATGGTCAACGGCGCCGGTCTCGCCATGGCGACGATGGATATCATCAAGCTCTACGGCAAGGAGCCGGCTAACTTCTGCGACGTCGGCGGCGGCGCCGGCAAGGAGAAGGTGGCTGCGGCCTTCAAGATCATCACTGCGGACCCGAAGGTCGAGGGCATCCTCGTCAACATCTTCGGCGGCATCATGCGCTGCGACGTCATCGCCGAAGGCGTTGTCGCGGCGGTGCAGGAAGTCGGCTTGAAGGTTCCGCTCGTGGTGCGCCTCGAAGGCACCAATGTCGAACTCGGCAAGAAGATCCTGAATGAATCTGGTCTCGCTATCACGGCGGCTGACGACCTTGACGACGCGGCGAAGAAGATCGTCGCGGCGATCGAAGCCTAACCTGGAAGGACCGGAACCAATGTCTATTCTCGTCAACAAAGACACCAAGGTCATCGTCCAGGGCCTGACCGGCAAGACCGGCACCTTCCACACGGAGCAGGCGCTCGCCTACTACGGCACCAAGATGGTAGGTGGCGTTCATCCGAAGAAGGGCGGCGAATCGTGGTCCTCCGGCGTCGACGGTACGGCACTGCCGATTTTCACCTCGGTTGCCGAAGCCAAGGAACGCACGGGCGCCGACGCGACCGTGATCTACGTTCCGCCGGCAGGCGCAGCGGACGCGATCATCGAGGCGATCGAAGCCGAGGTCCCGTTCATCACCTGCATCACCGAAGGCATTCCGGTCATGGACATGGTGCGCGTCAAGGCTCGCCTCGACCGTTCCAAGTCGCGACTGCTCGGCCCCAACTGCCCGGGCATCCTGACCCCGGAAGAATGCAAGATCGGCATCATGCCGGGCTCGATCTTCCGCAAGGGTTCGGTCGGCATCGTTTCCCGCTCGGGCACGCTCACCTATGAGGCCGTGTTCCAGACGTCCAACGAAGGCCTCGGCCAGACGACGGCTGTCGGCATCGGCGGCGACCCGGTCAAGGGCACCGAGTTCATCGACGTCCTTGAAATGTTCCTCGCCGACGACGCCACCACCTCGATCATCATGATCGGCGAAATCGGCGGTTCGGCTGAAGAAGACGCAGCGCAGTTCCTGAAGGACGAAGCCAAGAAGGGCCGCAGCAAGCCGATGGCCGGCTTCATCGCAGGTCGTACCGCTCCGAAGGGCCGCACCATGGGTCACGCCGGTGCCGTGGTTTCCGGTGGCAAGGGTGACGCGGAATCGAAGATCGCGGCCATGGAATCGGCAGGCATCAAAGTGTCGCCGTCCCCGGCCCGTCTCGGCAAGACCTTGGTTGAAGTCCTGAAGGGCTGACGCCACATAAAGGACACTCGCCACCCCCAGATAGATAGGTGGCGATTGATCCGACAAGCTTCGGACAGGCGAAGCGCCACATTGTTTCGCCTGTCCATGTTTTGCGTCTCTTAATCTTAGGGGACGTGTGACCGCCAAGGGCGGTTCGGTACCAAGACGAAGACCAAGAAAATGCGGAGGCCAGAGAATTTTCCGGCTCCGATTACGTCAGGAGGCGGGCGCGGCGCCCGCAGATAACCATGGCACGGCAAGAAGCCAACGAGCAGTTCCTCATCACCTCTTTCCTCGACGGACAGAACGCGGCCTATATCGAGCAGCTTCATGCGCGGTATGAGGACGAACCGACATCCGTCTCGCCGGAATGGCAGGCCTTCTTCAAGGCGCTCGCCGACAATCCGGACGATGTGAAGGCGGCCGCCAAGGGAGCCTCGTGGCAGCGCAAGAACTGGCCGATCACGGCCAACGGCGAACTGGTGTCGGCACTCGACGGCAACTGGCCGATCGTCGAAAAGGCGATCGAAACGAAGGTCAAGGCGAAGGCGGAAGCGACTGCTGCCGCGACCGGCAAGCCGGTCAACGAAACCGATGTGCTGCAGGCGACGCGCGATAGCGTCCGCGCCATCATGATGATCCGCGCCTACCGCATGCGCGGCCACCTGCATGCCAAGCTCGATCCGCTCGGCATTGCCAGCGCGGTCGAGGACTATAACGAACTGTCGCCGTCCGCTTACGGCTTCACCGAAGCAGACTACGACCGCAAGATCTTCATCGACAACGTGCTCGGCCTCGAATACGCGACGCTGCGCCAGATGATCGAGATTCTGGAGCGGACCTATTGCTCGACGCTCGGTGTCGAGTTCATGCACATCTCCAATCCGGAAGAAAAGTCCTGGATCCAGGAACGTATCGAAGGCCCGGGCAAGGGCGTCGAATTCACGCCGGAAGGCAAGAAGGCGATTCTTTCCAAGCTCGTCGAAGCGGAAGGTTACGAACAGTTCCTCGACGTCCGGTTCAAGGGCACCAAGCGCTTCGGCCTCGACGGTGGTGAATCGCTGATCCCGGCGCTCGAACAGATCATCAAGCGCGGCGGCCAGGAAGGCCTTGAAGAAGTCGTTCTCGGCATGCCACACCGCGGCCGCCTGAACGTGCTCACCAACGTCATGCACAAGCCGCATCGCGCGGTGTTCCACGAGTTCAAGGGCGGTTCGTTCAAGCCGGACGAAGTCGAAGGTTCGGGCGACGTCAAGTACCATCTCGGCGCTTCGTCGGACCGCGAGTTCGACGGCAACAAGGTTCACATGTCGCTGACGGCTAACCCGTCGCATCTGGAAATCGTCAACCCGGTGGTCATGGGCAAGGCTCGCGCCAAGCAGGACATGCTCGCCAAGGCCTGGGACGGCGATATCATTCCGCTGAAGGAACGCTCCAAGGTTCTGCCTCTTCTGCTGCACGGCGATGCCGCGTTTGCGGGCCAGGGTGTCGTGGCCGAAATCCTCGGCCTTTCGGGCCTGCGCGGCCACCGCGTCGCCGGCACGATGCACGTCATCGTCAACAACCAGATCGGCTTCACCACCAACCCGGCCTTCTCGCGTTCGTCGCCCTATCCGTCCGACGTCGCCAAGATGATCGAGGCCCCGATCTTCCACGTCAATGGTGACGATCCGGAAGCGGTCGTCTATGCCGCCAAGGTCGCCACCGAATACCGGATGAAGTTCCACAAGCCGGTGGTCATCGACATGTTCTGCTACCGCCGCTTCGGCCATAACGAAGGCGACGAGCCGGCGTTCACGCAGCCGAAGATGTACAAGGTCATACGCGCCCACAAGACGGTCGCGCAGATCTATGCCGACCGCCTGATCGCCGAAGGTCTCGTCACCGACGGCGAATTCGAGAAGATGAAGGCCGACTGGCGCGCCAATCTCGAAACCGAGTTCGAGGCCGGTCAGAGCTACAAGCCGAACAAGGCCGACTGGCTGGACGGCCAGTGGTCGGGCCTGCGCTCGGCCGACAATGCCGACGAACAGCGCCGCGGCAAGACTGCGATGCCGATGAAGGAACTGAGGGAAATCGGCCGCAAGCTGGCGACCATTCCGGAAGGCTTCAACGCGCACCGCACCATCAAGCGGTTCATGGAGAACCGTTCGCAGATGGTCGAGACCGGCGAAGGCATCGACTGGGCCATGGCGGAAGCCCTGGCATTCGGCTCGCTTGCCGTCGAAGGCACCAAGATCCGCCTGTCCGGTCAGGATTGCGAACGCGGCACGTTCTCGCAACGTCATTCGGTTCTCTACGATCAGGACACCGAAGAGCGTTACATCCCGCTCGCCAACCTGTCGCCGACCCAGGCCCGTTACGAAGTCATCAACTCGATGCTTTCGGAAGAGGCGGTCCTCGGCTTCGAATACGGCTATTCGCTTGCCCGCCCGAATGCGCTGACCCTCTGGGAAGCCCAGTTCGGCGACTTCGCCAACGGTGCGCAGGTCGTGTTCGACCAGTTCATCTCGTCTGGCGAACGCAAGTGGCTGCGCATGTCCGGTCTCGTCTGCCTGCTGCCGCACGGTTATGAAGGCCAGGGTCCGGAACACTCTTCGGCCCGCCTGGAACGCTGGCTGCAGATGTGCGCGGAAGACAACATGCAGGTCGCCAACGTCACGACGCCGGCCAACTACTTCCACATCCTGCGCCGGCAGACGAAGCGCGACTTCCGTAAGCCGCTGATCCTGATGACGCCGAAGTCGCTGCTGCGCCACAAGCGGGCCACCTCGACGCTTGCCGAAATGGCCGGCGAATCGGCCTTCCATCGCCTCCTCTGGGACGATGCGGAGGTCATCAAGGATGGTCCGATCAAGCTGCAGAAGGATGCCAAGATCCGTCGCGTCGTGCTCTGCACCGGCAAGGTCTATTACGACCTTCTCGAAGAGCGCGAAAAGCGCGGCATCGACGACATCTACCTGCTGCGCATCGAACAGCTCTATCCGTTCCCGGCCAAGGCCCTGATCAACGAACTTTCCCGCTTCCGCAATGCGGAAATGGTCTGGTGCCAGGAAGAGCCGAAGAACATGGGTGCGTGGTCGTTCATCGACCCGTATCTGGAATGGGTTCTGGCGCATATCGATGCCAAGTATCAGCGTGTCCGGTATACGGGCCGGCCGGCAGCGGCCTCGCCTGCAACGGGCCAGATGTCGAAGCATCTCGCACAGCTCGAAGCCTTCCTCGAAGACGCGCTCGGCGGCTGATTCCCAGCCGCTCCTTCACTTTTCACAGACACAACCTGACAAACACGGAAACAGATCATGGCCACCGAAATCCGCGTCCCCACTCTCGGCGAGTCCGTCAGCGAGGCAACTGTCGGCACCTGGTTCAAGAAGGTCGGCGATACGGTCAAGGCCGACGAGCCGCTCCTTGAGCTCGAAACGGACAAGGTGACCGTCGAGGTTCCGTCGCCGGCCGCCGGCGTTCTGACCGAGATTGTCGCCGCCAATGGCGAGACCGTCGGCCTCGGCGCCCTGCTCGGCCAGATCGCCGCAGGTGCTGCCGGTGCCGCGACCGCTGCT
>NZ_JALBGV010000099.1 GCF_023006505.1 Neorhizobium sp. SHOUNA12A
GGCGCGCGGGTGACCCTCGCCGGCCGGCGGGCCGAACCTCTGGAGGCACTTGCCGCAACGCTTGGCAGGGACAAGGTCTGCGTCGCGGACGGTTTCGACGTCACCGACGAGATGGCCATCGACAACGGCCTGAAGACGGCACGCGCCGCGTTCGGTCCTGTCGATATCCTCGTCAACAATGCCGGTGAAGGCCCGAGCGCGCCCTTTGAAAAAACCTCGCTGGAGATGTGGAACCGCGTCATGTCGGTGGACCTCACCGGCGTATTCCTCGTGACCCAGGCCGTGCTGCCGGATCTCAAGGCTTTTGGCGCCGGCGCCCGCATCATCAACATCGCCTCGACTGCGGGGCTCACCGGTTATGCCTACGTCTCAGCCTATGTGGCAGCAAAGCATGGTGTCGTGGGCCTCACCCGATCCCTGGCGCTGGAGCTTGCGAGGAGCGGCATCACCGTCAACGCCGTCTGCCCCGGCTTTACCGACACGCCTCTGATCGCCCGTTCGATCGAGACGATCGTCGCAAAGACCGGACGGACGGAAGAGCAGGCGCGACAGGAATTTACCAGGAGCAATCCGCAGGGGCGGCTGGTGAAGCCGGAGGAGGTCGCAGACGCCGTTCTGTGGCTGGCATCGCCCGGAGCGGCGTCGATCAACGGACAGGCAATCGCGGTTGCCGGGGGAGAAGTCATGGCAGGCTAGTCGGCCTCGGCATGAACCAGGGAACGAAACCGGGAGATCAAGATGGAACTGGAAAAGGGCATAACCGAGAATGGTAGCGGATATAACGGCACCAGCTGGAATATCCTCGGCCAGGTCTATTTCCCGAAGGCGGTCTGCGACGACACCTTCGCCTTTGAAACCAACAGTCTGCCGGGACAGTTCGTGCCTGTGCACGTCCACCCGACCCAGGACGAATTCATCCTCGTGCAGGAGGGTGAACTTGACCTGAAGCTCGACGGCCAATGGGTCAAGGCGAAGGCCGGAGATCTGGTGCGTATGCCGCGTGGCATACCTCACGGTTACTTCAACAAGTCCGACAAGCCGTGCCGGGCGCTCTTCTGGGTCTCCCCGGCCCGCAAGCTCCGACAACTTTTCGAAGAGCTGCACGAAATGACCGACGTGGAGGAGATCGTGAAGGTTTCCGCCGCGCACGAGGTGGATTTCCTGCCGCCCTCCGCCAACGACTGACCCGGGAGAGGTCCTGCCGCCCGGAAAGGGGCGGTCGATGAAAAGGAGAGGAGACGAACATGAGTGACGTGATGAAGGACATGAAGCGCAGTTTTCGCGACTACCAGCCGAAACATTTCCTCTGGGAAGTGAGCGAAAACGGCCGTGTCGGGACGGTTCGCCTCAATCGTCCGGAGCGCAAGAACCCGCTGACCTTCGAAAGTTATGCGGAATTGCGCGATCTTTTTCGCGACCTCGTTTACGCCTCCGATATCCGCTCGATCGTCCTGACCGGCGCCGGCGGCAATTTCTCCTCCGGCGGCGACGTCTTCGAAATCATCGAGCCGCTGACCCATATGGCGATGCCGGACCTGCTCGCCTTCACCCGCATGACCGGCGATCTCGTCAAGGCGATGAAGAAATGCCCGCAGCCGATCGTGGCTGCGGTCGACGGCATCTGCATGGGGGCGGGCGCGATCCTCGCCATGGCTTCGGACATGCGGCTGGCGACGCCCGAAACCAAGACCGCCTTCCTCTTCACCCGCGTTGGCCTTGCCGGAGCCGACATGGGGGCCTGCGGGATCCTGCCGCGCATCATCGGCCAGGGCCGCGCCGCCGAACTGCTCTTCACCGGCCGCACGATGAACGCCCGAGAAGGCGAAGCCTGGGGCTTCTTCAATACCATCCATCCCGGTGACGTTCTCGAGGAAGAGGCCGTCAAGCTCGCCCATTCGCTGGCAGACGGTCCGTGGTTCGCACACACGATGACCAAGACCATGCTGAACCAGGAATGGGCGATGGGCATCGAAGAGATGATCGAATCCGAAGCCCAGGCCCAGGCGATCTGCATGGCGACCAAGGATTTCCGCCGCGCCTTCGAGGCTTTTGCCGAAAAGCGCAAGCCGGTCTTCGAGGGCGACTGATGGCCTATCCCACGACCCTCAAAGGACCGGCACGCGATTTCCTCGATTGGCCTTTCTTCAACGACAGCCACAAGGCGCTCGCTGAAAAACTGGATGCCTTCGCGGCTTCAGGCGCGCTGAGCCATATCGACCATTCGGACACGGACGGCGCCTGCCGCGCGATCGTCAAAGCGCTCGGAAACGCCGGCCTTCTCGACGCGGCAACGGGTGCGGGCGGCAGCCGGTCGATCGACAGCCGCGCCGCCTGCCTGACCCGCGAAACGCTCGCCTGGCATGACGGCCTTGCCGACTTCGCCTTCGCCATGCAGGGCCTCGGCACCGGCGCGATCGGCCTTTCCGGTTCTGAAGAGCTTCGCCGAACCGTTCTGCCGAAAGCGCAGTCGGGCGAATGGATCTCCGCCTTCGCGCTGTCGGAAAAGGAAGCCGGCTCGGATGTCGCCGCCATGGCCTGCGCTGCCCGAAAGGACGGCGACCACTATATCCTCGACGGTGAAAAGACCTGGATCTCCAACGGCGGCATCGCCGATGTCTACACGGTCTTCGTCCGCACCGGCGAAGCGCCCGGCACGCGCGGCATTTCCGCTTTCGTGGTGTTCGCCGACGATCCGGGCTTCTCGATCGCCGAGCGCATCGATGTGATCGCCCCGCATCCGCTGGCGACGATCCGCTTCGAGAACTGCCGCATCCCGGCTTCGCGTCTGCTGGGCGCGCCTGGCGAAGGCTTCAAGATCGCCATGCGGACCCTGGACATTTTTCGGGCCTCGGTCGCCGCAGCCGCCCTCGGTTTCGCCAAGCGGGCGCTGGATGAGGCGCTCGCCTATGCCAAGGCGCGGCCGATGTTCGGCAATCGCCTTTCCGACTTGCAGCTCACCCAGGCCGCTTTTGGCGACATGGCAGCCCAGATCGACGCCGGCGCGCTTCTCACCTATCGCGCCGCCTGGCGCCGCGACGTGCAGGGCCTGCCGACCACCAAGGAGGCCGCGATGGCCAAGATGGTGGCGACGGAGAACGCCCAAAGCGTCATCGACCGGGCGGTACAGATCTTTGGCGGCCGCGGCGTGAAGAGCGGCGAGATTACCGAGAGCCTCTACCGGGAAATCCGGGCGCTGCGCATCTATGAAGGCGCGACCGAGGTCCAGAAGCTCATCATCGCCCGTGAACTGTTGAAGGCATGAGGGCGACCATGGCTTACACGACATCCCGCCGATTGAACTTTGGAGATTGCGATCCCTCCGGCATCGCCTATTTCCCCTCCTATCTGAACATCATGGTCGGCGTTTGCGAGGAATTTTTCGGCGCGATCGGCTCGCCCTGGCCGGACATGATCAGCCACCGCAAGATCGGCGTGCCGACCGTGACGCTGGATGTCGCATTCAAGAGCCCAGGCTACCACGGCGATATGATGGATTTCACCATCAAGGTTATGCGGATCGGCAACAGTTCCGCCGATCTCGAATACGAGGTGCGGGCCGACGACCGCCTGCTCTGGACCGCCAAGCAGCGGCTTGTCGCCACCTCGCACGAAACCCACAAGGCCCTACCCTGGCCCGACGATATGCGCTCAGCGCTGACACAGCATTTGGAGATGAATAATGCACACCATCCTGCAGCCTGAAGGCTGGGCAAAACCGATCGGTTACGCCAACGGCGTCGCCGCCAACGGCCGCCAGGTCTTCGTCGGCGGGCAGATCGGCTGGAACGGCCAATGCCAGTTCGAAACCGACGATTTTGTCGGCCAGGTCAGGCAGACGCTGCAGAACGTTGTCGCCGTGCTGGCCGAGGCCGGCGCCGGGCCCGAGCACATCACCACCATGACGTGGTATTTTACCGATAAGGCAGAATATCTCGGCAACCTGAAGGGCATCGGCCAGGTCTATCGCGAGATCATCGGCAAGCACTTTCCGGCCATGGCCGCCATGCAGGTGGTGGCGCTGGTGGAAGACCGCGCCAAGATCGAAATCCAGGCGACAGCCGTCATTCCGGCCTGAGGCAGTCATGAGCAAGACGATCGAATTTTCCGCTACGGTTTCCGCCACGATCCGGAACGGGGTTCTGGTCGTCACCATCGACAATCCGCCGGTCAATGCAACCTCTGTCGATGTCCGCAGCGGGCTGGAAAGAGCTCTCGCCTATAGCGAAACGACGGGCGAGATCACCGGCGTCACTATTACGGGCGCCGGAAAGACGTTCATCGGCGGTGCCGACATCAAGGAATTCGGCAAGCCCGCCATGGAACCGACCTTGCCTGATGTCATCGAGAAGATCGAAGGCTTGTCGAAACCGGTCGTCGCAGCGCTCAATGGCGCAGCACTCGGCGGCGGTCTCGAAGTAGCGCTTGCCTGCCACTATCGCATCGCCTCGCCAGCTGCACAGGTCGGCCTGCCGGAAGTCAAACTCGGCATCGTGCCGGGCGCCGGCGGAACGCAACGCCTGCCGCGCCTGATCGGCATTCCGGCAGCGCTCGACCTCATCACCTCCGGACGTTCGGTGAAGGCCGAGGAAGCCCTGAAGCTCGGGATCATCGACGAGGTGGTCGCGGGCGATCTCGTCGAGGCAGCAACATCCGCGGCCTTAGCCCTGGCTGAGAAACCACTCCGCCGCACGGGCGAGCTGAACATCGCCGCTATCGATCCGGCCGAAATCGAAAAAGCCTCGGCCAAGATCCTCGCCAAGGCGCGCGGCCAGAAGGCGCCGGTGGAAGCCGTCCGGCTGGTCACCGCGTCCAATCGCCCGCTCGTCGAAGGGCTGGCGGATGAACGCGCCACCTTCCTGGCACTGCGCGACAGCCGCGAGGCGGCAGCGCTACGCCACGTCTTCTTTGCCGAGCGGGAATCTTCCAAGGTCGAAGGTCTGCAGGGTGTCGAACCTCACCCGGTCAGGACCATCGGCATCTGCGGCCTGGGCCTGATGGGCAGCGGCATCGCCGTCGCTGCTCTTGGCGCCGGTTATTCGGTGATCGGTCTGGACCAGACTGCCGAAGCCGCTGAAAAGGGCCGCGAGCGTATTATCGGCCTGCTGGAACGCAATGTCGCCGCAGGCCGTCTCGACCAGGCCGGGTTCGAGGCCCAGAAGGCGCGCCTTTCCGCGACAGCGGAAGATGTCGATCTCGCCCCTTGCGATCTCGTCGTCGAAGCTGTGTTCGACGATCTCGCCGTCAAGACCGATCTCTTCCGACGTCTCGACAAGGTCATCCGCCCCGATACCGTGCTGGCGACCAATACCAGCTACCTGAACCCGGACGAGATCGCCGCCGCGACCGCCCATCCGGAACGGGTGCTTGGCCTGCATTTCTTCTCGCCTGCCCACGTGATGCGCCTCCTGGAAGTCGTGCGCTGCGCCAAGACCGCACCGGATGTGCTGGCCACAGGGCTAGCGGTCGCCAAGAAACTGCGCAAGCTGCCGGTCGTCACCGGCGTCACCGAAGGCTTCATCGGCAACCGCATCTTTTCCGCCTATCGCCGTGAAGCCGAATTTCTGCTAGAAGACGGCGCCCTGCCGCACGAGGTCGATGCTGCGCTGGAAGACTACGGTTTTCCCATGGGCCTGTTCGCCGTCTACGACATGGCCGGCCTGGAAATCGCCTGGGCGCGCCGCAAGCGGCAGGCGGCCACCCGCGATCCCTCTGTGCGTTATGTCGAAATTGCCGATACGCTCTGCGAGGCGGGACGCCTGGGCCAGAAAACCGGCCGCGGCTGGTACGATTATCCGAACGGCAAGCGAACCGTCGACCCGGAAGTGACCGCTATCATAGAAGCCGCGCGAGCCCAAAAGGGCATCACCCCGCGCACATTTTCGAGGAACGATATTCTCGAGAGACTGCTCGGCGCAATGTCATTGGAAGGTGAGGCCCTGCTGGCGGAAGGGATCGCCGCGAGGAGCAGCGATATCGACTTGGTGATGATCAACGGCTACGGCTTTCCCGCCCATAAAGGCGGTCCGATGTTTGCCAGGACTTAAGACTTGCGAAGGCGCCACTGAAGACCTAAGCAACTGATATCATTGTAATATTATGACGCTTTCGAGGCTTCGGGAACGCTTTTTCTCGCCCGGAATCTGCCCGCCCGAAAGAGTTACGCTCATTTGATCAAACGTGCTTGCATGTTTCCTTAAATCGCCTATTGTTTGCCCAAGCCTCGCAAGTAGGCATCAAAAACAACGGCAGGGAACGGCCGCATGCTCACACTTTCCGAGCTTACTCCGTTGAGATATTTTAACTATAAAATATCTTCCGCATCGTTGTCCCGTATTCCGACTGTCTCGTGGCGCGCTTAGGAGATCATGATGCCTTTCCCGTTTTCTGCATTCAAACGTAAGATGCTGCTGGGTACCATCGCTGCAGCCGCGATCGCCGCTCCGCTTGGAAGCGTGGCCCAGGCGGCGGATTTCAAGTTCGCCGGCCCGCTCGATGCCTATACGCTTGATCCCCATGCGGTTTCGAACACGCTGATTTTCGCCGTTCTTGCCAATGTCTACGAACCGCTTGTGCGCCGTAACGCGGAGCAGAAGATCGAGGCGGCACTTGCGACCGACTGGAAGCAGATCGACGGCACGACCTGGGAATTCAACCTTCGCAAGGATGTGAAATTTTCGAACGGCAATGCCTTCAATGCCGACGACGTGATCTTCTCGCTGACCCGCGGCCAGGCTGGCGGCATCAAGGCAAACCTCAATTCGATCGCTTCGATCGAAAAGGTCGACGATTACAAGATCCGCATCAAGACCCGCGCCATCAACCCGATCCTGCCGAACCAGATCACCAACTGGTACATCATGGACAAGGAATGGGCCGAAGCGAACAACACCGTGCAGCCGGGTGCAGCCAATAACGCTACCGAGACCTTTGCCAACCGCAATGCCATGGGCACCGGTCCCTACGTCATCAAGGAGCGGGATCCGGGCGTGAAGACGGTCTTTGCGCCGAACCCGGGCTGGTGGGACAAGAAGACCGGCAATGTCGACAACGCGACGTTCTTCGTGATCCCCAACCCGTCGACCCGCGTATCCGCCCTCATCTCCGGCGAAGTCGACATGATCGACGGCGTGCCGCCGCAGGATGCCGAGCGCATCGAGAACGATCCGAAGCTGCATATGCAGGCCGGCCCCGACCTGCGCACCATCTACATCCAGCCCGACGTCGCCCGCGACAGCCTGATCTTCGGCAGCGAAAAGACCAAGAACCCCTTCAAGGAACTGAAGGTCCGCCAGGCGATGGAACTGGCGATCGATACCGGCGCGATCCAGAAGCGCATCATGCGCAATTTCTCCGTACCGGTCGGCCTGCCGATCGGCAAGGAAGTCAACGGTTTCGATGCAGCTCTCGGCGCGCCGGTAAAGCCCGACGTCGACAAGGCCAAGACATTGATGAAGGAAGCCGGCTATGAAAACGGCTTCTCCGTCACACTGGATTGCACCAGCGACCGTTTCATGAACGACGAAGCGACCTGCCTTGCGGTCGCCGCTTCGCTCGCCCGCATCAACATCAAGGTCGATCCGCGTGCCCAGCCGACCGCCAAGTGGGCGACCCAGGTCAACCCGCCGGAATATAATACCAGCATGGCGATGCTCGGTTATTCGCCGGCGACCTATGACGCCCACATCTTCCTAACCTCGATTGCCGCCACCCGCGACGCCAAGAGCGGCCTCGGCGCCTTCAACATCGGCGGTTATTCCAATCCGGAAGTCGACAAGCTGATCGACCTGATCGGCAAGGAGACCGACCAGGCCAAGCGCACCGGCTATATCACCCAGGCCTTCAAGCTCATGAAGGCCGACGTTGCCTTCATTCCGCTCCACCAGTTGAACATTCTCTGGGGCGTCAAGGACAACGTCACCGTCGTCCAGCCGGCCGACCTTGCCTATCCGCTGCGTTATTTCACGGTGAAGTAATGACCATTGCAACCGATATAACGAGGCAGCTTGCCAGTCTCGTGTCTTATCCCACGGTCAGCGCCGTTTCCAACCTCGACCTGCTCAGATATGTCGAAGACCAGACCGCCTCCTTCGGGGCGCGCGTCCGGCGCTTTGCCAACCCCGAGGGCGACAAGGCAAACGCGCTGATCACGATCGGCCCGGAAGCGCCCGGCGGCATCATTTTCAGCGGCCATACGGATGTGGTGCCGACCGAAGGCCAGGCCTGGACCGGCGATCCGTGGACGCTCAGGGAAGCGAACGGCCGCCTGATCGGTCGCGGCGCCACCGACATGAAGGGTTTTCTCGCCTGCTGTCTTGCGGCCGTCCCCGGCATTGCCTCAAAAAATCTCAAGAAGCCGATCCACCTCGCCTTTTCCTACGACGAGGAAGTAGGCTGCACCGGCGTCGGCTCGATGGCCGAATGGGTGGGCCAGAGCGACCTGAAGCCGCGGCTCGCGGTCATCGGCGAAGCGACCAGCATGGACATGATTGCGGCCCACAAGGGCGGACTGATCGGCTGGTGCCGCATCAAGGGCAAGCCCGGCCATTCCTCCCAACCTGATCGCTACGTCAACGCCGTCATGGTCGCCGGCGACATGATCGCCGAAATCAACCGCATCCGCGAGGACATGCGCAACGGCCCACAGTTCGAAGGATTGGATCCGCCCTATTCGACGACCCAGGTCACCGTCATCAGGGGCGGCCTGCACGGCAATATCGTCTCCGAAAACTGCGAATTCTTCTGGGAAATGCGCCTCATCCCGGGTCAGAATACCTATGAGGTGCTGGAGCACATGAAGCGTTTTGCCGCCGAAAAGCTCGAACCGGCCATGAAGGCGATCGATCCGTCCTGTGGCATCGTCTTCGACGTCCAGGCCAGCATCCCGGGCCTCAAACCCAATAACGACCCGACGCTCGATGCGGAACTGTTGGCGCTTCTCGGCCGCACCGAACCCCGCTATGTTTCCTATGGCACGGAAGCGGGTATTTTCCAGATCGCCGGGGTCCCTTCGGTCGTCATCGGTCCGGGGGATATCGCCGATGCCCATCAGCCGGACGAATCGATTGCGATCTCCGAGCTCGAGAAATGCGCCGCCTTCCTCGACCGGCTCGGGGATAGCTGCTGCTAAGGAATTTGTCGTGCTGAATTATGCCGCGTCACGGATCGTGCAGACGGTCATCGTCCTGCTGGTGATCAGCTTCATCGCCTTCCTGCTGGTCGCCAATATCGGCGACCCGCTGGCGGCCCTCCTCTCCGCCGACGCGACCGTCAACGAGCGGCTGGAACTGATCGCCAAGCTCGGCCTCGACCAGCCGCTATGGACGCGCTTCCTGCATTTCATCGGCAACATGCTGCGGGGCGATTTCGGCTTTTCCTATCGCACCCAGGACCCGGTCGCCAACCTGATCGCGGAACGCCTTCCCGCGACCGTCGAGCTCGCCTTCGTCAGCCTGCTGATCACGATCGTGGTCGGAGTGCCGGCTGGCATCTATTGCGGCGTCAATCCGAATTCGCTGTTCGGCCGCTTCATCATGCTGATCTCCACGGCCGGCATCACGCTGCCGAATTTCGTCGTCGGCATCCTGCTGATCGCCGTGTTTTCCGTGCAGCTCGGCCTGCTCCCGTCGTTCGGGCGCGGCACGGTCGTCGATCTCGGCTTCTGGAAGACCGGGCTCCTCACCGTCTCCGGTTGGCGGGCGATCCTCCTGCCGGCAGCGACGCTTTCCACCTTCCAGGTCGCCTTCATCATCCGCATGCTGCGCACCCAGCTGATGGAGGTCGGCCAGAGCGAACATATCCGCTTTGCCCGCGCCCGCGGCCTGTCGGAAGCGCGCATCTGGTATGTCTATGCGATCAAGAACACGCTGCTGCCAGTCATCACCATGCTCGGCCTGCAGCTCGGCAACATCATCGCCTTTTCGGTGGTCACCGAAAACGTCTTCGCCTGGCCGGGCCTCGGCTCGCTCTTCCTGCAATCGATCCAGGGCGCCGACATTCCGGTCATCGCCATCTACCTGATTTTCGTCGGCCTGGTCTTCATGGTCATCAATCTGGTCGTCGAGCTGCTTTATCCGCTGATCGACGCCCGCGTGTTGAGGAGGCAATCATGACGGCAGTCGTCAACACCCCGGAGGGCGGCCCGG
The DNA here is from genome assembly GCF_023006505.1 of Neorhizobium sp. SHOUNA12A. Taxonomy (GTDB): domain Bacteria; phylum Pseudomonadota; class Alphaproteobacteria; order Rhizobiales; family Rhizobiaceae; genus Neorhizobium. The sequence continues at coordinate 10,143 of NZ_JALBGV010000099.1, forward strand.
CTCGCCGCAGCAGAGGCGCCAAGCTTCTGCGCGCCATGCGCAGGGCACCCGGCCCCACTTTCTGTGCCGTCACGATCTTGGCCCTGCTGGTCTATGCCTTCGTCTTGCCGCTGTTCTCGCTGAACCCATTCGAATTCTCCGGCATGTCGGTGCTGGACAGTTTCATTCCGCCGGCATGGATGGCGGACGGGTCAGCTGATTTCCCGCTCGGCACAGACGACCAGGGCCGCAACCTGATCACCGCCATGGCCTATGGCATGCGCACCTCGATCATCGTCGGTTTCCTGTCGGTTACGATAGGTCTCGTCCTCGGTGGCAGCCTCGGCCTGATCGCCGGTTTCGTCGGCGGCAGGGTCGACGCCTTCATCATGCGCGTCGCGGACGTGCAGCTTGCCTATCCCGCCCTGCTGCTGGCGATGATCATCGATGGCGCCGCCCGCGCGGTGCTCGGCACCGAGCGCAGCGTCGGCACCGCGATCACCATCGTCGTGATGTCCATCGGCATCGCATTCTGGGTCCAGTATGCCCGCACCATCCGCTCTTCCGTGATGATCGAGCGCGACCAGGATTATGTCTCGGCCGCCCGCATCACCGGCCGCAGCAATCTCGCGATCATCGTCCTGCATATCCTGCCGAACGTCATGGCCCCGGTTCTGGTCATCGCCACCATCAATCTCGGCATCGCCATCATCACCGAGGCGACCTTGAGCTTCCTCGGCATCGGCATCCCGGTCACCTCGCCGTCGCTCGGCACGCTGATCCGCAACGGCAACAATTTCCTGCAGTCCGGCGAATGGTGGATTTCGGTCTGGCCCTGCCTGATCCTCGTCCTCTTCGTCGTTTCGGTGAACATCCTCGGCGACCACCTGCGCGACGTCTATAATCCGCGCCTGCGGGGCCGCTCATGATCAACGCTACCGCTCCCCTCCTCGACGTCCGAGACCTCACCGTCACCATCAACCGCGACGGAGGGCTGGTCACCGCGCTCGACAAGGTCTCCTTTTTCGTCAATCCCGGCGAAGTGCTCGGCATCGTCGGCGAATCCGGCGCCGGAAAGTCGATCACCGGCGCTGCGATCATCGACCTCCTCGTACCGCCGCTGAAACGCACCGGCGGCACCATCACCCTTGCCGGCGAACGGCTCGACCAGCTTTCCCCAAAGGCGATGCGCGGCGTGCGCGGCGGCCGGATCGGTTTCGTTTTCCAGGACCCGATGACCAGCCTCAACCCGGTGATCACGATCGGCCAGCAGCTCTGCGACACCATCCAGACGCATTTGAAACTCAGCGGCAGCCAGACGAAGAAACGAGCGTTGGGCTGGCTCGACCGGGTCGGCCTGCCCAATCCTGACGTCCAGTTCAAACGTTTCCCCCACCAGCTTTCCGGCGGCATGCGGCAACGCGTGGTGATCGCGCTCGCGCTCTGTGCCGACCCGGTGCTGGTCATTGCCGACGAGCCGACCACAGCCCTCGACGTCTCCGTCCAGGCGCATATCCTCGAACTGCTGCGCGACCTGCATCGCGAAAGCAATGTCAGCATGATGCTGATCACCCACGACCTTGGCGTCATCGCCAAGATGGCCGATCGCGTCGCAGTGCTTTATGCCGGCCGCGTCGCCGAGATCAGCCCGGTCGGCGAGCTCTTCAATGCGCCGAAACATCCCTATACCCGCGGCCTGATCCGGGCGACGCCGATGCCGTCGGCCACCGGCGAGATGCGGCTCGACCAGATCCCAGGTGCCATGCCGGGGCTCGGTGCGGTTCCGCCCGGCTGCGCCTTCAATCCGCGTTGTTTTAGGGCGGAAGGCGATTGTCGCGCGACCATACCGCCACTTCATCACGAGGAAAGCTCCGCCTTTTCCTGCTTCCATCCGCTGGAAAGGGTGACCGCATGAGCGCTTCCGACTTCCTCATCCTCAATCACGTCAGCAAGGTCTACCGCCGCAATCAGAGTCTTATCGAACGGCTGAAGAAGAGCGAGAGCGGCGGCACCAAGGCCGTCAGCGACGTCAGCCTCACCGTCCGCCATGGCGAGACCATGGGCCTTGTCGGCGAAAGCGGCTGCGGCAAGTCCACGCTGGCGCGCCTCGTCTCCGGCCTGATGGCGCCCACATCCGGCGAGATCAGCTTTCCGCCCAATGCATCCGGCAACAAGCCGCGGCTGCAGATGATCTTCCAGGATCCCTATTCCTCGCTCAACGGCCGCTGGACGATCGAGGACATCATCGCCGAGCCGATCCGCGTCCATAAGCTCCGCCAGGGCCGCGCCGCGATCCGCGCCCGCGTCGACGAATTGCTGGTCCAGGTCGGCCTTTCCGCAGCGGACGCCGAAAAATACCCGCAGGAGTTTTCCGGCGGCCAGCGGCAGCGCATCTGCATCGCCCGGGCGCTTGCCGGTGAGCCCGAATTCCTGATCCTCGACGAGCCGACGTCCGCGCTCGACGTGTCGGTGCAGGCGCAGATCCTCAATCTGCTCCGCGACCTGCAGAAGAACCTGCACCTCACCAGCCTGTTCATCACCCACAATCTCTCGGTCGTGCGCATCATGGCCGACCGGATCGGCGTCATGTATCTCGGTGAGCTGGTCGAGGAGGCGACGTCGGAAGAACTGTTCCGCAAGCCGCGCCATCCCTATACCCGCCTACTCATCGATGCCGCGCCCGACATGGATACCAGCGACCGCTCGCTGCACCCGATTGCCGGCGAACTGCCGAACCCGGCCTTCCCACCCGCCGGCTGCCGTTTCCATACGCGCTGTCCCTTCGCGCAGGACATCTGTCGCAATACCGTGCCGCCACAGAAGGCGACCGAGGCAGGCGGCATGTTCCGCTGCCATTTCGATCTCGATCTGTCGAACGCGACGGTCTTTCCCGCCGTGAAGGCCAGGACGGCCTGAGTTTCCAAGGATGCCGCGATGACCCCTGCCTCCCGCCAAGCAACGATCGACAAGGCCGTCGGTTATCTCGATGACGGCTCATTTGAGGCCACGCTGCGCAAACGCGTGGCGATCCCTTCCGCCAGCCGCGTCGCGGCCAACAAGCCGGACCTCTGGCGCTATGTCACCGAGGACATGCAGCCGTTTTTCGAACGGCTTGGCTTCACGACGAAGATCTACGAAAACGATAGAGCTCCCGGCCCGTTCCTGCTCGCCGAACGCATCGAGGACCCGCGCTTCACCACCGTCCTGCAATACGGCCACGGCGATGTCGTCGCCGGCCTTGACGGCCAATGGGAGACAGGCCTCTCGCCCTTCGAGATGACCGAAAGGAACGGCGCCTGGTATGGCCGCGGCACCGCCGACAACAAGGGCCAGCACGCGGTGAACCTTGCCGCGGTCGAAGCGCTGCTTGCGACAAAGGGCTCGCTCGGCTTCAACCTCAAATACCTGATCGAGATGGGCGAAGAGTCCGGATCGCTGGGGCTGGAGGAAATGTGCGCGGCGCATCGGGACGAGCTGAAGGCGGACGTCTTCATCGCCTCCGACGGTCCGCGCCTCGCACTCGAACGGCCAACGATCTTCCTCGGCGCCCGCGGCGGCATGTCCTTCCATCTGGAGATCAATGCGCGCGAAAGTTTTCAGCATTCCGGCAACTGGGGCGGCATCCTCTCCAATCCGGGCATCGAACTCTGCCACGCGATCACCGCGCTCGTCGGCCGCACCGGCCAGATCAAGGTGCCCGAGATGACACCGGGTTCGATCCCGGAAAACGTCCGCACTGCGCTGAAGGATTGCCACATCACGCCCACTGCCGGCGACCCGCCGATCGAGCCCTGGTGGGGCGAGCCTGGTCTGACGCCGGAGGAGAAGGTGTTTGCCTGGAGTTCCTTCGAGGTGATGGAAATGGAATGCGGCAACCTCGCCCAGCCGCTCTACGCCATCCCGCCAAAAGCTCGCGCCCGCATGCAGCTCCGCTTCCCGGTCGGCGTCGATCCGGATGCGGTGGTCCCCGCCGTCCGCAAAGTGCTGATCGATGCGGGTTATGACCGGGTAGTGGTCAAGGACCCGACCGACGCGATCTTCCTCGCCAGCCGCCTCGATCCCGATCATCCCTGGGTCAGCCGCGTTGTCGCCTCGATCGAGAAGACGCTCGGGAGCCCGCCGGCGATCCTGCCCAATCTCGGCGGCTCGCTGCCGAACAACATCTTTTCCGATCTGCTCGGCCTACCGACGATCTGGATTCCCCATTCCTATCCCGGCTGCCTGCAGCATGCGCCGAACGAGCATCTGCCGATCTCGATCGTCCGCGAGGGGCTCGCGATGATGGCCGGGCTCTATTGGGATATCGGCGAGACTACGGCGTGACCTTCAGCTTCGGCGTCAAGGCCTGCGGGTAGCGCCGCTTGCCACCACCGGACCGGTCGGCAGACCGGTCGGCGAGCCGCCGAACGGTTCGAGGCTGACGGCAAGCGTCGCGCCCTCGGTCATGTTGCGACGCAGATCGGCAGGTATCACGAGCTCTCCTGCCTGATCCGGCTCAAAGACGCCGAGAGACCGCGGATCGCCGCTTCCGGGCACCAGCCAGAGCTCCAGCGACTTCTCTTCGCGTCCGCCGGCCGCGACCGGTACGATCCGCAAGCGCCCGTTTCCGGCATCGTAGGAGGCAAGCAAGTTGATCTGGTCATTGGTCGAGGACAATTCCGCCACCAGCGGAGCAGCTCCCTGCGGCCTTGGAATCACACCTGACGCATAAAACACCGCAGCGACAGCAACCGCCGACGTGCCAAGCGCGAACCATCGCCAGAACAGCGCGGAATTCCACAGATCCCACGAGGGGGCGGCAACCCGGGCGGGACCGAAGAGACGGGTTTCTATCCGGCCAAAAACCACCGGGCGCGGCGCCACGTCCTGGTAGTCGTCGTTGAAGGAGGCAAGATCCGCCTGCCACCGTTCGACGATCCGGGCAAACGCGCGATCATTGGCGATCCGCTGTTCAACGGCGCGGCGAGCCTCGAGTGAGAGAACGCCGAGCACATATTCGCCGGCCAGGATCTCGTCCTGCGGCCGCCTGCCCTGACTTTGTTCGCCCGACGTCATCGCTCCATGCACTCTCTCAACTTGAGAAGGCTCCGGCGCAGCCACGTGCGCACCGTATTCAACGGTACCTTCAATTCTTCCGCCAGTTCAAGATAACTCAAACCTTCCACATAGGCACGTCGAACTGCACGTGCATGCGCGGAATCCAGCTCCTGCATGCACCTGTCGATGCGACGGCCTTCATCCGCATTGGCCACCTGCTGTTCGGGATCGAGCGTGCCGTCATCGGCAAGGTCGTAAGCGGCATCAAGGTCTTCGGCGACAGGTTTCCTGGCCCGCAGGATGTCGATCGCGTGATTGCGCGCGATCGCCGCCAGCCAGGCCAGGGGCGAACCGGTATCCACGGCAAAAGTCCTGGAGCGCTGCCAGACCCTGACATAGATTTCCTGGAGCGCTTCTTCCGCGTCGGCCCTGTCTTTCAAGATACGCAGACAGATCGAAAATAGTTTCGGGCTCGTCGCATTATACAACGAGGCGAACGCTTTGCGATCACCCATCGCCACGCGATTGATCAGGGCCGCGATCTCATTGCTTTGCATTCGGAAAAAACCTCGCCGTCCCCATCTATAGAGAACGCAGATCTCAAAAAACAAGGCGCCTTCGTCGCAAAACCCGCAGCAGGGTCTTCCATCTCCTCGCAGCCGATATCCCGCCCTGGCTTTGCCTCGTCGGGATCACTGCTGCCCGCCGGGGCATCAGGCGGCGTCGAGGGCCGGCACCGCCTGTCGACCCTTTGGAAAAGGCTTGAAGGTCAGGGCGATCAGGAAGGCGCCGATGCCGATACCCCAGGAGCCGACATAGAGCCATGTATAGCTGGCGAGCGTGTCGTAGATCAGTCCTCCGGCCAGGGGGCCGGTCGCCATGCCCAGGCCGCCGGCCATTGCTGTCCCGCCGATCACCGTGCCCATCATCCGCATCGGGAAATTCTCGCGAGCGATCACCGCATAGAGCGGCATGACACCGGCATAGATGAAGCCGAACAGGGCGGCGACTGTATAGAATGACCCGAGACCTTGTGCGAAAACATAGGCCAGCGCGCCGAACGCCTGGGCCAGCAGACCGAGAACGAGCACCTGCTTGGCACCGAACCGGTCTCCGAGAATGCCGAACACGACGCGGCCACCCATGCCTGCCAGGCCTTCGACGCTGTAGATCGACACGGCGGCTATCATCGGAATTCCGCAGGTCACCGCATAGCTCACGGTGTGGAAGATCGGCCCCGAATGGGTGGCACAGCAGAAGAAATTGGTGAGCAGCAGGATGATGAACTGGGGCGATCTCAACACCTGCCGCGTCGACATGGAGGACTGAGGATCTTCACCCGGCGATGCGGCAATATTGCCGCTCTCCAAAGCCGGCGCGCGCCGGACGAGCAGGGAGACAGGGATCATCACGACCGCCACGAGTATCGCGATGATCTGCATGGATGTTCTCCAGTCGTAGATCGACACCAGCCAAGCCGCGAAAGGCGACATCGTCATCGGCGCCATGCCCATGCCGGCCGAAACCAGCGAGACCGCGAGGCTTCTATGCGTATCGAACCAGCCTGTGACGCAGGCCATCATCGGCGCGAAGATTGCCGCGATCGCCGTGCCGACCGCAAGCCCGAAGATGAGCTGGAATGCCGCCAGCGATGTCGTCAGGCTTGCCGATGCAAGGCTGACGCTGAGCAGAATCGAGCCGGCGAGAACGATGGGGCGAGGTCCCCAGCGATCAAAAAGGCTGCCCCAGGCAATGCTGGCAAATGCCATCGCGACAAACCCGATGGTCATGGCGCTCGACACGCCGGTGACCGACCATCCGGTCTCGCGCGAGATGGGCATGAGGAAAACGGGCAGGGAAAACATCGATCCGATGGCGAGGCAGCCGAGAAGGCCGCCAGCCGCCACGATGATCCACCGATATTGAATATTGGTCATTTTTATCTCCATTTTGCAGTGTCCGGCAGCCGGTCGCGCGGCGATGAAGTTGCCTGCGTGCAGCCGTGAAATGCCGGCATGTCAGAACGTTAACTGCCTGAGCCGGATCGACCGAGTCGGCTCCGGTTCCTGTCAAGACCAGCCAAAGGCTGCCTCAATACTGGTCGTGCCGGCGCAGCCACGCCATCGGGAACCGGAATTCGTCCTCGTTGCGGCCCTTGGGCACGAGATCCAGATAATGGTAGGCGCCGTTGAGCATGTCGACGCCGCGCGAATAGCAGGAATAGGTGTGGAATACCTCGCCGCTGTCGTTCCTGCAGAAGACGCTGATACCCACTTCTTCGGATGCGTTGCTCGGCTGGACCTCGTAATTGTAATAGGCCACGCCCTTGGGCAGATCTTCCGGCCTCACCGACGCCTGATAGTCGAAATTGAAATCGCCGCCGTTTGAGGAGAACCACGGGAAGTTCCAGCCCATGCGTTTCTTGTAGGCGTCGATCTTGGCAAGCGGAGCCCGCGAGATGGCGACGAAGGTCACGTCGCGATGGTTGAGATGGATCGGGATGCCGTTGAAATTATCGGCCCAGAAGGAACATGACTTGCATGCCTCCTCCCAATCGGGACCGAACATGAAATGATAGACGATCAGTTGCGAGCGGCCGTCGAAAAGGTCCTCCAGCGAAAGCTCGCCATCCGGTCCCTCGAATCGATAGGGTTTTTCGACCCTTTCCCAGGGCATCGCCATCCGGCGGCGCGTCAGCGCATCCCGTTGGCGGGTGAATTCCTTCTCCGCAGCGAGCAGATCAAGGCGAGCCTTCAACCATTCTTCCGGCGAAACGACTTGATTTTGCATATCAACCTCCTGTTTGTTGGAATGCAGCTTGGTGGTCGTGGGATAGACTAGGGCCGGATATCGAATGGTGAGAGTGACAAGTGTGACGGGATTCCGATGGACTCGCTGATCACCGCCGCGGCGCGTGCGCTCGCCTCGGGCGATCCCCTTGGTGCCTTGAAGCGGGTGGCGCTGCGCGAGGATGCGCCGGCACTCGCACTTAGAGGCATCGCCATGGCGCAGCTCGGCGAGCTCGTCCGAGCGAAGGCTCTCCTCAAAAGAGCCACTCGCGCGTTCGGCCCCAAAGAGACGATGGCGCGCGCCAGATGTGTCGTCGCCGAGGCGGAGATCGCGCTCGTCTCCCGCGATCTGACCTGGCCGGTGAAAGCACTCGACACGGCCCGGGCGGTGCTTGAAGCGCATGGTGACCGGGTGAATGCCGCGCATGCGTTCAATCTGGAGGTCCGGCGCCTGCTGCTGATCGGCCGCCTCGACGAGGCCGAGCACCTGCTCGCGGGCTTCGAGCCGCCGTCGCT
>NZ_JALBGV010000009.1 GCF_023006505.1 Neorhizobium sp. SHOUNA12A
CGGACGACGGCGGCGCGCCTCGGTGAGGCCGAGCGCTTCCCGCATCAGCGTGGCGAAGGGCAGACCGGCCCCCGCCGCGCGTGCGGTCAGCGCCTGCTTTTCCGATGCCGTGCAGCGGAAAACCACGACGGCATTGAGGTCGCCTTTCGGCGATCGCCGCGCGCTCTTGGTGGGGTTTGAAGGGGAGGCTTGCCTCCCCTCACAAGGCTCCCTGTCGGACGGCTCGCCGTATGACAGGGGTCGCCTTGCTCCCTTCAAATCGCCGTCCGTCATGACGCCCTCCGAAGGTCGGTTTGGCGGGCGGTTTCGGCGGCGATGTGGTCACGGCGGCGGCTGAAGAAAGCGATCCAATCGAGCGCGCTGGAGCTTGCTTCGTCCGGTGGCCAATAGCTTGGCAGGGCATAACCTGCTTTCCCGGTTTTCACCGTTCGCATGCCCAAGGCGTCGATCGAAGGAAAGCCGTGACGACGCAACCAATTGCGCCATTGCTCGACCTGATCCGCCTTGGTCTCGGCCACGAAAACGAGCGGGACGGCTCGCCGCGTCTCGACGCTCGGCGGGGCGTCCTCGCGCGGGTTAGGTTTATATATTTTTTCTTTCTCTAAGTTTGGTGGACATATTTGTCCCCCTTCGCCGGACAGATCTGACCACCTTTCCGGACGGTTTTGACCGCCTTTGTCAGGGTAAAGGGTGACAACTTTGTCCGTCTTTTCGCGGGCGTCCGATGCGCGTAAAATCGACGCCGCTGAGGGACGATATTCTGTGTTGTGCCCGACGCCATTTCCGCGCTGGATCTCGAACCATCCTTTGACCTCAAGTTCACGGACGGCGCGCTGAATGGTCTTGACGCTCTTGCCGGTCGCGTCGGCAATCGTTTGATAGGACGGCCACGCCTTCTCGGTGTGGCCGTTCAAATGCGTGGTGATAATGTAGAGTGCCACGGAGCGTGCGTTGTCGCTCAAATCCTTGTCGCAGCTCAATTGCTGAAGCCATTGCAGCTTCACATCCCGAAATGGCCGCGCCCCGCTCATGCGCGCCTCCCTGGTCGCAATGCGACCGAGAAAGAAGGGCAGAAAATGGCCGGAAAAAGTGGGACGGCGGCTTTACTAAGCCATTGATTTTTATAAAATGGGGTCTTCGTCCCACACGGGGTTAAGCTGCTGATTTTCTTGGAATTCGGCAGGCCCTCCGGGCCCACCAATTCTCTGTTGTCCAACCTGGAGACATAGGTAACAAAACGTACCTAAGACATGGGTGACAACCTCGTGCCGAACGGGTTGTCGATGGTTTGCAATGTCCTCTGCTCCAGGTCGATTTATCCCAGATCATGTCGTCGTCTGCCTGACGGGCACATAACCCGTCAGCCCTCAAAGATGCGTCGTCACCCATCGAAATATTGATCTGAAACATCAGTAGGTATATTATAAATATCGAATATCCGGGTCTGCATAATAAAAACGATGGTTGAATCGTGATTACTGCTGCTCAGATGCGCGCCGCGAGGGCTCTTCTCGGCATCGACCAGCGGAAGCTGGCGGAGCTGGCGGGGATTTCGGTGCCGACGATCCAGCGCATGGAAGCGAGCGCCGACGTGGTGCGGGGAAACGTCGATTCCCTGATGCGCCTGCTGGCGGCGCTCGACAGGGCCGGGATCGAGCTGATCGGCGAGAGAGTGGCCAGCGAAAATGGGGGGCGGGGGGTCCGGCTGAAGGCTGGAGCGGGACCTTCCGGAAACGAGAAGCCGGAACCATCCGGACGCACGCATGGAGCGAGGAGGCGCCCATGACGTCGGTACTTGTCATGCTGCTATGCGTTGCCGCGCTTCTGGCGACAGCGGCGCTCGCGGTTTTCATGGCCCGATCGAAGCAGGCAACGCCTGTCATCTACGGACTGAGCCTTTCCATTGCGGCTGTCGCTTTTGCAACCGGGTTGGTGCAGCTCGTCTCGCCGCCCGCCGAGGTTCCGATCCTCATGCTTCCCTTCAGCCTGCCCTGGCTCGGGGCGCATTTCAGGCTCGACCCGCTGGCCGCCTTCTTTCTTCTCGTCGTCGATCTGGGCGGTGCCTTCGCCAGTCTCTATGGCCTCGGCTACGGACGTCACGAACATGCGCCCCACAGGGTCCTGCCTTTCTTCCCGGCGTTCCTTGCCGGCATGAACCTTGTGATCCTGGCGGACGACGCATTCACTTTCCTGTTGTCCTGGGAATTCATGTCACTGGCCTCGTGGGCACTGGTGATGGCGCATCACCGCGACGCCGAAAACCGCCGGGCGGGCTATCTCTACATCGTCATGGCGAGCTTCGGCACACTCGCCCTGCTGCTTGCCTTCGGCCTCTTGGCAGGGCCCGACGGCGCCTATGGCTTCGCCGCCATGCGGGGCATGGACCACACTCCACTCGCGACCGGCCTCGTCCTTGTCCTGTTGCTGGTCGGCGCTGGTTCGAAGGCCGGTCTTGTGCCGCTGCATGTCTGGTTGCCGCTGGCACATCCGGCCGCACCCAGCCATGTCTCGGCCTTGATGAGCGGCGTCATGACCAAGGTTGCCGTCTACGGCTTCATCCGCGTCCTCTTCGACCTCGTCGGAACGCCGGCCTGGTGGTCGGGCCTCCTCGTCCTGCTGATCGGCAGCGGCACCGCCGTGCTCGGTATCCTGCATGCCCTGATGGAGCGGGATCTCAAGCGCATGCTCGCCTACAGCACGATCGAGAATATCGGCGTGGTCTTCGTCGGCCTCGGACTGGCGCTCGCGTTCAAGGACGCCGGCATGGAACTGGCGGCGGCGCTTGCCATGACCGCCGCGCTCTTCCACGTCCTCAACCATTCCTTCTTCAAGAGCCTCCTCTTCTTCGGCGCCGGTGCCGTCCTGACCCGGACGGGCGAGCGCGACATGGAAAAGCTGGGCGGCCTGATCCATCGCATGCCGGTCACCGCCTTTACTTTCCTGGTCGGCTGCATGGCGATTTCGGCGCTGCCGCCGTTCAACGGCTTTGCGTCGGAATGGCTGGCCTTCCAGGCGATCCTGCAAAGCCCCGACCTGCCCCAATGGGCGCTGACCATTCTCGTGCCGGCCGTCGGCGGATTGCTGGCCCTGTCGGCGGCGCTGGCGGCGGCCTGTTTCGTCAGGGCGTTCGGCATCGCTTTCCTCGGTCGGCCGAGAACCGACCCGGCCGCGAATGCCTCGGAAGCGGATCGCTTCTCGCTGGCGGCCATGTCCATCCTGGCGGGTCTGTGCCTGCTGGCCGGCATCCTGCCCGGGATCGTCATCGACGCCCTCGCGCCGGTAACGCAGCTTCTCGTCGGCGGCCGGATGCCGGTGCAAACCGACATGCCGTGGCTGTCGATCGTGCCGGTCACGGAAAGCCGCAGTTCCTATAACGGCCTGCTCGTCTTCCTGTTCATCGGGTTCTCGGCCTGGCTCACCGCCGGTCTCGTCCACCGTTTCGCTTCGCGTGCCCTTCGCCGGGCGCCGGCCTGGGACTGCGGCTTTCCGCAGATCGACGCCACGATGCAATATTCGGCCGGCAGCTTCGCCCAGCCTGTCCGGCGGGTTTTCGGGACGCTGGTCTTCCGCGCCCGCGAGCGGGTCGACATGCCGCCGCCCGGTACGCTGAGCCCGGCACGCTTTGCATTGGAAACCCATGATCTCGTCTGGGAAGGTCTCTATCTGCCGATCGCCGGCGCCGTGGGTTACGTGGCCGAGAAGCTCAACTATCTGCAGTTCCTCACCATCCGGCGCTATCTGAGCCTCGTCTTCCTCGCGCTCGTCCTCCTGCTTCTGGTGCTGGCGTTATGGTCCTGATCCGCGATCTTCTTGTCCAGGTCGTCCAGATGGCGCTCGTCGTGGCGCTTGCGCCGCTGCTGACCGGCTTCGTCCGCAAGGCGAAGGCGCGGCTCCTGCGCCGGCGGGGAGCATCGGTTATCCAGCCCTATCGCGACCTGTCGAGACTTCTGCGCAAGGAGGCTGTGGTGGCGGAAAACGTATCCTGGCTGTTCAGGATGGCGCCCTACCTTATCTTCGCGGCGACCTGGGTTGCCGCCGCGGTCATTCCCACCTTCGCGACAGGCCTCATCTTCAGCTGGACGGTCGATCTGATCGCCATCATTGGCCTGCTCGGCAGCGCCCGTTTTTTCCTGGCGCTCGCGGGCATGGATGTCGGTACCAGTTTCGGCGGAATCGGATCGAGCCGCGAAATGCTGATCGCCACGCTCGCCGAACCGGCGATGCTGCTGATCATCTTCGCGGTGGCGCTTATTGCCGGTTCCACCCAGCTTTCGACGATCGCCGCCTTCATGACGTCCCCGCAGGTGGGATTGCGCGTTTCGCTGGCCGTGGCGCTGATCGCCATCATCATGGTCGCGATCGCCGAGAACGCGCGCATCCCGATTGACAATCCGGCGACCCACCTCGAACTCACCATGGTGCACGAGGCCATGGTGCTCGAATATTCCGGCCGGCATCTGGCGATGATCGAGCTCGCGGCCATGCTCAAGCTGCTGCTCTATCTCTCCATGATCGTCTGCATCTTCGTGCCCTGGAACATCAAGGGCCCAGAGGCGGGGTATCCGGCCTACCTCGTCGGCTTTGCATCCTACGTCGTCAAGCTTGCGGTCGGCGGCGCGATGCTTGCGCTGTTCGAGACGGCGACAGCCAAGATGCGAGTCTTCCGGGTGCCGCAGTTCCTCGGCGCAGCGCTGATGCTCGGCCTGCTTGCCACGCTGCTCAGATTCGTATCGAGGAGCCTGTGATGCAGGGACCGGTCTATTTCGACATCGCCCACATGCTCGCCGGCGGCCTCGTCCTGGTCAGCATGATGATGCTCTACCAGGACCGGCTCTATGCGCTGCTCAACGTGTTCGCCCTGCATTCGCTGCTGCTCACCCTTTCGGTCGCCTGGCAGGCCTTCATCCAGGGCGCCCCACATCTCTATGTCACGGCGGCGATCGCGCTCGTCTTTAAGGTCGTCGTCATCCCGGTCGCGCTCCACCATATGATCCGCAAGCTCGGCATCCACCGGGAGATCGAGACAGTGGTCGGCATAGGCCTCACCATGCTGGCCGGCATCGGCCTCGTGGCGCTGTCGATCGTGGTGATGCTGCGGGTGACGCCCGAAGCCGACCCGCTGACCCGCGAGGACCTCGCCTTCGCGCTCTCCGTCCTGCTGCTCGGGCTGCTGATCATGGTGACGCGGCGCAATGCCGTCAGCCAGGTCGTCGGCTTCATGTCGCTCGAAAACGGACTGGTGCTCGCCGCGACCGGCGCCAAGGGCATGCCGCTGGTGGTGGAGATCAGCGTCGCCTTCTCGATCCTGATCGCCTTCATCGTCATCGGCGTCTTCCTGTTCCGCATCCGCGAGCGGTTCGACACCGTCGACGTCGGGGCGCTCGACGACGTCAGGGGAAGGCGGCGGAAATGAACGCATCCTCCCTCTTCACCTTCGATGCGGTCGCGGCCATTTTGGCGATCCCGGTCGTCGCGGCGACGCTGCTCGCTCTCATGCCTGGCTACAAGGTGACGGCGCGCGTTAACGTGGCGGCCAGCCTGCTGACGCTCGTCGCCGCCCTTTGCCTGTTCGTCACCGAGCGGCCGGAGCCGGGCCGGTACCTGCTGGTCGACGACCTCAACATCGTCTTCATCGTTCTCAACACCTTCGTCGGCTTCACGACCAGCCTGTTCAGCGCCAGCTATATCGCCCACGAACTGGAGACCGGCCGGCTGACGCCGGCGAACCTGCGCTTCTACCACGCCATGTATCAGATCATGATGTTCGGCATGAACCTGGCGTTCGTCTCGAACAATATCGGCCTGATGTGGGTGGCCGTGGAACTGGCGACGCTGACCACCGTGCTGATGGTCGGCATCTATCGCACCCATGAGGCGCTGGAAGCGGCCTGGAAATACTTCATTCTGGGCAGCGTCGGTATCGCCTTCGCGCTGTTCGGCACCATTCTCGTCTATCTGGCGGCACAGCCGGTGGTCGGAGAAGGGTACGATGCCATGGTTTGGACCCTTCTCGTCGAGCGGGTCGCTGACTTCGACCCGGCGCTGCTTAACGTCGCCTTCATCTTTCTGCTGCTCGGTTACGGCACCAAGGTCGGCCTCGCGCCGCTGCATGCCTGGCTGCCGGACGCGCATGCCGAGGGGCCGACGCCAATTTCCGCCGTGCTGTCGGGACTGCTCCTGAATGTCGCGCTTTATGCCGTGCTGCGCTTCAAGATCCTGCTCGCCGCCAGTCCGGAAGCGATCAGCCCCGGGCCGCTGATGATGACCATGGGGCTGGCGTCGCTGATCTTCGCGGCGTTCATGCTTTACCGGCGCCGCGATATCAAGCGTATGTTCGCCTATTCCTCGATCGAGCATATGGGCATCATCGTTTTCGCCTTCGGCCTCGGCGGCCCGCTCGCCAATTTCGCCGGGCTGCTGCATATGGTCATGCATTCGCTGACCAAATCGGCGATCTTCTTCGCCGTCGGCCACATCTCTCAGATCAAGGGAACCCAGCGGCTTTCGGCGATCCGCGGCCTCACCGAAACCCATCCGGTCCTCGGCTGGGGCCTGGTGATCGGCGTTGCAGCCATTGCCGGCCTGCCACCCATGGGCGTCTTCATGAGCGAGTTTCTGCTTGTCAGCTCCACCTTCGCGCGGCAGCCCCTGCTGGCCGTGCCGCTGGTGTTCGGGCTGCTGGTGGCTTTCGGGGCCTTGTTGCTGCGGCTGACGGGCGTCGCCTTTGGCCAGCCGCGCGGCAGCCGGAAGCCAGCCGATGCCTCTTATCTGCCGATGTATTCGCATCTCGTGCTGGTCCTGATCGCTGGCATTTATCTGCCGCCGCCGCTGGTCGCCTGGTTCCAGCATATCGCCAACCTGCTCCGATAAAGGACTGTTCGTCATGCCGGCCCTGATCGCCATCGCCCCGGAGAGCCGTCTGGTCGGGCACCATCGTCCATGGCCGCGCGCCGTCGCCAATGCTGCGGGCTGGATTGCGGTAACCGAGACCCTTGCAGACAGGCAAAGGACATTGCTCGGGCTCTGGGGAGAAGCGGATGCCGTGCACATGGCGGTGTTCGACGAGGCCGATGGCACCGTCGGCGTTATCAGCCTGGAAGGGCTTGAAGGCAACTATCCTTCGGTGGCTCGCCGTCATCCTCCCGCTCTTCGGCTGGAACGGGCGCTCCGGGATCTGACCGGCCTTGAACCGCAGGGCCTGCCCGACAGCCGGCCGTGGCTCGACCATGGCCGCTGGACCCTGCGTTTTCCGCTGGGTGAGAAGGCCATCAGGCCTGCGGAAGCTGTGCCTTACAAATTCCTGCCGGCGGAAGGCGAAAGCCTGCACCGGATCCCGGTCGGTCCGGTGCATGCGGGCATCATCGAGCCGGGACATTTCCGCTTCACGGCCAACGGCGAGACGGTCGTCCGCCTCGAAGAGCGCCTCGGTTATGTCCATAAGGGCATCGAAGGTCTGATGACGGGGGCCGATCTCGGCAGGGCACTCCAGCTTGCCGGCCGGACCTCCGGCGACAGCACTGTCGCCTATGCCTATGCCTTCTCGCGGGCGGCCGAGGCAGCGCTCGGGCTCGACATCCCGCCGCGCGCAGTCTGGCTCCGGGCGCTGATGGCCGAGCTGGAACGGCTCGCCAACCATCTCGGCGATATCGGCGCCATCTGCAACGACGCCGCCTTCTCGCTGATGCTTGCCCATTGCGGCGCGCTGCGTGAGCGTGTGCTGAGGGCCGCCGATGCCGCTTTCGGCCATCGCCTGATGCGCGATCGCATCGTGCCCGGCGGCGTTGTCGCCGATCTCGACGAGGCCGGTGCGGCGGGCCTGCGCACGCTGCTTGCCGAGATCCGCAGAAAGTTTCCGGCATTGGTGGATCTCTATGACAATACCGCGTCTTTGCAGGACCGGATGGTGGGCACAGGCATCCTCGTGCCGGATCTCGCCCGTCTTTACGGCGCCGGGGGCTATGTCGGGCGTGCGTCCGGGCGCGCCTTCGATGTCCGGCGCGCCTTGCCCTATCCGCCCTACGATGTTCTCCGCTTCGATGTGCCGATACTCGACCAAGGAGACGTCAACGCGCGCATCTGGATCCGCATCCGTGAGGTCGAGCAGGGGCTCTCGCTCATCGAACAGATTCTCGACCAGCTGCCGCCCGGCCCCACACGGCATGACGTAGCCGACAATGGGGAGGTGCGCGAAGGCATGGCCGTCGTGGAAGGTTTTCGCGGCGACATCCTTGTCTGGCTCAGGCTTGCCGGCAACCGGGTGGATCGGTGCCATCTGCGCGATCCTTCGTGGTTCCAGTGGCCGTTGCTGGAAGCCGCCATCGAAGGGAACATCGTTGCCGATTTCCCGCTCTGCAACAAATCCTTCAACTGCTCCTATTCCGGCCACGATCTCTAACGGAGGCAGATAGCCATGCGCAGGCTCCTTTTCGAAAGTCTGATCCGGCCGCCGCTCACAGAAGCGGCCCCGCGACAATCCGATGCGGCGATAGAGGAGCTTGCCACGGCCGTCGACAGGTCGGCCCGTCGCCGGCTTGGCCGCAGCCTGTCGATCCGCGCTGTCGACGCAGGCTCCTGCAACGGCTGCGAATTGGAAATGCACGCGCTGAGCAACGTCTTCTACGATATCGAGCGTTTCGGCATCCGCTTCGTCGCCTCGCCGCGGCATGCCGACGTGCTGATGGTCACCGGTCCGGTGACGCGGAACATGGCCGAGGCGCTGGAACGGACCTACAACGCTACGCCCGGTCCCAAATGGGTCGTGGCGCTCGGCAGTTGCGCCCGCGACGGCGGCTGCTTCGCAGATAGCTATGCGGTCATCGGCGGGGTTTCGAGGGTCGTGCCGGTGGACCTTCATATTCCAGGCTGCCCGCCGCCCCCGACAGAGATCCTGAAGGGCCTGCTTGCATTGCTCGATCAGGCGGACAAGGGAGCCCGCGCTTCGTGAGGCTACTCCAATGGCTCGACGTCTTCAGACCACAGGGCGAATGACAGGTATCCGGAAGGGGCCGGTCGCGGCGCTGTCTTACAGGTTCGCCGTCGTCCGGAACCTGCTGTGGCCTGAGCAGCCTCCACGTCTTCAGGTGCTATATTGGCCTGGAGTATCCGACATCTATCGGCCGATATTGCGCCACGTGCGGACGTCCTCGGACGTCACGCGAATATGGCCGGTCGGATCGAATTGTTTTCCGTCGAACTTGTCGCTCGCAATCCGGCTGAAGACTTCGATATGTTCCTGCAGCCTGAATTCATCGGCGCGTGGGGGATCGGCGATGGCCTCAAGCGCATTGTGGGTAACCACGACGACCTGGTCGCCGATCCCTGTATCCATCAACAGGCGACCCTCCTGTCCGGAGGATGTCAAGAATCCTGACTTCAATTTCAGCGGCATGGTAACCTCCCTTTTGGGTTAAAAGGTGAAATTACCCGCATCAGCGGCGCCATCAGTGATCGAGATCAATCCGGGCAGTATTTTCGAGTGCTCACGGGATGGGATACTCGGCGACCGGTACTACTCGTGCTGATTTCCCTTCGGAGGCCGACCTGTTTTTAAACAATCTTGGTCCGGCTTTCTTTCCTGGAACAAAGCCTCAGGTCGTGCGTTGCGGCTCCATGTCCGGCTGACGGCCGAATGGCGCGATGGGTGCTTGTCGAATGGATGATGACCGCTTGACCGGCGTTGGCCGGCCAATCCGATCAGGACGAGACATCGGCCGGGACGGCATTTCGGGCGGCCATCGGCCGGCAATCCGAGCCACGATCATCCTTCTTCTGTTTCCGCTTTTGGCGTCATGTTCCGGCGTCCAGTCGGCACTCGATCCGGCAGGCAGCGAGGCAAGCGCGGTCGCAACCCTCTTTTTCGTCATGCTGACCGGCGGCGCGGTGATCTGGGCGGGTGTCGTCGGGCTGCTGTTCCATGCCGCGCGCAAGCGTCGAACCTATTCGGAAAAAGGCGCGGGGCAGCTCATCCTCTGGGGCGGGGCTGTTTTGCCGTCGGTCATCCTTGCGGCCCTCCTTTCCTATGCCGTCTGGCTGATGCCCAATGTCCGGCCCTGGTTCCAGGCAGAAGATCGCGGCCTGCGGCGCGTCGAGGTGACCGGCGAGCAGTTCTGGTGGCGGGTGCGTTATCTCGATGACGGTGGCGCGGTCGTTTTCGAAACGGCCAATGAAGTGCGCGTACCGACCGGAGAGCGCGTCGTCTTTCTGCTGAAATCGCCCGACGTCATCCATTCCTTCTGGATACCCGTGCTCGGCGGCAAGATGGACATGATACCCGGCCGTGAGAACCGCCTCACATTGCAGGCGGAAAAGCCCGGTACCTATCGGGGCGTCTGCGCAGAGTTCTGCGGCGCCAGTCACGCGCTGATGGCTTTCACCGTCCATGCGATGGAACCGGAGGCGTACGAGGACTGGTACAAGGCGCGGCAGGCATCCTCCGGCACCCGTGACGCACAGGGGTTGGAGCTGTTCCTAAGACATGGCTGTGGTGCCTGCCATGGCATTTCCGGCACGGAGGCACGGGGAGCGATAGGCCCCGATCTTACCGCCTTCGGCGAGCGTGGCTCGGTCGGAGCCGGAACCCTGGCCAACGAGAAGGATCAAATTGCACGATTTCTGCGCGATCCCGATGCCGTGAAGCCGGAGGCCCGCATGCCTCATTTCAGCATGCTGCCGGAGGCCGAGATCGATCGGATCGCCGCCTACCTGAAGGGGCTCAGATGACCATGGAGCTCGGCAATTTTCCGCCGGAAGAACGGGCGGCGCAGGAGGAACGGCTCCGCAAGGTATGGGAGACGCCGAAGGGCATCCGCTACTGGACCTCTGTCAACAACAGCGAGATCGGCCTTTGGTACGGCGTCACCGCCTTTGCCTTCATGCTGTTCGCCGGCCTGCTCGGGCTCCTGATGCGCCTGCAACTGGCGGTGCCGCAGAATGACTTCATCTCCGCCGAACTCTTCAACCAGGCCTTCACCCTGCATGGGACGGTGATGATGTTCCTGTTCGCGGTGCCGATCTTCGAAGCCGTCGCGATCTTTCTGTTGCCGTCGATGCTCGGCGCCCGCGAATTGCCGTTCCCGCGGCTGTCCGCCTTCGGCTTCTGGAGTTTTCTCATCGGCGGCGTCTTCGTCTGCGGCTCGATCTTCTTCAACGCCGCCCCGAACGCCGGCTGGTTCATGTATCCGCCGCTTGCGACCGACGACGAATATGCCGGCATCGGCGCGGATATCTGGCTGCTCGGCCTGTCCTTCATCGAGGTGGCGTCGATTGCTGCCGCCGTCGAGATCATCGTCGGCATCATGAAATGCCGGGCGCCCGGCATGCGTATCAACATCATGCCGATGTTCGCCTGGTATCTGCTGATCGTCGCGGGCATGATCCTTTTTGCCTTTCCGCCGTTGATCGCGGGCGACATCCTGTTCGAGATGGAGCGGATGTTCGACTGGCCGTTCTTCGACGCGAGGCGAGGCGGCGATCCGCTGCTTTGGCAGCACCTGTTCTGGATCTTCGGCCACCCGGAAGTCTACATCATCTTCCTGCCCGCAATCGCTTTGATGGCGATGATCGTGCCGACCTTCTCGCAGCGGCCGATCGTTGGTTATTCGTGGATCGTCCTGGCTGCCGTCGGTACGGGTTTCCTAAGTTTCGGGCTCTGGGTGCACCATATGTTCGCGACCGGCCTGCCGCAGATCTCGCTTGCCTTTTTCTCGGCGGCATCGGAGGCGGTGGCGATCCCGACCGGCGTGCAGATCTTCGTGTTCATCGCCACCATGCTTGCCGGCCGGGTGGTCTTTTCGGTGCCGATGCTGTTCGGGGCAGGCGGGCTGATCATCTTCGTGATCGGCGGACTGACGGGCGTCATGGTGGCGCTCGTGCCGTTCGACTGGCAGGCGCACGACACGTATTTCGTCGTCGCGCACCTGCACTACGTGCTGATCGGCGGCATGCTGTTTCCGGTCGTCGCCGGCATCTATTACTACTTTCCGTTCGTGACGGGTAAGAAGCTCAGCGATGCCTGGGGAAGGGCTGCTTTCTGGCTGATGTTTGCCGGGTTCAACGTCGCCTTCTTCCCCATGCACTTCTCCGGCCTGCGCGGCATGCCGCGGCGGGTCTTCACCTATCCGGAAGATATCGGCTGGGACTGGTTCAACCTCATCTCGACCATCGGTGCCTTCGTCTTCGCCGCCGGTGTCGCGACCTTCGTCATCGACATTTTTCGCCCGAAACAACAACCGGCAGGGCGCGATCTCAACCCCTGGAATTCCGGGACGCTCGAATGGACCAACGATCCGTCGGAAAGCTGGGGCATGCGCTCGGTGCCGATCATCACCAGCCGCTATCCGCTCTGGGATCAGCCAAACCTGCAGGCGGATATCGAGGCCGGGCGCTTCTATCTGCCGGATGCGAAGTCCGGCAAGCGCGAGACACTGGTGACCTCTGTTCTGGATGCGAAACCGATCCAGTGCCTGCGGGTCGGCGGCGTCTCCTACGTGACGATCATCGCGGCGATTGCGCTTGGCGGCGTGTTCATCGCGCTGACATTCAAATTGTGGATCACGACGATCGTCTTTGCGATCATCACCTTCCTAGCCGTCATCCACTGGCTCTGGAACGGAACGGCGCCGATACCGGAGGCACCGGAGATCGATGTCGGGCTAGGCGAGAAGCTGCCGATCTATGTCTCCGGGCCGGCTTCGGTCGGCTGGTGGGCGATGTTCATCACCATGGTCGGCGACGGCACGGCGTTCGCGAGCCTGATCTTCGGCTATTTCTTCTACTGGACCATCCATGACGATTTCACCGCGATCGCCAAAGGGCCGGGCGTCCTGTGGCCGATGGCGGCGCTGGTGCTCTACGTCATCGCCTGGACGCTGACGCTGCTGGCGCGCCAACTCAACGACAAGGGTCGGCCGGATGCGCGGTTGGCGCTCACCGCAGCTTTCGCCGTTTCGGTCGCCGCCTCGCTTGCGGGTCTTGCCGGTCCCTATCTGTATGGCATGGATCCGACAGCGAATGTCTATCCGGCCATCGTCTGGATCGTCGTTATCTGGACCGTGACGCATGGCATAGTCGGTGCGATCATGCAGGCCTATTGTCTCGCGCGCAGCATCGCCGGCAGGATGACCGCGGAATACGACCAGGATATCCGCAACGTCGCGCTCTACTGGCATTTCATGGCCTTCACCGCCGTCGTCACCTTCGCGGTCCTCGGCCTTTTCCCGCTGGTGGCATCATGAAAAGCATCATTCCGCGCGAAGTCGAAACGCTTTGGACCCTATTTACGGCGCCGACCGTCTGGGCGCTGCATTTCATTGCCTGTTACGTCACGGTTGCGGTCTTCTGCGCGAAGCGGCTGCCGTCCTCTTTCACTTTCGACGGCGTGCGGATCGCGCTTGTCATCGTGACCGCGCTGGCGCTGGCGATGATCGTGCTGTCGGGTTATCTCGCCTGGCGGCAATGGGGTTTCGGAGCGGCTGATCCGCCGCATGACGAGCCGACCCGCGATGCCCGCACCCTGTTTCAGGGCTTTGCGACACTGCTGCTGTCCGGCCTCAGCTTCGTCGCCGTGGTTTTCGCGTCGATCCCGCTGATCTTCATTGCCGAGTGTCAGCCATGACAAAGGCGGCGCTCACAACCGGCCTCGTCATGCTGCTGTTGTTATGGGCGGTGCTGTTGCCCTTTGCCGATCGCAGCTCTTTTTCCGTCCACATGATTGCGCATATGGGAGTGGTGGCCGGCGCTGCGCCGCTGATTGCCGTCGGAATATCGGGGACGGAGCGGGACCTTACCGCCGGCCGAGCGTGGTTCACTCCCCTGCTTGCCTCCGTCATCGAGCTTTTCGCGGTCTGGATCTGGCATATCCCGGCGCTTCGGGCGCTTTCCGAAAGCTCGATTGCTTTCGCGGCACTCGAGCAGGCAATCTTTTTCGGGGCAGGGCTGGCGCTTTGGCTCGCCTGCCTCGGCAGCGGCTTAGCCGGAAGGGAGGAGCGGCGCCTTGCCGGCACGTTCGGCCTGCTTTTAACATCCATGCATATGACCCTGCTTGGCGCGCTGCTGGCACTTTCGCCGCGCCCGCTTTATGGAGAAGGAGAAGTGACCTGCCTCGGCGTCACTCTCGATGCCGCCGCGGATCAGCAGGTCGGCGGCGTTGTCATGCTGCTGGTCGGCGCTGCGGTCTATTTGGCCGGCGGCGTGGCGCTATTGGCCCGCATGCTGAACGCGCCGGTGCCGGATCGCTGAGTCGCGGCGGAAAAGTGGATATGCTTCGCTCCGGTTGGTTGGAAGAGCAGGTCCACAGGTCTGCGGTTGCGGGACAGGTCGCCTCCGGTCATTGCAGAATCCGATCTTACGGAGAACATGTCGTTGTGGCGTGGAAAAGGCGGAGGAAAGAACGGTCGACCGTTGACATCGTCGTTTGCATGACGCTGATCGATGCCATCTCTCCAGCCATCCGGCGCGGCGCTGACCTTCCGGCCCAAATTGGCGTTGCAAGTTTCAGGCTCTGGCTTATTTGATGGAACGTGAACAACGGATATCGGAGTATCAGTTGAATCAAACCCGGCCAGCGCTCCTTCTCGTTACTGCGTCGCTCATCCCGCTCATCATTCTCGCCGCAGTGATGGGCAGGTTCTTCATTCAGGAGCAGCAGAACGCGCTCGACGCCGACATTCGCAGCAAGGCGACGGCCATGGCCGCCACGCTTCAGCGCGAGCTTAAAAGCCAGATTCAGCTTCTGACCGTCGTTGCAGATTCGCCCCGTCTCGATCCGCCGATTCCCCGTTCCGCCTTCGCCGAGACCGCTCGACGCCTGCGGGAGCGAGTGCCTGAATGGGAGCAGATCCGGATATCGGACGAAAAGGGCGAGGTGGTGCTGTCGCTGCCGCCGCTGGAGGGTTCGGTTGAAAAACAGGTCGTGGACATCGAGAGCCACCAGGCCGTGGTTCGCACGGGCGGCGCGGTGATCGGCAATGTTTCGATCGGGCCCCGGGGGCAGGCGGCCTTTGCCGTGAGGGTTCCGATCCAGAGGAATGACAAGCTTCGAGCCATTCTGTCGGTCGTCATCCGCCCGACGATCGTGACAAACCTCCTCTATGCCAACGGTCTGCCGGAAAACTGGGCAGCCTGGATCGTCGACGGTCAGGATCGCCTTGTCGCTTCCACCGGCGCTCCTGCGCTCGCCGGTAACGCGGCAAGCGAGTTCGCAAACTTTTCCGGAACGGATTTTGGTCTGGCAACGCTCAAAAACGGGCAGGAGTTGCGTGTTGCCGAAGTTGCGCTGGGGGAAACCCCATGGCGGGTGAGGGTAGGTCTGCCGGTTGCCGAATATGACAGGCTGGCGCGCAAGGCGACATTGCTGCTCGCCGCAGCCAACTGCTTTACGCTGCTGCTCTCAGGTTCGGCTGCCTTTCTCTTTCACAGGGAGATTAGGGCCAGGAACCGCGAACGCGAAAGCATGGCAAACTGGCAGCGAATGGATGCGCTTGGAAAGCTGACGGGCCAGGCAGCCCATGATTTCAACAACCTGCTCATGGTGTTTCAGTCGGGCGTCGAGGGCATCAGGAGGAGGCGGAACGATGAGCAGCGGGTGACGCAGCTCCTTTCGCACATGAGTGACGGAGTGACGAGGGGAAAGACGATCACCCAACGACTGCTGTCTTTCTCCAGGCGCTCCAACCAAGGTGCCGGACATGTGGAGCTGGACATCAAGCTTTCCGAATTGAGACCGCTGCTGCGACAAGCCGTCGATGACACGATTGTCATGGACATCAACGTTCCGGATGACATCTGGCCCGTTCACGTGGATCCCGCGGGTCTTGAGATCGCGCTGATCAATTTCCTGACCAATGCGCGCGAGGCGATGGGCGGCGGCGGTCAGGTAACGATTTCGGCAAGGAACGTCCTCGATGGCGCTGTGGAAGATCCGACCCTCCAAGGGCAATTTGTTGCCTTGACGATCGCAGACACCGGAACAGGCGTCGCATCCGAGCATCTGGGGCGGGTGTTCGAGCCGTTTTTCTCCACGAAGAAGAACGGCGGCCCAGGTCTCGGACTGACCCAGGTCCATAGCTTTGCGAAAGGGAGCGGCGGTGCCGTCAAGGTGTCGAGTGTGGTTGGCCATGGCAGTGCCTTCACGCTGCTGCTTCCCCGCTCGAACGAACAGCGCATTCCACGCGAACCCGCAAAGCCGGGGGTAGATCTTCCCGGCCAGCTGTTGATAGTGGACGACACGCCGTCATCGCTGGAATCGGTGCGCCTGGCTTTGGAAGGATTGGTTTCCACGATTTTCGTGGCGACAAGCGGCAGCGAGGCAATCGAGGTTCTCGAACGTCACCCGGAGATCGAGGCGGTGATCAGCGACATCATGATGCCGGGCATGTCCGGCATCGAGCTTGCCGAAGAAATACGTCGGAAGAACTCGCGCCTGCCGGTTGTTCTGATGACCGGCTACAGCGACAAGCTTGAGGCCGGCACGGAGGTCGGGTGCCCGGTTGTGGCGAAGCCGTTCAAGATCGAAGACCTGACTGCTTCACTGGAGGCGGCCCAGATTTCGACGGAGAAATCAACAAACGTCGTGCGCCTGGAGATCCCGGCGAAAAGCTGATCCGCTCGAGAGCGCTTCAACTTACCCGACCAGGCTAAGCGGTTTGTGGACCTGCAGCGGTTCGGGAGCCTCCAGAAGCCCCGTCAGATAGCGTCCATAGGCGCTCTTCCCATATTGCCTGGCGAGGCCTTCAAGCTGAACGGCGTCGATGAAGTTCAGGCGATAGGCAATCTCCTCGGGGCAGGAAATCTTGACGCCCTGGCGGCGTTCCAGCGTCGACACGAATTCCGACGCTTCCAACAGGCTGTCCGGTGTTCCTGTGTCGAGCCAGGCATACCCGCGTCCCATCATCTCGACATGGAGCGTGCCGCGATCGAGATAGGCCCGATTGACGTCGGTGATCTCCAGCTCGCCTCGGGCGGAAGGTCTCAGGTTGGCAGCAATGTCGACGACGTCCTTGTCATAGAAATAGAGGCCGGTAACGGCCCAGTTCGAACGAGGGCGTTCCGGTTTTTCTTCGATCGAAGCCGCCTTCATCTGCTTGTCGAACTCGACCACGCCGTAACGCTGCGGATCGTTGACATGGTAGGCAAAAACTGTGGCGCCGCTTTCCCGCGCCATGGCGCTTTTGAAGAGGTCGGTAATGCCATGGCCGAAAAAGATGTTGTCGCCGAGGACGAGGCAGGACGAGCTGGAGCCGATGAAGTCGGCGCCGATGATATAGGCCTGCGCAAGGCCGTCAGGAGAGGGTTGTTCCGCATAGGACAACGAGAGACCCCATTTGGAACCGTCGCCGAGCAGCAGCTGGAAATTCGGGAGATCCTTGGGCGTCGATATGATCAGGATGTCGCGGATCCCCGCCAGCATCAGCGTCGACAGGGGATAATAGATCATCGGTTTGTCATAGATCGGCATCAACTGTTTGGACAGCACTTGGGTCATCGGGTGTAGCCGCGTGCCGCTGCCTCCGGCGAGAATAATCCCCTTCATCATTTCACCTCCCGAACTTTCTGTTTTCAAGGTCGACCGGATCCAGCAGGCGCCTGACGACATATCCCGTCGAGCCCCGCCAATCGGGCATGACGATGCCGTGGCGCCTGTAGAGTCTTGAACAGTCCAGTTGCGAATTGGCGGGTCGCCGGGCGGGTGTCGGGTAGGCGCTGGTGGGGATGCGGACGACCCTTGCGGAAGGCCCGCCATTTGCCGCCGAGATTTTGAAAATCTCGTCTGCGAAGTCTGCCCAGCTCGCCGCGCCCGTTCCGGCCATATGAAAGATGCCGCGCAGTGCACGGTCGTTTGAAGCCAGCAGATTTTGCCCGACGGCGATGATGGCATCGGCAATATCGATCGCCGAAGTCGGGTTTCCGATCTGATCCTCGACGACCTGCACCTCTTCCCTTGCCTCAGCGACTCTCAGCATGGTGCGCAAGAAATTCCGGCTGAACGGGCTGTAGACCCAGGCGGTGCGAAGGATGGCATGGTTTTCGGTTGCGGCCGCCACGTTCCGCTCACCCACCAGCTTGTCGCGGCCATAGACACCAAGCGGCGCGACCGGATCGGATTCGACATAGGGTGAGGGCTTGCTGCCGTCGAAGACATAGTCTGTGGACAGGTGAACGATAGGCACTCGGAGTGCCGCCGCTACGCGCGCCAGTTCTGCAGGGCCTGTTGCGTTGACGGTAAAGGCCACCTCCCTGTCGATTTCGGCCTGGTCGACTCCAGTAAAAGCGGCTGCGGAGACGATCAGGTCGGGGCGAGCGGCCTCGACGGCTGCGGCAATGGTCTCCGGCATCGCCAGATCGAGTTCAGGGCGGCCGAGCGCAATGATTTCGACATCGGTTCGCTTTTTCGTGTTTTCGAGGAGAGACTGAACGACCTGTCCCTTGAGCCCGGTGACCACGTATCGCTTGGGATTGCCCATCATCCAGCCCCGGCCTTGAGAAGCCCGAGGCGACTGCCGTCATATCCCTGGCGAAGCGGCGCCCACCACCATTCATTGTCGAGATACCAGCGCACCGTCTTTTCGATCCCGGTCTCGAAGCTCTCCTGCGCCTTCCAGCCCAGTTCCGTTTCCAGTTTGCTCGCGTCGATCGCGTAACGTGCATCATGCCCCGGCCTGTCGGTCACGAACCGGACCAGATTTTCATGACGGCCTCCGCCCGGCCGCAAATCGTCGAGGATCGCGCAGATGCGTTTTACAACGTCGATATTGCTGCGCTCATTGCGGCCTCCGACGTTGTAGGTTTCTCCGACCCTGCCGCGCTCGGCGATGAGATCCAGCGCCCGGGCATGATCCTCGACGTAAAGCCAGTCGCGAATATTCGCGCCGCTCCCATAGACTGGCAGAGATTTGCCTTCGAGCGCATTGAGGATCGTCAGCGGGATCAGCTTTTCCGGAAAGTGGAAGGGGCCGTAATTGTTCGAGCAGTTGGAGACGATGACCGGCATCTCGTAGGTGCGTGCCCATGCCTTGGCGAGATGGTCCGATGCGGCCTTCGATGCAGAATAGGGTGAACTCGGATCGTAGGGTGTGGTTTCCGAGAACAGCCCATCCCGCTCCAGCGAGCCGTAGACCTCATCCGTCGAAACGTGCAGGAAGCGGAAAGCCTCCTTTTTCCGATGCTCAAGCGATGCCCAGTACTCCCGGGCACATTCGAGCATGGTGAAGGAGCCGAGAATATTGGTTTCGACGAATTGACGTGCGCCGAGGATGGAACGGTCGACATGGCTTTCGGCGGCCAGATGCATCACGCGGTCTGGCCCGAATGTCGAAATCGCGGAACTCACCGCCGCAGCATCGCATATGTCTATCTTGAAGAACCGATAAGACGGCTTGCCTTCAACCGACCTCAGCGATGTCAGCGTGCCGGCATAGGTCAATTTATCGATGTTCAGGACCTCGTACCCCTTTTCGAGCACGAGGTAGCGGATGACCGCCGATCCAATGAACCCCGCCCCACCGGTCACAAGCACGCGCATGCCTTGGATTACCCCCAAAAGCTCTCGTCAACCGCTGCGGCTGAGTTTGCCGAATTGATCGTTGACGGCATAACTGAAGTTGGACTGAAGCTCGGCGAGCGTCGGCTGCCCCCGATCCTTTTCCGACAGGATCGCCTTGTCTGCCGCGACGGGCCATTCGATCCCAAGCTCGGGATCGTTCCAGAGCAGGCCACGCTCGTGTTCCGCGCTGTAATAGTCGGTCACTTTGTAGGTGATGACCGTATCTGCCGTCAGGGTGCAGAACCCATGTGCGAAACCTGGCGGCAGCCAAAGCTGAAGGGCATTTTCGGCCGATAGTTCCACCGAGACGAACTTGCCATAGGTCGGCGATCCGGTACGGATATCAACCGCCACATCCAGGAATGCGCCGCTGGAACACGAGACCAGCTTGCCTTGCGCACGAGGATTGGTTTGAAAGTGAAGACCGCGGACAGTTCCTGCTTCTGCCGAATAGGACCGGTTGTCCTGAACGAACGTGAAAGGACCTACTTCGGATTCAAAAAGGCTTTTCCGAAATATCTCCAGGAAATAACCTCGGGAATCTCCGAATTTCTTCGGAACCAGTAGTAAAACGTCCTCAATGATCGTTTTATCGAAGCGCACAGGGCCCCCATGATCCTGAAACTGCGGAATGTCTAGTGATAAGGCCACATGGATATTCGCAGCGCAATTCAGACGCGGCTCATCAGATCGGCCATGGATCGTCCAATAGCGGTAGTGAAGCCTACGCCCGCTATCTTCCGTCGTTCCGACGGCAAAAGTGTTGGGGGAACGAATACGGGCAGATCGACGCCGCGGTAAATCGTCGTCTGGGTGCTCGACCGAGATCACCCGTTCGGGACGAAAGTGTTACCTATGTCCCAGGAATAAACCGTAACCCATGTGTCCAGAACGGACCCGGAAATAGCTGGCTGGGGCGCCTGGATTCGAACCAGGGATGACGGTACCAAAAACCGTTGCCTTACCGCTTGGCGACGCCCCACCATGACGGCGGTGATGATACCGCCCAGGCAATGCGGGTTGCTCTAGCAAAGCTTCATTCGGCGAGCAATCACAGAACGGTCGTTTTTTGTTAAATCTCATACTTTCATTGGCTTCGGAAATTTACTCGGAACTGGTGCGCCGCCACTCCGCGCTCCGAATGCCAGCGTTCACCTTTCGCAAAGCCTGCGCTCGCCCCGAAAAGGTTGATAGGTGCAGTCGGAGGCCCGGAAAGAGCGGTAGCTGCGGGAGCAGGCGGTGATATTGCAGGAGGGCGCCGCCCCCGGCTCACCGGTCGCCAGACCCTTGTCCAAATCGAAATCGGGAGCGGGCTCGGTCATTGCCGCGCGGATGAAGTCCCGCCAGATCCGGGCTGGTAGTGACCCGCCCGTCACGCCTTTCATCGGCGTATCGTCGTCATTCCCGACCCAGACGCCGACGACCAGGCGTTCGGTGAAACCGACGAACCAGGCATCGCGATTGTTCTGGCTGGTCCCGGTCTTGCCGGCCGCGAACGTGCCGGGGTCTGCATCGCGGCCGGTACCGCGTTCGATGACGAGCTGGAGCAGGCCAAGCAGGTCGGACTCGTAGGGCGACAGATCGATGGAGGGCGTCGTCTTTTCGCCCACCCTGAAAGTCTGGGATTGTCCCGATGCTCGAAAATCAACAATCCCCCATGGCTCGACCGGCGCCTTGCCGAGGCGAACCGACGCATAGGCGCTGGTGAGGTCGAGCAGGTTCACCTCCGATGTTCCGAGCGCCAGAGATGGGGTCGGTGCCAGGGGCGTGTCGATGCCGAGTTCCTTTGCGGCGGCGACGACGTTGTCGAGCCCGACATCCTGGGCGAGCGCGACGGTTGCGGCATTCAGCGAACGGGCGAAAGCTTCGGCCAATGTGACCCAGCCGCGGTAAGCGCCGCCGGAATTTTCAGGCGACCACCCGTCGATTTCGATCGGTGCGTCGAGGACGCGGTCAAAAAGGGTCAGTCCTTTCTTCAGGGCGGCGTAATAGACGAAAAGTTTGAACGTGGAGCCGGGCTGCCGCATCGCCGTGACGGCGCGGTTGAACTGGCTCGTCTTGTAGTCGTGCCCGCCGACCATGGCAACGACGGCGCCCTCTGGCGTCATCGCCACAAGCGCTGCCTGGCTTGCGCCAAGCGACTTTCCCTCTTCGTCGAGAGCCTGCGTTATCACCTTTTCGGCAATGCGCTGAAGACGCGGGACCACGGTCGTGCGTACCGTGGTCGAGCCTGGGGTGGCGCCTGCGATCTCGCTTGCCTGCGGCGAAATCCAGTCGGCGAACCAGCTTCCCGAACGGGGTGTCGGCGTCGTCGGGCGGAGCTTGCCAAATTCCGCCCTGGCGGCGGCTGCTTCGTCTGGCGTCAGCTTGGCATTGTCAACCATCGCGGCGAGCACAGTCGCTGTCCGTTGGCGGGCGCCCTCGATATTGTCGATCGGGTTCAACTGGCTCGGCGCCTTCAGGAGTCCGGCAAGTAGCGCCGATTCCGACACATTGAGGTCTCCGATGTCCTTGTTGAAGTAAATCCGTGCTGCGGCCGGCATTCCGGTGGCACCCGAACCGAGATAGGCGGCGTTCAGATATCGGGTCAGGATTTCCTGCTTGCCCAGTTTCCATTCCAGCCAGAACGCAATGACCACTTCCTGGATCTTCCGCTTCAGCGTCCGGTCGCTTTGCAGATATTGCAGCTTGATCAATTGCTGGGTGATCGTGCTGCCGCCCTGGACCACCGAGCCTGCCTGAAAATTCCTGATGAATGCGCGGCCGATTCCCTGCGGATCGACACCGTAATGGGTCATGAACCGCCTGTCCTCGATCGACAGGACAGCGTCGACGAGGGACTGCGGAAACTGATTGTAAGTCGTATATGGCCCCTGATACGGGCCTTGCCGCACAAGCGGCCCGCCATCCGCCGTTTCAAGCACGATGACAGGCTTCAGCGTGCCTGCGGCGATCTCCCGCCACGGCACGTCCTTCAAGGCCCATACTAGAACGCCCGCCATGACGAGGACGCAGGCAAATGATGCGAGTGCTGCCACGGTTATCCAGGACAACCGTCTTGACTGCCGGTTCTGCCTTGAAACTGGCCGCCAATGCCGTAAGGCGACCATTGCGGAGAGGGCTTTGCTGCGGAGGCCTGAAAGGCGTTCCGCTGCCGGCCTGGATGTCGGGTCGGGTTCCCGCTTTTTCGGCCTTGTGTATTTCTCCCGAAGCGTAGCGGCGGCATTCCTTATCCAGAGAGAGCCCGATCGCCACGACGTTCCGATATCCTGGCGGAGCGCGGTCAGCAATTCACGGACGGCGCGCCCGCTTTGCCCAAAGACGGGAGCAGAATGACCGCTCGTTTTCTGATCGTCTGGCGGTTCGCCCGGGTGCAAGCCTTTTTCGTCAAGCTCGCCCGTTTCCGGCACGCCCTTTGGTGCCGCCTCTGTGTCAGTCATCGGCGCGGGCTCGCTGAGGGCACGTTCATCCGGTTTCTTCGAGTTGTCCTCAGGGCGGGTCATTCACTGCGGTGCGGTTGGATCTCGTAAATGAAATAGTGCGTGACAGCACAAAAGGAAGGTGCTGCCGCGCCTATCGGTGATCAGAAGCCGTGATGCTCTACTCCCAATGAAGTAAGCGCGGTC
Source organism: Neorhizobium sp. SHOUNA12A (assembly GCF_023006505.1). Taxonomy (GTDB): domain Bacteria; phylum Pseudomonadota; class Alphaproteobacteria; order Rhizobiales; family Rhizobiaceae; genus Neorhizobium. The sequence goes on from NZ_JALBGV010000009.1 coordinate 23,164, forward strand.
AAATAGATAGACGGCGAAAGCCATGTCACTATCGGATCTGCAAGTTTGATCTGCAAGCGGAGGAAATGCATGAAAAAACGGGTGATGAGCGATCCGAACTGGCCGGAGCCGGTGATCGTAACAGTCGGGCGGAGGTCTCCGGAAATTATTCGAACTCCTGCAGAGGCCTTGATCTACCTTACCAACAAATGGCCTGGCGCGCGCAACGAGCGCTATAGAACGGCGACCGAGTTCTGCTCGGCTGCGCTGCGCAGACAGGTAGACGCCGCATCTGCACGTGAGACGTTTCTGTCCGCCGCTCTCGAAGCGGGAATGCTCCAATAAGCCTCATCTTCTGCGGCACGGCCAATCTTCATGGACCTGTTTGCAGATGGATATAGCAAAGCGCCGAAAAATCCCGGGCCGCAAGACGGTGGCTGTCGAGCAGCGTCGGTTGGCGCTGCTTGTACGGCCGCAAGCGAGGCCGAAAATCACCTCTCATAGCGCGGTGACCATGCCATGTCGTTCAATCCCTGTCGTTCATGGCCGCACGGAGCGTGTCGTTGATGCGATCCTGCCAGCCGGGGCCATCTTCCTGAAAATAGGCGAGCACGTCGCTGTCGAGCTTCAGCGACACGAGCTCCTTGACATTGGGTGGCGCCCGCCGCTCGACGGCGGGAGCCGGGGCGGCCTTCTTGGTCGGCGAGAACAGCGCCTCGGCAGCTTCGAGTGGATTGACGGGCCGGCGCGGGGGACGTGTCATGATTATCTCCGTAGTCAAAAGGGGAGGGTATTCGCCGTCGCAGTTCTGGCCTGCAGACGCGGCTCTTTTCTCGAACTATCAGCAAGCTTGGCGAAATAGCAATCACGGAGCAGGGCGGTCAGCGGGAAGAGGCATTGCCAATCGGCATGTGGGCCGTACCGGCTCCGCAAACCTCGGAAACCCACTATGGGATTTCTGCTCTTGGTCGTATAACCGTCCTCGATCCCGAGAACGCTCTCCCGAGCACTTCTGTTGACGCACGCTGTCTCCGCCGATCGTCCTCGGATCAGTCCCGTTCGACTGGCCTCCGGTCAGTCTGTCCAAGTCCGAAGCCCATCCGTCTCACCCAAGGAGAACGACCATGGATCGTACCGCCGTTGAAAACCGCCGCAAGGCATCGTTGAACACTCCCTCCGATCTGCCCTCCAACGCCACCGCCGATATTGCCGGTGCGCTTGCGGCGCTGCTTGCGGACACGTTCGCGCTCTATCTCAAGACCAAGAATTTTCACTGGCATATGAGCGGCCCGCATTTTCGCGATTACCACGTGATGCTCGACGAACAGGGCGAGCAGATTTTTGCAATGACCGACGCGATCGCCGAACGTGCCCGCAAGATCGGCGGCACGACGATCCGCTCGATCGGCCATATCGGCCGGCTGCAGCGCCTTCTCGACAACGACGCCGATTTCGTCACCCCGCGCGACATGCTTGCCGAACTGAAGGACGACAACCAGCAACTCGTGTCCTTCCTGCGCCAGGCCCACGAAGTCTGCGCCGAACATAACGACGTAGCCACGACGAGCCTGCTGGAAGTCTGGATTGACGAGACGGAACGCCGCGCCTGGTTCCTGTTTGAGACGACACGCGGCGCCGAATAAATCGGTCACCAATTGAAATCTATAAAGAACCCCCGGCGGCAACGGCATCGCTGCCGCCGATCGTCGCGATGACATCTCATCCACCGTTCAGAACCAGTACAGGCATTTCATGATTCAAGACTTCTCCTCCATCATCGACCGCTTCGGTATCGGCAGCCGCGGAAGTTCGGCTGTCGTGCATCAAGGCACCGGCTATTTCGCCGTGACGCCTCAATCCCCTTATGACGGTGATTTGAGCACTGCCGAACAGACCCGGCAACTGCTCGCCAAAGCCGAAGCGCGGCTTGCCGAAATCGGCAGCGCCAAGCAGGGCCTGATCTTCTGCGCGATCATATTGGCCGACATGGACGGTTATGCCGAAATGAACGAGGTCTGGGACGCCTGGGTTTCGGGCATGGCTCCGCCCGCCCGGGCCTGTTTCGAGGCGCGGCTTGCCAATCCCAATCTGAAAGTCGAGATGATCATGGTGTGCGCTGCGGCATCGACCAAGGCGGAATAGCGGGCATTTCCGCAAGACCAATGCAGGTTTTGCATGGGTGCCCTGAGGCTTTGTTGCTTTTACAGGCAGGTGGGAAGGATTATATCCCTGTCATCGAACGACGCCGGAGCCAAGAACGGTTGCTGCCGTCAGACAGTCTCGGGAAAGGGACCCGATCATGAACGTAGCACGCTCTTTCAACAACTGGCGCAAGTATCGTCAGACCGTCACCGAACTCGGCCGCATGACCAGCCGCGAACTGCAGGACCTCGGCATCGACCGCTCCGACATCCGCAGCGTCGCCCGCGCAGCCATCGGTCGCTAATCGCGATATTGCTGCCTCGACCATGCACGACGCCCGCCATTGCTGCGGGCGTTTTTGCGTCAGAAGATGCTCCGCGCGCGCGGCCTTTTTCAGACGTTCACTACCCCGTTTTCCGGTATGCATTTTTCGTATAGCTGCACTGCAACATAATGACTATCAATCGAGCAGGATCGTTGTATAGTCATACTTATCGAAGCAATGCACCTCCTCCCGCAGAGCTTCGTGTTATCAGACGGCCCACTCCTCCTCCCAGGGACGTCTGTAGGAATGGCGGCACTCCTCCTCCCAGCCGCTGTTCGGTTCTTTACGGAAAGCCTGCCGCACCTCCTCCCGCGGCAGGCTTTTTCGTTTTGGGGCTGAGGGTTTCCAGAATTCAAAATCACTCGTTCGAGAGAAGCCGCTCAGGCGGCATCCGGATCTCGATTCGTGCCTTGAAGTCGAAGACGCGGTGAAGCGATTTATTGCCACATCGCCGAGAAGGGGGCGCGCGCGGAAAACGGTCTTCTGCGGATTCTCACGGCAACCGGATCTCCATAACGGCCAGCATCGCAGCCATCGCGGAAGCGCCGGAAGAGATGATTCGCCTCCAGCGCATCGCCGTATCGACCGGCCTTTTCTCTTCCTCGCTACCGGTCTTCTCTTTATCGCGCGGCCTATGTCGCTGAGGTACGCCTGATGCAAAGGAAGATCGTAACGATCGGTTAAAACGAGGTCATCCGCGGGGTCTTCGTTTACCGTTTGTTAACCATGTCGGCGCTAGAAACGGTCAACGATTTCTTTACGTAGATGACCAAAATGCTAACAGACGCTCGCGCTATTCGTATCAAGGGCCGTTCTTTTCTGGCGGTCGTGCTTGCTCCCGACCTTCCCTTCGATGACTGGCTTGTCAGGCTGGATGATCTCGCGGCGCGTTCCGCCGGGTTCTTTCTGGGCCGACCGGTCGTGCTCGATGTCACCGATCTGCCGATCGATCGCGCTCAGTTGAAAGAGCTCATCGCCGAGCTTGCCGGGCGCAGCGTCAATATCATGGGCATCGAAGGCGGCCGTCCTTCGATCCTTGGGCCAGGCATGCCTCCGGCACTCAAGGGTGGTCGGCCGGTCTCCGACGAGGCCGTCGCCAAGGAGCCGATCATCGAGCTGCACAACAGCGAGCCGAAACCGTCAGTGCCCGAGATGCGTCCGACCTTGCAGTCCATCGTCATTCGCGATCCCGTGCGGTCGGGGCAGTCGGTGATCTTCCCCGAAGGTGACGTGACGATTATCGGATCGGTCGCCTCGGGAGCTGAAATCATCGCTGGTGGCTCGATCCACATTTACGGGACCCTGCGTGGCAGGGCCATGGCAGGATCGCTCGGAAACGCATCGGCACGCATCTTCTGCCGCAAGCTCGAAGCCGAGCTTTTGGCAATCGACGGCATCTACAAGATGGCGGACGACATGGCCCCAGGCCTTCGCGGACATTCAGTCCAGCTTTGGCTCGAAGGGGATTCGATCATGGCAGAGAAACTTATTTGAGCCGCAACCGGCCAGCAAACAGGAGAGCAAGATGGGGAAAGTCATCGTAGTCACTTCGGGCAAGGGCGGGGTTGGCAAGACGACCTCGACTGCCGCACTCGGAGCGGCTCTGGCCCAGCGAAACGAACGGGTTGTCGTCGTCGATTTTGACGTCGGGCTGCGCAACCTCGACCTCGTGATGGGCGCCGAACGTCGGGTCGTTTACGATCTGATCAACGTCATCCAGGGCGAGGCGAAGCTCTCGCAGGCCCTGATCCGCGACAAGCGCCTGGAGACGCTGTTCCTGCTGCCGGCATCGCAGACGCGCGACAAGGACAACCTGACGCCCGAGGGCGTGGAGCGGGTCATTACCGAATTGAAGCGGGTCTTCGACTGGGTCATCTGCGATAGCCCCGCCGGTATCGAAAGCGGCGCCACGCTTGCCATGCGCCACGCCGATATGGCTGTGGTGGTCACCAATCCGGAAGTCTCGTCCGTCCGCGACTCGGACCGCATCATCGGTCTGCTGGATTCGAAGACGATGAAGGCCGAGCGCGGCGAGCGGATGGAAAAGCACCTGCTTCTGACGCGTTACGACGCTAACCGCGCTGAGCGGGGCGATATGCTGAAGGTCGAGGACGTGCTGGAGATCCTCTCCATCCCGCTCATCGGCATCATCCCCGAAAGCATGGATGTCCTGCGCGCCTCGAATATCGGTGCGCCGGTCACCCTGGCGGACGCACGCAGCGCACCGGCCATGGCCTATTTCGATGCCGCACGCCGGCTTGCAGGAGAAGTTCTGCCGATCACGATCCCCGGGGAAAAGCGGGGGATATTCGGCAAGATCTTCGCACGGAGGGCCGCATGACCATATTCAACCTTTTCCGCAAACAGCGCTCCGCACCCACGGCCCGCGAACGCCTGCAGGTGCTTCTCGCCCACGAACGCTCATCGAGCGGCTCGGACCTCGTATCCTTGCTTCGCGAAGAAATCCTTGCGGTGATCGCCAAGCACGTCCAGGTCGACAGCGACAAGGTGCAGGTCAAGATGGACCGCGACGAGAACGTCACGATCCTCGAGATCGACGTCGAGATCCCGTTGGATGCCGTCAGCCAGGCTGCCTGAGCCGGCAGCACTCGGCCAATTCGAATTTTGAACGCGGACAACCTGGTTGTCCGCGTTTCGTATTTCGCCTTCTTGCGCGAAGGAAGAAGGCCGGCTTGGCATCTCGCTCAGCCGGCAGCTCCTCTCGACCGTCTCGACGCGCTGAGTGGAAACGGCCGCCAATCCGGCCCGCTTGACAGGATTGCTGAAAACCGACAGTTATCGTCGTAATTCCGAGGGGGGCATCTTGACGATGCTGAGATGGCGGTGAGCCGGACCCTTGAACCTGATCCGGGTTATGCCGGCGTAGGAACGGAAATAGGCGTCGACCGACGGCACTTTCTCTTCTCCGCTTCACCTGGGTCTCCGTGATTGACTGATCTGGAGATCGACCGATGACATCCATTCTTTCCGTGGTTCCGCGAGGATATCCGGTCCTGGCGTGCAGGTTCGACGCGTAGCATCATGCGCGCGTCCCATGCGGTCATCGGCCTCGTCCTGCTTGTCACGCTCTGGCAAGCGGGCGTCTGGCTGTTTGCTCCGCCCCACTATATTCTGCCGTCGCCTGTAGCCGTCGCGTCCGCCTTCCTGCGGCAGCCTGGTTTCCTGCTGCAGAACAGCGCCGTCACGCTGATCGAAATCGCGCTAGGCCTCGCGATCGGGGCCGGCCTCGGCATTGCCACGGCCTTCGGCGTTGCGGCGCTGCCGCGGCTCGGCCGTCTCGTCTGGCCGATGGTGCTGATCCTGCAGGCCTTTCCCGTCTTCGTACTGGCGCCGATCCTGGTTCTCTGGCTGGGCTTCGGCCTCGCCTCGAAAGTGGCGATGACGACGATCATCATCTTCTTTCCGGTCGCCTCCGCCTTTGCCGACGGCCTTCGCCGCACCGATCAGGAAATCCTCGACGCCGTCTCGCTGGAGGGCGCCAGCCATTGGCAGACGCTGGTGTCGATGCGCGTGCCGCTGGCGATCCCGAGCCTCGTTTCCGGCCTTCGGGTCGCGGCACCCCTGGCGCCGCTCGGGGCGGTCGTCGGGGAATGGGTGGGCGCGTCCGGCGGGCTCGGCTTCGTGATGGTCCAGGCCAATGCCCGTATGCAGACCGACACGGTGTTTGCAGCGATGACCATACTGGCAATCCTTACCCTCATTCTAAGGCTTCTCATCGACCGGCTGACCGCCGGGCTCGCCCCGTGGGCTAGCGAAGCTGACCCTTCATCTTCATCCGCATCAGGGAGTTCCGTCCGATCATGATCCGTATCCTCACCGCGTCCTTCATCGCGCTGGCCAGCCTTGCCACTCCGATTTCTGCGCAGGCGGCCGACAAGCTGAGCGTGCTGCTCGAATGGTTCGTCAATCCGGACCACGCGCCAATGGTCATCGCCAAAGAGCGCGGGCTGTTTGGCGATGACCATCTCGACGTCGAGCTCATCCCGCCGTCCGATGCCTCCGCGGTGCCGCGGCTGGTTTCGGCGGGCCAGGCGGATATCGGCATCCACTACCAGCCAAACCTCTATCTCGACCACGAAGCGGGCCTGCCGCTCGTGCGGTTCGGTACCCTGGTCGAAACGCCGCTCAACACCGTCACGGTGCTGGCGGACGGTCCGATCAAGAGCCTCAAGGACCTGAAAGGCAAAAAGGTCGGCTTTTCCGTCACGGGTTTCGAGGATGCGATGCTGAAGCGCATGCTGGCTTCGGAAGGGCTTTCCAACGATGACGTGGAGCTGATCAACGTCAACTTTTCGCTGTCGCCGTCGCTGATCGGGGGCAAGGTGGATGCGACGCTTGGCGGTTTCCGCAACTTCGAGCTGACCCAGATGAAGCTGGAAGGCCATGCGGGGCGGGCGTTTTTCCCGGAAGAGCACGGGGTTCCTGCTTATGACGAGCTGATCTTCGTCACCCGCCGCGATCTTGCTGGCGACAACCGGCTGCCGCGTTTCCTGCATGCGGTCGAACAGGCCTCGATCTACATCACAAATCATCCGCAGGAGGCCTGGCAGCTTTTCATCAAGGCCTATCCGAGCCTCGACGACGAGCTGAACCGCACCGCGTTCTTCGACACGCTGCCGCGTTTTGCCAAGCGTCCGGCCGCACTCGACCAGGGCCGTTACCAGCGCTTCGCCACCTTCATGAAGGAAACCGGGCTGATCAAGGCAGTGCCTCCGGTCTCCGACGTCGCGGTCGAAATCAAATAGGCCAAGTTGCTGATATCGTTTGATTTGAGCTCCGGGATTCGCGTAACGTGATTTTCATGCCAGACAGGCTTTCCACGTTACGTGACCCGGAGTTTGCTTGACCATCGGACTTGCCCATGCGGAACTGATCGCGGTTCTGTCCGCCGTCACCGGCGACGAGCCGCGCGTGATGACGGTACGCTCGGGAGATGCGCTGCCGTCCGGCCCTTTCGAGCTCGGCCATCGCAGCCTGCAGGCCGGGCTTCGCGAATGGGTCGGGGACCAGACGGGCCATCCGCTCGGTTATCTCGAACAGCTCTATACCTTCGCCGACCGCGACCGGACCCATGAGGATGCCGAGGGGCGGACGATCTCGATCAGCTATCTCGGCCTCGTCCGCGAACAGGCCGCACCCGGCGCCGGAAAACCCGGCTGGCACGGCTGGTACGAATACTTCCCCTGGGAGGACCATCGCGGGGGGAGGCCGGAGATACAGGCGGCCATCACCGACCGCCTGCAGGATTGGGTCACTTCGGAAACGGCGCGCCGCGAACACCGCCAGCGCCGCGTCGATTTTGCCTTCGGGCTAGACGGTGCCGCCTGGAACGAGGATCTCGGCCTGCAGCGTTACGAGTTGATGTATGAGGCAGGCCTTGTGACCGAGGCCGGTTGTCCGCCGGCCAAAAATTTCGGTCGATCGATGTTTGCCGATCACCGCCGTATCCTGGCGACCGGGATCGCGCGGCTGCGCGCCAAGATCAAATATCGCCCGGTAGTCTTCGAATTGATGCCGGAGAGTTTTACGCTGTCGCAATTGCAGCGCACCGTCGAGGCGCTGGCTGGCCTGACGCTGCACAAGCCGAACTTCCGCAGGCTGATCGACCAGCAGGAGCTGATCGAGGAAACCGGGGAGGCGACCAGCGAGACTGGCGGCCGGCCGGCCAAGCTCTTCCGCTACCGTCATGCGGTCCTCGAAGAGCGCGCGCTTTCCGGTTCGAAACTTCCGCTTTCACGCAATTGACATAAACTCTAAACGAGAATATGTCTCTGCGCCGGATATACTCACTTCGAGTATAAAAGGAGTCGCTCATGAATTCCCCGGTTTCGGTTTCCCAGCTTTACGATCGTGTCAGCCGCGTCATCCCGAAGGCCGAGTGGATGAGCTACGAGGCGGATGTCGCCGCGATCCTGGAGCTCAAGCGCACCCGCAACGCCGTCATCCTCGCTCACAACTATCAGACGCCGGAAATCTTCCATGGCGTCGCGGATATCGTCGGCGACAGTCTGGCGCTCGCCCGCAAGGCGATCGATGTGGATGCGGATGTGATCGTGCTCGCCGGCGTGCATTTCATGGCGGAGACGGCAAAGCTCTTGAACCCGGGGAAGACGGTGCTGATCCCGGACATGGCGGCGGGCTGTTCGCTGGCGGATTCGATCACGCCCGAGGACATCGCGCTGCTACGGCAGGCGCATCCCGGCGTGCCGATCGTCACCTACGTGAACACGTCTGCGGCGGTGAAGGCTGCATCCGACATCTGCTGCACCTCAGGCAATGCCAAGCAGGTGGCGGAATCGCTCGGCGTTCCGAAAGTGCTGATGATCCCGGACGAATATCTGGCGCAGAACGTGGCGCGGGAAACCAATGTGGAGATCATCGCATGGCACGGCCATTGCGAAGTGCACGAGCTGTTCAATGCGCAGGACATCCGCGATCTGCGCGAGGCGCATCCGGGCGTGGTGGTGCTGGCGCATCCGGAATGCCCGCCGGAAGTGGTGGCCGAGGCCGACTTTGCGGGATCGACCGCCGTCATGTCGGATTATGTCGGCCAAAAGAAGCCGGCCCGCGTCGTGCTTCTCACCGAGTGCTCGATGAGTGACAATGTCGCCGTGCATCATCCGGATGTAGAATTCGTGCGGCCCTGCAACCTCTGCCCGCACATGAAGCGGATCACGCTCGCCAACATCCGCAAGGCGCTGGAGGAAAACCAGCACGAGGTGACTGTCGATCCGTCGATCGCGGTTGCCGCCCGCCGCGCCGTCGAGAGGATGCTCGCCATATGACCGAGATACTCGACCATCTCGCCGACCGCATCGCGATCGTCGGCAGCGGCCTGGCGGGCCTTGTGACGGCGCTGACCTTGGCGCCGCAGCCCGTCGTGCTGATCACCCGCGCCGCCTTGGGTGCGGAAACGTCGAGCGCCTGGGCGCAGGGCGGCATAGCTGCCAGCCTCGGGCCAGACGACAGCGCGGACCTGCATCTGGCCGATACACTCGCAGCCGGCGACGGACTTTGTGATCCGGCAGTCGCCGCTTCGATCCTGAGGCAAGCCCCGGACGCCATCGCCATCCTGGAAAAACTCGGCGTGCGTTTCGACCGGGCCGGCGACGGTTCGCTTTCGCTCGGCCTGGAGGCTGCCCATTCGCGCCGCCGTATCGTGCATGTGGCGGGCGACGGCTCGGGCGCGGCGATCGTCCGGGCTCTGCTCGAGGCCGTTTCCAGAACGCCGTCGATTACGGTGCTTGATGGTGTTGAGGTTCGTCGGCTTTTGACGAATGGCGATGCGGTGTCCGGCCTGCTCTGCGCGGCGGGCTCGGGAGCGGTTGTTGTTCCGACCACGCGGGTGGTTCTGGCGACCGGCGGCCTTGGGGGACTTTATGATGCGACCACCAATCCCACCGGCAATTTCGGCCAGGGCGTGATGCTTGCTGCACGGGCGGACGCGGTGCTTGCGGATATGGAATTCGTGCAGTTCCACCCGACGGCGCTCGACTCCCAACGGCGGCCGCTGGCGCTGGTCAGCGAGGCGGTGCGCGGCGAGGGTGCGGTGCTGGTCAACGAAAAGGGCGAGCGTTTTCTCGCCCGCGAACCGGGGGCCGAACTGGCCGCGCGGGATATCGTGGCCCGTGCGATCAGTGCCGAGATCGCCCGCGGCGGGCGTGTCTTTCTCGATGCCCGGCCGGCGCTCGGAAACGGGTTCTCCAGACGGTTTCCGGCGATCGACGCCCTCTGCCGGGAGGCGAGTGTCGATCCCAATTCCGACCTCATTCCGGTTCGTCCCGCCGTGCATTACCACATGGGCGGGGTGGCGACGGACGTGAACGGCCGCAGCTCGGTGCCCGGCCTCTGGGTGGTCGGGGAGGCGGCTTCGACCGGTCTCCACGGCGCCAATCGGCTCGCCAGCAACTCGCTTCTGGAAGCCGCCGTCATGGGCATGCGGGCCGCGCAGGACCTCTCGGCGACCTCTGCCGGAACGCCTCATCAGGTCAACGCTGCCGAGCTGCCGGTGCCGGCGGATATTTCTACCGTGCGGCCGATCGTATCGCGGCATCTCGGCGTCCTCAGAAACGCCGGTGCCATTCATGGCGCTATCGCCAGCCTGTTGCCGCTCGTCGAAAGCGAAGGATCGGCCGCCGATCCAGCAATCGTCGCGTTGCTGATCGCCGTCTTCGCGTCGCTGCGAAAGGAATCCCGCGGCGCGCATGCCCGCACCGATTTCCCGCTGAAGCTCGCCTATGCGGAACGGAGGCAGATGCGCCTTGCCGATGCGCTGGATATCGCCCGCGCGACCGCTTCCCATCCCCTTGCCCGGAGTGCCTGACATGATCCTTGCCGCCCTTCCGCGACTTCTCGTCGAACCGCCGGTGCGCGCAGCGCTTCTGGAAGATCTCGGCCTTGCCGGCGACGTCACCTCGGCGGCCGTCATTCCGGCCAATCATCGCTCGACGGTTGTCATGGCGGCCCGCAAGCACGGCGTCATCGCCGGCCTTGATGCGGCCGAGCTCGCCTTCCAGCTCGTCGATCCGAAGATCGTCATGACCCGTCATATCGAGGATGGCGGGGCGGTGAAGCCCGGCGATGTGATCGCCACGATCGAAGGTCCGTCCCGCGGCCTTCTGACCGGAGAACGCACCGCCCTCAATTTCCTCGGCCATCTCTCCGGCATCGCCAGCGTCACGGCCGGCATCGTTGCGGCAATCGAAGGCACCAAGGCCTCGGTCGTCTGCACCCGCAAGACGACGCCGGGGCTTCGGTCGCTGGAAAAATACGCGGTGCGCGCCGGCGGTGGCATGAACCATCGCTTTGCGCTCTATGACGCCGTGCTGATCAAGGACAATCACCTGGCGATTGCCGGCGGCATCGCCGAATCCATCCGCCGCGCCAAGGCGGGCGTCGGACATATGGTGAAGATCGAGGTGGAGGTGGATACGCTCGACCAGCTTCACGAAGCCATGCAGGTCGGCGTCGATGCGGTGTTGCTCGACAACATGACGCCGGACCAGCTTCGCGAGGCTGTCGGCATCGTCGCGGGCCGGGCGATCACCGAAGCGTCCGGCGGGATCACGCCGGCGACGGCCGCAGCCGTGGCCGCCTCGGGCGTCGATCTGCTCTCCGTCGGCTGGATCACCCACAGCGCGCCGACGCTCGACATCGGGCTCGATTTCCGGTCCGCAAATTAGGTGACCGACGGCGCCGGAGGCTTCCGGTGTCGTTGAAAACAATGGTACATCCTTGATCCGGAACACCGAACGGGCAAGGAGTGCAAGATGCCGAGAATACCCGAAGACCAGATCGACGCCGTGCTGGCTCTTGTCGATGCCGAAATCGACGAGAGCCTCGCGCGCCTCTTCGACCTGATCCGTATTCCGAGCATCTCCACCGATCCCGGCTATCGCGATCAGTGCAAGGCGGCGGCCGAGTGGCTGAGCCGCGATCTCGGAGCGATCGGCTTCGATGCCTCCGTCCGGCCGACCACGGGCCATCCGATGGTCGTCGCGCATCAGAAGGAGGCGGCCGGGCCGCATCTGCTGTTCTACGGGCATTACGACGTCCAGCCGGTCGATCCGCTGGCGCTCTGGACGAGCGATCCGTTCGAGCCGCGGCTGGAGCCGTTGCCGAATGGCGATACTGCGATCGTCGCGCGCGGCGCTTCGGACGACAAGGGGCAGATGATGACCTTCGTCGAAGCCTGCCGTGCCTGGAAGGCCGTGACCGGCAGGCTGCCGGTGCAGGTCAGCATCCTTTTCGAGGGCGAGGAGGAGGCGGGCAGCCCGAGCCTTGCGCCCTTCCTCGATGCGACCGCGAGCGAGCTGAAGGCGGACATGGTCTATGTCTGCGATACCGACATGTGGGACCGGCAAACTCCGGCCGTCACCACCATGCTGCGCGGGCTCTACAGCACCGAGGTCGAGATTACCTGCGCCGACCGGGATCTGCATTCCGGCATGTTCGGCAATGCCGCCCGCAACGCGCTCCAGGTTCTCGCGGATGTGATCGCGAGCCTGAGGGCGCCGGATGGCGGAGTGGCGGTCGAAGGCTTTTACGACGGTGTCAAGGAACTGCCGGAAGCCATCAAGGCGCAGTGGCAGCGGCTGCCGTTCGACGAGAAGGGTTTTCTCGCCGATATCGGGCTCACGATCCCCGCGGGCGAAGCGGGCCGATCCCTCCTCGAACAGGTCTGGGCGCGGCCGAGCTGCGAGATCAACGGCATCAGCGGCGGTTATACGGGCGAGGGGTTCAAGACAGTGATCCCCGCCAAGGCGATGGCGAAGATCTCGTTCCGGCTGGTCGAGGGCCAAGTGCCGGAAAAGATCCGCGACGCCTTCAAGGCACATGTCGCGGCGCGCATCCCTTCCGACTGCTCGGTGACATTCAACGATTTCGGCCTGGCGCCGGCGACCGTGATGCCGATCGAAAGCCCGTTCCTGACGAAGACGCTCACAGCGCTTTCGACCGAATGGGGGTGCGAGGCGGCACTTGCCGGAACGGGTGGCTCGATCCCGATCATCGGCGAGTTCAAGCGCCGGCTCGGCTGCGACGCGTTGCTTGTCGGCTTCGCCCGCTTCGACAACCGCGTTCACAGCCCGAACGAGAAATACGACCTGTCGAGCTTCCACAAGGGCATCCGCTCCTGGGTGCGTATTCTGGCCGAGCTTGCAGACTGATCCTGTCGCTGCTCAGGCTTTTTCGAAGAGCGGCGAGATGACCATTTCCGGAACCAGGACAAGTCCCTTGTCGGTGATGCGGATTTCGGGGATGACTGAGAGCGGGATGAGGTTGAAGCCCATATAGGCAATGGTGCAGCCTGCCTTTTCCCATTCGAGCTTGAGGGCCTTCACCTCGTCGGCAACCTCGTGGACGCGCTTGTCGGAGAGCAGACCGGCGATCGGCAGCGGCACCATCGCCGTAACCTTGCCATCCATGACAACGCAGACGCCGCCCTGTTTTTCCTCGATCGCATCCAGCGCCAGCTGCATGTCGGTCTCGTTGGTGCCGGCGACGATGATGTTGTGGCTGTCATGGCCGACCGATGAGGCGACGGCGCCTTTTTTCAGGCCGAAGCCGTTGAGCAACCCATGTGCGACATTGCCGGACGATTTGCCGTGCCGTTCGACGACGGTGACGAAGCAGAGGTCGTGGCGGTCGAAATGCGCCTGCCAGTCGTCGGCGGGTTCGAGCGTCACCGTGACGTGGCCGAGCGTGATGCCGGGAAGTTCGGTACGGATCGTATGGGCGGTGACCGTGTCGGTCGGAAGATCGGGCGCCAGCTTGAGGTTTCTCGGCAGCTTGACGGTGTGGTAGGCGGCCTCTGGATAGCGATAGGGTTTTGAAAGCGCTTCATCCAGGATTGGCGTGATCTTGCGGTTGTCGACCACGAGTTCGCCGCCGTACCAGGTGCTGACTGGCTTCAGGTCGTCGCTCAGAAGCACGAGGTCCGCCCTTCGTCCGCCGCCAAGACCGCCGATCTCGCCTTCCATGCCGAAACGGGTCGCGCCGTGCAGCGAGCCCATCGCCCAGGCCTGTTCCGGCGTCATGCCGGCCTTGACAGCCTCGCGTGTCACCCAGTCGAGGCCGAAGGCGAGCAGATCCTCGGCGTCGCGGTCGTCGGTGCAGACGGCGACGCGTTTATGCGAGGCGCCAAGTTCGGTGATCGTCTTGATCGCATGCGGCAGGGAATGCCAAGGCGTTGTCGGCGGGCCACCGCGCAGGAAGAGCCAGACGCCGGCTTCGAGCAGGTCGTCGGCAATGTCGCGGTCGATCGCCTCATGGGTATCGGTGACGCCGGAAGCGGCGTAGGCGGCAACGAATTCCCGACCATAGACGTGGCCCGAGACCGGCCGGCCGCGCTGGAGTGCTGCTGCAAGAATGGCATGGCTGCGCTCGTCGCCCATCGCGACGGGGACGAAATCCATCTTTTCGCCGAGCGCCACGGCCTCCGGCCATTTGTCGAACAGTGCCGCGATTTTTGCCGGCGTCAGGTCGCCGCCGGCGGTTTCGAGCTGCGGAGACGTCGCCGGCACTGTGCTGGGCACGGTGAGGAAGATCGACAGTGGTGCCTGGCGCGCATCTTCAAGCATTGCCTCAACACCCGCGACATCCATGACATTGCCGATCTCGTGGCTGTCGCAGAAGATCGTCGTGGTGCCGTTGAGGAGTGCTGCCTCGGCATAAGCGCAGGCCGTGACCATCGAGGATTCGATGTGGATATGCGGATCGACGAGGCCCGGAGCAATGATGCCGCCTTTGGCGTCATAGAGTTTTGCCGAGCCGTTCCGGTAACTGCCGGCCGGTTTTACGGCGGCGATACGGCCACCCGAGACCCAGACCTCGCGACCGTCGAGAATGCGCTCCGAATAGGTGGACAGCACGCGCGCACCCTGGATGACCAGATCGGGGTCGCGACGGGCCGAGGCGACATCGGCGAGACGGCGGGTCATGGTCGAAAGCGGCTGAACGGAGAAGCGGGTAAGGGTGCTCATGAAAAATCTCATTTCCAGTACTTAGGGCAGGACAGGTGGATTGTAGGGAAAGCCGGCGAGGCAAGGAAGCGTCAATAGGGCGGGAAGACTATTGGAGCGTTGCCGAAATTCGAACTCTTGCGGCGAAATATGCTTCTTTTCAGCAACGCCAAGGTTTGGGATAGTGCTGTCGAGGCAATGAGAGGCGAACGATCCGATGGCCTATATCATCACCGAACCCTGTATCGACGTGAAGGACGGCGCGTGCACCGCAGCCTGTCCTGTCGACTGTATCTACGAGGGCGGGCGGATGTTCTATATCCATCCGGACGAATGCATCAATTGCGGCCTCTGTCTCTCCATCTGTCCGGTCGATGCCATCGCCTATGACGAGGAGGCGACCGAGGCGCAGATGGCATTCATTCCGGTCAACCGGGATTATTTCGGGCCCGAAGTGACCGGGTTGGGATCACCCGGCGGCTGGGACAAAAGCCGGACGAGGGCCATCGATCACCCGGTGGTGACATCGGCGCCCGTGCGCGAGGCGGCTCACTAAGCGTTGGTCCAGCTTCCGTAATAGGCGCGGGTGGCGGCGATCAGCTTGCCGCATCTCTCCCGCTCGATGGTCAGGCGCGGCAGGTCGGCCTTGGCCTGGGCCAGCAGTTCCTTGCGAGCTGCGTCGAAATCGACATTCACGAGCCTGCCGTCTCGCATGACCGGCTGGCCGGCGACATAGACGGCCTTGGCATGGGTGGCGGACATGCGGTTGAGGAGCACTTCTGCCTCATCGAGATCGTCGAAGATGCTGTCGGCGATCAGCGCGCCGTAGTCGATCACCGTAAAATCCTCTCCGAGCGGGGCGTTGACGACGGTCGCGCCGGTCTGGATTGCTGCGTCGAAAATACGGGCTGCAGTGAAGCTTCGCTCCAATTCGCGTCCGCCGTGCAGGAAGTAGAGAAGCCGCATTTCGCGCCAGAGATCCTGGTCGTCGTCGAAGGCGCTGCCGTCCAGCCCGATGCCGAAGCGCAGGCCGCGTTTGACCGCATCCGCCAGCGGCGCGATGCCGGAGCGCAGGCGCAGGTTGGCGGAGGGATTGGAGACGAGCTGGACGCCGCGTTCCGCCAGCAATTCATACTCGTCCGGACGGAGCTGCACGCCGTGTGCAACGGCAAGGCGCGGCGAAAGGAAGCCGATGTCGTCGAGATAGCGGACAATGCCTTGCGGGAAGCGACGGTCCAGCCATGCCCGTTGCCGCGGGCTTTCGAGCAGGTGCATATGGATGCGGCGGTTGTTGGCGGCCGACGCCTCGGCGATCGCTTCGAGCAGCGCGTTCGAGCACCATTGCGGGCCAATTGGGCCGTATTGAACATCGACTAGCGGATTGGAATTGGCCGCGGCAACGGCATCGGCGGCGGCGAGCTGATCGCGGAACGGGGCATAGCGTGGGGCGAGGGGAGAAAGAACCTCCCAGTCCGCCGGGCTCAGGAATGGCTTCAGCCTTTCGGGACCGCCGTCATAGGCCCAGGCGTCGTGGTCGAGAAGCGGGCAGGAGAGGCCAAGGCGGACGCCGATGTCCCCCGCCGCGCGGATCACCTCCAGAGCCTCGTCGACCATGCGAGCCGCATTGAGGGAATTGTGGCAATGGATGGTCGCGGCGACGCCTGTCTTTGCGAGGCGCCCGAAGGCGACGAGGGCTTCGAGATAGGCGTCGGTGTGGGGGCGGAGCCGCATGGTCGGGATCCACGCTTCCAGCGCATCGTCGAGGCTGCCGAAATCCAGCGTGCGGATGCCGTAGCCGTGGTCATGGGCGTTGACCGGCATCGGCAGAAGCAGCTCTCCACCGGAAAGCGGAATGGCCGAGGCCAAGGCGGGAAGGGCGGCTTGTGCCGCATCGCCGCGCAGGGCCTTTTCGTGGCCCGGATACTGTAGGAAACGCGTGTCCTCGTTCGATGTCACCGCTTGATGACCTCCGCGATCTGGTTGCTGAACTTTTCGAGATCGACGCTGAGCGCCTCGATCACGGCTTCCGTGGCGTGGGTGAGCTGACGGTTGTGGGGCGCGACGATGCCGACCTCCATGTTCTGCAGGCGGGAGCCGGCGATCGGCAGGGCGACCACGTCGCCGGCCTTCAACTCCTTCAGGAGACCGAGCGGGGTGAAGAAGGCGACGCCTTCGCCGGACAGGATCAGCGGTTTCAGCATCATCTGGTTATTGGTGGCGACAAGCGTGCGGCCGACACGATCGAGCGAGGCGAGTTCGACGGCGATCATCGAGCTCATCACCTCGTTGTCGAGCTGCAACAGCAGCTTGAACTGGGCGCATTCCTGCAGGGTGGCGCTTTTCTGGCGGGCCAGCGGATGGTGTTTTGCTACCATGACCATCAGCGGCATGCGCACGCCGTGGACCAGCTTGATATCGTGCGGCCGGGCGAGGTCGAAGGTGATGCCGATATCGCAGTCGCCGTCGGCGACAAAATGGAAAATGTTGTTGAAATTGTCGGCGCGGATGCGGAAATCGACGGCCGGGTTCTTGTGATGAAATCCCATCACGAATTCGGGCATGAACTGCACAGCAAGGCTGTCGAGGCAGGCGATGTGGACGCGGCCGGTGCGCTTGCCCTGCAGGTCGCCGAGATCCGATTTCATGATCTCGTAGTGATGAATAGTCTCCTTGACGTGCTTCAGCACCACCTTGCCGGCGGAGGTGAGGCGCAGGCCGTCGGAGAACCGTTCGAACAGCGGCGTGCCGAGCTCGTCCTCAAGCTTGCGGATTTGCCGGCTGACGGCGGAGGTCGCGACGTGCAGCTCTTCGGAGGCCTTGCGGATCGAGCCGGCGCGCGCAACTTCGACGAAATATTTCAGGATACTGGCGTGCATATTCATCCCCCAAGATCCTGAAATTCATACCATACCTGAAGCGTGTTGCGATCCTTCGGATTCGCTTGCCACGCTTCCGTTCCTTGTTGGATGCATGTCTTTACCGCAAAACCGCCGCACACTTTTGCGCGACATGCATCAGCGGCCCTGCCAAACCGGAGCGCGCTTTTCGCGGAAGGCCGCCACGCCTTCGACGGCGTCCTCGCTCTGCAGTGCACGGATGAGCGCGGGGGTGCGCAATCCTTGAGCTTCCGCGGGGCTGAGATGGCCGGTGCGGTTGACCGCCTGCTTGATCGCCTTCAGCGACAGCGGGGCACAGGCGACGATATCGCCCACCCATCTGTCGACGGCTGCATCAAGCGCATCGAAGGGCACGGTCTCGTTGACGATGCCGAAGCCCTGCATTTCGGCGGCGGTAAACTGCCGGCCGGTCAGCATCACGGCCATGGCAAGGTTGTGTGGGATTTTCCGCTGCAGGAGCACCATGCCGCCGTCGAGCGGCATGCGACCGACGCGCGCTTCCGGCAGGCCGAACTTGGCGGTGTCGGCGGCGATCACAATATCGCAGCCGAGCACCATTTCGAAGCCGCCGCCGAGCGCATAACCGTTGACGCGGGCGATCACCGGCACGTCGAGCGACTTGCGGAAGGCAAGGCCGCCGAAGCCGTTGGTGCGGCTTTCAGCCCAATATTCGAGGCCACTCTTGGTGGCGCCGCCCTTGAGGTCGGCGCCGGTGCAGAAGGCCTTTTGGCCGCTGCCGGTCAGGACCACGCAGGAGATGTCGTCACGGGCCTCGATCTCGGTCCAGATCGCCTCAAGTTCCTTTTCGGTCGCGGCATCGACGGCGTTCATGCGGTCCGGGCGGTCGAGCGTGACCCGTGCCACCCGGTTCTCGACGGAAAATCCGACGGTCATGCTGCATCCCCGCGACGAGCTTCCAGCGAACCGAGGATTTCGTCATTGTGCTGGCCGAGACGCGGCGGGGAGATGCGAACCGAAACAGGGGCCGCCGACATGTCGATCGGCGAACCGATCAGGCGGATGGGACCGGCAGCCGTTTCACCCGCTTCGAGGATCATCTTGTTGATGACCGTCTGCGGATCCTGCAGCGCTTCGGCGAGGTTACGCACGGGCGCGCAGAGGATATCAACCTCTTCCAGGCGCTTCAGCCAATGGGCATTGCTGTTCCTGGCAAAGTTCGCGCGAAAAATCTCCTGCAGTTCCGGGCGATGCGCCATCTGGGAATCGAAGTCCTTGTAGCGTGGCTGGGCGGAGAGATCCTCGATTTCGAGCGCGTTGCAGATGTCCTGCAGCGGGTTCTGCTTGAAGGCGCCGACCATGACGATCGCGCCGTCGGTGGTGTCGAAGACGCCGGTCAGTGGGAAGGCGCCCCAGTTCAAATCCTTCTCGCGCATCATGTGCGCGGCACCTTCCTGCATTTGCATGGCGAGCATGGAATTGTAGAGGCTGACGGCAACCTGCTGGCCTTCGCCGGTCTTTTCCCGGTGCAGGAGCGCCAGGAGGATGCCCTGGACGAGGTGCATGCCGGCGGAATAGTCGGCGAGCGGGGTGGCATAGATCGAGGTCGGATGGGCGCTGTCGGACTTGCGGCGCATGACCCCGGAAAGCGCCTGGGCGAGGATATCCTGGCCGCCCTTGTGCTGGTAGGGGCCGGTGAGGCCAAAACCGGTGCCGACCGCATAGATCAGCCGCTTGTTGATCTTTTTCAGGTCGTCGTAGCCGAAGCCCATGCGTTCCATCACGCCGGGGCGGAAGTTGTTGACCACCACGTCTGCGCCGGCGATCAGCGCCAGCACCGCGTCGCGGGCTTCGGTGAGCTTCAGGTCGAGCGCCAGGCTCTTCTTGTTGCGGTTCAGCGAGCAGAAGACCGGATTGTTGAGGCCGTCCGGATCGGAGCCAAGCGACCAGCGCGACAGGTCGCCGATCTTGGCCTTTTCGATCTTGATGACCTCGGCGCCGTAATCGGCGAGCGTCTGGGTGCAGCACGGGCCTAGCATGACCTGCGTGAAATCGATCACGCGGACGCCGTCGAGGGGTAGAGAATTCATTCCGCAGCCTCCAGGAATGTTGCATTGTCGGAGGGCACGTCGCCGGGATCGGCACCCTGGGCCCGCATCTGTTTCTGGATAGCCCGAATATCGGCTTTCCGAACGGTGGTTCCGGCGTTGAGCGCCACGACGGCGGCAACGCCCGCGGCCTCGCCCATTGCCATGCAGGGCGGGATTTCGCGGCTCGACTTCTGCGCCTGCGGTGTCGCCGAGTAGTGACGTCCGGCGACGATCAGCTGGTCGATCTCGCGCGGCAGCATCGAGCGGTAGGGCGTGTAATAGTCGCGGCCGCGGCAGACGGTGTCGGAGAAGTGGATGCGGTTCATCACATCGTCCTTGGTGACGACGTATTCGCCTTCGAGAAGTCGCGTCTGGCGCACACCGGTCTGGGGCGCGAAATCGACCACATAGGCCTTCTCGAAGCCGGGCATCTTTTCACGGGTGAAATCGAGCAGGCGGGCGATACGGTTGCGGCCTTCGATTTCCGCCTTGGTCAGGTCCTCGGTCTTGAGGCCGGAGAGGTTCGGCATATGCGGGCAGTTGAGCCAGACGACGCCGGGCAGAGGGGTCTTCAGCCACCAGAAGGACCAGCAGCCGCCGATCAGGCGTTTTGCCTCATGGTCGATCTTCTTGAAGGCTTCCGGCTCCTCGAATTCGAAGCGCTCGGCAGCATCGGTATCGACGCCGCCCCAGCGGGAGACGGTGGTCAGGATGAAATTGGATTCCACATGCGAGGCGCCGGCGGAGGCCGCGACATCAAGGTCGCCGGTGGTGTCGATGACGATATCGCCGAGGATCGCTTCCATGCCGGACTTGGTCTGGCAGATGACGCCCTTGATGGTCTTGCCTTCCATGATCGCGGAGGAGAACCAGCTGTGGGTCCGGAGCTTCACTCCCGCTTCGGTCAGCACGTCGTAGGAGGCGCGCTTGAAGCCGTCCGGGTCGAAGGCGGCGGAGAAGCAGATCGGGTGCGGCATGGACTGGGTGTGGAAATCGAACAGGCCCCAGCGCGCCCAGCGCCGCCAGGCGTCGGGCGTCTCGCGGATGTCGAGTTCGCGGTCGCGGCCGGTGGGCGTGACGCAGAGGTCCCACTTTTTCATGCGCTCGATCATCTCCATGCAGATGCCCTGCACGGTGATTTCGAGGTTGTTGATCATGTCGTCGAGCACCAGCACCATGCCGCCGGCGGCAAGCCCGCCGACATAGGGGTAGCGTTCGAGGAGGGTCACCTTGGCGCCGTTGCGGGCTGCGGAAACGGCGGCTGAAATGCCCGCCGGCCCCCCGCCGACCACCACCACATCGGAACGGTCGACCACTGCGACGTTGCGCGCCGCCTGAAGAATTGTCTGTTGCATTGGTTCAAACTCCCAAAAAGTTGGGCTGAGGACAGTTGGTTCGGTGCGTTGGGCTCAATGCGATCCGGCCGGCTTCCAGCGGATCATCCGGGCTTCGATCACCGAGACGATGAAGAAGAGGACGACGGCAAGGACCGCGGCGATCACGACGGTTGCGTAAAGCAGCGGCGAGCGGAAATTGTAGGTCGCCTCGATGATCAGGGCGCCGAGGCCGAAGCTGGAGCCGATCCATTCGGCGACGATGGCGCCCATGACGCTGCTGGTCGCGGCGATCTTTAACGCCGCAAACAGGAACGGCATAGAACTCGGCAGCCGCACCTTCCAGAGGATTTCCGTGTTGCTGGCAGACAGCACCCGCATCAGGTCGAGCATGGCGGGGCTCGCGGATTTCAGGCCCTGAACCATGTTGACCAAAGTCGGGAAGAAGCAGATCAGCCCGGCGATGATGATTTTTGGCGCAAGCCCGTTGCCGAAGATGAGCACAAGGATCGGGGCGAGCGCGATGATCGGGATCGCCTTGATGAAGACGGCGATCGGATAGAAAGCTTTTTCCGCCGTCGAACTGTGGACAAACCAGATCGCCAGCAGGATGGCGACGAGATTACCGAAAACGAAGCCAAGGAAGGCTTCGAGGATCGTCGGCAGCATGTTGGTCCAGAGGATCTTGGCGTTGTCTTGGAAGGCGTAGGCGACGTCGACCGGGCTCGGAGCCATGAAGGTCGGGATCTTGAAGAACCAGACGACGAACTGCCAGAGGACCACAAGCCCGACGGCGGCTGATATGGCCGGCATATGTTTGACGAGAACGCCGGCCGTTGCATCGAGAAGCGCGATCTTTCGCTCGGGTGGGGCACCGGTCTTGGTGGTGGAGGAAACGACGTGGCTCACAGGCATTCCTCCAGAAGGCGGCGCAGGTGCGCGGTGACGCCGATGAATTCGACGGTGTCACGCACGGCAAGCGAACGCGGGAAGGGGAGATCGACCTTCATGAATTCCTTGACGCGACCCGGATGGGCTTGAAGCATCAGCACGTTCTGGCCGAGGAAAGCCGCTTCCGGGATGGAATGGGTGACGAACAGGATCGTCGTTCCCGTTTCCTGCCAGACGCGCAGCAGTTCCTCGTTCAGCCGATCACGGGTGATCTCGTCCAGTGCCCCGAATGGTTCGTCCATCAGAAGGATGCGCGGCCGCGTGATCAGCGCGCGGGCGATCGCCACGCGCTGGCGCATGCCGCCTGAGAGCTCGTGAGGGAGCGCATTTTCGCGCCCCTTCAGCCCGACCATCGCCAGCAGTTCATGCGGGTCCGCGTGGTCGCCGGTTTGGGCGTGTTTTCCGACTTCCAGCGGCAGTCGGACATTGTCGAGCACGTTCCGCCAGGGAAGCAGCGTCGCGTCCTGGAAAACGAAGGCGAAGTCGCGGCTCTCGCGAGCTTCCTGCGGGCTGCGACCGAAGACGGAAATCGAACCGTCGCTGATGTGGACGAGATCCGCCACACATCTGAGCAGGGTCGATTTTCCGCAGCCGGACGGCCCAAGCATGGTGACGAAGGCGCCTTCCGGTATGTCCACGGAAACATCGGAAAGGGCCGTGAACTCGTTGTTCCTATCACCAAACCGGACGGAGAGGTTTCGGATCGAAACCGCCGTGGCTGCCGGTTCGGTCTGGGGAACGTTCGGCATCAACTTCGCCGTTCCTAACATGGCCATCACCCCACCTGTTTGCGGATGTCGCTGGTGGCTTCGAGGATGGAGAAGTTCGCGACGTCGTCGACCGTCGGAACCGTTCCTTTGAACTGCTTGAGATCGGCATAGGCCTTGATCTGCGCCGCCCAGTTTTCACGCGACATGGTGCCCCAGCCGGACGTCTTGGTGGTCGCGCCGAAGGAGAAGTCGACGCACGGGGCCACGGCTTTCATTTCGCTGGCCTTGTCGAGGATCGGATAGGCCTCACAGAGCATCTCGACCGCTTCCTTCTGGTTGTTGCGGACATAACCCCAGCCCTTGGCAGCGGCGCGGGTGAAACGTTCGAGAACATCGGAATGTTTGGCGATCTGGTCGTCGGTCGTGTAGTAGACGTTGGCATAGAGCTGAAGGCCGCTGTCCCAAAGCATCATGTCGACGCGATTGTCGCCGAGGACATCGAGGGCATTGACGTTGGTGAGCCAGCCGGTGACCGCATCGGCCTGACCGGTGATCAGCTGGTTCATGTCCGAACCCATGTTGACCATCTTCACCTGGTCCTCGGCGATGCCGTTCTGGGCGAGCAGTGCGCGCAGCAGGATGAAGGCGGTCGGCTGGGTGGCGATCGTCTTGCCGATCATGTCTTTCGGGGTCTTGATCGCCTTGTTCTTCAGCGAAAAATAAGTGAAGGGGTGCTTCTGGTAGCCGGACAGGAAGGCCTTGACCGGCAGGCCGGCGGAACGCGCCAGCATCACGGACGGGCTGGAAGAGATCTGGCCGGTTGCGGACTGGCCCGATGCCACGCCCGCGACGCCGTCGACGCTCGGTCCGCCGGGGACGATTTCAAGCTCGATGCCCTGTTCTTCGAAGAAACCCTTCTTGATGGCGGCGACTTCGCCGAGTACGCCGTTCGAGACGAGCCAGCCGAGCTGCATGCGCACCTTGGCCACATCCTTGGCATTGCCGGCGCGGATGCCGAGGACGCTGGAGGCGGCGGCGAAGCCACCCAAGGCCGCAGCGTTGGATATGAAACGGCGGCGATTCAGTGTGAAATGAGACATAGCGTTCCCCTGTTGGCCTTATGGCCTGATACATTTTCGCTTGACTTGGCCGGTCTCAGCGCCGGATTGAGGGGAGGATGGCGCAATGTCGTGTTCTAATAAAGAACAATATTTCGCATATTTGGTTGCCGAAAAGGCAACGCCAAAACGCGCGGCGATTCTATTGAATTTGCAATCGTCAAGTCCGTCGCCCGAACCGAAGCATCGATTTAACGCCAAGACTTTGCGAAGCCCTGATTTATGGTGGACGTTTACTTAATTATCCACTCAAGATAGAAAATGCTTGCAGGGGTACTCGGCAACTTATCGATGATAGGATACAAATAACACGTCAGTATCCTAGTGCCAAAGAGATGGTCCCTCAGTGAGCAAAGCACCGAATGCAGCCGACAGAGAGGTTGGAAAGCGGATCCGCCTCTACAGGCGAGAGAAAAAACTTACTCAGCCGCAACTTGCCCACCATGTGGGCATCACATCTCAGCAACTTCAGAAATATGAAAACGGCATCAACCGGATTGCAGTTGGCAAGCTGGTGGAGATCGCAACTGCGCTGAAGGTCGAGATGGTGGCGTTCTTCGATCGGATCCCGACGGTCGAACCATCGAACGACAATCAGCTCGAAGACCCGCAATTCGATTTCACCCATGAGGCGCTGCTGATGAGCACCGCCTTCATGAGCATTTCCAAACCGGTTCTTCGCAAACGTATCCTGGAATTGGTTCAGGCGGTTGTTGCAAGGGAATTCGAGGCGGAAGCGCTTCTGGCCGATATCGAAAGACAACCGGCCCGATCAGCGGCCCCTGACGCCTAGGTTCTGGGACCGTCCTCATCGAGGGCTATCTTCGTCTTGCTGCGGAATATCGCGTTCAGCTTCACGCTCCGCTCGTTTTCGGGGCTGACGCCCTCCCAATCGAGTGAGAGTTGAAGGAGAGCCATGTTCGTCAAGTGGACGACCGTGGAGAGCTGAAGCGATTCCGCCTCCTTGTTGACCGCGGAAAGCATGCGGAACAGGCGGGCATATTCGTCACTGGCGACGTCGTGGGCGAGATCAATCATTCATGGATCCTTGCGACGAGTCCATCTCGTCGCGCAGTTTTTCCCAATGGGCGGTCTGTGCGAACGTCCATTTGGAGTGTTTACGGGAACTGGTAATGCCGTTGAGCCAAACGAGAACGGCCCTCGCATCCTCACGTTTCAATTCCACCTTGTGGCGTTTAATGTCGTGAAGGATCACCGCACCGCGCTGAGGATCACTGAACTCGCATCGTTCGAGAATGGCCTGATAGGTCCGCTCGGTGTAGTGCATGAAATTGGCAGCGAGAAAAAACCGTTCCCGCTCGGCAGCTGAAATGAGCCCCATCCGCCCAAGCTTGCGGATCGTTGCCTCGTAGTCGACGCGCGGCACCGAGAGCGGCATCCATCCGAGCTCCTCGGGGCCGTGGATCAATGCCACGGCCTCGTCGTCGATCAGCCGGCCGGCTGCATAGTCGGAATATATCCGGCCGATGCCGATCATTCCGAATGCCTCGCATTCGGCAGCGCGCAGCGCCCCCATGCTCGAGCCGCCGCCGATGGAGACATCGCGGCTCAGCGCATAAAGAATCTCCTTGTGCCACACGGAGGCGGACTCGCCGAAATAGCCGTCGATCAGGGCGATCGCCGTGGCGCCGTCCTCGACCGCCTTCAGGATGTCTCCGCGGGCCGCAGGTCCGCGGAAGGTCAGCGACGGGAATCGCTGTTTCATCTGGCGGGTCGACGACCCGAGGCTTGGCCCGACGAAAACGACTTTCAATGCCGTGATCTCCTTATGGCATTTGCAGCGCGGATACCGAGCTGCAAATATTGTCCGGAAAGTTCGACTTCCAGGCCTGGAACGATGACCCGGACGACCGAAACGGGGAGCCCGGCATCCTGCATGGGAACCGCAACCACCTGCCTGATGCCGGCAAGTCTGAGACGACCGAGTATGTGATCGATCGTGCCGTTGATGGAGTGGCGGGTTGCGTCAAGCTCGCGATACTGGACCGGGCGCCTGTCCAGCGACGACAGGGCGACCAGGCGGCTGAGAGCGTTATCCGCCCGTATGTGCTGATAGATGCGGGGCGAAAAATCGTCGCGGCTGCCGGCAATCGCGGTCAGACGGCTCTGTGCTGCTTCGGTTATGGCGCGCAGCATTGCGCGCACCGGGTCGGGATGGCAGCCGCAGCCGCCGCAAATCTGGCTCCAGCGCGGGTCTGATCGCTTGGCCGTGGCGTCCGGGATAAGCACGGCCAGAAATGCCGGAACCTGGAGGTCTGTCGTCATGTCGAGGAGAAGGAGCTGCATGCCCGCATTGCGAAGGCGGCTGACCATGAGGTCGAGCACGGCATCCTCGACGCTGGCCGGATCGACGAGGCAGGCATTCAATTCGTCCTCGGATTTGAGCTGGACAAGGGTCCAGGCATCGCGCTCGACGAGTTCGCACAGCCCGTGCAGGAGTGCCTCCGCATGGGTGTTTCCGGATGCGAGGCCATCGCTGGACTGCTCGAACCCGGCAGGCCGTTCGCCTCGGTGATCCATCCCGGCGAGCCACCAGGGCACCATGATCTGATTGCCGGAGAGAATGTCGAGACCGGTGACCCAGGGTATCTGACGGTCGCCGATTTCGGAGGGCACGCACCGTGCGGTCGAATGAAGGTCGATCATACCCGCGGCAGAGCCGGCGACGTCGTTGACGGTCGCCCAGGTCAGCGATGCCGGTTCGACCTCGGCAACCCGTGTCTCAAGGGCTTCCATGGCGGCTGAGGTGCGCGCCGCATCGGTATCGACGCCTTTGCCCTGGAAGACGGAGAGAGTGTAGCTGTTGGGCCGCGTCGCAAAGGCGACGGGAATGCCGACCCGGTCGAGGCCGGTCAGGAAGCCGACCCGGGTGATGCCGAGATCTCTGAAAAACGGGCTGATCGCGTCGAAGGTTTCCGCCGGCGACACGCGCCGGTCATGATACGTGCTGAAACCCTGCTCCCGCTGTGTGAGGGAGGCTGCGAATTTCTGGATCGTCTGCGTCGATGACTGGATCTGCATCATCATTTCCGGCTGCCAAATTTCGAATGACCCCGATCTCGAACGAGATTGGGCGGGCGACTGCCGGGTCTGCAAAAGTGGTTGCGATGCCGAACTCATCCCGTCGATTCGTCCTCTCTAAGAGTCTCTATGGGAGAGGAGACCAAAGGCACCGTGACTTGGGCGTGACAGGCTTGTGAAGGGGCAAGTTTGGTTGCTGAAAAGACCTTTGCTTGGCGGCATTCCAGAGCCGTCGCGGCTCGTGGTTAAGCCCAAGGCAACCGTCGGCACCTTGGGCTTCCAGGCTCATTACTGATATCTCATTGCATGCGTGACCTGAGAGAGCGCGTTCGCCGCAATCTCGGTCCGGCCGCCAAGCACGGCTTCGGCAGCGGCGGAAAACCGCAGCGTCGGGGCAGAGGCAGTCGTCTCAACCGGCTTGGATGTCTTGAACTTCGTTTCCATGCTTTCTCTCCGCTAAAAGGCAGCTTGTGCTGCGTTGCGTAGAGAAAGGACCACACAGGGTGTTATTCCAGCGTGACAGGCATTTTCACGCCTTTTTACGGCAGCCCAGCGAGCCTGAGGCCGTGAATGAGCAGCTCGGCATGCGCCGGGTCACGGTCCGGCACGAAGTAGCGGATATCTTCGCTGCGGAAATCGGGGAAATTTTCCCGGACGATCGCCGCATATCTACGCGCGGCCGGCATGTCGCCTGCCATCGCGTGACTGGCGGCAAGCAGCCGCGCGGTGGCGTGTTTGCTGCGGACCGGGTCGATCGTATCGATCGCTTTTGAATATTCCTGGCGCACGTAATAGGTGGAGCCCAGTATCCAGTAGTAATAATCCGGCGGCAGAGGGTTCAGCTTGAAGGCTGCGAGCCCGAGATCGAGAGCCTTGTCCAGATCACCAGCATGCGACAGAGCGTCCGAATAATCGACGAGCACGTCCGCATCACTCGGATTGAGGTTCTGGGCCTCCTGAAAAAGGTCCAGGCTTTCGTCGAAACGCCGGCGATAAAGCGAGATGAAACCGAGCTCGCGGAAGGCGCGGCCGCTGCCGGGATCGAGATCGCGGGATGCGCGGGCGGATTGATTGGCCACATCCAGCAACTCGTTGTCCTTCATGCCGCGAACCAGCCATTCCATGCCGAGCGAGCGCGAAATTCCGGCATGCGCCGGCGAGAAACTGTCACACCGCTTGACCGCTGACTTGAACCATTTGCGCGCCTGACGCAGATGCGGCAGGTCCGTGCCGGACAGATAGCGCTTTCCTTCGAGGTAAAGGCGGTAGGCAGAGGGGTCGACGTCGTCGAGGGACCTGGCGATTTCATGCCGTTCGATGACATCGGTCAGCGACATCGAAATACGCCGCGCCAACTGGCTGAAGGATGCTCTCATCTGCTGGACGTCGAGCGGCAGGTTGATGGCCCAGAGCACTTCGCCGGTGCCCACCCTCGTCAGCCTGCAGGTCGCAAAGATCTCGTCGCCTTCACCCTGGATCGTCACGAACACGGAATAATCGAACTGAAGGTCGCTGAGGGCCGATTGGCGCTGATTTGGGTCGCCCGATCGATTGAGCAGCTCGAAACTTGTATGGGCGGCGATGATCTTGAAGACACGCTGATGGCTGAGACCGATCGTGACGTCTTCCAAAAGAGCTCTGCCGAGGCGCTGGACCAGCGCGTCCTGGACGATCGTCTCGGGCGGCAGGATCACCACGCGCGGCTGTGCCGGCATGAGACCCTTTGATCGCTCCTCCGTTTCCGGTGTACGGTCCGAGCTGGGCCGACTGAGGATGCCGAGTTCGTGGGCGAGCCCAACCGTCTCCGGCGTCGGCGGCGTGCCGTAGTCGGCCCTGAGCTGGTCCCGGCATCGGCTATAGGCCTGGCGGGCGGCGGCGAAGTCGCCGTGGCCGACGTGATATTTCATCAGCGCTCGCGCGGCGCCCTCGTGAGAGGCATCCAGTTCGATCAGGTGGTTGGCAAGCAAGGGTAGTGATGAGGATTGCTGGTGGGACGATATCGCGAGCAGGCTTTCGATGTGGCTCAGTCGCCAGTCACCGACCTTGCGCCGCGCATCCAGAAGCCAGTCCTCCGCGCCGCCGGTCGGAGCCTCGACGGCTTCGAGCAGTTCGCCATGAACAAGGTCCCATTTATCCTCGTCTAACGGTGCCGCCTCCATCAAGGCGAGGAGATCAACCGTGAACCGATCGCAATCAAGGCGCAGCGTTTCTTCGTCGTTGACGAGGATGGCCGGGGCGTCCGGGCCGACCGCCTTGGCGATGCGTGCCAGAAGCTGACGCAGGCTGTTGGCGCGCTTTTCCGCATCATGGGAGGGCCAGAGCAACCGCCGTATCGTTTCGCGGTCGACCGTCAATCTGGGCGCCATCGCAACGACAGCAAATAGAAAATAGGCTTTTTCCGGCAGCGCGATGCTCACGCCGTCCAACTCAAGCGAGGGGCGACCGAGCAACCGGATTTGGAGCATCGTATTTTCGAGCATTGTATTGCTGTTCGGAACTACGCGTTGTTGTAGAAAATATGTATCGTTATGGGGACGGTCTGTACATTCATTTCTGATACTGCTGAGCTAATAAGCTCCAAGTACGAAACCCGCTTCGGCAAATTACGTTGTATTGCTCTCGTCGAAGACGCGTTTTCATCCTCCGCCGCAGATCGGAAGCAGGTTGTAAGATATTTGCTCGACCGACATCAGGATATCGGCCTCGGTCGGACCGGATGAGCTCGGGAATTACGCCGGGCTTCCGAGGAACTGGAAGTACGCCCAGGCGAGAACAAGGCATACGATCACGGCTGCAACAACTGCCAACTTGCGTAGCAACGGATTCGGCTCTCGCGGCGGCGGTTCCGGGCGTCGGAATTTGATGACGTTGTCGTTCATGAATCTGCTTTTACCGCTGAACGTCTTGAACCGCTACAGGGTTGCGATTGTTTTATGGTGTTGCGGGTGCGAGCCGCATCCGAGACGTGCATAACAGCACATCGATCCGCGTTCAACTTGCCATATTCACGGCAGTCCCTGCGTTCAGTGGGCATTCCAAGCGTGGTTCTTGACCTCCCTACTTCACTGCTCCCGCCGTCATGCCGTTGATGAACTGGCGGGACAGGATGATGTAGACGATGATGACCGGCGCCGAGGACAACAGAAGCCCCGCGAACAGCACGCCCCAATCTGTCGTGTATTCGCCCATGAAGGTCGTGAGGCCTTGCGGCAGGGTCTTCAGGTTGTCCTTCTGGATGAAGATCAGCGGGAAGAAGAAATCGTTCCAGATCGGCACGACGTTCTGGATGCCGGCGATCACCAGGGCCGGCCGCACCAGCGGCAGCATGATCGACCACATGATCCGCGGTTCGCTGGCGCCGTCCATGCGGGCCGCGTCCTCAAGTTCGTTCGGAAGCGTGGCGATGAAGCCGGTCATGATGAAGACGGTGGTCGGCAGGCCCATCGCCACATAGATGACGATCAGCGACAGCTGCGTGTTCAGGATGCCGAGATCGCGCATCAGGATGAAGAGCGGGATGATCGCGAGCTTCAGGGGAAGCGTCAGTCCGGCCAAGAAGAACATCAGCACGAAGCTCGATCCCCGGAACTTGTAGCGACCGACGGCATAGGCCGCCATCGTCCCGAGCGTCAGGATCACGACGATCGACGCGCCGGTGACGATCACCGAATTCAGGAGATAGCGCAGGAAGTTGGTCTGGCTCCAGATCTTGACGATGTTGGCAAGGTTGGAGAAATCCGGGATGCCGAACGGCGACTGGAAGATCTGCGCATTGGTCTTGAACGCGGCAAACAGCATGATGACGATGGGAGCGAGCATCACCACCGTATTCAGGATCAGGATGATCTGGATCAGCCCATCCTTGCCGAGCGTGGCGAGCATGCCGCGCCGATCGTAATAGCTTTGCGAAGCAGTGCTCATATCTGGATTTCCCTGGCCCGCAGCTTGAAGGTGATGACGCCGGCCACCAGCGCGATGAAGACGAAGATCAGCACGGCAAGCGCGCTGCCGGCGCCGAAATCCTGGCCCGAGCCGGACATGTTGCCGAAGGCGGTGCGGTAGAAATAGAGCCCGAGCACATCGGTTGCGCCGTGCGGAGAGCCTTCAAGGCCGACCATCACGTAAGGAATCTCGAACCAGTTGAAGCTGCCGACGAAAAGAAGCGTGAAGACGACCGTGGCGCTTGGCGCCACCAGCGGCCAGACGATCTTGGTGATCTTGGTCCACTCGCTTTCGGTTTCCATGCGAACGGCATCGAGGATTTCACCCGGAATGCGCTGCATGCCTGCGAGGAAGACCAGCGTCGGGAAGCCGACCATGTGCCACGCATTGGCGAATATCAACGACCAGAGCGCGGTGGAATCCTGACCCAGCCAGGGCTGGGCAAGTCCGCCAAGGCCCAGCCCGCGGAACGAGATGTTGACCACGCCGAAAAGCGGATGAAGGAAGAGCTTCCAGAGAAAGCCAACGATGATGGTCGACAGTACGACCGGCAGGAAGACGGAAATCCGGTGGAAGGCAGCACCCGGCAGCTCGCGCCAGAGACAGTAGGCGAGCAGGAATCCGACGCCGTTCTGCAGCACCATCAGCGCAAAGAAGACCCAGACGTTGTGAAGGAACGCGTTGACGGTCCAATCGGCATAAGGCTGGGTGAACAGCACCTTGTAGAAGTTTGCGAAACCGACGAATTCGCCGCGCGCCAGCCCGTTCCAATGGAAAAAGGCATAGGCGAAGGCCGAGATGATCGGGTAGACGACAAACAGCGCTACGAAGGCAAGCGGCGGCACGATCAGGGCCGAAATCCAGAGCCTTCGCGAAACAAGGGGCGATCCGGGCATTACAACTCTCTTGAGATTGGAAGCGGGGCGGCTTGCAAAGCCGTCCCGCTGCTTGAGGTCACTTCTTGAACGGGGCGTACCAGTTCGCAAGGCCGGTCGTCAGGTTCTTTCCGACCTCTTCCGGGGTCGCCTTGCCGCCAAGCAGCTTCTGGATCTCGCTCTGCAGCAGGACCGAACCGGACGGCTCGCCGTAACGGAAATGGACCAGCATCAGATAGGGGATCGAGTGCTTGTTGAGGTCGGCGACTTCGCCAAGCAGCGGGTCCTTGAACGTCACGCCGGGTACTGCCGAGATGTTGTTCAGGTCGTTGGCGAACATCTGGCCGAATTCCTGGCTGGCGAGGAAGTTCAGGAACTTGACCGAAGCTTCCTTGTTCTTGCCCTTGGCGTTTGCCGCATAACCGCCGTCGAAATAGAGGGCGACGAGCTTCTCGTCCTCGGCCTTCAGGCCGGGAGCCGCGAAGATGCCCATCTTCATGTTGGGGTTCTGCTTCTTGAAGTTGGCAAGCTCGTAGGAGCCGCCGACAAACATGCCGGCCATGCCCGATGAGAAGAGCTGCTGGGCGGAAGCATAATCAAGACCGATGAAGCCCTCCGGGAAATATTTGGTGATTTCCTTGAGCTTGGTGAGTGCCCCGACATAACGCTTGTCTGTGAAGTCCGCCTTGCCAGCCATCAGGTCATCGTAGAAACCGCGGCCCATGATCGAGGATACGAGGCCGCCGACCACGACTTCGTTCTGCCAGGCGGTTGCCGTGCCGTTGGCAAACGGCATGACGCCGGCAGCCTTCAGCTTTTCGGATGCCTTGATGAAGTCATCCCAGCTCTGCGGCTCGCTCAAGCCGTTCTTGTCGAAGATATCCTTGTTGTAAATCACCAGCATGGTCTGGCTGGCAAAGGGTACGGCGTAGGTGGTCTTGTTCGAACGCATCGTCTCCGAGGCGAGCGCCGGCGCGGTGAAGGTCGAGAGGGCCGGGACATTGGTCTTGTCCAGAGCCAGAAGATAGCCACCGCTCGCGATCGTTTCCATGCCGCCATAGGTGCGGGTGAACATCAGGTCCGGTCCCGAACCGCCAGCAAGCGCGGTCGACAGGATCGTGTTGTAGTTCGTCGCTTCGAACGTTTCGAACTTGACTGTGATGCCCGGGTTCTTCGTCTCGAAAGCGGAGATAAATTTCTGGTACTGGGCTTTATCTTCCTGCCGCCAGCTCCAGAAGGTCAATTCCTGCGCCATTGCCGGCAAAGCTGTCGCCAGGGCTCCCAAGGCTACTATCGTGCTGCAAACTAGCTTTTTCATCTGGTTCCATCCTCTTGGTATTTATAGGAGACGAAAGTGCTTTCAGGCCGCCAACCTCTCCCTCGTTGCGCGACTGAAATAGTGGATTTCCTCTGAAGCCACCGTGATGACGACCGGCGTGTCCGGAGGCAGGTCGACCGAGGCCGAGGACCGGATGCCGACCAGCGTGCCGTCGCCGAGGCGCACATACACATATGTGTTCTCGCCCAGATATTCCGTGTAGACGACGCTGCCCTTGAAACCCTCAGTGCTTTCGTCCGTGGAGACCGTCATCGCATCCGGCCGGACGCCGATCACGAGATCCCGCTCGTCCGATTGCGGCAGGCGGGAAACATTGATCGATCCCGATCCGGGAAGGCCGAGATTGTTGCTGTCGCGTTCAACATTGAGAAGCGACATTCGGGGCGAGCCGATGAAGGTGGCGACGAACGTGTTGGCCGGCCGTTCGTAGAGTTCGCGAGGGCTGCCGAACTGTTCGACCTTGCCGTTGTTCATTACGACGATCCGGTCGGCAAGCGTCATCGCCTCGACCTGGTCGTGGGTGACGTAGATGGTGGTGCCGCCGATTTCGCGGTGAAGCCTGGCGATTTCCAACCGCACGTCGGAGCGCAGCGCGGCGTCGAGATTGGACAGCGGCTCGTCGAGAAGCAGGACCTTCGGCTTTCTGACCAATGCGCGGCCGATCGCGACGCGCTGACGCTGGCCGCCGGAAAGTTCGCGCGGCTTGCGCTTCAGGAGCGGATCGAGCCGCAGCATCTTGGAGGCTTCGTCGATGCGCTTTTCGACTTCGTCCTTTTCGAGGCCCATCAGCCGTGCGCCAAAAGCCATGTTTTCGTAGACATCCATATGCGGATAGAGCGCATAGGACTGAAACACCATGGCGATGCCACGGCGCGACGGGGCGACGTCGTTCATCCGGCGGTCATCGAGGTGAAACTCGCCGGAACTGATCGTATCAAGGCCCGCGATCAATCTCAGCAGGGTCGATTTTCCGCATCCCGACGGGCCGACGAAAACGACGAATTCCCTGTCGGAAATCTGGAGGTCGATACCGTGCAGCACGTCGACGGATTTGAAGCTTTTCTTGATGCCGCTGAGGGTCATTCGAGCCATGCCGAAACTCCGTACTCGTCAATTCAAAGTGTGCTCGGCGGCAAACGCCGTGAGCAATTCAGCCGTTTCAAACGGATCGCGATGAAGGATGCAATTCTGCCATCCGAGCTCGCGCGCTGCCACGACGTTTTCCTCGATGTCGTCGATGAAGATGACATCCTTTTCCGAACATCCTTCGACTTCCGACACCGCCTGAAAAATCATCCGGTCCGGTTTTTCAAGGCCCATGTCCTGGGAGAGGTATTCGTGATCGAAATAACCAGCGCCCAGGAGGTTGTCGCTAATATAGCGCCAGTGGATCGGCTGATTGTTGCTGAGGCAGACGACGCGATGATTTTTCCTGAGCTTGCGGACGAAACCGATGAATTCGTCAAAACCTTCGGCGACATAGGCATGTTCGGCTTCATAGACGCTTTCGGCCGGCACGCCGAATATTCCGGCGAGCGTCTGCACGTAATCGGGCTCCGTCGACCGCCCCAGCCGAAAATCGCGGAAGATCGCCTCCGGAACGTCGCTATACCGCAGGGACGGACCTGCGCCGCCGGGCTTCGATACCGCGCGGTCGCGGGAAGCCGGATCGAGCTTCACGAACACGCCGCCAATATCAAAAATGAAGAGCTTTTCGCGTTTCTTCATGAGCCGGTTCCAGCACCACTCCCTCATCCCTTAAGTGTTAACAACCTATTAGATAATTCCGCCCTGTCAATTAAGGATGGAATTTTTTATTCGTATCAGATGTTTTCAACAGGCTGTTGCCGCCTTCGCTTCATTTTGGTCGGGGATCTACTATGGGTATTGGTGCGGGATGTAATGAGCCGCAGGCGATAAGGCCTTAGAAATACGCCTGATTTGCGGGTGAGTCGGTCATCTCGCAACGGCAATGCCGCGTGGCGGAATGGAATATAAAATTCTTTATGTTTTTACTGATGGGAATTTTCTATCGTAATCGTTTTGGTCACAAGGATCGCCGATCGAACGATCGGCGGGAAGACCGATATTTGGGTGGCCGGCATCATAATGGCAGGCGGTTGATTGTGTTGGGGAAGCGCGGCCGCTCGGATGTTAGCGGCAGGACGGTCGTCGGTGGTGTTCGTGGCAGACGTCGTGTGTGAGAATGGCCTGTAGCCATCCCAGGACCACTACAGTCGGGCTGGCCAGGGGGCACGGCTGCTTCTCAAGGTCCGCAGCAGAATGCAATCGCCCTCCGCCGCGAGCGGGCCGCGGTGGAGAGGGCGGCGGAATATTATCGTGGGGTACCCGATCGCCTGTATCTCTTGGACCAGGCGACCGGAGGACGGCTCCGACGGGAGCTTGGTCGGGGCGATCGTTACGCCGCGACCGGCTGGGCGGGCGCCTTGGCGCCGGTCATGAAGGCGACGGCGTCGGACATCGTGTATTCCTTCGGATCGATCACGGTCAGCCGTCGTCCAAGCCGATGAATATGAATGCGGTCGGCTACTTCGAACACATGCGGCATGTTGTGCGAGATGAGCACAATCGGAATGCCGCGCGAGCGCACGTCGAGGATAAGCTCCAGAACTTTCCGGCTTTCCTTGACGCCGAGTGCGGCGGTTGGTTCGTCGAGGATGATGACCTTGGAACCGAAGGCGGCGGCCCGGGCCACCGCAACGCCCTGACGCTGGCCGCCAGACAGGGTCTCGACGGCCTGGTTGATGTTCTGGATCGTCATCAGCCCGAGTTCTGTGAGCTTGTCTCGGGCCTGCTTTTCCATGGTCGGTCGGTCGAGCATACGAAACCACTGTCCGAGCATGCCCGGTTTGCGGATCTCACGCCCGAGAAACATGTTATCGGCGATGGATAGCGCCGGTGAGAGCGCGAGGTTCTGGTAGACGGTTTCGATGCCCGCATCGCGGGCTTCGAGCGGCGACTTGAAGTGCACCGGCCGGCCTTCCAGGGTGATTTCGCCCTCGTCGGGCCGCACCGCGCCGGAGATCGCCTTGATCAGCGAGGATTTGCCGGCGCCGTTGTCGCCGATGACGGCGAGGATTTCGCCGGGGTAGAGATCGAAATCGGCGTTGTCGAGAGCGGTCACGCGTCCGTAACGTTTGACCAGGCCGCGGGCTGTGAGGATGGGTTCGACACTCATGATTACACCGAGACCTTTCTGATCCACTGATCGATGGCGACGGCGGCGATGATGAGCCAGCCGGTCAGCATGACTTTCCATTGAGGATCGGCACCGAGCATGTTGAGCCCCATCGACATGACGCCGACGAGCATGGCGCCGAACAGCGTGCCGAGGATGGAGCCGCGGCCGCCGAACAGCGAGATGCCACCGATCACCGTCGCGGTGATCGCCTGCAGGTTATAGTCGGTCACCGCGGAGGAGGGGGATATCGAACCGTTGCGGCCGATCGAAACCCAGGCGGCGAAGGCGGCGATGATGCCGGCGATCGTGTAGACGCTGAGCAGAACCTTGCGGGTCTGGATACCGGAGAGTTTTGCCGCTTCCGGATCGTCACCGACGGCGTAGACATGCCGTCCCCAGGCCGTATGGTTGAGGATGTACCAGAGCACTGCGACGAGCAGGACCATGGCGATGACGCCCAGCGTCAGGATTGCGCTGCCTACCTTGAAATTGAGAGCGAAGAGATGGAGGAGCGGCGCCTTTTCATCCACGTCGGTGTCGCGGATCGTCTCGTTGGCGGAATAGATGAAATTCGTCGCCATGATGATGTTCCAGGAGCCGAGCGTCACGATGAACGGCGGCAGCCTCATGACCGCGACAAGGAACCCGTTGAAGAAACCGCAGATGCCGCCGGTGATCAGTCCGACAAGGATCGCGATCCCCGCGGGCATGCCGTAGGTAACGGCGAAATTGCCCATGATGACGGCCGATATCACCATCACCACCCCGATCGAAAGATCGATGCCGGCGGTGAGGATGATCAGCGTCTGGGCAGAGCCGAGAATACCGACCACCGCGATCTGCTGAAGGATCAGCGTCAGCGTATAGGACGAGAAGAATCGTCCGCCGATGGCGATGCCGAAGATAATGATGGACAGGATCAGTACGATCAGCGGCACGGCAGCGGGTGTCGAATGCAGAAAATGCTGCGCGCGTTTTAAGAGAGAGACGTCCTGGCTCTCGAATGAGGCAACGCTTTTGTCGCTGCCGTCGAGAACACGCTCGAATTCCTGTGTTCCACTCATGTTTCCTCCTCCGCGCGCCGAATGCGCAGGAACCATCCGTTGAGTTCGCCCGGTCTTCGCCGGTTGCTTCCCAGCGGCGTATCGCTGGTCGAAAATGGCCGGGGATTTCGCCCCGGCCGGAATGGGGCTATATGATGGGGATCAACCCCAGCACTTCGCCGTACCTTCCTTGACGTCGATCGACTTGACACCGGGAACCGGTTTGTCGGTGACCAGCGAGACGCCGGTGTCAAAGAAGGACTTGCCTTCGGTCGGCTTCGGCTTTTCCTTGGTGTCGGCGAACTTCTTGATCGCCTCGATGCCGAGCGATGCCATCAGCAGCGGATATTGTTGCGAGGTGGCGCCGATCACGCCTTCCTTGACCGACTTGACGCCCGGGCAACCGCCGTCGACCGAGACGATCAGCACGTTCTTTTCCATGCCGACAGCTTTCAGGGCCTGGTAGGCACCGACTGCGGCGGGCTCGTTGATCGTGTGGATGACGTTGATGCCGGAATTTTTCTGGAGAAGGTTTTCCATGGCCTTGCGGCCGCCTTCCTCGTTGCCGTTGGTCACGTCGTGGCCGACGATGCGCTTGTCGGTTTCGTCACCGATCTTGTCCGGGTTCTTGGGGTCGATGCCAAAGCCGATCATGAAGCCCTGGTCGCGCAAAACGTCGACCGTCGGCTGGTCCGGGGTCAGGTCCAGGAAGCCGACCTTGGCATCCTTGGCCTTGTCGCCCATGGTTTCCTTGGCCCACTGGCCGATCAGCTTGCCGGCAAGAAGATTGTCGGTGGCAAAGGTGGCGTCGGCGGCGTTGATCGGGTCGAGCGGGGTGTCGAGGGCGATGACGAGGACGCCGGCATCCCGGGCCTTCTTGACGGTCGGCACGATGCCCTTGGTGTCGGACGCGGTGATGAGAATGCCCTTGGCGCCGTCGGCGATGCAGCTTTCGATGGCTGCGACCTGGCTTTCGCTGTCGCCGTCGATCTTACCGGCATAGGATTTCAGCGTCACGCCGAGTTCCTTGGCCTTGGCCGAGGCACCTTCCTTCATCTTGACGAAGAAGGGATTGGTATCGGTCTTGGTGATCAGGCAGGCGGACACGCCGGCGGCCTGGGCAGGGGCGGAAAACGCGACGCCCAGGACGAGGGCGCCGAACGCGGCGGACAATACGGATTTCTTCATGGTCTCCTCCCAGAGTTAAAATTGTCCGCCATGCGGACCAAACGTTCGGACACCGGTGCCACCGAGTTCGACAGGCGTCTCCTCCAAGCCGTCCTGTGCCCTTACACCCTAATTAAGAACGAGTTGAAATAGCCTGTCAATAATTAATTCCGATTGAATTATTTATTTCTCGTGCCATAGTTTGCCGAAGTGGAGGTTCAGAATCTGGCGATCCGTGTGCGGTGCACCTTTGGGTTTAGCTCGAGATATCAAAAGGATATCCCGCATTCCCGAATGAGGTTTCTCCGTCGATTCAAGGCTTCTGGGAGGAAGAGCCATGTCGGTTTCGGATAGTGTGGCGCAAGGCCACGCGCTGCTGGGCAATTTTACCGGCGGCTCAAATCAGGTGCGGGTGAGGGCCTATAACGAGCGGCTCGTGCTTTCGCTTGTGCGCCTGAACAGCTCGATGTCGAAGGCGGATATCACGCGACGCAGCGGGCTTTCCGCCCAGACCGTCTCGGTCATCATGCGGGCGCTCGAAAAGGACGGTCTACTGTTGCGCGGCGAACCGGTGCGCGGCCGGGTGGGGCAGCCTTCGGTGCCGATGCGTCTCAATCCGGATGCGGCCTATTCGTTCGGCGTGAAGATCGGCCGGCGTAGTGCCGACCTGGTGCTGATGGATTTCGTCGGTCATATCCGGCTGCAATATCACGAGACCTATGCCTATCCGCTTCCCGGGAAGATCATCGAGATCATCACGTCCGGCATTGCGCGGCTCGAAGGCCAGTTGAATGAGGTACAGCGCGGCCGTATCGCCGGGATCGGGATCGCCGCGCCATTCGAACTCTGGAACTGGGCCGAGGAGGTGGGCGCTCCACAAGGGGCGATGGAGGTTTGGCGCGGGTTCGATCTGCAGGCGGAAATCGCAGCTAAGGTCCAGCACGCGGTCTATCTGCAGAACGACGCGACCAGCGCCTGCGGCGCAGAACTGGTATTCGGCGTTGGCCCATCTTATCCGGATTTCGTGTATTTCTTCATCGGATCGTTCATCGGCGGCGGGATCGTTCTGAATTCCGCGATTTTCTCCGGCCGGACCGGAACCGCCGGCGCGGTGGGGCCGCTTCCGGTGCGTGGCAAGGATGGCGAAACGCGCCAATTGCTCGACATCGCCTCGATCTTCGTCCTGGAGAACCTTCTGAAAGAGCGGAACCTGGATCCGCAGCCGCTCTGGTATTCCGCCGACGACTGGATCGATTTCGGAGAACCGCTCGATCTGTGGATTCTCCAGACCGCGAATGCGCTCGCCCAAGCGATCGTCGCGGCAGCCTCGATCATCGATTTTGGCGCCGCCGTGATCGACGGCGGTTTTCCGGCCTGGGTGCGGCAACGAATTGTCGCCTCGACCATCGAGGCGGTGGCACGACTCGACCTTCAGGGCGTCATCATTCCCGATATCATCGAGGGAATGGTCGGCTCCCAGGCGCGGGCGATCGGCGGCGCCAGCCTGCCGATCTTTGCCAAATACCTCACCGACCAAAACGTGCTTTTCAAAGACCT
The DNA here is from genome assembly GCF_023006505.1 of Neorhizobium sp. SHOUNA12A. GTDB lineage: Bacteria > Pseudomonadota > Alphaproteobacteria > Rhizobiales > Rhizobiaceae > Neorhizobium. The sequence continues at coordinate 63,317 of NZ_JALBGV010000009.1, forward strand.
GCGCGAGATGCCGACAGGTTAATTGACTGCCAGCCGGGTTCCATTGATCCCGACGCCGTTTCGTTTGATCGGTGGAGAAAGCAGCTTTAGCGGCCCTTGGCCTGGCGCCAGCGGGCGAAATCCGTCTTGGTCTCCTCCCTGGTCGCCGGATAGAGGCCGATGATCGAGCGGCCGCTCAGGACTTCCTCGGTGACGAAATCCTCGAATGCGGTCATCTCGACCACCTCGTCGGCGATCTCGTCGGCGATGCCGGCCGGAACGATAACAACGCCTTCATTGTCGCCGACAACCACGTCGCCCGGCCAGACTGCGACGTCGCCGCAGCCGATCGGCACGTTGATATCGAGCGCCTGATGGAGCGTCAGGTTGGTTGGGGCGGAGGGGCGGTTATGATAGGCGCGGATGCCGAGTTCGGCAATTTCGGGACTATCGCGAAATCCGCCATCGGTGACGACGCCGACGACGCCGCGTACCATCAGGCGCGACACGAGGATGGAACCGGCGGAGGCGGCTCGGGGATCCCTGCGGCTGTCCATGACCATCACATGGCCGGCCGGGCACTGCTCGACGGCGGCGCGCTGCGGATGCAGCGGGTTCTGGAACACCGAAAGCGGGTTGAGGTCCTCACGTGCCGGAATGTAACGCAGGGTGAAGGCTTGGCCGACCATGTTCTGCTGCTTATGGGAAAGCGGCCGGACATCCTGGATGAACTGATTGCGCAGTCCACGCTTGAAGAGCGCGGTGCAGATCGTCGCGCAGCTGATGCCCTCGTATTTCTTGCGCGTGGTCTCGGAAAGAACGTAGTCGGTCATGGGGTCTCCACTCAGAAAATGTCGGGCTCGCCGGCGGTCGCGCCGAATTGCCGTTCGAGGAAATCGAAATCGCAGCCTTCGTTGGCCTGCTTGATGTGCTTTGAGAACATCCAGCCATAACCGCGTTCATATTTATCGGCCGGGGCCACCCATTCGGCGCGGCGTTTGGCAAGCGTCTCTTCGTCCACCAGCATGTCGATCGAGCGGTTTGGCAGGTCGACGCGGATGATGTCGCCGGTGCGCACCAGCGACAGCGGCCCGCCGATATGGGCTTCCGGCGCCACATGCAGGATGCAGGCGCCGTAGCTGGTGCCGGACATGCGGGCATCGGAAATGCGTAGCATATCGCGAAAACCCTGTTTCAGGATCTTCTTCGGGATAGGAAGCATGCCCCATTCAGGCATGCCCGGGCCGCCCTTCGGGCCGGCATTGCGCAGAATCAGTACGTGATCGGCGGTGACGTCCAGATCGTCGCGGTCAATCATCGCCTTCATTTCGGGATAGCTGTCGAAGACGAGGGCAGGGCCTTCGTGAACCCGCAGCCGCGGTTCGCAGGCAGAGGGCTTCATGACGCAGCCGTCTGGCGCGAGGTTGCCCTTGAGGACCGCCAACGAACCTTCGTGATAGATCGGGTTCGACAAGGGGCGGATGACGTCGCTGTTGTAGACTTCGGCGCCTTTCAGCGTCTCGCCGAGCGGGAAACCGCTGACGGTCATTGCGTCGAGTTTCAGGAGATCCTTGATCTCCGACATCAGGGCGCGCAGGCCGCCGGCATAATAGAAGTCTTCCATCAGGTATTTGTCGCCGGTCGGACGAATGTTGGCAACAACAGGCGTCGTGCGTCCCGCCTTGTCGAGATCGTCCAGCGTCAGCGGCACGCCGGCGCGGCGGGCCATCGACAGGAGATGGACAACGGCATTGGTGGAACAGCCGGTCGCCATGGCGACGGTCGTGGCGTTGTGGACCGCGTCGGCCGTGATGATCTTGTCCGGAGTCAACTCATCCCAGACCATTTCGACGATCCGGCGGCCGCACCGCGTGCTCATGCGGATATGGTTGACGTCGGCGGCGGGAATGGAGCTTGCGCCGGGGAGGGTGAGGCCGAGCGCCTCGGCGATCGCGGTCATCGTGCTTGCGGTGCCGAAGGTCATGCAATGGCCGTAGGAACGGGCAATGCCTTCCTCGACGCCGGTCCATTGCTCTTCGGAAATCGTGCCGGCGCGGCGTTCGTCCCAGTATTTCCAGGCGTCCGAGCCGGAGCCCAGCCATTCGCCCTTGTAATTGCCGCGCAGCATCGGTCCGGCGGGCAGGAAGATCATCGGGAAACCAGCGCTGATGGCGCCCATGACGAGGGCAGGGGTGGTCTTGTCGCAGCCACCCATCAACACGGCCCCGTCGACCGGATGGGCGCGCAACAGCTCTTCCGTCTCCATGGCGAGAAAGTTACGGTAGAGCATGGAGGTCGGCTTCAGCGCGCTTTCGGAGAGCGACTGCACCGGCAGTTCCACCGGAAAGCCGCCTGCCTGAAGTACGCCGCGCTTCACATGCTCGACGCGGTCCTTGAAATGGGCGTGGCAGGCGTTGAGGTCAGACCAGGTATTGAGGATGGCGATGATCGGCTTTTTGCCCCAATCCTTCTCGTCATAACCCATCTGCATCATGCGGGAGCGATGTCCCGACGAACGAAGATCATCCGGCGCGAACCAGCGTGCGCTGCGGAGATTGGCTGCTTGCTTGGTCATGCTTGCTCTTCCAGAAATCCTGCCATCATTCCGGTGTCGATTATGTTTCGATCCGGGGACGGAGCTCCTCCCGCCCGGCATCAACTTAAACAGGCTTTGCGGAAATTGATATATCAAGTTTCAGATTTCTGCCTTGATATATCAAATTTCAGGTGGTAGATCAGCGCCATAAGCATGGAGGATATGAATGGGAGGTGACGACGCACTTCTGCCCGTGGAGCCGGTTTTTCTGAAAAGCCTGCGCGACCACGTCTATGGCCTAGTGCGCGACGCCATTCTTGCCGGCCGACTGAAGGGTGGCGAAAAGCTCAACGAGCGTCATCTCGCCAGTCAGCTTGGCATCAGCACGACGCCTCTGAAGGAGGCCTTGCGCGTACTCGAAGCCGAAGGTTTGGTACGATCGGAGCCCCGCCGTGGGATCTACATCACCTTCAATGCCGGCCAGGCGGAAGAGATGATGCTGGCGCGTGCCGCGCTCGAAAGCATGATCGCTCGCCAGGCCGCCAAGCGGGTGACGGATGAAGATATTGCCCTGATGTGCGAGCTCATCGTCGAGATGCGGGCCGGTCTCGAGACGGTGGATGTGCTGCAGTTCATCGCTCTCAACGAGCGCTTCCACAACGCCATCCATGAAGCATCTGGCTGCGGTTATCTGCGTCGCCTGCAGGGCGGCCAGAACATCTACACCCATGCGGCCCGTCTCAGCGTGCTGTCGGAGGAGCGGGAGCGCTTCCTGGCGGTCGAGGAACATCAGGCCATCGCCAACGCGATCGCCGCCCGCGAGCCGGATCTCGCCGAGCGGCTGATGCGCGACCACGTCATTCGCTCGGGCGAGAAACATCTTCTCCGGGTGTAGCAAGTCGGGAATGGGGGAAACGGACATGAATATCCGCGATTACAAGCGCGTCCTCACGGGCATTTCGGGCGTCCACGTGACTGCCTACGACAACCAGGGGACGATCGATCCTCACTTGACCGGCAAGATCATCCGCCGCATTGCCGACGCGGGCATTCACAATATCGTCTGCGGCGGCAATACCGGCGAGTTCTACAGCCTTCAGCATGAGGAAGTGCTTCGCCTGCAGGCTATCTGCGTCGCAGCTGTCGAGGGCAAGACAGTCGTCACCGCCGCAGCCGGCCGTTCGGTCGGCGAAGCGATTGCGACCGCCAAGTCGGCCAAGCGTGAAGGCGCTCAGGGAGTGATGGTCCATCACCCGCTCGATCCATTCGCCGCACCCTGCTCGCAGGCCGACTATTTCATCGCCATCGCCGAGGCTTCGGAACTGCCGCTCGTCGCCTATGTGCGGTCCAATGCAATGGCCGTCGACGATCTTGCCCGCATTGCCACCCATCCGAACATTGCCGGCGTCAAGTTCGCCTCGACCGACATGATGCTGTTTTCCGAATGCGTGCGGGCGACCGAGGGCACGGATGCGGTCTGGATCTGCGGTCTCGCCGAGGGCTGGGCGGCACCCTTTTACGCACTCGGCGCCAAGGGATTCACGTCCGGCCTCGTCAATATCGATCCGGCCCGGTCGCTGGCGATCTGGAATGCGCTCGAAGCGGGCGACTATGCCAGGACGCGGGCGCTGGTCGCCAAGATTGCAGGCTTCGAAACGTTGCGCACCAAGTTCAACAACGGTGCCAATGTCACGGTCGTCAAGGAGGCTTTGGCCTTGCGAGGCGAAAACCTCGGGCCGGTGCGTCTGCCGGGCCTGCCGGCGCTCGATGCCGCCGACCGCGATCGCCTCGAACAGATCTTAAAGGGCTGGGAACCTGTCGCCGCTTAAGCGTCGAAGGAGAGGCCTCGCGAATACCGGCGTTCCTGGCGCCGTTCACTGATCCCGCGCCGACGGATCACCCGCCGGCCCGTCCTTCGTTCATCCGGATAGACCCCATGAAAATCACAGCGCTCGAAACCGTCCAACTTCCCAGCCTGAACAATATCATCTGGCTTCGCATCCATACGGACGAAGGGATCATTGGCCTTGGCGAGACCTTTCGCGGGGCGGATGCCGTCGCGACCTACCTGCATGCGGAAGTCGCGCCGGCGCTGATCGGTAAGAACCCGCTGGAGATCGATCGGATTTCCAAACAGCTGACAGAAACCTATGTGGGCTTCCGTTCCTCGGGCGTCGAAATCCGCGCGGCATCCGCCGTCGATATCGCGCTCTGGGACATTCTCGGCAAGGTCACGAACCAGCCGATCCACCAGCTTCTCGGCGGCCTTTCGCGGCCATCGATCCGCACCTACAACACCTGCGCCGGTTATTCCTACAACAGCCGCGGCTCGCGCCGCTATATCGGCGACGCCGACAAGCCTCAAGGCCCCTATGACGATCAGGTCGCCTTCACCAACGATGCGGGGGCGCTTGCCGAAAGCCTGCTGTCCGAAGGTATCACCGCCATGAAGATCTGGCCGCTCGATCCGTTCGCGGTCGCCAGCGGCGGCAATTTCATTCATCGGGATGACCTCGAAAAAGGGCTCGAGCCGTTCCGCAAGATTCGCGACGCGGTCGGCAACAAGATGGAAGTGATGGTCGAGCTGCATTCGATGTGGGATTTGCCGTCGGCGCTGGCGATTGCCCGCGAGATCAAGGAATTCCGCCCCTTCTGGATGGAGGACCCGATCAAGATGCAGGATACGGAAGCGCTGGTGATCTATGCGGAGCGCTCGGGCCTGCCGGTCTGCGCCAGCGAGACGCTGGCAACCCGTGCCCAGTTCGTCGAACTGCTGCGCAAGAATGCCGTCGACTACGCCATGCTCGACATTTCCTGGTGCGGTGGTTTGAGCGAGGCGAAGAAGATCGCCACGATGGCGGAGGCATTCCAGCGGCCGATCGCGCCGCATGACTGCACCGGCCCGGTCGTGTTCACCGCCTCGATCCATCTGGCGCTCAACGCGCCGAACGCAGTCTTCCAAGAGTCGGTACGCGCCTATTACTCGACTTGGTACCGCGATCTCGTCACAGTCATGCCGCGTATCGAAAACGGCCAGATCTATCCGTTCGAAGGAGCGGGCCTCGGGCTGGAACTCAGCGATTACGTGCTCGACAATCCCGACGTCATCCGCCGCACCACCAAGGTCGGCGACCTGTGATGCGTTTCGAACCGGTCGGTCGCCTCAGTCTCGGGCTTGGCGAAGGCCCGGTCTGGGACGAAAGACGCAATCTCGTCTTTCTCTGCGACATCCCGACCGGCCGGCTGCTGGCGATCCGGCTCGGCGAGGGCCAGGTCGACGAGTGGGTTCTCGGTACCAATGTCTGTTCGCTCGGGCTTTGTGAAAGCGGCCGGCTGGTCGTGTCGCTGATGCGTGAGATTATTCTCTTCGACCCGGAGACCGGGGAGCGTCAGACGCTCGCGCATCTCGACGGCGAGCTTGAGACCAATCGGCTCAATGATGGCAAAGTGGGACCGGACGGCGCCTTCTGGGTCGGCACGACCGACCAGCGGCCGGAGCGGCAGCCGGTCTGTTCGCTTTACCGCATCGGTGCGGACGGCAAGTTTGCCGTCAAGAAGAGCGGGCTTTTGATCTCGAACGGGCTCGCCTGGTCGCCGGACGGCACGAGCATGTATCACTCGGATTCGGGCGGCCAGTGGATCGAGCGGCATGATTTCGACGTGGCTACGGGCGAGATCGGCGAAGGCGTCCGGATCGCCATGCCCGGCGAAGCGGATGGGCGGCCGGATGGCGGCGCGACCGATGCCGACGGCTTCTACTGGAGTGCCGGCGTTTCGGCCGGATATCTCAACCGCTATTCGCCGGAGGGCGTGGTGGTCGGCAAATATCCGCTGCCGGTGGCGACGCCGACCATGCCGTGTTTCTGCGGCCCTGATCTCAAGACGCTGCTCGTCACGTCGCACCGCTATCTTTCGCCGGAGAGGCTGGAGGCTTATCCCTTGAGCGGCGCGGTGCTGGTCGCATCCTCGCCGGTCGCCGGGGTGCCGGTCGCACGTATGAAAGGATTTTGACATGGATTTCGACAAGGCCAACAAGATCGATGACTGACGTATCCATTTACACGCTCGAGGCTGACCGTTGCGAACTGGTTGTCGATGCCGGCCACGGAGCCAGCCTCACCTCCTTCCGGTGGCGAAAGCCGGATGGTGACTGGTTCGAGATCCTGCATGCCTGCCCGCCGGCGCAGGTCGCATTGACCGGTGGCTCTTTCATCATGGCACCGTTCGCCAACCGGCTGGATGGAGGCCGCTTCCTGAACGCCGACGGACCGGTCGAGGTCCCGCTCAACCGGCCGGAACAGAACATGGCGCTGCACGGATTTTCCCGCGACAGGGCCTGGCAGGTTATCGAGGTCACCGAAAACACGCTGACCCTGGCCGACGACTTTACCGGCGAGGCGATCCCCTTCGCCTATCGGCTGGTGCAGCATATCTCGATCGGGCCGGGTGGCGCCGAACTGTCGTTGACACTGACCAACACTGCGAACCGCACGCTTCCCTATGGCATGGGTTTTCATCCCTGGTTCCGCAAGGAGGATGAAACCTGGCTGAACTTCGACGCCAAGATCGGTTTTGGCCGTGATCAACGGGGTTTGCCGACCGAGGCCGTTCCAGCCAGTAGGGGGGGCGACTTCGCCGACGGTCTCGATACGTCGAAGATGCCGTGGTTCGACGGGCATTTTTCGGAATGGGCACCACGCCGGGCAGTCCTCGAGTGGCGACGGGCCGGGGTCAGCATGACGCTTTCGGCGACCGGAGCCCTGACCAACCTGCATGTCTACGTGCCCGACGATCGGCCCATTCTCTGCGTCGAACCCGTCAGCCACGTGCCCGACGTCCACAATCGACGGGAACTGGCGCGATACGGCGACCTTGAATGGTTGGCACCTGGAGAAACTATCGCGGGGTCCATGGTTCTTCGGTTCTCCTAGGCGGAAGAAGACACCATCATTTCTGTTCTTGCTGCGGATCTTGTGAGCTAGACCGTTCGGCGGATAAAAATGCACCGCACAAAATATTTGTTGGATGCGCCCTTCCAGAACTCGCACATTGCATAAGTCGCCCTACATAACAGTGGCTTTTATGTGTTCCAGGCCAAGTCAAACGAGGTGGTGACTGGCGATCCGGAGGGAAATTCTGTCATGTCTTTGAAGAAAATGCTTTTGGGCATAGCTTTTGCGCTAGGCGTCTCGGCCACCATGGCGAATGCCCAGGTCGTGGTCTCGTCCAAGATCGATACCGAAGGCGGGGTGCTGGGCAATATCATCCTTGCCATGCTGAAGGCGAACAACATCCAGACCACCGATCGTATCCAGCTCGGAGCGACGCCTGTGGTGCGCAAGGCGATCACCGCCGGCGAGATCGACATCTATCCGGAATATACCGGCAACGGCGCCTTCTTCTTCGAAAAGGGCGATGATCCGGCCTGGAAGAACCCGCAAAAGGCCTATGAAGCGGTCAAGAAGCTCGATTACGACGCCAACAAGATCGTCTGGCTGACGCCGTCTTCGGCCAACAACACCTGGGCAATCGCGGTGCGCAAGGATGTCGCGGACGCCAACAAGCTGAAGACGCTGACCGATTTCGGCAAATATGTCGCCGGCGGCGGCAAGATCGTGCTGGCGGCGTCGTCCGAGTTCGTCAATTCGGCCGCAGCCCTGCCTGCCTTCCAGACCACCTACGGCTTTAAGCTGAAACCCGACCAGCTGATCACGCTCTCGGGCGGTGATACGGCTGCGACCATCGGTGCGGCCGCCAACCAGACCAACAATGCCAATGCCGCCATGGTCTACGGCACCGACGGCGGCATCGCGCCTTCTGGGCTCGTTGTTCTCGAAGACGACAAGGGCGTTCAGCCGGTCTATCAGCCGACCCCGATCATCCGCGAGGCAGTGCTCAAAAAGAACCCGACCATCGAGGCGGTGCTGAAGCCGGTCTTCGCCAAGCTCGACCTCGTCACGCTGCAGGACCTTAACGGTCGCGTGCAGGTGGGCGGCGAACCGGCCAAGGCGGTTGCCGAGGATTTCCTCAAGAAGAACGGTTTCCTGAAGTAATTCCTTTTCGGACCGGTTTCGTGTCAACATGGGCCGGGCGTTGGACGCCCGGCTTTTTCATCGATCATAGGGTCGGTTTATGAGGGGCATGGGTCGGTTTGAGAGTTCGGTTCGATAAGCTCGGCATCGTCATCGCCCTTCTAGCCGCCTACGGCGCGCTCTGGGCGTCGTTTGCGACGCTCAAGCCCAATCGGATAGTACAGGGCCAGGCGCAGGCGATGCTTCAGTCGCTGCCGGCTTGGGCGGGTTGGGGCCTTGTCATTGTCCTTGTTCTTGCAATCGCCGCGGCACTCTTTCGCACTTCCCCCTGGATCAAGCTCCTTGCAGCCGTCGTGGCGCTGGCGGCACTGACGCTTTCGATCGGATACGCGGCGACTTTCCTGACGCCGGCCGGCAATAGCTATGCCCGCGTCTCACCCGCCTCGGGCTTCTGGATCCTGCTGTTCGCCTTTGCGCTTCTGGCTGCCGATGCGATCACGCGGCTCGATCCGCCGCCGGCGATGCGGGTCCTGTTTCTGGTCCTGGCGGCGGCTGCGATCGGCGGGCTGCTGATGTCGGGAAGCTGGAACGGGCTGTCGATCATGAAGGAATATGCGGGCCGCGCCGACGTCTTCTGGATCGAAGCGGGCAAGCATGTTGAACTGGCGCTGGGTTCGCTGTTTGCCGCAGTCCTGGTCGGGTCGCCGCTCGGCATCCTCTGTCATCGGGTGGCACCGCTTCGGGATGGCGTGCTCAACACGCTGAACCTCGTCCAGACCATCCCGTCGATCGCGCTTTTCGGCCTGTTGATCGCGCCGCTTGGCTGGATCGCCGCCAATGTGCCGGGGGCTGCGGCGATCGGCATCCGCGGCATTGGGGTGGCGCCTGCCTTTGTCGCGCTGTTTCTCTATTCACTGCTGCCTGTCGTCGCCAACACCGTCGTCGGGCTTGCAGGCGTGCCGCGCGCGGCAAACGACGCTGCCCGCGGCATCGGCATGACCGGCCGGCAGCGGCTGTTCAAGATCGAGTTCCCACTGGCGCTGCCGGTGATCCTGACCGCGATCCGCATCGTGCTCGTCCAGAATATCGGCATGGCGACGATTGCCGCGCTGATCGGCGGCGGCGGTTTCGGCGTCTTCGTCTTCCAGGGCATCGGCCAGACAGCGATGGACCTTGTCCTGCTTGGCGCCGTGCCGACTGTGGCGCTCGCCTTTGCCTCGGCCGTCGTCCTCGACGCGCTGATCGAGATGAACTCCCGCGTCCCCAACGGAGCCAGATCCGCATGATCGAGATCGACGCCATTACCAAGCGCTATGACGGTATCGCCGTCGTCGACAATGTCTCGATGGTGATCGAGCCGCGCACCGTCACGGTCGTCGTCGGCACGTCCGGTTCCGGCAAGACGACGCTGATCCGGATGATCAACCGGCTGGTGGAGGCAACCGAAGGGGCCATCCGGCTTGACGGTGAGGACAACCGGTCCATCGCGGGCTACGAGTTACGGCGCCGGATCGGTTACGCCATCCAGGGCCATGGGCTTTTCCCGCACCGGACGGTGGCGCAGAACATTGCGACGGTGCCCGGCCTGCTCGGCTGGACGAAGGCCCGCACCGACGCCAAGGTCGAGGAATTGCTGACGCTCTTCCAGCTCGAGCCGAAGACGTTCGGGCCACGTTATCCGCATGAACTCTCAGGCGGCCAGCAGCAGCGCGTCGGGGTGGCGCGGGCGCTTGCGGCCGAACCGAACGTGCTGTTGATGGACGAGCCCTTCGGGGCGCTCGATCCGATCATCCGCGCCAAGGCGCAGGACGATCTGCTGGCGATCCAGAAACATTTCGCCACAACGATCGTCCTGGTGACCCATGACATGAATGAGGCATTCCATCTCGCCGACAAGATTGCCGTGATGGACAAGGGCAGGGTGGTGCAATATGGGCCGCCGGCCGAACTCGTCCGTGCACCGGCAACGCCGTTCGTCGAGACGCTGATCGGTGATGCGGAACGGCCGTTCCGGCTGCTTTCGATTGCAAAGGCTGGCGCTGCGGCAGAGCCGGGCGAGGCGGAAGGCGAGCCGATCCGCGAGGACAGGAGCCAGCAGGAGGCGCTTGCCGATCTCATCTGGAGCGGCCGCGATGCGCTTCCGGTCATCTCCAGGAGCGGCGCTCCGATGGGGCGGGTGACGCTCGACGCGATCCTCAAGCGCGCCGCGAGGCCACGATGAGGGCTTGGGTGCCGACCATCCTGCGCAGCCTTCTGCTTCTCGTGCTGATCGCCTTCCTGGTCTCGCCGGAAAATTTTGAGCCGCTGCTGAAGCCGCTCGTGCAGCCGAACGCACCGGCGATCTACAATCAGGGCAGCCTGCTCAGCCTGACGATCCTGCACCTGCGGACGGTCTTGATCGCGACGTTGGCGGCGACGATCATCGCCGTGCTTCTGGCGATCCTCGTTACCCGGCCGTTCGGGGTGGAGTTCCTGGCGCTTTCCCGAAGCCTCGTCAATATCGGCCAGACGTTTCCGCCGGTCGCTGTTCTGGCGCTTGCCGTGCCGGCTGTCGGTTTCGGCGAGAAGCCGACGCTGATCGCGCTGTTTCTCTATGGACTTCTGCCGATCTTTGAAAACACGCTGACGGCGCTCACCAATCTGCCGCGGTCTGTGATGGAGGCGGCGCGTGGTTCCGGCATGACCCCTTTCCAGCGGCTCATTCAGGTCGAGTTGCCGCTGTCCTTGCCGGTGGTTGTCGCGGGCATCAGGCTTTCAGTGGTGATCAGTCTCGCCACCGCGACGATCGGTTCGACGGTAGCGGCAAAGACCCTCGGCGAAGTGATCATTGCCGGACTGCAATCCAACAATCTCGCCTTCGTGCTGCAGGGCGGGCTGATCGTCGGCGCGCTGGCCGTGTTGATCTATGATGGGCTCTCGGCCATCGAGGCCATGATCGCCCGCCGGACGGGTGCGGCCTAACCGTGGCTGGAATCGGTCGGCACGACCGGTTCGACATCCTGTTTCAGGTTGCCGCGGTGGAAGATGAACAGCCCGGCGATGACGATGATGCCGGCGCCCGTCAGCGTCTGGACATCCGGGAAATCGCCGAAGAAAATCCAGCCGAGCACGATCGCCCAGAGCAGCAGCGTATATTGCAGCGGCGCCAGCACCGAGGCCGGCGCCAGTTTCAGCGAGCGGGTGATCAGCAGATGCGCGCCGCAGGAGACGATGCCGAGCAGCAGAAGGGCCAGCAGTTCTCCGGTATTGAACGGGCTCCAGTTGCCGACGGTCAGGAACGCGCCGGCCACGAGGCATGCAAGGGTCTGCCAGGTGACGAGGGTCGCATCCGGGGTCGAGCGCAGCGTGCGGTTCAGCACCAGCGTCAGTGCGAAGGAAAGACTGCCGATCAGCCCGAAAATCGACGGCAATGACAGCATTTCCGAGGAGGGACGTAGCGCGATCACCACGCCGATGAAGCCGATCAGGACGGCGAGCCAGCGCCGCCAGCCGATGCGCTCGCCGAGCAGGAAATGCGACAGGGCGGCCACGTAGATCGGGCCGGCCATGTAGAAGGTCATGACGTCGGCGAGTGGCATGTAGGCGACGGCGGCGTAGAAGAGGCCGGTGTCTGCGGTCGCCAGAACGATGCGCAGCACATGCAGCGATGGCTTCTCGACCTTGTAGAGCGCCGAAATCGGCTGGCGGGCGAGCATCGGGCCGAGCACGAAAAAGGCGCCGATCGACCGGATCAGCAGGACCTGTCCAACCGAAAAGCTCGCCACCAGCCATTTGCCCATGGCGTCATTCAAGGCGAACATGAAGTCGCCGAGCAGCATCAGCAGTATGCCTGCCATTACCGCATTGCTCGCTATCGCCGAGACCGCTCTCTTGTTCATGCTGCGCGAGCGCTCCCGACTCTGATCCTGCAATTTGAAAGTGCGGACTTACCCGGCGAGCCTGCCACCTTGCAAGGGCCTTGGTGCACCGGTGGTTGTGGGAAAACTGATCGGCAGGCCGCGCAACACGCGTACCGCGAGGAACGCGAAGCACTCGGCCTCGACCGCATCGCCGCGCCAGCCGAGCGTATCGGCGGAAACGGCCTTCACGCCGGCACGGCTTTCGAGCATCGACATGATCGTCGGGTTGTGACGGCCGCCGCCGCTGACGATCAGCCGCTTTGGCCGGTGCGGCAGCAGATCGAGCGCCTTGCCGACTGCAGATGCGGTGAAGGCCGAAAGCGTTGCCGCGCCGGTGGCGTCGTCGAGACCGTCCGCCATGGCGGCGGTGAAGTCGAAACGATCGAGCGATTTGGGATAGGGCGCCGTGAGATAGGGATGCTCGAGAAGCTTTGCGAGGCGTTCCTCGTCGACCTTTCCGGAGGCGCCGAGCGCGCCGTTGCGGTCCATCTCGCCAAGGCCGCGTGCCTTGATGAAGTCGTTGAGCGGCGCATTGGCCGGGCCGGTATCGAAGGCGATCATCAGATCCCTGCCATCCCACCAGGTGATGTTGGCGACGCCGCCGAGATTGAGCACGGCCGTATCGCCGCTGGTATCGACGCCGCGCAGCAGAGCCGAATGATAGGCGGCGGCAAGCGGCGCGCCCTGGCCACCCGCCCGCACGTCCGCCGAGCGGAAATCGTAGGCGACCCTGGTGCCGAGGATCGAGGCCATCTGCTCGCCATCGCCGAGCTGGCGGGTGTCGCCGAGCCTGTCTTTGGTGGGTGCCCGGTGCAGCACGCTCTGGCCGTGGAAACCGACGATGCCGATATCGGCCATGGTCAGCCCCGTGCTTTCGACCAGTTCCCTGACGGCGTAGGACTGCGCCTTTGTCAGCGCCTGTTCGGCCTCACGGAATATCGCCGGATCCGGTCCTTCGAAATTCCAGACGCGGGCCTGAGCGAGCGTCTCCTCCAGGAGGGTGCGGATTTCCGGCGGGTAGGGGGCGAGCGTATAGGCGCCGAAAGTGTCGATCGTCTCGCCGTCCGTCTTCAGGAGCGCCACGTCGATATTGCCGTCGAGGACGGTTCCGGTCATCAGGCCGACAGCCCAGATTGGCTCCATGATCAGCTCCTCAGGTTTGGTTCACGAGATTGCAGACCGCCTGCCGCAGGGCCAGGATGCCGCTGTCGAAATGGCGGGTCGGATGGATGCGGTTGGTGAGCAGGGTCACGGCACGGCCCCTGTCGAAATCGATCAGCAAGCTTGTGCCGGTAAAGCCCGTATGGCCGATCGTTCCGGGGTTGCACAGGTTTCCGCCCCACCAGTCGGCATAGGGATGCTCCCAGCCATGGGTCCGCCTGTTCGAGAGCGGCGCGCGCATCAGCGCGATCGCATTCCCGGACGCGCCGGTGCCGTCGAGCAGGCTTTCGGCGAAGTCCAGAACCGACATCACCGTGCCGAACAGGCCCGCATGGCCGGAACCCTGCAGCGCCGCGCAATTTTCGTCGTGCGCTTCGCCCGACAGGATCCGCTGCCGCCAGGCGCAGTCTTCGGTGGCGGCGGAATTTTCCGGATCGGCAGACCAGGCGAAGCCCGGGCCGGGGTCGAGGTCGCGGATCGTCTTCTTCGCCAGCCGTTCGAGCGCAAAGCCGAGCAGGATGAAGTTGATGTCGGAATAGACCGGCGGACCGGCTTTCCATTCCCGCTGCAGGATAAAGGCGCGGAGCAGGTCCGGATCGCGGCCGTAGGTGTAGATCGGCTCGACACCCGGGAACGGCGTCTGGTGGCCGAGGCACTGTCGGAAGGTGATCTTCCGCTCCCAGGCCTCTGCGTTGTATTGGCGCAGGTCCGGCAGCAGGGTGGTGAGCGGCGCGTCGAGATCGATCGTGCCGTCGTCGGCGAGCTTCAGGATGCGCGTCGTGGTGAAGATCACCTTGGTGAGCGAGGCGAGATCGAACCAGGTGTCCACGGTCATCGGACGTTCAATCGGAACGACTTGCGCCGAGCCGACGGCGCGGGTCATGCGCCCGTGTTTCAGGTCGACGATGCCAAGCACGCCGCCCGGAATTCGCTTGTCGGTGGCGGATTTTTCGAGCGGGGCGAAGGCCCGCCCGAAAACGGCGGCAAATTCGGGACTGGCGGAGGTTTTGTCTTCCATATCGTTACATCCTCAGGCTTCCGCCCGCGCCCGGTGATCCGGCCCACAGGTCTGCCATTCGGCGGGCGGCGGCTCGAAACCCGGTGGCCGAACCAGAGACGGGACCTGGCGCGTATCGAGTTCGAAATGCTGGTTGCGGCGCTCGATGCTCGGCACGGCGGAAATGAGCCGCTTAGTGTAGGAATGCTGCGGGTTGGACAAAATCGAGGCAGCATTGCCGATCTCGACGATCTGGCCCGCATAAAGCACGGCGATGCGGTGGGCGATACGCTCGACGACCGCCATGTCGTGCGACACGAAAAGATAGGCGAGGCCATATTCGTGCTGCAGGTCGACCAGCAGTTCCAGCACCTTGGCCTGGACCGAGACGTCTAGCGCCGAGACAGCCTCGTCGAGCACGACGATCGACGGATTGAGCATCAGCGCGCGGGCGATGCAGAGGCGCTGGCGCTGGCCGCCGGAGAACTCGTGCGGGTAGCGCAGCAGGCTGTTTTCGGGCAGGCCGACGCGCTTCAGCAGCGCCACCATTTTCGCCCGCGTTCCGGTGTCGATCCGGCCACCGGCGGCGATCACCGGTTCGGCGAGGATGCTGTCGATCCGCAGGCGCGGATTGAGCGAGGCGTAGGGGTTCTGGAAGACCATCTGCACGGACGGGTCGCTGCCGTCCACGATCGCTCCGTTGTTGGCGGAAAAGCTGCCGCGCGTCGGCTTCACGAGCCCCAGGATGGCGCGAGCGGTGGTCGACTTGCCGGAACCGCTTTCGCCGACGATCGCCAGCGTTTCGCCCGGCATCAGGTCGAAGCCGACATTCTCGACCGCATGGACCGAGCCGGGCGAACGGCTGAGAATGCTGCCGGCGACCTTGAAGCGCACCGTCAGGCCATCGACCGTCAGCGCGGGCGCGATCGCCTCGGATTGCGTGCGGTTGAAATCCGAACGGGCGGCGCGGCCGGATTCGAAATGCGGCACGGCGCTCAGGAGGTGCTGAGTATAGGGATGTTTCGGCTGGTCGAGGACGTCGCCGAGCGGTCCCTGCTCGACCGCTTCGCCGGCCTGCATGACCATGACCTTGTCGGCAATGCCGGCAACGAGGCCGATGTCATGGGTGATGAAGATCATCCCCATGTCGGTCTCACGCTTCAATTCGCCGAGCAGCGCCATGATCTGGGCCTGGACGGTCACGTCGAGCGCGGTCGTCGGCTCGTCGGCAATCAGCAGGCGCGGATTGCAGGCGAGCGCCATGGCGATCATGACGCGCTGGAGCATGCCGCCGGAAAGCTGGTTCGGCGTGTATTTGAGGCGCCGCGCGGCATCCGGGATGCGCACCCGATCGAGCGCGTCCTTGGCGGCAGTCGTCGCCTGACGCCCCGTCAGGCCGCGATGCAGGCGAAACGATTCCTCGATCTGGCGGCCGATCGTCAGCACCGGGTTCAGCGAGGTCATCGGCTCCTGGAAGATCATGCCGATCTCGGAACCGCGGATTTTTTCGAGCACAGGCTCTTCAGCCTTGGTGATGTCGAGCACGCTGCCATCGGCGCGTTTCAGCGTGATCGAACCGCCGATGATCCGGCCGCCGCCGAAATCGACAAGACGGTTGATGGAGAGCGCCGTGACCGATTTGCCGGAGCCGCTTTCGCCGACGATCGCCAACGTCTCGCCGGCGTCGAGGTCGAAGCTGACGCCCTTGACGATCTCGTTCTGCTTCGGATCACGCCCGAAGCCCACACGCAGACCGGATACCGAGAGAAGCGATGTCATGGCGCGGACCTCCGCGTCTTGGGGTCGAGGATGTCGCGCAAGGCGTCGCCGAGCAGGTTGAAGCCGAGAATGCTGATCATGATCGCGACCGCCGGGAAGATCAGCAGCCAGGGCGCGTTTTCCATCAGGTTGCGGCTGTCGGCGAGCATCAGCCCGAGAGAAGAGGCCGGCGGCTGGGTGCCGAGGCCGAGGAAGCTCAAGCCGGCCTCAGTCAGCAGCGACCAGGCGAGCGCCAGCGTCACCTGAACGGTCAGCGGTGCCACGAGGTTGAGGAGCAGATGCCGGGTCAGGATATAGCGCCGGCTGGAGCCGAAGGTGCGGGCAGCATCGACGAATTCGCGGGCCTTGATAGAAAGCGCCGGACCGCGCACGACGCGAGTGAAGATCGGCGTGTAGACGATGGCGATCGCAGCCACGCTCGTCCAGGTGCCGGGGCCGACAACGGCGATGATCAGGAGCGCGAGCAGGATGGCTGGGAAGGCGAGCAGCACGTCCATGATGCGCATCACGAGGCCGTCCCAGGCCTTTCCGAACCAGGCGGCCGTGAGGCCGAGCACAGTTCCAGCAACCGTCGCGATCGCCACCGAGCAGAAGGCGACAAGGAAGGACTGGCCGATGCCGTTCATCAGCCGGCTTGCGACATCGCGGCCGAACAGGTCGGTGCCCATCCAGTAGGCCGCGTTCGGCGCATGCAGCCTGTCGATGCGGAACTGCTGCAGCGGATTGTGAGGCGTGATGCCGGACATGCCGAGTAGCGCAACGACCACATAGATCACGACGATCGTACCGCCGATCCTGCCGCTGGAATGGCTGAAAATTGCACGCAGCATCGACATCAGTTGCCTTCTCCGAGCCGGATGCGCGGATCAAGCGTCACATAGGCGAGGTCGACGAGCAGGTTGACCACCATGAAGTTGAAGGCAATGAACAGTACGCAGCCCTGCACCAGCGCATAATCGCGCTGCAGGATGGCTTCGAGCACCAGTCGCCCGAGGCCGGGAAGAGCGTAGATCTGCTCGACCAGCACGGCGCCGCCGAGCAGATAACCGAATTCGACGCCGCTGAGCGTAACGACCGGGATCAGTGCGTTCGGCAAGGCGTGGCGCCAGATGACGCTGCGTTTAGGCACGCCCTTGGAGCGGGCGGTGCGGACATAGTCATCGGAGAGGACATCGAGCATGGCGGAGCGGGAGATGCGGGTGACGGAGGCGGCGAAGGCGAAACCGAGCGTGATCGCCGGCAGGATCATCTGGCCGAGATTGCGCAAGGGGTCGGTGAGGAACGGCGTGAACTCGCCCATGGCCGGCAGGATGCCGAAACCGGCCGATAGTGCGTAGATGATCAGCAGGCCGACGACGAAATTGGGGGTCGATTGGCCGATCATCGCGAAGATGCGCACCGCCAGATCGGAGATTTTTTCGTTGCGGGTGGCGGCGAACACGCCGGCTGGCAGGCCGACGAGAAGGGCCACGCACATGGACATCAATGCGAGCTGCAGCGTCAGCGGAAAACGTTCGAGGATGATGGTGAGCGCCGGCTTGCCATGGATCACGGAAATGCCGAGATCGCCCTGGAGGACGCCGAGAAGCCAGCTCCAGTATTGCACCAGGATCGGCTTATCGATGCCAAAATAGGCCGAGAGCGCCGCCCTCTGTGCCGGCGTCAGAAGACCGGCTTCGGTGCCGAGCATCGCGGTGATCGCGTCACCCGGCACCAATCGAATTGCGACGAACACGAGGATGGAGACCCCGAGCATCACGAGCGGAAACGTCAACAGCCGTCGCGCCAGGTAACTCATTCGCCCACCAACCTCGTATCCGTCATCCTTTCGCGACTACTGCAACGTGACCTTGCTCAGGCCGAACAGCGAGCCTTCCGGCGTCGGCACGAAGCCCTGAACATTCTTCTGCTGTGCGGTGTAGCTGTAGGACGTGTAGAGCCAGGCCCAGGGGGCGACTTCGACGAGGTGCTTTTCGAAATCGGCGAAGATGACCTTGCGCTTGGCAGGGTCGGTCTCTACGCGGCCCTTCTGCATCAGGCTGTCGAGCGTGTCGTCGATGTAATTGGTGACCTTCTGCAGGTTGCCGGTCTTGGTCCAGTAGCGGTTGTACATGGAATAGGGATCGGCACGGCCGCCGTTCAGCGCCACCGCCATGTCAAAGTCGCCCTTCAGCCAGGCGTCGACATAGACGTTGAGCTCCATCATCTTGATGTTGAGCTTGACGCCGATTTCGGCGAGCTGGGACTGCAGGACCTGCGCTTCAGCGGCTGCGGTCGCAGGCTCGCCATTGGCGGCGATCACGGTCGCGGTGAAGCCGTTCGCAAAACCCGCCTCAGCCATCAGCTTCTTTGCCTTGGCGATATCCTGCTTGTAGCAGAACAGCGCGCTGGCATCGGACGTGTAGCCGGGCATGGTCAGCGGGCCGGTGACCTTGCCTTCGCCGACCGAAGCCGTGTCGAGCACGTCCTTGCGGTCGATGGCGCAGGAGATTGCCTGGCGCACGGCGAGAACGTCCATCGGCTTGCGGGACGGGTTCATCTGCAGGACGTGGTAGGCGAGAACCGGCGTGCGGTTGAGGACGAGGCTGGTTTCCTTCGGCACGAGGGTTGCGACCAGCGGATCGTTGATCAGCGCGAAGTCGACCTGCTTGGTGCGCAGCGCCGCAAGGATCGCGGTCTCGTCCGGCAGAACGCTGATGTCGATGCCGTCGATCGCGATCTTGCCGCCGGCCCAATCCTTGTTGGCGGAGAGCGTTTCCTTGGAATTCGGCTCCCACTTGTCGAGCTTAAATGGGCCGGTACCGAGCGCCTTGGTGCCAATCGTGCCGGCCGCGATTTCAGCCGCCGGTACGATGGCGGCGTTGATGCTCGCCATGGCGGTCAGAAGCGGTGCGTCCGGCTGCGACAGCTTGAAGACGACCGTCGCCTGGTCCGGGGTCTCGATCGAGGCGATCGACAGGAAGTTGGCGCGGGCGGCAGCGGCGGTCTTTTCGTCGAGAAGGCGTTCGAACGAGGCCTTCACGTCGGCGGCCGTTACCGGCTTGCCGTCCTGGAATTTTGCGTTCGGGTTAAGCTTGAAGGTCAGTTGCTTGGCGTCGGCTGCAAATTCCCAGGAGGCTGCGACGGCCGGGACGATCTGCAGGTCCTTGTCGAGGCGGACGAGCGGCTCATAGATCAGTTCCAGCAGGCGGATCGAGGAAAATGCGGTCTGCTTGTGCGGATCAAGGCCGGTCGCATCCTGCTTCCAGGCCATTTTCAGCGAAGCGGCTGATGCCGGCGAGGCGATTGCGGTCGCGCCGATAGCGACGGCCAGCGCAAGGCTGGACAGCAGTTTAGTCGAAAGATGTCTTCCCATTTTTATTCTCCCTCTTTTGATATCTGTTCGTTGTCTCGACCCAGCCACATTCGAGCAGCGGCCGTCATTCAGCAGCTTTACGCTGTCTTCCCATCAATTGCCTTGCGGAGGAAGCCTCCGGCATCGTCGAGCGCCACGCGCGCCGTATCGACATCCATTCCCGTCAGCGCGATCAGGATCGCCAGTTTGACGTCGTTGCCGGTGAGGTCAAGCACGCGGCGTGCCTCTTCCGTCGTGCAGCCGGTCGCCTGCATGACGATGCGGGCAGCGCGGGCGACGAGCTTCTGGTTGCTGGCATGCAGGTCGACCATCAGGTTCTGATAGCTCTTGCCGATGCGGATCATGCTCGCCGTGGTCAGCATGTTGAGCACGAGCTTCTGGGCCGTGCCGGATTTCAGCCGCGTCGAACCGGTCAGGATTTCAGGACCGACTACCGGCGAGATGGCGATATCGGCGATATCGGCGATGACGGCGTCCGGGTTGCAGGACAGGGCGACTGTCTTCGCCCCGATCTCCTTGGCATAGTTCAGGGCACCGATGACGTAAGGGGTGCGGCCGCTGACGGCGATGCCGACAACGACGTCGGCTGCGGTCAGGCCGATGTCGACGAGATCCTGCCGGCCCTGTTCCGGGCTGTCTTCGGCGCCTTCGACGGCGTGCTGCAGGGCGTGGCTGCCGCCGGCGATCAGGCCGACGACCATGCCTTCCGGGACGCTGAAAGTCGGGGGGCATTCGGAAGCATCGAGCACGCCGAGGCGGCCGCTGGTGCCGGCGCCGATATAGACCAGTCGTGCGCCATTCTGGAAAGCGCGAACTATTTCGTCCACGGCCTCGGCGATCTGCGGGATCACCTTTTCGACTGCGGTCGCGACGCCCTTGTCCTCATCATTGATCTCGCGCAGGACATCGACTGTCGGCAGCAGATCGATATCCATGGAGCGGGGATTGCGGTCTTCCGAAACCAGTCTTTCCAGTTCGGATATCAGCCGTTCGTCGCTCATGACCCTGCCTTCGAGATCGGGGTGCAGCGCAGCGCTTCGCAGGATCTGCGTCATACGATGTTGCTCCTCACCCTTCGTTGCCTTTCCCAAAGGATTAGGATCATCCATTCCATGAGTCAATTGAGTATTGGAATATATTATTCCATTTCCTTCCTGGACCTACCGAGACGCGGGATCAGGGTCAGGAGGCTTGAAGGGCCTTGCGTGCGAGAATGATGGCGCCCGAGACGGCGTCTCCGTCGGCGGGCTTCAGGCGGCGGCGGACATCGGGTGCCAGCCAGGCCTCGAGCGGGCTCGACAGGCCGCCCAGCAGGGTAACGCGCGGAGCGCCCTGATCGAACAGCGTGCGGACCAGCGTGTCGATCTGTTCGGCGGCGCTTTGGACGATGCGGCGGCCGACGGAATCGCCCTGGTCCGCATGGCGCATCACCATCGGCGCCAGCGACGCATAGTCGGTGGCCGACGACCGGTCCATCCAGCCGATGGCTTCGTAAGGATCGTTCTGGAAACGTTGCATCACCTCGATCAGAAGAGCGGTCTTCTCGATCCGCCCGTCATGAGCCCGAAGCGCCAGCTGTACGGCTTTCAGGCCGAGATCTGCACCGCTGCCTTCGTCCGAAATGGGAAATCCGTAGCCGCCGAGGCGCAGGTCGCGGCCTCCTGCGAAACCGAGCCCGATCGAGCCGGTGCCGGCAATGACGATCGCGCCGTCGCGACCCGAATGCGCGCCGAGGCACGCACCCATGCCGTCGCTGACGAAATCGATGCTGGCGAACGGGTGCGGGATCGCCTTCAAGGCTTCGACGGAACCCTTGCGGCCGGTGCCTGCAAGGCCGACGCCTGCATGGGTGCGGGCCATCTCGTCGGGTCCGAACCCGGCTTCGTCCAGGGCGGCGTTAAAGGCGCGCGAGATCGAGGCCCAGGCCTGCTCGATACCGAGCCGCGTCGTGGCAGGCCCGGAAAGACCCTGTCCGAGTACAGCGCCGGATGCGTCCTCGATACGGGCGCGGCAGCCGGTACCGCCGCCATCGACCCCCAGGAAAAAGTATTCGGTTGCGGTCGTCATGCGCTGAGCCGCTCGATATCGGCTCCGCATTGGCCAAGCTTGCGGTCCAGTTGTTCATAACCGCGGTCGAGGTGGTACACCCGGTTGATGATCGTTTCGCCCGACGAGACCAGCCCGGCGAGCACGAGGGAGACGGAGGCGCGCAGATCCGTCGCCATCACCTGCGCACCCTTCAACGGCGCGCCGCCGCGCACCAGTGCGGTGGTTCCCTGGAGCGCGATATTGGCGCCGAGGCGCATCAGTTCCGGCACGTGCATAAACCGGCTTTCGAAGACGGTTTCGCGGATCAGCGATGCACCTTCGGCACAGGCCGCGAGCGCCATGAACTGCGCCTGGAGATCGGTCGGGAAACCCGGATAGGGCTCGGTGGTGATATCGGTTGCCTTCAGCGGTCCTTCGCGCGAGACGACAAGGCCGCGGTCGCTCGGCCAGATGCTGACGCCCATCGCCTCCAGTACCTGCACGATGGAGGCCATGTTTTCCAGCCGCGCGTTGGTGAGCTCCAGCATGCCGCCGGTGATCGCGGCTGCCACGGCGTAAGTTCCGGCCTCGATGCGGTCGGGGATGCCGTGATGTTTCGCCGGCTGCCAGGTGGTTGAACCCTGAACCAGGATACGGTGGGTGCCGGCGCCTTCGATGCGTGCGCCCATGGCGATCAGGCAGGCGGCGAGATCGGCGACTTCGGGTTCGCGGGCGGCGTTGAGGATTTCGGTTTCACCCTTGGCGGCGGTCGCGGCCATCATCGCGGTTTCGGTGGCGCCGACGGAGGGGGAGGGAAGCACGATACGGCTGCCCTTCAATCCGCCCGGTGCCGAGGCGACGATCAGGCCGCTCTCGATATCAATGTCCGCACCCAGCGCTGCCAACGCCTTGACATGCATGTCGACCGGGCGCGCACCGATGGCGCAGCCGCCGGGCAGAGATACGCGTGCCTGGCCGAAGCGGGCGAGCAGTGGTGCGAGGACGAGCACGGTGGCGCGCATTTTGCGAACGGTGTCGTAGGAGGTTTCCTTCGAGACGATTGCCTTGGCATCGACGATGGTGGAGTGGCCGGTGCGGGTGACGGCGGCGCCATGCAGCTCGACGACCCCCAGCATGTTTTCCACGTCGCTGACCTGCGGCAGGTTGGTGAGCTCGACCGGGTAGGGGCTGAGCAGCGTTGCCGCGATCTGCGGGAGCGCCGCATTTTTGGCCCCGGCAATGGTGACGGCTCCCTGGAGCCGATGACCGCCGACGATCCGTAATCTGTCCATGGCGAAACCTGTCGAAGAGGTGCGGTGAATCTCAAATCAATCTGCGCTTCCTCGAAACTAAACCACGGCGCGCCTCTGTCAATCATTCGGAATTTTTTATTCCTTTGTGCGGCATTATCTGCGATAATCCATCCTCGGCTCGGGAATGGAAACGCTGTTGCGGAGGATCGTTCCAGTGATATCCTCCACCGGACCCGAGGCCGTATCGCGGAGCTTCCGAAGGAACGCATGTCAGTCTTAAAGAAGATCAACGCGCAGCTCGAGGATATGGCACCGGCAGACCGGGAGATCGGCCAGTTCATCCTCGACAATCCGGACCAGATGCTACGGCTTTCCTCGGCAGCGCTTGCGGCCGAGACGGGGCGCAGCCAGTCGAGCGTCGTAAAATTCAGCCAGAAGCTGGGTTTTGCCGGATACCAGGAGCTGAAACTCGCCGTCAGCGAGGCGAAGGCGCAGGAATGGCATGCGCCTCCCGGCATGATCCACGGCTCGATCGAGGTCGGCGACAGCTACCTGACGATCCTGCAGAAGCTGATCGGCAGCAAGATGCTGTCCATGCAGCAGACGCTTGCGGTCAACAACGAGCAGGAGATCGAGCGGGCCTTGACGGCGCTCAACGATGCGCGACGCATCCATATGGCCGGCGTCGGGGCATCGTCGCTGGTCGCCCGCGATTTTTCCTACAAGCTGATGAAACTCGGGCGCAACGTGCTGCATGACAGCGACAGCCATGTGCAGATGGCGAATGTCTCGACGCTCAACAGCCAGGACGTGCTGCTGGCACTTTCCTATTCCGGCACCAGTTTCGAGACGCTGAGGATCGCCGAACTGGCGCGCCAGCGCGGCGCGACGGTGATCGCGATTACCGGTCTCAACGGCAATCCGCTGATGCAGGCGGCGGATATCCGACTCTATACGGTTGCGGACGAGGAGCGGGTGCGTTCGTCCTCCATCACCGCGCGCGATGCGCAGCTGATGCTGACGGACTTGCTGTTCATCCTGCTCGTTCAACGCCAGCCGGACGCCAATGAATATGTCCATAACAGCGAGCTTGCAGTTTCGGTCCTGAAAGCCAAGTGATCCCCGAGTTCACATGGCCATGCGATGTCTTAGGCGCATGACCTTGAAGAAGCCGTTCGGGAACACGCGACGGATTTCCGCCACCTCGAAATCGCCGCGGCGCTTTGCCCATTCGACAATCCGGGCGATCCGGAAGGACGAGCTCCACCCGACCCGATGCACCAGCGGCGCGACCGCATCTTCGATCGCCCCTTGCAGCCCCCGCCCGTCGCCGAGCTTGCTCGCAACGATGATCTCGCCGCCGAGGCGGAGCACGCGGGCGCACTCATCGAGAGCGCGTTCGGGATCCGGGATCAGCGTGATGACGAAGGGCAGGCAGACGGCGTCGAACGAACGATCGGCGAATTCGAGATTGTGCGCATCCATGACATGCAGCGACTGAACGTGGGCTAGCCCGGCGCGCGCGACCTTCTCACGCGCTTTGGCGATCATGTGTTCGGAAAGATCGATGCCGGTGACCCGGCAGTGTTTCGGATAATAGGGCAATACGAGCCCGGTGCCGACGCCGACTTCGAGGATGTCCCGTCCGACTTCGGCGGCGAGCCTTGCGACGGTGCGATGTCCGTCGCGCAGCAAGCCTCGATAGACCCGGTCATAGACCGGCGCCCACCGTTCATACACCTTCTGCTGATGTTCGGCGCTGTTGCGGATAACTGCCAAGATCGTCCCCTCCGGTTTGCCGCGAATTGGGCTGAAACTCAGGACGAAAACGATAGTTCCGCTTCACGACGGTTTTGCGACAGGGTGTTAGACGTCAGAGCGCGCGCATCGCGTCCATGAATTCTCTCGCCTTTTGCCCGATGGAGGCGATGTCGGCACCCGGCTTGTAAAGGGAGGAGCCGATGCCGAAACCGGCTGTGCCCGCCTGCGCGTAGACAGCCATATTCTCGGGCGTGACACCGCCGACCGCCAGAACCGGAATGTCCTTCGGCAGTACCGCCTTCCATGCCTTGATGACATAGGGCGGGATGGCTTCCGCCGGAAACGCCTTGATGCCGGTGGCGCCGGCCTCGATCGCCGCAAAGGCTTCCGTCGGGGTTGCGACACCCGGCAGGCTCACCATACCGGCTGCGCGGCTGGCCTTGATGACTTCGACATTCGCGTTTGGCGAGATGATCACCTTGGCGCCGGTCGCGGCGACATCGGCGACCTGGGCCGGGGTCAGTACGGTGCCGGCACCGATCAGTGCCTGGTCTCCAAAACGCTTGACGAGCTTTTCGATGCTTTTCAGAGGATCGGGGGAGTTGAGCGGCACTTCAATGATCCGCCAACCCGCCTCGATGAGTACCTCGCCCACCGCTTCCGCTTCTTCCGGCTTGATGCCGCGCAGGATGGCGACGAGATTGCATGCCTTGAGCGCCTCTTGGAAGGTCATCTCGAAACTCCTTTATTGCGCGGCTTCGGCCGCGATCAGCATGATGCCGCGTTTCGCGGCGTTTTCCGGAGCGGGTTCGACCGTCAGGCCGAACAGTGGCGCGATCCGGCCGTAGCGGCTGTTGAGCACGTTGTTGCCGACGATGCCGATCGTATCGCCGTTCTTGAACCAGCCGGCAGCGCGGGCCTGGCGGAATTCCGAGCCGATGACGAGGCCGGAGATGTAATCGAGGATATCCTCGGGCTTCAATTTGCCATCGAGAATGCCGGTGCGGGCGCTGAAGATCGCCGACAGGAAGGCATCGGCGGCGGCCGAATCGCTCGCTGCGAATTCCGCCCCGCGATCGAAGCTCTGCCAGTCCGGCTCGGCGCCCGGCTGCGGCTCGAGAGCCTTGGCGATGAAGGAATGCTTGGTCAGAAGCGAAAATACCTCGCCGGTCGCATACGTCTGGAAACCATCGATCCGGTTATCCCTGACCCGTGCCCATTTGCTATGGGTGCCGGGCAGGACCAGAGTCCGGTCGCGCTCGAGCCCGTAGCCGACGATCTGGGTTTCCTCGCCGCGCATCACATCCGGAAAGGGTTTTGCGGCCGGATCGCGCATGCCGGGCAGGAAGGTGATGACGGCGCCGTTCTGAAGAGTGAGTTTGCGCGTGCCGGCGGCAAGCTCGGCGATCCCGCCGGGCGTGTCCACATAGGGTACTTCGACCCAGCCGTTGCGGCTGGTGATCATGCCGCTTGCCAGGACGGGCAGGGGGCCATGTGACGAAAACCACTCACCCACGGTTTCCATCAACGCCTGCTCGAAGGCGCCGTTCTTGACGAACTGGATGCCGCCGCTCGACGTATCGCGGGTATCGAGCGTTTCGCCGGTTTCCGAAACCAGCATGGCGCGCAGCGAACTCGTTCCCCAATCGAGGATGATCGAGGTGGGTTTTGGCATGGTCACATTTCTCCCGAAGCGGCTTTCGCCCCTTCGATAGCCCGTGACGTATCGCCCTGTCGAGAGGCGACCCGGCGGAAACCGGCGGCGATGTCGGGCGTGACGAGATTTGTCTGCGCCCCGAAGATCTCGAGCGCCGTCTTGTAACGTTCGGCGAGCGCGGCGTGACCGACAATGTTGATTTTTCTCGGTTTGTCCTGCCCAAGCGCTTCCGAGATTTCCGCGCCGATCATCAGGCCGGTCAGATAATCGGTGATCTCTTCCGGCGCCAGACGATCGAACAGGACCAGGCTGCGCGCTGAAAAGACGCGGGCGAGGATGCGGCCGGGTAGGGTCTCTTGTTCAAGCGCTGTCTGGACCCCGCGGCGAAAGGCGTCCGGGCGCTCCTCGTAGGCTGCCGGGATGAGGCGCGAGACAAGCGAATCCTTCTTGAGCAGATTGAGGATTTCGCCCGACATGTAGGTGGTGATCGCGGTGATGCGGCCGCTCTCCATCGTCACCCATTTGGCATGAGGACCGGGCAGCACGAAGATGCCGTCGGTTTCCGTGAGGCCGAAGAGCGACATTTCCTCGCCGCGCATCACGTCGGGCAAGGGTTTGGTCTGGGCGATGCCGGGCAGGAAGATCAGCGGCGGCAGGCCTTCGACCTCACACGTAGTGGCTTGCGCCAATAGGTCCCTGGGGCCTGTCGGCACCGGGGCGAAGGGGCTTTCGATCCAGCCGTTGCGGCTGGTGACCATGCCGGAAAACAAGATTTTTTCCGCTCTGTCGATCCAGTCGCCCAGTTCCTCGCGGAGTGCGGCTTCGAAACCGTCGGCTGCGACCTTGGTCGTGCCGCGATCGCTCTTCTTTTCTCCGAGCACCGTGTCGTCGTCGAGAAGCAGCGCACGGAAGGCGGCGGAGGTCCATTCGATTGCAATATACATGGGGAGATAATCCTAATAGGCGGGCTTGACCGGGAACCAGTCCTTGCGCTCGGTATCGAGATAAGCGCCGGCAATGCCGGATACGCTGTATTTTTCCAGTAGTTCGAGATCCACTTCGACGCCGAGGCCCGGCCCTTCCGGCACCTCGAAGCGGCCGTCTTTCAAGACCGGCGGGTTGGGCGAGATCTCGCCGCCGAGATAGGCACGTTCGGTATCGATAGCGATCGACATGTTGGGAAGCGAGGCCGCGAGGTGGATATAGGCAGATTGCGACAGGGCCAGTTCGGCTCCGGAATGCAGCGTCACCGAAATGCCGACCGCCTCGCAGATTGCCGCCGCCTTGATCGTCTGCCAAAGCCCGCCGGCCTCGTGCGGATCGAGGAGCACGACATCGGCTGCATTGGCGCGGATGATGTTGCCGACATCGGACAGTGTGTAGGCGCTTTCGTCGAGCGCGATCGGCACCGTGGAGCGGGCGACGAGCGCCGCATGGCCGGCGAGGTCGTCGAGTTCCAGCGGCTGCTCCACGTAGGCAGGGTCGAAAGCCTTCAGTTTTTCGAGCTGGCGCTTGGCGGTCGCCGGGTTCCAGGCGCCGTTGACGTCGAGCCGCAGCGGATGGTCGCCGATCTCCTTTCGGGAGGTTTCGGCAAGCCTGATGTCGCTCCTTTCGTCAAAACCGATCTTCACCTTGAAGGTCGTGTAACCGATGTCGAGGAAACGCTTCAGGCGTTCCGAGAGACCTTTGGGATCATTGGTGAAGAGATAGGCGGCGGCCTCGACATCCTTGCGCCAGCGGCCGCCCCACATGGCATAAAGCGGCAGGCCGGCCTGTTTGCCGAGCGCATCCCACATCGCCATTTCCATGGCGCAGATCGCCATCACTGCGGCGCGCTTGTGGTGATAAAAGCCGGCGCCGAGCACATGGCGGTGGAAACGTTCCGCATCCGCGACCGGGTAGCCGATCGCCAGTGGTGCGACGACATCGGCGAAGACTGCGGGCACATTGGCGATCAGCGAGATTGTCTCGCCCCAGCCGATGATCCCGGCATCCGTCTCGATGCGGCAGATCAGCCGGGTCGTGCCGATTCGCCGCCCGGAACCCCAGAGAATGTCCTCGGTGAACGGCATACGGACCAGCCAATGGTCCACTTTGGTAATGCGCAAGATATCCTCCCATGAACGGCAACTTCCCTGCCGCTTCAGTTTCGCTGTTGACATGGAACTTAGTTCCAAGATAACTCTCTTGGCAAGAGCGAGACGGCATGCTGTGGGAGCAGCACTGAAAATCGTCGTCCAGGGAGAGGGCATGGCCAAGGTACAATTGGAAGCGATCGACAAGGATGTCGCCAATGATACCGGCAGCGTGCCGGGTGTTCAGGCGCTGACGCGCGGCATTCAGATTGTCGATGCCGTGGCGGCCGAAGCCCGCGGCCTGCGCTTCACCGAGCTGCTCGACCAGACTCAATTGCCGAAGGGCACGCTGCACCGGCTGCTGCAGGCGCTGGTCGACGAGCGGCTGCTCCACTTCGATACACGCGACCAGGTCTACCGGTTGGCGCCGCGGGTGTTCCAATGGGCTCATAAGGTGTGGGACAATTTCGATCTGCGCGGGGCTGCCGAACCGGAACTGGCGCGGCTTCGCGACCTGACGGGCGAGGCGATCCGTCTCGGCGTGCTCGACGGCGGCAGCGTTCTTTACATCGACCAGCGGGAAGTGCCGCAACCGCTGCGCCTCAACAATGGCGTCGGCTCGCGCGCAGCACCGCATGCCAGCGGCCTCGGCAAGGCGATCCTGGCGCATCTGACGCTCGAAAAACGCCGCGCGCTGCTCGACGGCATCGAACTGGAGCGACTGACCCCGAACACGATCGTCAATGCCGAGGAGCTGAGCCGCCAGCTCGATCTTACCAAGGCCCGCGGTTACGCCGTCTCGGTCGATGAGCAGCATATCGGCATTTCCTCGGTCGCCGCACCCGTCCTCAACCATCGCGGCGAACCGATCGGCGCGATCGGCATTATCGGCCCATCCTTCCGGCTGCCGGTCGACCGGCTGCACGCTTTCGGCCGCGACGTCATCGAGGCGGCGCGCCGCACATCCGGTAATTTTGGAGAGTTTCCCATGTCGCTTGCGGTCAAGCCGCGTCCTCTCGGCCCCGATCGCGCCGACGTGCGCTGCGTCATTCCGGCAAGCACGTTTCTCGGCGAGGGCCCGCACTGGTCGCCGGAGCACAAGAAGCTCTATTTTGTCGATATCCTGGCGCCGGCCGTGCATACGGGCGACCCCGCCAAGGGCACCTATACGTCCATGCAGTTGCCGGAGCTGATTGGTTTCGTGATACCCCGCGCGCGCGGCGGTTTCGTCGCCGCCATGCATGGCGAGATTCGCGGCATCGATCTTTCGACCGGCGACATCACGACGATCTCGCGGCCGGAGGCAGACCGTCCCGGCAATCGTTTCAACGACGGCAAGTGCGACCGTCGCGGCAGGCTTTGGGCCGGTACGCTCGCGATCGACACGACGCCGGACCAGGGGCGGCTCTGGAGGATCGATCCGGACGGGCGGTCGCGGGAGATGGATCGCGGTTTCCACGTCTCGAACGGTCTTGGCTGGAGCCCGGACGACCGCACCTTCTATTTCACCGATACCAACCGGCAGACGGTCTATGCCTATGATTTCGATATCGAAAACGGCGAAGTCGCCAATCGCCGGACCTTTATCACCGTGCCGGAAGCCGAAGGCAAGCCGGACGGCATGACGGTTGATGCGGAAGGTTTCGTATGGATCGCCCATTGGGACGGCTGGTGCGTTACCCGCTACGATCCGCAGGGCAAGGTGGAGCGGGTGATCAACCTGCCGATACCGCGCCCGACGAGCTGCGTCTTCGGCGGTCCCGACATGCAGACCCTGTTCGTGACGTCCGCCCGCATCCGGCTTTCGGCAGCGCAGCTTTCCGAAGCGCCGCTCTCGGGCAGTGTGTTTTCCATCGATACCGGCATCAAGGGCCAGGCAGCCCAGATGTTCGCGGGCTGAGAACTCAAGAGATACCCATGGCCAAGCTTGAACTCAAAGACATCCGCAAATCCTTCGGTTCGGCCGAAGTCCTCAAGGGAATCGACCTGACGGTCGAAGACGGCGAATTCGTCGCTTTCGTCGGTCCGTCGGGCTGCGGAAAATCAACGCTGCTGCGTCTCATCTGTGGTCTCGACGAAATCACCTCGGGCAAGATGGCGATCGACGGGGAACTGGTGAACGACGTGCCGCCGGCCAAGCGCGGCATTGCCATGGTCTTCCAGTCCTATGCGCTCTATCCGCATATGACGGTTGCCGAAAACATGGGTTATGCGCTGAGACTCGCTGGCACGCCGAAGCAGGAGATCGATGCCCGCGTCGTCCAGGCGGCCAGGAAACTCCGCATCGACACCTATCTGGAGCGCAAGCCCCGCCAGCTTTCCGGCGGTCAGCGCCAGCGCGTCGCGATCGGCCGTGCCATCGTGCGCGAACCGCGCATCTTCCTGTTCGATGAGCCGCTTTCCAACCTTGATGCCTCGCTGCGCGTCGAGATGCGCATCGAGATCGCCCGGATGAAGGATACGCTCGGCACGACGATGGTCTATGTGACCCACGACCAGATCGAGGCGATGACGCTGGCGGACAAGATCGTCGTGCTGAATTCCGGCCGCGTCGAACAGATCGGTTCGCCGCTCGACCTCTACAACAAGCCGGTCAACCGCTTCGTCGCGGGCTTCATCGGGTCGCCGCGGATGAATTTCCTGAGCCTCGGCGCCAGGAAGAGCGAAGGCGTCTTTACTGTTCCGGGCGGAGAAGTGCGTCTGCCGCGCGACCTGTCCTCCGCGCCGGCAGAGATCGGCATCCGGCCGGAGCATGTGGAGCTGGTGAGCCGCGGCGCCCCGGATTCGCTCGCTGGGACCGTCACCATGACCGAACATCTCGGCAGCGACACCTATGCCTATGTGGCGCTCGAAGGTTCCGATGAGATGGTCGTCGTGCGCCTGTCCGGCGATCGCGCCGTCAAGCGTAGCGAGCCGATTGGCGTCCATGTCGACCCGGCGATGATCCACGTCTTTTCCGCCGCCGGCCTTTCGCTTGCCTCCGCGCGTCCCGTTGCCCTGGAGGCCGCATGACCATCCATCCCGAACTCATTGCAAAGGTTGAGGTCGAGGCCGCGACATATCCGAGCCTCAAGGGCAGGGGCGTGCTGATCACCGGCGGAGGATCGGGCATCGGCGCGTCGCTTGTCGAGCATTTCTGCGCCCAGGGCTGCAAGGTCGGCTTTCTCGACCTTAATGCCAATGTGGCCGACGAGACGGCCGAAACGGTCGGCAGGAAGACCGGCAATACCCCGTTCTATCGTGCGGCGGATCTGCGTGACATCGACGCCCTGAAGGAAGGGATCGAGGCACTCCGATCCGAGATCGGCCCTATCCGAGTGCTCGTCAACAATGCCGGCAATGACGATCGCATGCCGCTCGAAGACGTGACGCCGGACTATTGGGACGAGCGTTTCCAGACCAATTTGCGCCATCAGTTCTTTGCTGTTCAGGCGGTCGTGCCGGAAATGGCGGAGGCTGGTGGCGGGTCGATCATCAACATGGGCTCGATCTCGTGGATGCGTGGTGCTGCCGGGCTGATCTTCTATACGACCGCCAAATCCGCCGTCATGGGCATGACCAAGTCGCTCGCCCGCGAATTGGGGACACGCAATATCCGTGTCAACTCGATTGCGCCCGGCTGGGTGCTGACCGAGCGCCAGGTGGAGCGCGCCAAGCGTGTCTACCAGGGCAAGTTTTCCGAATACCTCGAGGTTCAGTGCCTCAAGGAGCATCTGCTGCCGCCTGATATCGCCCGCATGGCGCTGTTCCTGGCGGCAGACGATTCCCGCCTCATCACGTCACAGACATTCATCGTCGATGGAGGCGTCGTCTAACAAAGGCAAGGCGGATACGGCGCTCGCCGCTTGACCTTTTTCGGGTTGAAACAGAGTTCCATCATCATCGTTTCGGGAGGATCTGATGAACACCTTTACCAGACTGATCGGCACCGCCGCTGTCGCGCTTGCGCTCGGCTCCGGTGCCGCCAAGGCAGCCGATCTCAGCTTCATGAGCTTCACTTACGCGGAAGAGGCCAACAAGGCGATCGTCCAGGGTGTCCTGGACAATTTTCAGAAGGCCGAGAAGCTGACGGTCGAGCCGCTCGGCTTCGCCTGGGGCGACATGCAGAAGAATATCTTTCTGCGCGCCCGGTCGAAGACTCTGCCCGATGTCGCCCAGCTTTCCGAACGCTGGCTGCCGACCTTCGCGAGCCTCGACAATCTTGTCGACCTGAACACGGTCTACGGCAAGGACAAGCTCCAGGCGGCTTTCGCGCCGGATGCGCTCGCCATGGGCAATATCAACGGCAAGCAGCTTGCGCTGCCGCTTCTGTCCGGTTCGATCGGCATGGTGGCCAATAAGGAAGTGCTTGCGAAGGCCGGCATCAATGACGTGCCGAAGACCGTTGATGACTTCAAGAAAGCTCTGATCTCGGTGCGCGACAAGGTGCCCAACTCGGTGCCGTACTCCATGGCGACCAAAAACAACGGCTCGATCCTGATCGACTTCATGGTCTGGAACTGGGTGCATGGCGGCCGGATCATTGACGACGCCGGCAAGGTCGTCGTCGACAGCCAGCAGAGCCGCGATGCGCTCGGCTTCATGGTCGGCTTGCTGAAAGACCGGTTGGCTGCTCCGGAAATCGACCGCCCGGACTCGCGCCGCCTGCTGGCGCAGGGCGCTTCGGCCTTCTATCTCGACGCCCCGCAGACGCGAACCTTCCTGCGTGATTTCTCCGGCAAAGGCCAGGCCTTCGATGCCAACGTGCTGCCGATGCCGACACCTGTGCTGAAGGCAGGTGACAAGTCTGTTTCCGTCCAGTGGGGACATCTGCTCGTGCAGTTCGCAGCCGCCGGCAAGGCCAAGGCGGATGATCCGGCCGACAAGTTCCTGACCTACATCATTTCGGACAAGGTGCAGACGGACCTTCCGTTGAAGATGAGCGCGCTGCCGGTCACCAAGTCCGCCCGCGCGGCGGTTGCCGACGACGCCTATCTCAAGAACTGGTCGGCTGCGACGGGAGACGCCCGCCGCAACGAAGTCGGCATCTGGTCCAATGCCGCCGACCTCACCAACATCATCGGCGAGGAAGTGCAGGGCGCGCTGCTCGGCCAGAAGTCTGCCGACGATGCCATCAAGTCCATGCAGGCTCGGCTGACGACCAGCATGGAGAAGGCGAAGAAGTCGGAATAGGTCGGTCGAGGCTCCCCCTCATCCGCCTGCCGGCACCTTCTCCCCGAGGGGAGAAGAGATATGCCGCGCTGCCGCCGTCCCTCCTCTCCCCAGCGGGGAGAGGGTGGCCGAGCATAGCGGAGGCCGGGTGAGGGGGCGTCGTGCTCTGTGCCTGCGGCATAATGATATCTACAGGAAATAGCCTCCATGGCCGTGATCGAAAACAATGTCGGAGCCTATCCGGTCTCGCCGCATGCGAACCGCGGGGGGCTGAAAGCCGGGCAGAACCGCATCGGGCTTCTTCTGCTGCTGCCGGCGGCAGTCGCCTTTGCCGCGGTCATCCTTTATCCGTTTCTGTCGGCGCTTGGCCTGTCGCTGTTCGAATACACCGTCGAGATGATGGAGCCGCGTTTCATCGGCTTCGAGAATTTTTATAAGATCGCGTCGGACCCGGATGTCTGGGCGGCGTTCTGGACGACGGCCATTTACGTGGTGTTGACGACAACGGGCACGCTGGTCGCCGGTCTCGGCTGGGCGCTGATCATGAACCAGCAGTTTGCCGGCCGTGCGGTGCTGCGATCGCTGTCGCTGCTGCCCTGGGTGCTGCCCTCGACGGTCAGCGCCTTCATCTGGGGCTGGATCTTCAATTCCCGTTACGGCGTGCTCAACGCCTTGCTGATGGAACTGGGGCTGATTGACTACCCACAGGCCTGGCTGTCGACGCCTGAAGGCGCGATGCTCGCCGTGGTGCTGACCAAGATCTGGCTCTCCATCCCACTCTTCATGTCCTTCTTCCTGGCCGGCCTGCAAAACCTCGACAAGGAGCAGATCGATGCCGCCCGCGTCGACGGCGCCGGAAACTGGGCGGTGCTGCGCGACCATATCCTGCCGCACCTGCGCCCGGTTCTGATGATCGTCGTGGTTCTCGGCGTAATCGGCAATCTGCAGCAGTTCGATACGATTTATGCGCTGACCGGCGGCGGACCGGTGCGGGCGACGACGGTTCTCTCCGTCGAGGTCTATCGCCGCGCTTTCGAGCAATGGGATATCGGCTTTGCCTCCGCTGTCGGCGTGCTCTGGGTTGCAGCGCTCCTACCGCCCGCCTTCCTCTATCTGCGCATGCTGGTGAAAGGAAACTGAGATGTTCGACCTTTCCTCCCGTCAGGCAAAAATCGTCTTTTTTGCCGCCCTTGCTGTGATCGGCTTCTTCCTGTTCTTCCCGCTCTACTGGCTGGTGATCTCGTCGCTGAAGGCGAATGCCGAGCTCTACCGGGTGGTGCCGACGCCGTTTCCGACGATGCCGAGTCTCGAGCATTTCATCCGGGCGCTGACTGCCGGCAAGTTGCCGATGTACCTGATGAACAGCCTGATCACTTCGACCTGCAGCGCCGCGCTGGTGACGCTGCTGGCGCTTTATGCCGGCTTCAGCTTCGCCAAATACCGTTATTTCGGCCGCCAGCCGGTGATGTTGTTCATGCTCTCGGCGCAGATGTTTCCGTTCGGCCTGCTGCTGATCTCCATCTATCCGCTGATGAGCGAGCTGAACCTGCTCGACACAAGGCCGGGCCTGATCCTCAGCTATATCGTCTTTGCGCTGCCGGTCTCGACCTACATGCTCTACAGCTACTTTACCCAGGTGCCGGACGAGCTGATCGATGCGGCGCGGGCGGATGGCGCGAGCGATCTCAGGATCTTCCATACGATCGTCATCCCGATCTCGATCCCGCCGATCGTCACGGTATTCCTCTATTCCTTCATGTGGTCCTGGAACGACCTTCTCTATTCGATGACGCTGATCGTCTCGGACGAGAAGCGCACCATCGGGCCTGGCCTGCTTCTCACCTATCTCAACGAGGTCAATTCCGACTGGGGCGGCGCCATGGCGGCATCGCTGATCGCGTCTGCGCCCATCGTTGCGGCCTTCATGTTCCTCCAACGTTATTTCATTCAGGGCGTCACCGCCGGAGCAGTCAAATGAGCAAGATCCTCGCCGGGGCTTTCCCCGTTCTTCCCACACCGTTCCGCGACGATGGTTCGATCGACGAGGCGGATTTCCTGTCGATCATCGATTTTGCGCTGGAGAGCAATGTGGACGGCGTCGTTTATCCGGGGGTCGCCAGCGAAGTGGACACGCTGACGCCGGAGGAGCGCAAGCGGCAGGTGGAACTGCTGGCGGAGCGGATCGGCGGGCGCATCCCGATCATTATCGGCGCCAGCGACCCGGATCCGAAGGCTGCGGCCAAGCACGTGGCGCAGGCGGCGAAGATCGGGGCAGGGGCGGCCATGGTGATGGCGCCGCTTTCGCTCGGGAACGACATCGCCGCGCAGACTGCTTATTTCAGGGAAGTCGCTGCCAATGCCGGCGTGCCGATCATGCTGCAGAACCAACCGAAGCCGATCGGCGCGGGGCTGACGCCGGAAGAGGTGGCGGCAGTTGCCAATGCCGTGCCTGAAATCCGCTACGTCAAGGAAGAGACCGCGCCCTGCGGCCAGCATCTGACCCGGATCAAGGCGGCGGCCAACGGTTCGCTTGACGCGATCTTCGGGGGGGCCGGCGGGCGTTACATCACCGACGAACTGGCGCGCGGTGCGGCCGGCACCATGCCCGCCGCCGAGCTTGCCGATATCCACGCTCAGATGATCCATGCCTGGCAGAAGGGCGATGTCGCGACGACACGAAAACTCTATAACGTCTCTCTGCCGCTCCTGAATTTCCAGGCCATCTTCCGCATGCACATGACCAAGGAAGTGCTGCGCCGCCGCGGTGTGATCAAGCACACCTTCGTGCGCGGCAAGGGACCGAAATTCGACGAGGGCGATGCCAGGGAACTGGCGTTGCTTCTGGCGGAGGCCGATCTGCCCTATACCAATCACAAGCCCAATTGAGCCGGAACCCATGCCAAAAAACGTCGTCGATGCGATCGTCTCGGTCGAGACCTTCATCATCTCCATTCCCCGCGAGGTGCCCTATCTTGGGCCGCTGAAAGAGGGCGAGGCGATCAACGCGCGCGGTTACCTGATCCGCAAGGGCAACCGCACCATCTATCCCTCGACCGACATGACGCTGCTGATCAAGGTCACCGGCGAGAGCGGCAAGGTCGGCTGGGGTGAGTGTTACGGCATCGTCGCTCCCGAAGCGACCAAGGCGATCATCGACGACGTGCTCGGCCCGGTCATCATCGGCCGCGATCCGGGCGATGCGGCGGTTATTCACGAGGATCTCTATGACCTGATGCGGGTGCGGGGTTTCTTCGGTGGCTACTACCTCGATGCGCTGGCGGGTGTCGATATCGCCCTCTGGGACCTGACCGGCAAGAACCTCGGGGTGCCGGTCTCCACTCTGCTCGGCGGGCGGCGGTACGATACGATCCGCGCCTATGTCTCCGGGCTGCCGAAAGCGACGCTGAAGGAGCGTTGCGATCTGGCCGTCCATTGGGTTGGCAAGGGCTACAAGGGCATCAAGTTCGCGGCGGTGGTCTCCGATGAGGATATCGTCAAGGAAATGGCGGCTCTGCGCGAAGCGGTCGGGCCGGATATCGACCTGATGGTCGACCTGCACTGGAAATTCGAGGCGGGCGAGGCGATCCGCATCATCCGGCGGCTGGAGCCCTACAATCTCTATTTTGCCGAAGCGCCGGTACAGCCGGAGAACCTCCAGGGGCAGGCGCGGGTTGCGGCCGGCATCGGCGTGCCGCTGGCGCTCGGCGAGGAATTGCGCACCACCTATGAATACAGGCCACGGTTCGAAAAGCGGGCGATGAGCATCGTGCAGCCGGAAATGGGGCATACGGGCATTACCGAGTTCATCCGCATCGGCCAGATGGCGCAGGCCTTCCACATGAACATCATGCCGCACGCATCGATCAGCGTCGGCATCTTCATGGCGGCCAGCCTGCAGGCCGCGTCGGCGCTGCAGAACGTGCCCTATCACGAATACCAGCACTCGATCTTCGACCGGAACCTCACCTATACAAAGGGCGACATGGCGTCAGGCGAGGGCACCTATGTGGTGCCGACCGGTGCCGGTCTCGGCGTCGAGCCGAAGGAGGAAGTGTTCGAGTTTGTCGTCAGACGGTGACAGGATCGACGTCGACTGTTGAAGGGGCTGTCGCCGGACGGCGACTGGGCGCAGCGCCTGAGATCATCACCGTGCGGCATCGCGGAACGCTTCGAAGATCACCCGGTGGCCGGCGTCGTTGGGGTGGGTGATGTCGGGCGAGGCGAGAAGTCCGTCGCCGTGCTCCATCATCCTTTCGTAGACCGGGGCATAGAAAACCGGGAATTGCCGGGCAAGCTCGCGGACCGCTTCCACATAACGCTCAAAGCCCTGGCGAGTCTGGCCGGTGAACCCTGCGCTTCCAACCGAGAACCCGGCATCCGGAATATAGGGCGGGCTGCCGATCGCGATCCTTTGCCCATGTCCGGCGGCGATCAACGCCTTCAGGATACGGCTATAATCCCGCACGAAGCCTGCGACGTTCATGGTCTCCGGAGCCGCGGTGTAGCGGGCGTCATTGTAACCATAGAGGATCAGGATCGCGTCCTCGTGCGGCCGATCAAGAAGTGATTCAAAAAACCTCCCGACTCCATTGTTCGGCCTCGGCTTTCCCTCGGCGAACCTTGAGCCCTGCAACACCGTTCCCGGGATGGCGTGATTGCGGATCGGGAAGCCATCGACCGCACCGGCAAACAGAGCCGGCCAGGCGAGTTCGGGGCGGGAGGCGTTGAAGCCGGCGGTGATGCTGTCGCCGAATACGCGGGTGCCGGAAATTGAAAGCGATTTCAGATGCTCCGCAAATATCATCAACTTTTCCTTCATTTTCCCGCTTGACAGCAGCCGGTGCAATCTTGTTTATACGTATTAGCTGCTAATACGCATTAGCAGTCAAGAGGAGACAGGGAGGATGTTGCGTGGCTGCGCCTAAGCGTTTGACCCAGCACGATATTGCGAAATTGGCCGGCGTCAGCCAGGCGACCGTTTCGCTTGTGCTGAACGGCGCACCGACAGCTCTGGCGCGTATTCCGCAGGAGACCCGCGAGCGCGTCCAGCAGGTCATCCGCACCACCGGTTATGTTGCCGATCCCATCGCGCGCCGGATGGCGAAGGGGCTCAATCGCATTCTCGGCGTGTTCACCTACGAGCCGGCGTTTCCAAGCGCCCAGGCAGACTTCTTCACGCCCTTCCTGCTCGGCATCGAGGAAGAGGCGCAGATCCAGAATTACGACCTTCTGCTTTTGACAGGGGCCGGCGTCGGGCAGGATCGAAAAATCTTTGCCGACGGCAACCGCCTGAGGATCGCCGATGGCTGCCTCGTGCTCGGCCGCGAATTCGACCGCGCGGAGCTGACGCGACTTGTATCCGGCGACTATCCGTTCGTGGCGATCGGCCGACGCGAGGACGCCGGCGGGCCGGTCCCCTATGTCGGCGGCGATTATGCGAACGGCACGCGGGCGCTCGTCGAGAAGGCAGGGGCGCTCGGGCATTCGAAGCTCGCCTATATCGGCCCACCGGGACCGGCGGAATCGACTGCCGATCGGTGGTCGGGCTTTGACGGTGCTCTCGGCGACGGTCTCGAGCTTGTCCTGCATATCGAAACGGCGGGACGTGCGGCAGACGAGATACTGGACGCTCTTTTCGGCAGCGGTGCGACTGTCGCCTTCTTTGTCGAGCTCGCCGATGCGGTGCGTGTCGAGGCGGCTGCGCGCGCGCGTGGCCTGTCCATCCCCGGTGATTTTTCGGCCGTCGTGCTCGGTAGCCATATCCGCGCGGAACGCAGCCATGTGCAATTCACCGCCTTCGACATCCCCCGCGAGGAGATGGGCCGGCAGGCGACAGCCATGCTGGTGCGCCGCATCGAGAGCGGCGATGCCGGCCAACAAATTCTTCTGACCTGTGAACCGGTCGAGGGGGAAACCCTTGGACCCGCAAAAAGACGGACATGATCAACGTGACAGAGATGCATACGGATATTCTGGTGGTAGGCGGCGGTCTCGGCGGTGTTGCGGCAGCACTTGGTGCATGCCGGGCCGGCCGCAGCGTGATCATGACCGAGGAGTTCGACTGGATCGGCGGCCAGCTGACCAGCCAGGCAGTGCCCTCCGACGAACATACCTGGGTCGAGCAGTTCGGCATCACCCGCTCTTACCGGAAGCTGCGGGAAGGCATCCGCCGGTATTACCGCGACCACTATCCTCTGACCGAGGGCGCCCGCGCCTGGGGCGACCTCAATCCCGGTTCCGGCTGGGTCAGCCGCATCTGCGCCGAACCGCGCGTCAGCCTTGCCGTCATGGAAGCCATGCTTGCGCCCTATCGCGGCGCCGGCAAGCTGAAGGTGCTGCAGCCCTATCGCCCGGTCGCCGCCGATGTCGATGGGGATACGGTTCGCTCCGTTACCGTTCGGCATCGCGACACCGGTCGAGAGATCACCATCTCCGCCGCCTATATCCTCGACGCAACGGAGCTCGGCGATCTGCTGCCGATGACCGGCACCGAATATGTGAAGGGCTTCGAGGCCCAGTCCGACACCGGCGAGCCGAGTGCGCCACCGCAAGCGCAGCCGGACAACGTCCAGGCCGTGTCGATCTGCTTTGCGATCGATCACGTCGATGGCGATCAGACGATCGACAAGCCGGAAAATTACGACTACTGGCGCACGTACCAGCCGCATTTCTGGGGCGGCCCGCTGCTTGGCTTCACCGCGCCGCATCCGCGCACGCTCGATTTCACCACCCGCTCGTTCGCGCCCAATCCGAATGACGATCCGCTCGCCGTCGATGCCGACCAGCGCAAGGGTGGCGGCGACGAGAACCTGTGGATCTTCCGGCGCATCGCCGCGCGCAATAACTTCGTGCCCGGCGCCTACGCCTCAGACATCTGCCTCGTGAACTGGCCGATGATCGACTACATGGAAGGCACGATCATCGACCTTTCCGAAGAGGACAAGGCAAAGCAGCTGAAATCGGCTGCCGACCTTTCCTACTCGCTGTTCTACTGGCTGCAGACCGAAGCGCCGCGCGTCGATGGCGGCCAGGGTTTTCCGGGGCTTCGCCTGCGCGGCGACATTACCGGCACCGAGCACGGGCTTGCCATGGCTCCCTATATCCGCGAGAGCCGCCGCATCAGGCCAGTCACCCGCATCGTCGAGCAGGACCTCTCCTATTCGGTGCGCGGCGAAAAGGGCGCGGTCAACTACCGCGACAGCATCGGCATCGGCATGTACCGGATCGACCTGCATCCCTCGACCGGCGGCGACAACTATATCGACGTGCCGTCCTGCCCGTTCGAGATTCCGCTCGGTGCACTTCTGCCTGAGCGGGTGAAGAACCTCATCCCGGCCGGCAAGAATATCGGCACCACCCACATCACCAATGGCTGCTACCGGCTGCACCCGGTCGAATGGAACATCGGCGAAGTCGCCGGCATGCTCGCCGCCCATTGCCTCGACAAAAACCTTACGCCGCATCAGGTCCAGGAAAGTGACGAGAAGCTCCAGAATTTCCAGAGAGAGCTCAGCCGTGAAGGCATCGAAATGCGCTGGCCGGATATCGCGGCCTACTAAGGACGGCCAATGGACTGTCTATCAAAACCAACCTTTGGAGGAGGAACGGGAATGAACTATCATCGGACTTTGAAATCTGCGGTCGCGGCATTGGCCGTGGCCGTGCCGCTCTGCTGGAGCGGCTTCGCCAACGCCCAGGACGCTGTCAACCTGCGCATGACCATCTGGAGCGCCAACGAGGCGCATCTGAAGCTGTTCAGCGACATCGCCGCGGGCTTCAAAAAAGACCATCCGAACGTGACGGTGACCTATGAGTCGCTGCCGTTCGATACTTATACGACGGCACTGACGACCCAGATCGCCGGCGGCAATGCGCCCGACATGGCCTGGATCTTCGAGACGGCCGCCTATGACTTCGTCAATTCCGGCGCGCTCTATCCGCTGACGGACACGCTCAAGTCCACCAAGGGCTATAATGCAGAAGAGCTGAGCGCCACAGCCGCCGAGCGCTGGACCAAGGACGGCAAGCTGTTTGCCTATCCGTTCTCGACCTCGCCGTTTGCGATGTTCGTCAATAACGACCTCATCAAGGCTTCCGGCGCCAAGACCCCGGCGGAAATGATCGCCGCCAACCAGTGGACATGGGACAACGCCATCGCCACCGCATCCACCGTCGGCAAGACTGGCAAGGGTGGCCTGATCGTCCGCGACTTCAACTATCAGATCTGGCAGAACCTTGCCTCCGTCTGGAACGGCTGGGGCGCATCGCCATGGAGTGCCGACGGCAAGACCTGCACGATGACCGAAAAGCCGATGGTTGACGCGCTGACCTTCATTCATGACGCCGTCTTCAAGAACAAGGCGATGCCGGGCCCCGGCGAAAGCGTCGACTTCTTCGCCGGCAATGCGGCAATGACGATCACTCAGATCAGCCGCGCCTCGCTGCTGCCGAAGGACAAGCCGTTCGCCTGGGATCTCGTGCCGCTGCCGAAGGGGCCGGCAGGCAACTATGCGCTGATCGGCCAGGCCGGCGTCGGCGTCATGCAGTCGGGCAAGAACGCCAAGACGGCCGCCGAATTCGTCGCCTATATGACGAACCCGGAAAACTCGGCCAAGCTCAGCCAGTTCTTCCCGTCGGCCCGCAAGTCGCTGCTGAACGCCGAAGTCCTGAAGAAGACCAATCCGCTGCTGAGCCAGGAGCAGATCGACAAGGTCGTGATCTCCGGCATCGCCACCGGCAAGGTCATTCCGGGCCATACCGGCTTTGCGCAGATCCAGCAGGTGGTTCGTTCGGGCCTCGATGCCGTCTGGCGTCCGGATGCGAATATCCCGGCAGCCCTCCAGCAGATCTGCGGCCAGATCGGCCCGCTTCTGAAGCGCTAAGGGAATAGCTGATGGCTGTCGTGCAGCAAACCGCCCATCCGGAAGGCCGCTCCTCATCGTCGTTCTGGACGGTCGCGCGGCGCGACAGCCTCGCCGGCTTTCTATTCATCGCCCCGCAGCTGATCGGGATCACGCTCTTCGTGCTGACCCCGCTCTGCCTCGTCTTCTGGTATTCGCTGCACGAGTGGAACGTGCTCGCCAATACCTTCACCTATACGGGCCTCGCGAACTACCAGATGCTTCTCGAAGACACGAGCCTGCCTTCGGTGCTCGGGGCGACGGCGATTTTTTCCGCCGGGCTGGTAATCTTCAACCTGAGCCTAGCACTGCTGCTTGCCGTGCTGCTCAACCAGAAGCTCGCCGGCATCACCATCTTCCGCACGCTGTTCTTCTCGCCGGTCGTCGTGTCGCTGGTCGCCTGGACGATCGTTTGGGGGTTCCTGTTGCAGAAGAACGGCGGCATCAACGGCGTGCTGCTCGTCTTCGGCATCGACGGGCCGAACTGGCTGCGCGAACCGGTGACGGCGATGATCTCGGTCATCGTGGTGCAGGTGTTCAAGAATGTCGGCCTCAACATGATCCTGTTCCTCGCCGCCCTCCAGGGCGTGCCGAACGAACTCTACGAGGCGGCCCGCATCGACGGCGCTCCGCGCTTCAAGCAGTTCCGTCGCATCACCCTGCCGCTGATCAGCCCGACCATCCTCTTGACCTCGATCATCACCATCGTCGGCTCGTTGCAGGTGTTCGCGCAGATCGCCGTGCTGACGCAAGGCGGGCCGGGCCTCACGACCACGGTGCTGGTCTATTACCTCTACCAGCAGGCCTTCCAGTTCCATTTCTTCGGTTACGGCTCGACGCTGTCGATCATGCTGTTCGTGATCGTCGCCGTGCTGACCTTCACCCAGTGGCAGATGCGCAAGAGGATCGTTTTTTATGAAAGCTGAACTCTCCCCGCGCAGACAAGTGTTTCTCTACGGCCTGCTCTGTGTCCTCCTGATCCCCTTCGTTTTCCCGACGTGGTGGATGGTGACATCGTCGGTGAAACCGATCAGCGACATTTTTGCGTTTCCGCCGCAGCTCATGCCGGAAAGCTACGACTGGACGACCTATGCCAAGGTCTTCGAACTGCAGCCCTTCGTGAAGCAGTACTGGAACTCGGCCTACATCGCGGCGCTGGTGACGATCGGAACCATGATCGTCTCCTCCATGGCCGGATACGCCTTTGCGCGGATCAAATTCCCCTTCGCCAATACGATCTTCATGGTCGTGCTGCTGGGGCTCTTGATCCCGTCGGAAGTGACGATCGTGCCGCTTTTCCAGATGTTCCTGAAGGCGGGCATGGTCAACACCCACTGGCCGCTGATCCTGGTGCCGATCTTCGGTGCGCCAAGCGTGTTCGCGACATTCGTGATGCGGCAGTTCTTCATTGCGCTGCCTGCCGAGCTCGAAGAGGCGGCGCGGGTCGATGGTCTCGGGCGGTTCAAGATCTTTCGAAAGATCGCCTTGCCGCTGGCAAGGCCGGCGCTCGCCTCTGTGGCGATCTTCACCTTCCTGCATTCCTGGAACCTCTATCTGGAGCCGATCGTGTTCCTGTCGAGCGCCGACAAATTCACGCTGCCGCAGGCGCTGACACAATATACCGACGCCTATGGCGGGCCGATG
This sequence comes from Neorhizobium sp. SHOUNA12A, assembly GCF_023006505.1. Classification (GTDB taxonomy): domain Bacteria; phylum Pseudomonadota; class Alphaproteobacteria; order Rhizobiales; family Rhizobiaceae; genus Neorhizobium. Next base: position 107,524 of record NZ_JALBGV010000009.1, read on the forward strand.
TGGAACATCCAGCTTGCGGCCGCGACCCTGACGGCGCTGCCCGTTCTCCTCGTCTTCATCATCGCGCAGAAGCAATTCGTCGAAGGGCTCGCGCATACCGGCCTCAAGGGTTGAAAAACTCACCTTTTGAAACACTGGGGCTGAAGAAACGGAAATCTGATTGATGGCTGAAGTTACCCTTTCCAATGTCCGCAAGAGCTATGGCGCCGTCGACATCATCCACGGCATCGACCTCGGCATCACCGATGGCGAGTTCGTGGTGCTCGTCGGCCCGTCCGGCTGCGGCAAGTCCACGCTGCTCAGGATGGTCGCCGGGCTGGAGACAATTACCGGCGGCGAGGTGAATATCGGCGGGCGGGTGGTCAACGACCTCGACCCCAAGGACCGAGACATCGCCATGGTCTTCCAGAACTATGCGCTCTATCCTCATATGACCGTTGCCACCAATATGGGCTTCTCGCTGGAGCATCGCGGCGGCAGCAGGGCGGAGATCGCCGAACGCGTCAAATGGGCCGCCGACATCCTTGGCCTCGCACCGCTGCTCGACCGTTACCCACGCCAGCTTTCCGGCGGCCAACGCCAGCGTGTTGCGATGGGCCGGGCGATCGTGCGCGATCCCAAGGTGTTCCTGTTCGATGAGCCGCTTTCCAATCTTGACGCGAAACTACGTGTCGTCATGCGCGGCGAGATCAAAAGCCTGCACCAGAGACTGAAGACGACCACCATCTACGTCACCCACGACCAGGTCGAGGCGATGACCATGGCCGACAAGATCGTCGTACTGAACGGCGGTAAGGTCGAGCAGATCGGGGCACCACTCGACCTTTACGACCGGCCGGCCAATCAGTTCGTTGCGGGCTTCATCGGCTCACCGTCGATGAATTTCCTCACTGGCACGATCACGACCGAAGGGTTCTCGGCGCCCGGCATCATGCTGCCGCTGCCTGAGGTAGCGCACGAGCACAAGGACCGAAAGGCGGTCTACGGCATTCGTCCCGAACATTTCGCCCTGGACGAGAACGGCGTGCCGGCGGAAATCGTGCTGGTCGAGCCGATGGGCTCCGAGACGCAGGTAACGATGAAGCTTGGCGAGACGCTGGTGACCGGCGTGTTTCGCGAGCGGGTATCGTTGTCGCCGGGGGCAACGATCCGGGTGCGGCCGGAACTCGGCAATATCCATCTCTTCGCCGCCGATGGCGGCCAGCGTCTGAACTGAGGCCCGTGATGCCGAATTACCCCGAAACCAAGCTCACCAAGGCGCTGCGCGGCGGCGAATTTCCGGTCATCGTCTCGCTCGCCCGCCACGACCTCGATCTTGCCAAGGCGGCGATCGGGGCGGGGGCATTTGCGATCAAGGTGCATCTCAACGCCTATCATCGCGCGACCGGCACGACATTCGGCAGTTTTGCCGAGGAGCGGCCGTTTTTCGAGACGCTGGCGCCGCTCGGGGTGCCGCTGCTGGTAATGGCCGGCCAGGAGACGGTGCCGACGCCGGGCGAGCTCGATGCCTTGGCGGATCTTGGTTTTGAAGGGTTCAATGTCTATTTCGACCATCTTCAGCCGCATCTGCTGCAGTCGAAGCTCCGCCCGATCCCGGCGCTCGGCGAGAATAGCACTGACGAGGACTTGAAGACCATCGTCGCCATTCCCGGCGCGATGATGGAGGCGTCTGTTGCGTCGTTTGCCGATTACGGCAGGCCGCTCGACGAGACCGACCTCGGCCGCTACAGGGAAATCACCTCGAAGGCCGGCATTCCGGTCATCGCGCCGAGCCAGAAGCGTTTCGTGGCCGCCGATATGGCAAGGCTGAAGGCGGCCGGCATCGCGGCGCCGCTGCTCGGTGTCATCGTCACCGGCACGACGCCCAAGAGCCTGGAGGAGGCGGTGCGTCCGATCGTCGAGGCGGCAACTGGCTGAGTGGCGGCGATGGATTGAATTTCTTCCGTCGGATCGCCATTTTAGGTGCAAATCCAAAACCGAAGGAGGAAAGCATGACGACGTCTACCGAACGGGCCGTTCTGGCCGGAGGTTGTTTCTGGGGCATGCAGGACCTGATCCGGCGTCTGCCCGGTGTGGTATCGACCCGCGTCGGTTATAGCGGCGGCGATGTGCCGAATGCGACCTACCGCAATCATGGCACCCATGCCGAAGCAATCGAGATAATCTTCGATCCGGCCAAGACCAGCTATCGCGATATTCTGGAATTCTTCTTCCAGATCCACGATCCGTCGACCAAGAACCGCCAGGGCAACGATATCGGCATGAGCTATCGTTCGGCGATCTATTACGAGAACGATGAACAGAAGCGCGTCGCCGAAGACACCATCGCCGATGTCAACGCATCGGGCTTATGGCCGGGCAAGGTGGTGACGGAAGTGGAGCCGGTTGGTGATTTCTGGCAGGCGGAACCGGAGCATCAGGATTACCTGGAGCGTTATCCGAATGGCTATACCTGCCATTTCCCGCGTCCGAACTGGAAGCTGCCGAAGCGCGCCAGCGTTGCTGCTGAATAACCCGTCTTAATTCACGAATTGAAGGCGCTGCCATTTCGAAATGGCAGCGCCTTTTTTGTTTAGGCCAGCGTGTAGGCGGTCTTCACCACGGTGAAGAACTCGGCAGCATACTTGCCCTGTTCGCGCGGGCCGAAGGACGATGCCTTGCGGCCGCCGAACGGCACGTGGAAATCGACGCCTGCCGTCGGCAGGTTGACCATCACCATGCCGGCTTCCGAGTTGCGCTTGAAATGCGTCGCGTGCTTGAGGCTGGTAGTGGCGATGCCCGCCGACAGGCCGAACGGCGTGTCGTTGGCGGTTGCCAGCGCTTCCTCGTAGTTTTTCACCCGGATGACGGATACGACCGGTCCGAAAATCTCTTCACGGGAGATGCGCATCTGGTTGGTGGCTTCGGTAAACAGCGTCGGCTGAAGGTAAAAGCCGGGCGTGTCGCGCTTGACGATTTCGCCCCCGAAAGCGAGCTTGGCGCCTTCCGATTTGCCGATATCGATATAGTCCGTATCCTGCTTCAACTGCTTGTCGTCGACGACCGGGCCGATATGGCTGCCGGCCTTCATGGCGTTGTCGACGTTGAGCGTCTTCAGCTTCTCGGTGAGTGCTGCGACGAACTTGTCGTGGATGCCTTCCGTCACGATCAGGCGCGACGAAGCGGTGCAACGCTGGCCGGTCGAGAAGAAGCCCGAATTGGCGGCGGCTTCGACGGCGACGTTGATGTCCGCGTCATCGAGGACGACCATCGGGTTCTTGCCGCCCATTTCGAGCTGGAACTTGCGGTTATGCTCGATCGAGGCCAGCGCAACGCGCTTGCCGGTGCCGGTCGAGCCGGTAAACGTGATGCCGGCGAGGTCCGGGCTGTCGAGCATGGTCTGGCCGACGACCGAGCCGCGGCCCATGACGAGGTTCAGAACGCCCTTCGGCAGGCCGGCGCGGTGGAGGATGTCGACGATCGCCCAGCCGCAGCCAGGCACGAGATCGGCAGGCTTGAAGACGACAGTGTTGCCGTAGCAGAGCGCCGGCGCGATCTTCCATGCCGGAATGGCGATCGGGAAATTCCAGGGCGTGATGATGCCGATGACGCCGAGTGGTTCGCGGGTGATCTCGACACCGATGTTCGGACGTGCGGACGGCACCAGTTCGCCGGTCAGGCGCAGCGCTTCTCCAGCGAAGAAATCGAAGATCTGGGCGGCGCGGGTAACTTCGCCGATCGCTTCGGGAAGGATCTTGCCTTCCTCGCGGGCGAGAAGCGCGCCGAGTTCTTCCTTGCGGGCGAGGATTTCGTCGGAAGCTTTCCGAAGAATAGCGTGACGCTCCAGGATGCCGGAACGTGACCAGGCCGGGAAAGCGGCCTTGGCGGCTGCTATCGCCTGCTTGGCGTCTTCGGCATTGCCCTGGGCATACATGCCCACGACATCGTTGGTATCGGACGGGTTGATGTTCTTGGAAGCGTCCGAGCCGACCCATTCGCCGGCGATCAGGTTCTGGTAGATGGTCATGGACCTCTCCTCTCATGTGAAAGGTCCCGCCAAGCGGCGGGACCGTCAGATAAAGCTTGTTCAGTCGCTCATTTGAAAACGTTTGGGAGCCAGAGCGACAAGGCAGGGATATAAGTCACGAGCAGCAATACTGCGATGCTGGCTCCGAAGAAAGGCCAGATCGTGCGCATCGCTTCACGTATCGTGATGCCGCCGACCGCGCAACTGACGAAGAGCACGGTTCCGACCGGCGGCGTGTTGAGGCCGATGCCGGCATTGAGGATCATGATGACGCCGAAATGGACAGGATCGATGCCGAAGGCTTTGACGACCGGCAGCAGAATCGGGGTCGAGATGATGACCATCGGCGCCATGTCCATGAACGTGCCAAGCACCAGCAGGATGACGTTGATCATCAGGAGCACGATAATCGGATTGTCGGAGATCGCTCCGATCGCCGCGATGATCAGCGTCTGGACCTGCAGGAATGCCATCAGCCAGCCGAACGCGGCCGCGGTGCCGATGACCAGCAATACCATCGCGGTGGTGCGCACGGCGCCCATGACGGCCTCGACAAAACCGTTCCAGTTCAGCTCGCGATAAACGAGCATGGCCACAAGGAACGCGTAGAGGACCGCAATGCAGGAGCTTTCGGTTGCCGTGAACACGCCGGAGCGTACGCCGCCGAAGATGATGGCGATCAGCAGGATGCCTGGCAGCGAAGCCAGAAAGTAATAACCGATGCGGGCAAAGCCCGGGAACGGATCGGCCGGATAACCGCGTTTGACGGCAACCCACCAGGCCGTGATCATCAGCGCTCCGGCCAGCAGCAGGCCGGGAATGATGCCGGCGGTGAAGAGGTCGGCAACGGAGACGTTGCCGCCGGCTGCGATCGAATAGAGGATCATGTTGTGCGAGGGCGGGATCATCAATGCGATGATCGCGGCGTTGGCTGTCACGTTCACCGCATAATCCCGGTCGTAGCCGCGCGCAGCCATTTGCGGGATCATCAATCCGCCGACGGCCGATGCATCCGCCACGGCCGAACCGGAAATGCCGCCGAACAGCGTCGATGCGACGACGTTGACCTGGCCGAGACCGCCGCGCATATGGCCGACAAGGCCGGCTGCGAAGCGGATCAGCCTGTGCGCAATGCCGCCGCGCACCATCAGGTCGCCAGCGAAGATGAAGAACGGGATCGCCATCATGGCGAAGACGTTCATGCCGGAATTCAGCTGCTGGAAGACGACGATCGGCGGCAGGCCCATGTAGAGGACCGTGGCGAAGGACGCGATTCCAAGGCAGAAGGCGATCGGCATGCCGATCAGCATGAGGAAGGTAAAGGAACCGAAAAGAATGGCGTAGGCCATTACGCAGCCTCCTGCACGAGGACGTCAGCAGCAATTTCTTCGCCGATGGCGACGTCGACGAAGCGCTCCAGAGCGAAAAGGGAGATCATGACGCCTCCGACGATCATCGGGAAGAAGTCGGTGCCGCCCGGCCAGCCGAGCACGGGAATGGTGGCCGACCACGTGCCCTTGGCGAGCAGCGTCGAATAATAGGCCATGCCTATCCCGAACAGCACGATCAGGCCGAGGCTCAGGAGGTCCATGGCCTTCTGAATTGCCGGTGGCATGACGTAACGAACGATATCGAGCCCGAGATGCACGCTCTCACGCACACCGACGGCGGCTCCGAGCATGATGAACCACGACATCAGGTAGAGCGACAGCGGCTCGGACCAGCTCGGCGAGTCGTTCAGGATATAACGGCCGAAGACCTGCCAGCCGACGATGAGGGTCATGGCGATCATGCCGGTGCCGGAAATATAAAGCGATAGGCGGCTGAGCCCGCCCAGAATTGGCTTGATGGCCAACATGAAGTTTCTCATGAACCTGTCCTCCACGATCCGGCGACGTTCCCCGGTGCCGGAAATGAAAAACCGGCCCTCTGATCAGAGGGCCGGCTTCTTTTTCGAACTTACTTGACGGCCTGGATCTGCTCCAGCAGAGCCTTTTGCTTCGCGTCCGTGACGAACTTGTCATAGACCGGCTTCATGGCTGCCGAGAACTCGTCTTTGTTGACCTTGATAATGTTGGCGCCAGCAGCACGAACCTTGGCTTCCGAGGACTTTTCGCGGGCAGTCCAGAGCTCACGCATCTTGACGACCGAGTCCTTGGCTGCCTGGCGGAAGATCTTCTGGTCTTCCGGCGTCAGCTTGTCCCAGGAGATCTTCGACATGACCAGAATCTCCGGGTTCAGCGAATGTTCGGTCAGCGTATAGTTCTTGGCGATCTCGTAGTGGCGGGCGGACTCATAGGAAGGCCAATTGTTTTCTGCGCCGTCGACCACACCGGTTTCGAGCGAGGAATAGACTTCGCCCATCGGCATCGGGGTCGGGTTGGCGCCGAAGGCCTGCATCATGGCGATCCAGAGGTCGGACTGCTGGACGCGGATCTTCATGCCCTTCAGGTCGGCAAGCTTGGTGATCGGCTTCTTGGTCGTGTAGAAGGAGCGCGCGCCGGAATCGTAGTAAGCGAGACCGATCAGGCCATGCGGTTCGAAGGCTTTCAGGATTTCGTCGCCGATCGGGCCGTCGACGACCTTGTGCATGTGCTCGGTCGAACGGAACAGGAAGGGCAGGCCGAGAACGGTGGTTTGCGGCACGAGGTTGTTGAACGGCGCTGCGTTGACGCGGTTCAAATCGATGACGCCGAAACGGGTCTGTTCGATCGTGTCCTTTTCACCACCCAGCACCGAGTTGTTCATCACCTGTATCTTGATGCGGCCGTTGGTGCGCTGGGAGATTAGTTCGCCCATATATTTGACGGCATCGACGGTCGGATAGCCATCCGGATGGATATCGGCGGAACGCAGGGTAACCTGCGCATTGGCGGCGGTCGCGCTGAGCGCGAGACCGAATGCGAGGCCGAGCAGTTTCGTGAGTTTCATGTTGTCCTCCTCCGTTGATCGCCGGGGCCTCCGTGCCCCGGTCGTTTAATTATCAGTCTCCTAGGGCTTGCCTTGCCGCTTATTGGGCCGACAGGCCGTAAAGCTCTTCAGGGTTTTTCACGAGCGCGAGTTGGCGTGCCGCATCGTTCGGGAACCAGCCGAGCACGGTGTCGGTCAGCGCCAGGTCATCCGGATAATCTGCCTGTTCGCGGGCGAGATTGTGCGGCCAATTGGTGCCCCAGACGATGCGTTCCGGTGCATATCTGGCGATCTCGCGGGCGATGGCTGCGACATCGGCATAGTCCGGGCCGCCGGCCTTGGAAGATTCATAGACGCCGGCAAACTTGAACCAGCATTTTCCACCGTCGATCAGCCGCTTGACAGCTGCGATCTGCGGGCTGTCCGGTGTCACGCCTGAAAAGAACTTGCCATGGTGATCGAAGACCCAGCGGGACTTCAGGTTCCTCAGGTGCTCTTCGTGGTCGAGGATGTTGCTGCCGTCGAACTGGACGGCGACCATCCAGTTGCGGGACGCCGCTTTGGCGTCGACGGCTTCGAGTTCCGACAGGTTCACCGCGCCGCCCGGCAGATCCATGATGCGGGCGCCGACATTGCCGGCTGCTGCGAGGATATCGAGTTCGGCTTCCGATGTGGTGCTATCGATGACGCAGACGCCGCGGGCGATCGAGCCGAACTCCGCAAGGCAGGCGTTGAGATTGGAATTGTCGCGCTGCTGGGCATTGCCCTGGGTGACGATGACCCGATCGATGCCGATCCAGCGCATGAACTGGAGATACTGGGCGGGTGTTGGCAAATCTCCCGCCGGAAGGCCCGGACCGCCGGGCAGTGACGGAAAGCCCGGCAGATATGCATGCATCTGAGTGTCGATCGCGCCCTTGGGCAGTTTGGTCTTGGGCGGCGTGCCGGAAAGGGTGCGGACGAGCATCAGATGTCTCCCATGCGGAATTCTTTGAGCGCATCGCGGTTGATCTCGATCCCAAGGCCGGGGCCGTTCGGGATCTGAACCACGCCACGCTCGTGTTCGATCGGGGTTTTGATCACCGCCTGACGGAACGGATTGTGGGTACGGTCGAATTCGAGGATCGGTTCGATCGGATTAACGCGAACCGGGCTCGGGATCATCGCCGCCATGAACTGCAATGCGGCGGCGATATGCACAGCGGTGCCCCAGACATGCGGCACGACGCGGATGCCGTGAAGGGCTGCCAGATCAGCGACGCGCTTGGCTTCGGTAAAGCCGCCAACGCCGGCAAGGTCCGGCTGCAGGATATCGACGGCACGGGTTTCCACGGGCTCGCGCATGCCCCAGCGGCTGTGCCAGGTCTCGCCGCCGGCAACCGGGATCGGCTGGCGGGCGCGGACTTCGCGGTAGGCGGCAAGCTGTTCCGGCACCACGGGTTCCTCGAACCAGTCGATATTGAGTTCAGCAGCCGCCTGGCCGAATTTGATCGCCTCGATGGCGTCGTAACCGTGGTTGGCGTCGACCATCAGGCGCATGTCAGGACCGACGGCGTCGCGCACGGCACGGATGACGCGCAGATCCTCCTCGACGCCGAAGCCGATCTTGATCTTGCTGGCGTGAAAACCCTGTTGCCAATAGCCGGCGACGTCGGTGGCATTGTCTTCCACGCGGTCGACGCCGTCGCGCTTGAAGCTGCCGGTCGCATAGGCTCTGACGCTCTCGCGGAAACGTCCACCGAGCAGGATCGAGACCGGCACGCCGAAATGTTTGCCCTTGATATCCCAGAGCGCGATGTCGATGCCGGACAGTGCCGTGACGGCAAGGCCGCGCTGACCCTGATCGCGCAGCGCATTATAGAGCCGCGCCCAGATCTTTTCGGTTTCGAGCGGATTTTCGCCCATCAGCCAGTTCGCATAGGTCGCGACCACGGCCGCATTCGGCCGGGCCGGGCCTAGGCATTCGCCCCAGCCGATCGTGCCGTCATCGCACTCGATCTCGACGAGCACATGGGCGCGGCGATCGAAGCGCATCGAGGCGCTTTCGAAGGCGACGTCGAGCCTGTGTTCGAGAAGGTGGGTGCGAACCGAAGCGATCTTCATGGATTAGCGCTTCCAGGGGCCGATGAGCTTCAGAAGCATGTCTTCTTCTTCCGCCGTCAGGTCATCGAGCGGCGGACGCACCTTGCCGGCGTCAAAACCCTGCAGGCGCACGCCGGCCTTGATGGCCGAGACGGCATAACCCTTGCGGCGGTTGCGGATCGCCATGAAGGGGTAGAAGAAGTCCTTGAGGATTTCCTCGCAGCGGGTGCGGTTGCCGGCGCGCAGCGCCTTATAGAACTCGACGGCAAGGCCCGGCACGAAATTGAAGACAGCCGAGGAATAGGTGGTGAAGCCGGCGCCGAGATAGGCTTCGGCGAAGAGCTCGGCAGTCGGCATGCCGCCGAGATACATCAACCGGTCGCCCATGGTGGCGGTGATCTGCCGGACAAGTCCGATATCGCCGCTGCCGTCCTTGAAGCCGATCAGGTTCGGGCATTCGTCGCAGAGGCGCTTCAGCGTGTCCACCGACAGGATCGAGTTGTCGCGATTGTAAACCATGACGCCGATGCCAACCGACTGGCAGATGCGCTTCACATGCTGGTAGAGGCCTTCCTGCGGTGCATCGATCATGTAATGCGGCAGCAGCAGGATGCCGTCGGCGCCGGCCTTTTCGACCGCGCGGGCCATCTCGACGCCCACATGCGTGCCGAAACCGCAGCCGGAGACGATTGCGGTCTTGCCGGCGGCCTCCTTGGCGGCGGAAACGATTGTAGGGACCTCATTGGGAGACAGCGAGAAGAATTCGCCCGTGCCGCCGGCGGCAAACAGGACCGGTGCATCATAGCCCGACAGCCATTCGACATGGCGGCGATAGCTTTCCGGCTGGAACTGGCCTTCCTTGTCGAAATGGGTGACGGGAAAGGACAGCAGGCCGGCACCAAGTGCGACCTTGATTTCTTCAGGCGTCATCATGCGGATTTCCTTTGTAAGCGTCTCCTCCAGACAAAAATTGTCGTACAGGTTGCGCTGACTTGTGTCAACAAGTCATCTTACAGCTTCCCGAAGCTCCCGGAGGAGGGTGCGATAACGCAGCTGCGCACCCCGCAGATGCCGGCGCATGGCGTCGCGGGCACGGTCTTCGTCGCCGTCGGAAATCGCCACGACAATGGCATTATGCTCCTCGTCGAGCAGCTTGATATAGGCTGCCTGGTCGGCCTCCGAATCGTCCGGGCGTAATGCTGCGCGCGGGATCAGGCTGCGGCCGATCATCGTCAGGAATTCTCGGAAACGGGGATTGTTGGTGGCTTCGGCGATCGCCAGATGCAGCGCGAAATCCGCCTCGCTGGTCGGTTTTGCGGCCTCGAGACAGGCGCGGACCGCATAATGGCGATCGAGAATGACCTCTTCCTGTGCAGGGGAGCGGCGAAGGGCCGCAAGCCCTGCAGCCTCGACTTCCACCGCGGTTCTGAGCTCCAGGAGCTCGATCATTGAGGATACGCGGGCAAGATCGATATTCGAGAGGGAGAGCATGACCGGCTGCACGTTGCGCGAAGGCTCCAGCACGAAGACGCCGGCGCCCTGGCGGGCTTCGACCAACCGGTCGGCGCGCAGCGATGCGATGGCCTCGCGGACGACGGTGCGGCTGACGCCGTGCGCCTCGGTCAGCTGTGCTTCGCTCGGCAGGCGCGAGCCCGGCGGAAACTGACCCGCTGCAATCGCCTGGCGCAACGTTTCTCCGAGGCGAGAAACTAGCGTCCTCGATCCCCTGCCGGTATCGAGTCTGGTTTCTACGCTCATTTCATTCCTCCCTGCTCGGCGGCGCATCACAATATCGCGTCAACCCACGTGTCAAGCTTAGGCGACCGCGCCAAGCCGGCTCCGACTTGTTGACCGAGCTTTCTCAACATGTATGATAAGTATTGAAGCTTGTCACGAACAAGTTGGCCAATGAACTGGATTGCCGCGGCCGACGGGCCGCTTTCGGAGGATGATTTCTTGAAAAGACTTTTGATCACCGGTGCCGCCGGCGGCCTCGGACGCGCCATGCGTAGCCGTCTTGCCGGGTTCGCCGAAACGCTTCGCCTGTCCGATATCGTCGATCTCGGCACTGCCGGCCCAAATGAGGAGCTGGTCGTCTGCGATCTCGCGGATGCAGATGCGGTCATGAGGCTGGTCGAGGGCTGCGACGGTATCCTGCATCTCGGCGGGGTTTCGGTGGAGGACAAGTTTTCGAAGATCCTCAATGCCAACCTGCTCGGCCTCTACAATCTCTACGAAGCTGCCCGGGCGCATGGGCAGCCGCGCATCCTGTTCGCCAGTTCCAACCATGTCGTCGGGTTTTACCGGCAGGACGAGCATATCGACGTCAAGGCTCCGATGAAGCCGGACGGGCTCTACGGCGTTTCGAAATGTTTCGGCGAGGCTCTGGCGCGCATGTATTTCGAGAAATTCGGCCAGGAGACGGCGCTGGTCAGGATCGGCAGCTGCTTCGAAAAACCGATCAACCACCGGATGCTGTCCGGCTGGATGTCACATGACGACTTCGTGTCGCTGATCGGCTGCGTCTTCCGGACCCCGATGCTCGGCTGCCCGATCATCTGGGGCATTTCCGACAATGACAGCAAGTGGTGGGACAATTCGCATGCGTCCTATCTCGGCTGGAAGCCGAAGGACAATGCAGAACGCTATCGCGCCGAACTGGAAGCCAGCGTTCCGCGCCCGGCACCGACCTCGGCGCTTGCGGTTTACCAGGGCGGCATGTTCACCCAGGACCCGATCTTCGCCGAGGATTGAGCTCGCACGACGGGTTCTTGTTTCTGCCTTTTAGGCCCACCACATCAGCTTCTTCTACAACCTTCCCTTTTCCGAGAAGGTGTTTTCCGGAGTTCTTGTGATGGGATTTATTGATATCAATCCTCCCGTCCCCGAAGATAGCGTGCTTCTCGACGCCTATTCGGAGACGGTTGCCGGCGCGGTCGACCGCGTCGGTCCTGCCGTCAGCCGCATCGAGCGGCTGGGCGGCGTTGCCGGCCAAGGAGGCCACGGGTCGGGCTTTGCGATTTCGCCCGACGGCCTGATCATCACCAACCACCACGTCGTTTCCGACGCCAAGACCGTCCGTATCCGCAGCGCCAACGGGGCAGTCGGGCAGGGCGCTGTTCTCGGCCGCGATGCCGATACCGATATCGCGCTGGTGCGTGCCGACATGGACGTGCAGGCCTGGGCACGGCTTGGCGATTCCCAGAAATTGCGGCGCGGCAATATCGCGATCGCGATCGGCAATCCGCTCGGTTTCGACTGGTCGGTGACATCGGGCGTCGTATCTGCGCTCGGCCGATCGATGCGGTCGTCCACCGGCCGGCTGATCGACGACGTCGTACAGACCGATGCGGCACTCAATCCGGGCAATTCCGGCGGGCCGCTGGTGTCGGCCTCGGGCGAGGTGGTCGGCGTCAATACGGCGGTCATCCGCGGCGCGCAGGGCATTGCCTTTGCGGTTGCCTCCAACACGGCCAATTTCGTCGTCTCGGAGATCCTGCGCTTCGGCCACGTGCGGCGCGCCTTCATCGGCATCGTCGTCGATACGACCGCTCTACCGCGCCGCGTCGCGGTGAAGGCCGGCATGTTGCAGGAGACGACGGTGCGCATTCGCCGCATCGATCCCGGCAGCCCAGCCGATCTGGCGGGCCTGAAGGAGGGCGATTTCATCCTGGCGATCGACGGCCAGCCCGTCGGCGGCGCGGATGATTTGATCCGCCTTCTCGACGGCACCCGGATCGGCAAGGATACGCCGATCTCGGTCTACGACCTCGACTCGCGGATCGTTGACCGAGTGCTCGTTCCTGCTGCACGGCCGCAGAGCTGAGCACTGCGTTTCTTCTTAGATTCTCGGCCTCGAGGTCCTAGGCCAGGCGGTTGCGAAGCTTTTCCCGCTCGGTTTCATCGAGGCCGAGCGAAGAGAGATAGGCCTCGACGCCGCCATGGCGATAACGGATATGGTCCAGCGCTTGCCGCATGCTGCGCGGCTCAGAGGCAAGAACGATGTCCACCAGTTCGGGCGCCGTGCCGCGGCCGAGGGCTCGGTCCCTGAGGCGCGCGATCAGCGGCCCGGAGATGGTCGCCGTCAGGGCGTAATCCTCGATAATGGTCGTCTCATCGACATCGGCGTTGGCGAGCAGCAATGCCGAGATCACCCCGGTGCGGTCCTTGCCGGCGCTGCAATGGAAGAGCACGGCTCCTTCAGGCGCCTCGGCGATGGTGTTCAGGACTTCGGCAATCGCCGGCTGGCAGTCGTCGATCGCCTGGCAATAGCGATCGCCCATGTCGAAGCTCAATACGGCATTCGCCATCATCTCGACCGGTGCAAGCGCCGAAAATACCGGCGTGTTGTGGTAGCGCACCTTGGCATGGCCGGTGAAGGGATTGGCTTCGGCGGCGATCTCGTGGGCATTGCGCAGATCGATGACGGTGGTCAGTCCGTTGTCCAGCAAGGTGTCGATATCGGCCTCGCTCAACCGGTGCAATGCGTCGCCGCGCAGGATCGAGCGCCAGCGGGTCAAGCCGCCGTTCGAGGTCTGGTAACCGCCGAGGTCGCGGACATTGTGGGCGCCTTCCAGCGCGATCAGGCGTTCGTAACTCAGCATATCAGCGGATTCCGGATTTCATGAAGGATTCGATGACGTGGCGTTGCAGGACCAGGTAGATGATCAGGATCGGCAGGCTGGCGAGCGCGGCGGCCGCCATCAGCGGCCCCCAGAGATTGCCCTCCTGGGTCATGAACATCTGCAGACCGATCTGGACGACCGAGTTCTCCGGCTTGCGCGAGAGGAGCAGGGGCCAGAAATACTCGTTCCAGGCGGAGATGAAGGCGATGATCGACAGGGAGGCGATCGGCGCGCCCATGTTCGGTACGACGATCTGCCAGAGGATCTTCCAGCTTCTTGCGCCGTCGATGCACGCCGCTTCGAGGATCTCGGTCGGGAAGGAGCGCATCGCGTTGTAGAGCAGCAGGATCGCAAAGGCATGCGCCGCGTTCGGCACGATGAGGCCGGTCAGCGTATCCAGGAGGCCGAGCCGCGAGGCCAGAACGTAGTTGGGGATCATCGTGACCTGGAAGGGCACCAGCCAGGAGAGCGCGATGAGACCGTGGATGACGCCGGAAAGGCGCATGCGCCAGCGCACCAGCGCATAGGCCGCAAACAGGCCGGTGACCACCTGCAGAAGGGCCGTCGCTGCGGATACGATCGTGGTGTTGACCAGCATGCCGATCATCGGAATGCGGGTCAGCACGAAGACATAGTTTTCGATCGACGGGTTGGACGGCCAGAGCGAGGTGGAGAAGATTTCATTTTCGGGCCGAAGCGAGGTGACGATCATCCAGTAGATCGGAAAGATCGACAGGAAGGACAGGACGACCATGACCGCATGCACCGCGAACCGGCGGGCGCTGCCAGCCTTCGGCGCGGCGGTGGCGAGCGAGGCGCTGTCGGGGGAAGCGTCAATTGTCATAGACCGCGAACCTTTTCGTGAGCCACATGCAGCCTGCCGCAATGACCGCAAAACCGGCAAAGGCGATCATGCCGGCCGCCGAGCTCCAGCCGGCCGACATGGTCTGGAAACCGTATTCCCAGAGCAGGTAGAAGATGTTGGTGGTCGATTTCAGCGGGCCGCCGTTTGTCAGAACGTTGATATAGGCAAAGCTCCACTGCGCCCCGAACAGGATCGTCATCATCGATAGAAGCAGGATGGTCGGCGACAGCAGCGGCAGTCTTATATCGCGGATGATCCCCCAGCGGCTGGCGCCGTCGATGCGCGCCGCCTCGATATAGGAGGAATTGATGCCGGCATTGGCGGCAGAAAACAGCAGGGTGGAAAAGCCGATCAGCTTCCAGCCGGTGATCCAGGTCAGCGTCGCAAGCGCGTATTTCGGATCGGTCAGAAAGCCGATGCGGCCGAGACCGACCGTCTCCAGCCCGAGCGTGATCAGCCCCTGGTCCTCGTTGAGCAGCCAGCGCCAGAGGATGGCCGCGACCACGGGTGCGACGATCATCGGCACGAAGATTAGCCCGCGGTAGATCGTCCGGGCGCGGCCTTCGAGGTCCTGGGTCCAGATCGCCACGAAGAGCGGAATGATCACCGACATCGGGAAGAGGCCGACAATGTAGAAAAGCGTGTTCCAGAGGGCGGCGCGCATCTCCGGCAGGGCGAACAGTCGCTGGTAGTTGGTGAGGCCGACATAGCGCTGCGGCGCGGTCGGCAGCATGTTCCATTGGTAGAAGGAGAGCTGGAATGCCTCGACCAGCGGCACATAAGTCCACATCATCAGGAGGCAGAGCGCTGGCGCGAGATAGAGCCAGGGCTGTACTGTGAATGTGCCGCGCTGGCGCGCCGTTGCGGGCGCTCGGGCAAGGGTGAGCGGTCTTGCGAGATCGGCCTGGATATCGGTCATGGAATTTTCCCCGAAAGGATCCCTAGGGGACAACGATGCCGGACGGAAAGCGAGACCCGCCCGGCATCTCCTCGTAACGGTTACGGCATCAGGTCCTGGCCCTGATCCTGGGCGGCTTTCAGCGTGGCGATCGGATCGCCCTTGCCGAAGACGGCTTCGCGCACCGAGTCCATCATCATCTTCTCGACTTGGCGGTAGTTCGGGCCGGGGAAGGCGACGTTGGCGGTGAGGCGGTTCAGTTGTTCCAGGTTGGCGCGGAACATCGGGTTTTCCTTGACCCACGGGCCGAGGTAGTTCGGATCGTCGACTATATCGAGACGCAGCGGCAGGTAGCCGATCTTGCTGGTGATGATCGTGTAGGCTTCCTTGCTCGTCAGGTATTTGAGAAGCTCATAGGCCGCACGCTGCTTGGCCGGATCCTTGCTGAAGACGAACAGGGCGCTGCCGGAATTGGTCGGAGCGGTCGGCTTTTCGCCGAAGGACGGCATAGAGGCGATACGTAGGTCGAACTTGCCCTGGGCGGCCTTCTTGTAGGAGCCAAGCACCGCAGTCGTATAGACGAACATGCCGAGATTGCCGGCCGCAAACGTGTCGGAGCCGCTGGCCGGATCGATCCTGGCATGGGCGCCGCTATCGACCATGTCGCGCAGCATCTTGACCGCTTCGGCGGCATTCTTGTCGGCGAATGTCAGCTTGTTGCCGTCGCGCACCCTGCCGCCGTTCGACATGACGATCGCCTGGTAGACGAAGGTGCCGTCGCTGGGGCCGTAGGCGCCTGGGAAGAAGCCGTTCTTGCCGGTCTTTTCCTTGATCGCCTTGCCGGCGATGTTGACGTCCGCCCAGGTCTTCGGCGGGTTGTTCGGGTCGAGGCCGGCCTGCTTGAAGAGGTCGCCGTTGTAATAGAGGACAGGCGTCGAGAAGGTGTAGGCGAGACCGTAGGTCTTGCCGTCGACCTTGCCGAGTTCGAGACCCTTGGGGATCATGCCGGCGAGATGGTCTTTCAGTTCCGCCGGGCTCACCATGTCCTCGAGCGCATTGCCGCCGAGGTCGGATGCGATGAAGATCAGGTCGCGGAAGGTGAGCTGGGCGACGTCCGGCTGTTTGCCGGCGACGATATCGGCCTGGACGCGGTTGATGATCTCGTTCGACGGTACGGCCACCGTCTCGACCTTCACATTCGGGAATTTCTTCTCGAAGCCGGCAATCAGTTCCTTGGTGGCCTCTGAGCCGATGCCGGCGGAGGCGAGGTTGTAGTTGTAGAAGCTGATCGTGACCGGCTTGTCGACGTTTGCCGGCATTTCGGCAAACGCACCGACCGGCAGAATGGAGGCGGCGGTAAGCGTCGCCATCAGCTTGAACGTGGTTCTGCGCAGCATTTTGCGTGTCTCCGGGTAAGGGTTATTCAGCGGCGACGGGCATTGCCCGAGCCATCAGAAGTTCCAGCGGATAGGTGTTGAGTTCGGCGCGGTCGGACGGCAACGGCACGAAGGCCATGGTGAGGCCGGACGGGCGGATGGTGCCGATGCCGAAGGAGGCGCCGCGCACCATGCGCAGGATGTCCGTGCGCAGGATGTCGGTGGCGGCGTGCTGGCCGGTGCCGACCACCACCGGGATGCCATGCCAGACCGAGACGCGGTCGTGATGGATATGGCCGCTGAGAATGCCGATGATGTTGCGGCCTTTCAACAGTTCGCGGAAACGTTCCGATTGCGGGAAGTGGATCGTCCGCCAATGGGCGGCGTCGGCTTCCTCGCCGAGCGCCGGCGGGTGGTGGACGACGATCAGCTTCGGCAGGTCTGAATGGCTGTCGAGCGTCGAGGCGAGCCAGTCGAACTGTTCCGGATCGATCGTGCCGCCGATCAGGCCCGGCGTCGTCGAGTCGATGGTGATGATGTGGATGCCGTCGATGATCGTATCGTGGTCGTAGGGCGCATCCGGATCGTCGGCCTCGATGCCCATGCCCTCGTAGAAGCCGGGACGGGTGTCGTGATTGCCGAGCGCATAGATGACCGGCACGTCGATCTTGGCGTCAATAATCTCCTTCAGCCGGCGAAAACTGTCCGCATCGCCGCGGTTGGTGAGGTCGCCGCTGGCGATCACGAATTGCGGCTTCGGCGTCACGGTCGCGACCAGATCGAGCACCTGATGCAGCGTCTCGGTCGTGTCGCTGTGCAGATGGCTGTCGTCGGCGGTGCCGATATGCAGGTCGGTCAGATGGATGAATGTCGTTTCGCGTCGCACCGGATGCCTCCATGGATGACGGTTTCGTCAGGAGGACCGTTAGAAGGGGTTTGTTTCGGGGTAGTGACGGATTTCGAATGCCGTTCGAAACCCGGTTAGCGGCGGAACATCGGCGCGATCACCTCGACCATGCGGGCGATGACGATGTCCGGATCATCGAGGTCGATGCCGTAATTGGTCAGCACTTCCGTACGTGACCGAGAGCGGGTGACCTGCGAGCGGATGCCGAGCGCACAATTGAGTCGCCAGCCGATATCGACGTCGTCGAGCCAAGGCGCTATCCGCTTCAGATGCGGGACGAAAGCCCGATGATGTTCGACGTTATCGATGATGCGGCGGTAGTGCGGCGCGCGCTCCCGATGGGTCTTCGCCATCGAAGTGAAATGCGACAGGACCGGATAGCTGGAGGTGGGGTCGAGGCTCCAGCGGATCGACGGGCCGACCAAAGCGGCGATGACTTCATCCAGATCGGGGGGATCGGGCGCCCGTCGGTCGACGGCTTTGCGGAGCAGGCTCAACCGTTCTGCATTGAGCCGCCGATAGACACGCTCTGCGACCGCTGCGACCAGTTCTTCCTGCGAGCCGAAATGGTAGCTGATGGCGGAAGGGGTCGCATGTGCCTCGATGGCGATCCGCCGGGCGGTCAGATCCTCCAGAGCCTCGGCCTCGCAAAGCAGATGCTCGCAGGCATCCATGAGCCTCATGGCTGTGAGATTGGCGCGGCCGTGCATGAACTCACCCTCGATGAGGGCAGTCTAGGCAGATTCTGTGTAGGGCGGATGACAGTGCGGGAAAACGCCTAGGCCAAATCCGAGCGAGCCGTTTCCTTGTCCAACGACCGGGCGAAAGGTGCCGGCCATGCATCCCTGTCGTCATCGCCATCCTCGCCATCGCGAAACTCGTCCATGCGATGCTTGATGGCCAGCGCATAGATCGTATCGAGGATGTTCCGGTCACGCAGGTGGGGATCGGTGAGACCAAGCAGCGCTGCGCGGACGATCTTCTTGCTCGATGTCTTCGGGCAGCGTTTGTTGACGAATTTGAACAGTGCCTCGTCAGTGAGGCCATCCATCGCGCCGTCGATCAATGCCTCATAGACCTTCCGCTTTTCTCCCATTGGAACTCTCCATGCCAAATCAGAATGCTATGTCACATAACTGTCATCATCCATTTTGAAGGAAATATGGCAAGGGCCTGGAACAAAAGTCGTGATGGACAGCGTTCACGGAAAGCATGTTTGACGAATTGAAACGGCGCTGTGGCATCTCTAGGTTCACCGCAGCAACGCGATTGGGAGGAAAAGAGTGAAGATAGGTGCAGGAATTCTCGCGGCCCTCTGCCTTGGGATGGTGCCCCCGGAGGCGTCCGCGCAGAGCCAGTGGCAGCCGGTCGAGCAGATCCAGGCCTATCCCATCACCGGAGATTCCGGCGTCGATCTATACGCTTCCATCGGACAGCGCGGTCCCAAGATCGGCAAGGAGGTTCGCGCCATCGCGCACACCAATTTCAAGCTCACCTGGACCCGCGATTACCGACCGCAGCCGGACGGCGCCTGCACGCTGGTTTCGGCGCGGCCGAAGCTGATCATCACCTATACGCTGCCGAAGCCCGCGTCGGCGCTTGCTCCCGATCTGAAGACGAAATGGGATGTCTTCATCGCCGGCGTCTACAAGCACGAACTGGTTCACGGCGTTATCATCACCGACATGGCGAAGGAGATCGAGCGGGTGAGCGTGGGTCTCAGTGTCGCCAACGATCCGCAATGCGCGAAAATCAGGACAGAACTGACCGCCAAGCTCGGCGAGATCTCGAAGGCGCAGCAGAAGCGCAGCAATGACTACGATCGGATGGAGATGAGCGAGGGTGGCAACGTCCACCAACTCATCCTGCAGCTGGTGAACGGCAACGGCAAATAGTCTGCTGCAGGATTGATTCAGCAATTGGCCGTAAGGTGCTGTTTTTCCGATGAATTCTGCGGAAGCTATCTCTTGCGCATGACGTTGACGACGAGGACGCCAACGATCGCCATGACGCCGCCGATCGCGCCGATCAGGGTCGGCACCTCGCCGAGCCAGAGGAAACCGATCAGGGTTGCGGTCGGAGGAACGCCGTAAAGGAAATTGGAGGCCCGGGCGGCGGACAGGCGCTTCAAGGCAATCGCCCAGGTGACATAACCGATCGCAGTCGGGAAGAGCACCAGATAGACGATGCCCCAGTTCACCTCTACCGGGGCGGCGGCAAGCGCCTGGAGGGTGGACGGGACGGCCGGCAGCAGCGGAATGGAGCCGATCAGCATCAGCCAGGCGGTGACCGCCAAGGCGGGCATGCGGCCGAGGATCGGCTTCTGCAGCACGCTGGCAATCGCCGAGCAAAGGGCGGCGCCGAGAATGAGGATCGCATTCGGATCGAGATCGAACCCGTCGTCGCCGGAAGCAGCGATCAGTGCCACGCCGGCAAAGGAGATTGCCGTTCCGACCCAGCCCCAGCGGCCAAACCGCTCGCCAAGCGCGAAAATGGCGATAAGGGCGGTGAAGACCGGCATGGTGTTGATGATGAAGCTTGCGGGGCCAGCCGCCACGGTTCGCTCACCCATGTTGAGGAGAACGGCGTAGGCGGCGATGAAGAGCACTGCCGCGACGATGAGGCGGAGGATATCGCCCTTGGCCGGAAGAGCCGGCCGGGCAACTGCAAGATAGAAGACCGCGATCAAGGCGGCCGGAACATACCGTGCCGCGGCAAGCTCAATCGGCGTCAGCGGCCCGAGGCAGATGCGGATGACGACGAATGACGAGGCCCAGAAAACGATGGTCACCAGGATCGCCAGGAACGCGATCACATCAAATCCTTGTCTCTCGTCCGTTCCCGTGCTCATGGCGACCGTGCTCATCTCTTTGTCCCTCAAAACTTGAAGTCAGGCAAAACTTGAAGTTAGGATTTAGCGCCTCTCATCCATGCTTGAAAAGCAACGCAATCGATGATCATATGTGCGTATGGTTCACAGCTCGCAGACTTTGCCACCACTTGATACGCTCGAGACCTTCGCTCGCGCCGCGCGTCTCGGATCGTTTTCCGCAGCGGCGGAAGAGGGCGGGGTCACCCACGGTGCCGTCTCCCGACAGATATCCCGCCTGGAGCGCTGGATGGGCGTACGGCTTTTCTCTCGCGAGGCTCGGGGTGTGACGCTGACACCGGAAGGCATGCGGTTTTTCGCTCGCGCGGAGGAAGCGTTGGCTCTGCTCGGGGATACGGACGAGCGGTGGCTGCCCCGCCGCAACAAGGCGGTCGTGCGGCTTTCGGTGACGCCGTCGGTTGCCTCGCTCTGGCTGTTTTCGCGCATGCCGAAGCTGGAGGCTAGCTGTTTAGTCCCGGCATTTGATGGATTGGATCGATGATGAATCGATCCGGCTCCAAAGTCCACCGTTTGCATATGAACTCGTAGGGCGTGAGGCCCTTTAGCGTCTTGAGCCTGCGCCCGAAATTGTACGCGTCGATGAAGTCGGCCAGATGCTTTTTCAGTTGCGCATGATCGTCGTAGTG